>JANRKX010000108.1:0-136966 GCA_033763255.1 Acidobacteriota bacterium | reverse complement strand
CTCCAGTCTTTCGTCAGGTGTTATCCGAACTGCGCTCGGAAATTAGCCAAAATACGGATGTAGAAAAGGTTTACCCGACAAGAGTACAAGTAACGACTTCCTGGCAATTGATTGAGAAACATTCGCTCAACAGTACGGATTCGATCATCCTGCAATGCGCGCTCGACAAAGCCGATGAGTTCCGAGCCGATGGTCACGATCTGGTTCTGGTCAGCGCCGATGCCCGTCTGATTCGAGCTTACCGCAGCAGGAATCCTGACCTTCAATCCTGAAACAGACCCTCAAGCCGGGCTTGATGCCTTGTTGTGAAGCTCCCGCTCACATTTACTTTCGGCACTTGGCCAATTTCGTCTCGCCTTCTGGATCAAGCGTTCGACAACCCACGAATCGCGTAATACGAGCGAAAGATGTTCGACATTCCATCAATCAGAAACAGACGTTTTTTGTTTGGCTTGGCTGGATTCGGGGTGAGGCGGTGAGAAGCAGTCAAGATATTCAACGGTTTTGTTTTTACGAGAAAAGCCA
This sequence comes from Acidobacteriota bacterium, assembly GCA_033763255.1. Taxonomy (GTDB): domain Bacteria; phylum Acidobacteriota; class Blastocatellia; order RBC074; family RBC074; genus RBC074. The sequence continues at coordinate 136,441 of JANRKX010000108.1, read as the reverse complement.
GAGTCTGTTACAGTTGTCGCCGAAGGTTGAGCTTATGAAAATCATCGTTGATACATCCGTCGTCATCGCTGTCATTGCTAACGAACCGGAAAAGCCTTTGTTGATTGCCAAGACGCAAGGGGTCGAATTGATCGCGCCGGCTTCGCTGCACTGGGAGGTTGGCAATGCGTTTTCAGCAATGCTCAAACGTCAGCGAATAACGGTTGCACAAGCATTGACGGCTGTCGGTATTTATCAACAGATCGCAATCACGCTGCTGGATGTTCCTTTATCACAGGCGCTGGAACTGGCTGATCGGCTAAAAATTTATGCTTATGACGCTTATGTCATCGCCTGTGCATTGAATCAGAATTGTTCGCTGCTGACTTTGGATAGTGGTTTGGTCTATGCAGCCAGAGCAGCGGGCGTTCAGATTGTAGAGGTAAACTAAAAATGGAAACCATTCGTGAAGATCAAAAATCTCTTTCTTCTGTGCTTGAGCTAGCTGAACGCGATGGAGAAGTAAGAATTCAACGTACAGATGGCAATGTGTTCGTCCTCAAACCTGAAGCCAGCAAGCACTCGGCGTTTGATGTCGCCGGGATTGATTTGGGAATTTCCTCGGATGAAATCGTGGAATTTATCCGAGAGTCACGCAAACAGGTACTCGGCAATCCTTAGCGAGCGTTTGCAAAATCAAAAATCGTTCTGCGAATTGAGCTTCCGTTAGCCTGCCCAAAACTCATGAACAACATTTGCGCCGCCTCAGTTCAATTCCACCACGCCGCCAACGACAAAGCCGCCAACCTCGAAAAAATTCGTTCCTTCGTCGCCAAAGCCGCCGCTCAGCAAGTCGAACTGATTGTCTTTCCTGAAATGTGCATCACCGGTTACTGGCACGTCCGCAAGCTGTCGAAAGCCGAGTTGCTTTCATTGGCGGAGCCTGTGCCAGAAGGGAATTCGACGCGGGAGTTGCTGGCTCTGGCGGCCAAATACCAAATGACCATCGGCGCGGGATTGATCGAACTTGGCGAAGATGGCGCGATGCACAACAGCTACGTCGTAGCCATGCCGGATGGGCGGACGGCGTGTCATCGCAAATTGCATTCGTTTGAACATGAAGCGATTCGTCCGGGCAATCGCTTCACGGTGTTTGATTTGCCGCAAGGCGTTCGCGCTGGCGTGTTGATTTGTTATGACAACAACCTGATTGAAAATGTCAGGATCACGGCTTTGATGGGCGCTGAAGTGTTGCTGGCTCCGCATCAAACCGGCGGTTGCCGTTCGCGCAGCCCTCGCGCGATGGGGGCGATTGACCCGCAATTATGGCTTCGTCGGCACGAAAGCCCCGAAGCAATGGCCGCCATCGAAGCCGAATTTTGCGGGCCGAAAGGGCGCGGTTGGTTGATGCGTTGGCTGCCTGCTCGCGCGCACGACAACGGAATGTTTTTGATCTTCAGCAATGGCGTAGGCGTTGGCGACGACGAAGTCAGAACCGGCAACGCAATGATTCTTGATCCTTACGGCGAGACTCTGGTCGAAAGCTTCAACGTTGATGACGACATGGTGATTGCGGATTTAGACGGCTCGGTGTTGCCGACTTCTTCGGGCAGGCGATGGCTGCAAGCTCGACGACCTGAGTTGTATGAGCCGTTGACGATTCCAATTGGGAACGAACGCGACACTCGATCAGTTCGGTTTGACGGGTGAAGGTTGGACGCGGGGAACGGGTCAGGAAAGTTGAACATCTACTCTTACAGCTTTAATAACTGTTCACGCAGAATTCGGGATTGCAGGCGGCTGACGTTCAATTGCTGGCCATTGGTCAGTGTCGCCACGTAAGTTCCGCCGGGCAGAGGGCTGACTCGATGGAGCGTTTCCAGATTGACGAGCGCGCTGCGGCTTAGGCGGACAAAAGCTTCGGGATCAAGACGCGCTTCCAGGTCTTTCAGCCTGTAGGCAAGCAAATGCGTTTGATTGTTCGTCGTTGTGATGTGCAGCAATTCGCCTTCGGCAACGATGGAAGCGATTTCTCGCACGGGCAGCAGCAGGATTTCTTCGTTTTGGCGAATTGGGATTCGCGTCAGACGTTGAGCCGTTGCGCTGCTGACGGAATCGTATTCAATTGCGGCGGCTTGAGCGCGTTCGGATTCGCGCGTGCGCCAGTCGGTCAGTTCCAGCCGTTCGCGCGCGCGTTGCAACGTTGCCAGCAAGCGAACACGATCAACGGGTTTCAACAGATAATCCACCGCATTGAGTTCAAAAGCTCGCACGGCGTATTCGTCGTAAGCGGTCACAAACGCCACCAGCGGCATGCGAGTTTTTTTCAGCAACCGCACCACGCCCAAGCCATCCACTTCGGGCATTTGCAAATCCAGCAGCGCCAGGTCGGGCTTTTCGCGTTCGATCAGTTGAATGGCTTGCGCGCCGTTTTCGGCTTCGCCCAGAATTTCCACGCCTTCACAATCGCGCAACATTGCCGCCAGAAACGACCGCGCCGGTCGTTCGTCGTCGGCAATCACTACGCGTAAATTTTCTATCGTTTCGCTCATGTCGTAAGTTTATCTTTGGCTCAGTCTGCGGCGATCGCTGCCAGATTTTTAGCTTTGGTTTGACCTGCCAATGCGCGGTTGACGGGAAAGCTGATTTCAACAGTTGTGCCTTGCAAAGGCACGCTGCGGAAAGAGAACTGCGCTGCTGAGCCGAAATGCTTGTCCAATCGTTCTTCGATGCTGTTCAGACCAAATCCGCGAGTGCGCCCTTGCCGCAAATTTTCGGAGCTTGTGCCTGCTCCGGTGTCGCGCACAGTGATTTGCAAAACGTCCGCAACGTCGGAATCGCCGCGCGCCAGTCGAGCGGTGATTGTTACTTCGCCGCCCGCGCTGAGCGGCGAAATTCCATGTTTGATGGCGTTTTCAACCAGCGGTTGAATGACCAACGCCGGGACGCGCGCTTCACGCAACGAATTCGGCACATCAATCGAAACACGCAGACGGTCTTCAAATCGCGCGCGTTCGATGTCCAGGTAAGCTTCAACCAATTCCATCTCTTCGCCGAGCGAAATGAATTCGCCATCGGAATGGCGAAGCACTCCGCGCAACAGCGCCGTCAATCGCATCAATGTGTCCAACGCCTGATCCGGCGAAGCCTGAATCAGGTAGCCGATGGTCGTCAGCGCGTTGAACAGAAAGTGCGGATTGATCTGCGCTCGCAAGGCGCGAAGCTCGGCTTCGGTGGCCAGCTTGTGCATTTCTTCTTCGCGCAAATCGCGCAGACAGCGTTCGTGAACGACTCGCAAAGCGTCAATTCGCCGCGCAGCCATTGTCGCCACAGTTTCCAAAAAATCTGTGTCGGCGGAAAACAAGCGACGCCCCCAGGCCAGTTCGCCAATTTCCAGTTGGTACTGCGGGGCATCCACTGTCGGGATCAGCACTGTGGCAATGGTTTGTGAACGTGAAGGGAAAGCTCGTGAAGATCGCCCCGGCAAAGCCAGTAACGGTTTGGTGTGAACCGCCAGCAGCGGATGCTGTTGGGAAGATTCGCCAGAAAGTTCTTGCCAGCGAATTTCGCGGCTGGTCAGAGCGGCTGTTAATTGACGGCAAAGATCGTCCAGCAGGCTTTCCGCTGATTCGTGTTCGGCGATTTGTTTCGCCAGTTCGTCGCGCAGCCAGTCGAAATTGGCGCGTCGCAAGATGATCGAATCCACAAACCACGAAACTCCGCGCCGCAGCCATGGATACAAAAACGCCGCTCCGATCCAGGTGGCAACCAAAACCAAAACCAGCGGTGCAATTTCCGAAGGATTGGCTTTGGCGGACGAAGTTCGCGCGGTGAGCGGTGACAGCACTAACGAATACACGCCGAAAGCACAGGCGACCAGCAGCAACAAAACCAACGCGCGTTTCAAAAACAGATCGGCCAGCGCAAACCGGTAATCCTGATAAAGAATGACAAAGGCCAACGGCAGCGAAGCGTGATGGCCGATGATTTCAATCCACCAGGAATAATTTTCGCCGCTGTGATGGCTCAGGTGCTGAGCCGAAACCGCAAACCACGCCAACGCGGCAATCCAGATGACCTGTCGCCAACCTTGTCGCAACGATTTCAACCACAGCAACCCGGCGATCAAGGTGCAGAATCCGAATGTCAGAATGTGCAACGCCCAGTGCGAAACTTCCGAACGAGTCGCCAATGCTTCGTAAAAATGAAATGCGCTGGCGGTCAAACTGAGGCCGTATGCTCCGCCGAGCAAAATCAACGAAGCCGGATTCGGCAAAGATGCGTCGCGTTTTCTCAGCAGCGAATGAACGACAACGGCGGGCAAAAATCCGAGCGCCGAATACATCAGCGCATTCAAAATCGTCCAGACGAGGCTGGTTTTATGTTCGATGAAACCCAAAGCCGCCAGCGATCCCAGATTCCAGACCAAACCCAGCAACGCAGTAACCGTCGGCAACCAGTTGAAGCTTGCTTCCGATTCTTCGTCGGAGGTTTTGACGATGGAAGCTACGCGCGATTCGCCGAGCGCCATCAACAGCAGCATGGCGTACAACGCTGCGCCTGTGATGAAGCCCAGCCAATTGATCAAAGTTGCTGCTGCGTGTGCTGCCATTGTTTTTGCGAGTTGTGGAGTGCGGCAACCTGTTGCCGCTTTGCATCCGCAATCAACGGCCTTACGAAAAGCTGCTTCAAGCCGCAGCACTCCACAGATGACGTTAGTGTTTGAAATGCCGCATTCCGGCGAAGACCATTGCGATGCCGTGTTCGTTGGCGGCTTCGATGACTTCTTTGTCGCGGACGGAGCCGCCGGGTTGAATCACCGCCGTGATGCCGTGCTTGGCGGCTTCGTCCAAACCGTCGCGGAATGGGAAGAAAGCATCCGACGCCAGTACGGTTCCGGTCAGCGGCAGTTGAGCTTTCGACGCGCCAAGCTTGACCGAATCCACGCGCGACATTTGCCCCGCGCCTACGCCAACCAGTTGATGCTCAGCCGAATAAACAATCGCGTTCGATTTGACGTGTTTGCAGATCGCCCACGCGAATTTCAGGCCGCGCATTTCTTCCGGCGTAGGTTGGCGTTCGGTGACAACCTGGAATTTCTCTTCGTCCAGCAATTCGGCATCACGTTCCTGAACCAACACTCCGCCGCTGATTCTTCGCAATTCCAGATGAGTGCCAATACGAAGGTTTTCGCCCATTCGCAAAACGCGCAGGTTTTTCTTGGCGGCCAGAACTTGTTTGGCTTCGACGGTGAAGTCGGGAGCGATGATGACTTCGGCAAACATCTCGGCGATTTCTTTGGCTGTGGATTCGTCCACCTGACCCGAAAACGCGATGATTCCGCCGAAGGCCGAAACCGGGTCGGTGGCTTTGGCGCGTTGAAAGGCGTCCAGTGGAGAATTCGATACGCCGACTCCGCACGGGTTGGTGTGTTTGATGATCGCGCAGGTGTGCGGCAGCGCGGCATTCGTTCCGCGCTGTTCGCGCAAATGCAGGTGATGAATTTCCATCACCAATTCCCAAGCCGCGTCGGTGTCCAGCAAGTTGTTGTAAGAAAGCTCCTTGCCCTGCAATTGTTCAGCGGTGGCGACGCCGTGTTCGTCTGATCCTGCAAGTTTGTATAGCGCCGCTTTCTGGTGCGGGTTTTCGCCGTAACGTAAACCCATCGCTTTCTGCAAATTCAAATCCAATTCTTCCGGTAGTTCGTCTTTCGGATCGCCCAGCGCGACTTCGGGGTTAGCCGGTTGCCGCGACCACAGGAAGCGCGCGATTTCTTTGTCGTAAGCCGACGTGTGGCGAAAAGCTGTCAGCGCCAGTTGATAACGAACGACATACGGCAAGGCTCCTTGATGCGCGTCCAGCATTGCCGCGACCAATCCGTAATCTGCCGGATCAACGACGACGGCTACGTCGTGATGATTTTTTGAAGCGGAACGAATCATTGCCGGTCCACCGATGTCTATGTTTTCGATGGCGTCTTCAAATGTCACATTCGGTTTTTGAATCGTCTGTTTGAACGGATACAGATTCACGACGACCAGATCAATCGGTTGAATGCCATGTTCCTGCATCTTGGCTTGATGTTCGGTGTTGTCGCGTATGCCCAAAAGTCCGCCGTGAACTTTCGGGTGCAGAGTTTTCACCCGGCCATCCAGCATTTCAGGAAAGCCGGTCAGGTCAGAAACGTCGCGGACGGCCAGTCCGGCTTCGCGTAACAGTTTGGCGGTTCCTCCGGTCGAAACCAGTTCGACGTTGTGGGCGGCGAGTTTCTGCGCGAACTCGACCAGGCCAGTTTTGTCCGAAACGCTGATCAGCGCACGGGTGATCTTTTTCAACGAATCTTCCACAAGAGTTCTCCTGAATTTCTTCCACGAAGCCACACAAAAAAACACGAAGAAATTTTTTGGACAGGATTTACAGGATTCAACAGGATTGAAGAACGTGATTGGCAACCATCAGCCAATCCTGCTCAATCTTGTAAATCCTGTCTATTTCCTTTTTCTTCGTAAGCCATTGTCTGTCTTTGTGGATTGTTTGATTTTTGGCGGTAGGCGCGAGTTTACGGTATGGCACAGAAGTTGAAAAGTTCCGGCTGCCGTTCAACCGGTGAAAGTGAGAATGGCGAATCCCCAAGACTGGGAATTGAAAACAACGAAAGAGAGTTTGAAGGAGGAAGAAGTTATGAAAATCAACAAGTTACATCAGTTCAAAGTCAGCAGACTGTTGTCGTTATTGGTCGTTCCGTTTCTGATGCTGTCGGCTCAAGCGCAATGGTTTCCGAATCAGGATCAAGATCGAAACCGAAATCAGTACCCCAATTCGGGCGTGTCGCGTTTCAGATGGGAAGGCGTAGTAGACGGAACCAGCACTGTGCGAATCCGTGGTCGTCGCGTGGATGTCGAAACTTATTCCGGCTTGCCGGTACAGCGCCAGCGATATGAATTCACCGACGCGCTGCCGCGCACGAATATGAACATGCAGTTGGTGGTGTTCGATGGACGAGACCGCGTGCGATTGATTCAGACTCCGCGTGCGAACAACGATTTCACCGCCGTTGTCCGAATTGACGACCGCAGCGGCGGACGCGATTTTTACAGCTTCGAACTGCGTTGGTACGACCGTGATTACCGCGATGATGGCGGTGGCTGGACGGGGACTTCGTCCCGCAATTCCGATTTTGTGAACTGGAGCGGTCGCGTGGACGGCGAATCCATCATCCGGTTCCGCAGCGACGAAGCCTTCGATCAGACGATCAATGGGCAAGGCGTTTACAGCGAACGGTTCCGTTTCAGTTCGCCGTTGCCTAGCCGTTCGGTGGATGTGAATTTGAGCAACACCAATGGTCGAGGCGAAATTTTGATCGTTGAACAACCCAGCCGCCGCAACAATTTCACGACGGCGGTGTTGGTGCGCGACCGTCAGAGCGGAGCAGGGAATTATTCCTTTACGCTGGTTTGGCCGAAACAGAATTACCGTGATACCGACAATGGTCGCTGGGATCGTGGAAACGATTATCCGTATGACCGAAATGACGACCGTTACGACCGGGGCAATGGACGTGGGCGCGGCGTTAGCTGGTCTGGTCGAGTGGATGGCCGCGACCTGATTTACATTCGTGGCAATGACCTGTGGGTGGATCATCGTGACGGCCAGCCGGTTAATGAAACCAATTACAGCTTTTATAACCCGCTGCCAAACCGTCAATGTGCTGTGAATGTGCGCCAGGTGAATGGGCGCGGCAACGTTCGCGTCATTGAACAGCCTTCGGCGCGGAATAACTACACCGCGGTGATTCAGGTAGAAGACCGCGACAACGGTTCGGATATGTACAATCTGGATATTGATTGGCAGTAAAAATTTTCGCTCGTTGTCCCAACCGCAAAAAGCCACGTGAGCAAACTGCTCGCGTGGCTTTTTTGCAATACGTGAAGGCGTCAGATCAGTTTTGCGGCCAATGATAACAGTCGTTCAATTTCCGCCGCCGAGTATTCGTAATCGCGCAGCACGCCAATGCCGAGCGTACCGTTCATCTGGTCATTGGCGTCACGAATCGGAACGACAATCGCTCCGTTGACGCCGGTGGCTTTTGCGCCCGAAGGGAACTTGCCGGATTCGTCGGTTTGCAAATTGCAGATTGAAACCGGTTCGTTGCGTTCCGCAGCCAATCCAGCCATGCCTTTGCCAATCGGAACCACGCTGATGTGAGGCACGATGTGCGGCGGCAATCCAACGTGAGCCTTCAAATTCAGCACGCCATTTTCCAGCAAATGAATTGATCCTGTGTCAGCGGCGAAGTCGCGGACAATTTCTTCCAGCCGTTCTTGCAAGTTGTTTGACATGACCTGACGATAACAACCGTTTTGCGAAAGCGTCAACTCAGAGAAGCGAGGTTTTCAGGCGATGAAGCGTTACTGGTTGGTGGTCGGCGTGATGCTGGCATTTTTTCTGTTGCTGTTCGGATTGGTCGAATGGTTGCAAATCCCTTTGTTGACCGATCCTTCGGCGTGGCTGAATCGCGGCGGCATTCTGGCAGCTTCGGTCGGAGTCGGTTTGCTCATTGCTGATGTTGTGTTGCCGGTTCCGTCCAGTTTGGTGATGGTTGCTCACGGAGCTTTGTTCGGAGTCGCGTTTGGAACTGTGCTGTCGCTGATTGGCAGCGTCGGAGCGGCGCTGACCGGTTTCGCATTGGGGCGTCGCGGAGCCGCGTGGTTGGAACGAATCATTTCGCCGGAAGAGCGATTTCGCGTCGAACGAATGCTGGAAAGATGGGGAGCGTTGGCAATTCTCGTCACGCGGCCAGTGCCTTTGTTGGCGGAAACGACGGCGATTCTGGCGGGGGCTTCGGCGATGAGTTGGCGGCGTGCGCTTGTCGCTTCAGTTGCGGGTTCTCTTCCGGCTGCGCTGCTGTATGCACTGACCGGAGCAGTCGCCGCCAGTTTTCAAAATGGCGCGTTGATGTTTGGGTTTGTGTTGCTGGTGTCGGGCGTGTTCTGGCTGGTTAGCCAGCGACTTAAAGCAAAGCCGAATCAGTCTTAACCCGTCACCAGCATCAACTGCAATTGCGTTTGCAGCTTTTGAATCGCTTTGGCGATGGCCGCAAAACCTTCGGTTTCGCGCACGGGAGCCAGCAGCGGATCGGAAATCAGAAACGGGTAATTGCCGTAACCGGCTTGGGCGGCTTTGCCGAGCATTTGAAGCGCAGATTCGGCATCGCCAAGCTGAGAATAAACTTCGGCGGCAATGTAGTAGTGATAGCTGCCGAGTTGCAGATTCGAATCAAACGCTTCGGTCAAAATCTGCTGGCCTTCTTCGATCTCGCCTTCCCACGCGCAAAGCATGGCGCGAACCGTCGAGAAGAAAATTCCCGTGTCTCCGGCTTCGAGCAAGGTTTTCAGATGAGCGATTGCTTCGTCGCGCTTGCCTTCGATGGAGGCAATCACACCCAGCCAGAAATGTTTTTCGTAACAATTGTCCGGGCATTTCAACAGTTCTCGGCGAGCTTCTTCGTAATTGCCTTTCTGGTACTGGATGAAGCCGAGCATGTACGGAAAAGTCATTGGGTTGATTTCGGCGGCTTTGCGAAACAGCGTCAGCGCAATGTCTGGCAAACCGGCGTAATCGTAAGCATGCCCCATCGCCTGATAAGCGTATTCGCTGTTCGGCGCGGCTTGCAGCAGTTGTTTGCAAACCGCCAGAGCGTTTTTCAGATCGCCTTTTTCACCGTAATACACCGCCAACCAAAAATATCCGGCGGGAAGTTGCGGGTTCAACTCGACGGCGCGTTTGGCTGCGATTTCGGCTTTGCCGAACATTGTATCGTCGTTCAGGTAGCCGCGCCCGTTGATGTATCGCCCAGCCAACGCCGCCCACGCCGGAGCATAGCTCGGTTCCATTCCGACTGAAGCTTCAAGCATCTCAACGGCTTTTCGATACTCTTCGGCGGTCGTTCCGGCATCCAATCCGCGCAGGTAAAATTCATACGCCATCGGGTTGCGAACCTCGTCGCGTTTCAACGCCTCCTGTTCGCCTGTGGTCACTTTCAGCTTCAAGCCGCGAATCAATTCTTCGCAGATTTTGTCTTGCAGCGTGATGACGTTGTCGAACTTCAGATCAATGCGTTCCTGCCACAGGATTTCGTTTTGATGCACGTCAATCAATTGAACATTGACGCGAAACAGGTCGCCCGCTTTCAGATAACTGCCGCTGAGAATGGTTTCGACTTGCAGTTCGCGGCCAACGGCTCGCGGTTCGACAATCTGATTGCGATATTTTTCGACCGCCGACGAAGGCCGCACGATCAGCGATTTCAGCGGAGCCAGTTGCGAAATCACGCTGTCGGCCAGGGCGAATCCCAGAAATTCGATTTCAGCATCGCCTGCCAGATTTCTAAGCGGCAGGATTGCCAGTCGCCGCCGGTGAGTTGCCGTCAGGCTGCCAGTCATTCCCGAAGGATTGTTGGGCGCGATTGTTGTGGCGAACGAATCGCTGACGTTGAATTCGTTTTCCATTGTCCATTGAGTGGTGGCGGCTTCCGGGTCTTCCAGCGCGAATCGCAAGGCTTTGGCAAATTCAGTTGCCGAAGAAAAGCGGAAGTTGCGATCTTTGGCCAGCGATTTCATTACCACCGATTCCAGCGCCGCCGGAATCTCCGTGCGTTTCTGGCTGACCGGTTTGGGTGGTGTGTTGACCTGATGCAGCAGCATCGCTCCGGCGGGAGCTTTGCCAAACGGCGGTTCACCAGCCAGCATTTCGTAAAGCATGATGCCCAGCGCATACACATCCGAGCGAGCGTCCAACTCCCAACCCATGCTCTGTTCCGGCGACATATAAGCCGGTGAACCGATGATGTTGGCTCCGGTCAGATTGGCCAGACCGGTGTCGGCTTCTTCGGCCTGAGCTTCACGCATTTTAGCTATGCCGAAATCCAGCACTTTGGCGTGGACGCTGCCGTCAATTTGGGTTTCGATGATGATGTTGTCGGGTTTCAAATCGCGGTGAATGATTCCGGCGGAATGCGCCGAAGCGATGGCCGAACACATCTGTTCCATCAACTCAACGGCGGTTTCAATGTTCATCGCTCCGCCGCGCAGCAACTGGCGAAGGCTCTGCCCGCGCGCGAACTCCATGACGATGTATGGGCCGTGTTCGCTGATGCCGTAATCGTAAATTTGAATGATGTTGGGATGGCGAAGCGCGGCGACTGAACGAGCTTCGCGTCGAAACCGCTCCTGAACCTTTTCGTCGCGGCTGAGCGTGGGCAGCAACATTTTGACGGCAACCGAACGATCCAGCCCAAGCTGCGTGGCTTCAAACACCGCGCCCATACCGCCTTTGCTCAGCAGTCGTTCGACACGATACCGGTCGGCCAGCACGGTTCCGGCTTGCAGCCCGAACCAGCTTTCGCGCGGCGCTTCGATTTGGGGGATTTCCAATGATTCGGTCATGAAGGCTCTCTGGTGATCTCCTGTTTGATTCCTGATTTTGTTTGGTTACGTCTGTAATACGGCGATGGAGTGCATTCTGTTCTACGGCAGTTGGCAGAGTTCAGATTTACCCGGCTTTCTTACGGAAACGCAATGACGCGATGGTAATCATCAGCACGCTCATTCCGGTCAGAATTGCTCCCTGCTGCCACAAATCCTGAAGCTCTGCACCACGCAAAATGACTCCGCGAAAGATTTGAATCAAGTATGTCGTCGGAATAATTTTGCTGACGAATTGAAACTGAGCAGGCATGTTTTCAATCGGGAAAATGTATCCCGACAAGAAGATCGAAGGCATCATCGTTCCAAACGCCATCTGCGTCGCTTCCTGATAAGTTTGTGCCTTGGTCGAAACCAGCAACCCAATTCCCAGCATCGTCAAAATAAAAGGAGCGCAAAGCATCATCAACAGCGGAATGCTGCCGCGAATCGGCACGCCAAACGCCCAGCGCATAAAAAACAGCAGGATCAACAATTCGGCGTAAGCGACCACGGCATACGGAACGGCTTTGCCTATCATCAATCCCAACGGTTTTACTGGAGTCATGAACAACTGATCCAGCGTGCCGCGTTCGCGTTCGCGGACGATGGTGATGGCCGTCATCAGCACGGTCATCATTTGCATCAGGACACCGATCATTCCCGGAATCAAAAAATTCGCCGACTTGGAATCCGGGTTGAACAACACTTTGGGGCGAGATTCGACCGGCAAGGTTTGCCGGACAGACGTGACGCTCAAGCTTCGCTCCAGTGATTCGCGTAACGCGATTGCATTTGAAACGTTCAAGGCTTCGCCTGCGACAGAAGAATCCGATCCGTCCACCAGCACCAGATAGCTGGCAGTTTGCCCGGATAACAACCGCCGCGAATAGTCCGGCGGAATCTTGATTCCTACGCGAGCACGCCCGGCGACGACTTCACGGTTCAGCTCTTCTTCAGAAAATACGTACTTCACGATATTGAAATCATCGGAATTGACGAAGCGATCCAGCAGACGGCGGCTTTCCTGAGTTTGCGCAGCGTCATAAACCGCCGTTGGAATTCGCCGCACATTGGTATTGATGGCGAATCCGATCATCAGCAATTGAATCATCGGCAAAACGATGGTGAAAAATAACGCCGACGGGTCGCGGCTGATGTGAATCGCTTCTTTGCGAAGCACAGGAACCAGCCCGCTGAATGGGTTACTTTTGATCGGTTGTCGGTTGTCGGTTGTCGGTTGTCGGTCAGCAACTGGCATTGGTTTATTCCTTTAGCGAGTTGGTCAGCGTAACGAACACGTCTTCCAGGGAAGGTTTGATCGGAAACATTTCTGCTTCGGTGAAACCGTCGGCAGCCAGATCGGCTTTGACTTTGTCCAGGCTGACTTGTTCGTCCATCAACAGGTGAATTGACTGGCCGAAGATCGTTGCTCCGTGAACATAAGGTTTGCGCTTGATAGCGGCCAGCGCGTTGGACGTTTGGCTGGTGTTGATTTCAATTCGCCGCGTGCCCGGCGGAGACGCTTCGGGAATTTCTTTCAACTCGTCCGGCGTGCCGTTGGCAATCAGCTTGGACAGGTAAATGTAACCGACTCGTCCGCAGCGTTCGGCTTCGTCCATGTAATGTGTGGTGACGAAAAACGTCACGCCTTGCCCGGACAATTGAAACAGCAGGTCCCACAAATCGCGCCGCGCGACCGGATCAATTCCAGCCGTCGGTTCGTCCAAAAACATCAACTTGGGTTCGTGTATGAACGCGCAAGCCAGCGCCAGTCGCTGTTTCCAACCGCCGGACAGTTTTCCGGCGCGACGGTCGAGGTAAGGTTCAAGGTGCGTCATCGCAATCGCATCGTCTTTTCTTTGTCGCAGGTAATCACCGCGCAGCCCGTAAACTCCGGCGTAAAATTCGATGTTTTCCTTGACGGTCAGGTCTTCGTACAAGCTGAACTTTTGCGACATGTATCCGACGTGCTGGCGGATTTCGTCGGCCTGCCTGACGCAATCCATTCCCAACACAGTGCCGCTACCTTCGCTGGGCGAAAGCAATCCGCACAAAGCTTTAATCAGCGTTGTTTTACCGGAACCATTTGGTCCCAGAAATCCATAAATCTCGCCTTGCTCGACGGCGATGGAAACGCGATCCACGGCAGTGAATTTGCCGAAGCGAATGGTTAAGTCTGTAGTTTTGATTGCTTGCATCTTTGAGTAGACAGTAGTCAGTAGACAGTAGTCAGTAGACAGTAGACAGTAGACAGTAGTCAGTAGACAGTAGTCAGTAGACAGTAGTTTTATGGCCAAACTGCTTATGATTTTTGAATTCGTTTTTGGCCAAATCAAGATCAGTAGAATTACGGCAACCTCCTACTGTCTTCTGACTACTGACTACTGACTACTGTCTACTTTTCAAGAGTTACATCGGCAGCCATTCCTGGCTTCAATTTGCCTTCGCGGTTGTCAATACGGACTTTGACGCCGAAGACCTGATGATTGCGTTCGTCGCGGCTTTGAACGTTGCGCGGAGTGAATTCGCCTTGTGAATTGATCTGGTCAATCACGCCGTCGAACAGCCGGTCGTTGAATGTGTCCACTTTGATCTTGGCTTTCTGGCCAACCTTGACCAGGCCAAGCTGCGGTTCGGGAATGAAGACGCGAACGTAGATTTGATCTTTTTCCAGCAACCGCGCGACGGTTTGATTTGGTGTCAGCAAATCGCCCGGGCGAACGGTGAGCACTTCGACAGTCGCCGCTGCGGAGGCTTTAACTTCGCCTTCGGCCAATTGAACTTTGATCTGTTCCAATCGCGCTTCGGCTTCGGCAAGTTGAGCGCGAGCGTCGGCGATTTCTTCATTGCGAGCGCCAGCCAGCACCAATTTTTCAGCTTGTTGCGCCTGGCGAAAGCGTTCTTCGGCGGCGCGAATGTCTTCTTTGCGACTGCCGTTCAACAGCAAATCCAGGCGTTTCTTTTCGGCATCGCGCCGGGCGCGAACATTGTCCAGACGAAATTTGGCTGAATCGAATTCCTGTTGAGAAATATCGCCTGAAGCTCGCAAACGCTCAGTTCGCTGAAAGGCGACAGTGGCGTTGTTCAAATCGGCTTCGGCGGCGGCGACTGCTGCGCGAGCTTGTTCGACTTCTTCCGGGCGCGGCCAGGTTTTGATGGATTCCAACGTCGCCAATGCGGTTGCGGTTGCTGCGCTGGCCTGAGCTTTTTCTTCAGGCCGAGCGCCGTGTAGCAAACGTTCCAGTCGAGCTTGTTGCTGCGCAATGCGCGCTTCGGCTTGAGCTTTTTGAGCCTGCAATTCGGCAATATCGAATTTCACCAGCCCTTGTCCGGCAGTAACTTCCTGACCTTCCTCGATCAACACGGCTTCAACACGCCCGCCGACTTTTGAACCGACGCGAATTTCGCGGGTTTCAATCGTGCCGGAAAACACTGCTTCGTCTTTTTTGCCGAAACCAAAACCGTTGCCCGAACAATTAACGGCGATTGCGGTGACGCCCAAAGCCAATACAGTAATCATGATTCTCGACCACTTTTTGTTCATCTGTTTCTCCCGTCTCAAGCTATGACAGTATTGATATGTAAGTAAGTACATACTTACTACAGCGTATTGAAAATCTCAATTGATGACCGAAAATTTCTCGGCGGCAGAGCGGCGACGCATCAAACTTTTCTCGAACCGGAGCAGTTGAAAACACGTTTTTGCAAAGGTTTGAAGTGAATCGTGATCTTGACTTATAAATGCCGTTGCCGGATAAATGTGCAGAGAATCAGTCGGCTGGCTGAAGTTACGAAAACAATAAAAGCCCTACGAAATCCCAATTGCCGACAATGTGTCGGGGTTGAGAATGGAGCCAATAGAGGCATGCACGAGCTTAAGAAGTGTAATTCTTGCGGCAATACTTACCCAAGCAATCTTTCCTTTTGCTTGAACGACGGGACTCCGCTCGTTCAGGTGGACAGCATGATAGGCATTGTGCTGGATGGCCGATATAGGTTGGAGAGCCTGATTGGCGTCGGCGGAATGGGAGATGTCTATCGCGCCACTCACATCCACATTGATAACGAATTCGCCGTCAAGCTGTTGAAACCGGAATTTGTCGCCGACCAGACAGCCATCAAACGTTTCCGGTTGGAAGCCAAAGCCGCCGGACGAATCCAGCATCCGAACGCTGTTCGAGTCACCGATTTTGGCGTGACGCCGGAAAAGATCGTTTATCTGGTGATGGAACTGGTACAGGGACTTTCGCTTCGTCAGTTGATTCGAAGCGAAAAGAAACTGGACATCCTGCGCACTATCAACATCGTTCGTCAGGTTTGCGGAGCCGTCGAAGCGGCTCATCACAGTGGTGTCATACACCGCGATTTGAAACCCGACAACATCATCATCGAATCGCACCAGAACACCGAACGAGTCAAGGTTCTGGATTTCGGCATCGCCAAATTGCGCGAAGCCAAAACGGATAATTTCCTGACGCAAGCCGGAACGATTATCGGAACTCCTCAGTACATGTCGCCAGAACAATGTCAGGGGCTTCAGCTTGATCCTCGATCAGACATTTACAGCATTGGCATCATTCTTTACGAAATGCTGACCGGCACTGTCCCGTTCGACGGCGAATCCACGCTGCAAGTCGTTTACAACCAGTTGCACCAGTTTCCAAAACCGATTCTGGAAATTTCACCGAACATTTCGGAATTGCTGGCCGCAGTGATTATGCGCGCGCTGGAAAAAGAACCCGGCGACCGACAGGCTTCCGCGCTTGAATTGAGTGAAGAACTGAAACAAGCCGTCAAGAAAGAAGCGGAAGAAAGTTCGTATTCGATGGCGGAGCCTTCATGGATTCCACCGTTGACGCCGGTTGAAGGCACGGCCAGCGGCAAACATTCGGTTGAATGGCCCGAAGTCAAATTTCCATCGCTCGGTGCAAAAAATCGTACGACCGGCGAACGAAGCACGGCGGCTTTATCTCGCCAAAATGATGACGACGAAGTCACCAAAATTCGTGAGCCGCGCAGGCGAACAAATCCCGATCAAAAAGTCCAAACTTCGGATACTGCGCTGAAACGCGATACCGGATTTGAGCAATCAGCAAGCGAAGGAAAATCGAAATTGCCTTTGATCGCTGGCGCAGCCGCTGTTCTGGTTTTATTGATTGCCGCGGTGATTTATTTCAGCAGCGGATCGGAGGAAAACGTTGTCACTCCGCCAAAAACGACTTCGACGCCGTCCGGAATGGCGCTAATTCAAGGCGGCAAATTCATGATGGGACGCGGTGACGGTTCAACCGACGAAGGGCCTGTTCACGAAGTCGAAGTCAAATCCTTTTTGCTGGATGTGCAGGAAGTCACCAATCAGGATTACAAAAAATTCGTTGACGCGACTGGCCACACTGTTCCTAGAAACTGGAAACTCAATGGTTCCTTTGCTCCTGACGAAGCAATGTTGCCTGTGACGTTTGTGACGTGGGATGACGCGACGGCTTTTGCCAAATGGGCTGGCAAACGTTTGCCCACCGAAGCCGAATGGGAATATGCCGCGCGCGGCGGCAGCAAAGGTTTTCTGTATCCCTGGGGCGATCAGTGGGCACTCGGTTATGCGAACATTGATCGAAAAGAGCAGCGCCGCCCGTCGCCGGTTCGCAGCTTTGAAAAAGACCTGAGTCCGTTTGGCATTTACGATCTGGCAGGTAATGTCAGCGAATGGGTGCAGGACAATTATTCCGAAAAATACGGAGCAGCGCCTGATCGTAGGCTGCGCGTTTATCGTGGCGGCAACTTTTTGGATGCGCCGGACAAAGGAACCAACACGTATCGCTGGGCGGATTTCCCTGGCGATATTCCTGACGATCAGATTCTGCGAGTCGGGTTTCGATGTGCCAAAGACATTGCCCCTTAAGCCAGGTGAAGCTGTATGAACCAACTTTGTTTTGAAAATTCACTCGCCAGATTCAACCAACGAATTGTTATCTGCTGCACTCTGAGCTTGCTAGTCATTTTTTCAGTAACTGGTTTGGCTCAAAAACGCACCGACCGTAGCAACACCACCAACAGTTCAAACAAGACCGGGACAACTGGTCCGAAACGAACGGATCGCACCGTCCCAGAAAGCGAACGAGTCAAAGTCATCACCAAAACGGAATTCGTTCGTGTCGCCGTCAATCCCAACAAAGGTTATTTGAGTTTGGTCGCCATTCCCAAAGCGACGATCACGCTCGCTCCTGTTGCAGCCAGCCAGAAGAAAACGACTCCGGTCAAAGAAATCATCAAAGACCCGGATGGCAGCTTGAACCTTATTAACCTGCTTCCCGGAAAATACACCTTGACCATCGAACACGAAGATTATCAGCCGTTTGTCGAAACGATTCAGGTTGATCCGGCCAATCCGACAACGTTTGTCGCCTTGAACAAGATGGTTTCACTTTACGGAGAAATTCGCATTGGCGGAATTTTGCCCGGCTCGAAAGTGTTGTTGGACGAGAAACCGGCCAACCTGACGATGGAAAATCAGGCGGCAACAATTGCCAAGGTCTCCGTTGGCAAACATCGCCTGCGAATTGCCAAAGACGGTTATGTCGAATTGAGCCGGGAGTTGGATGTTCAACCCGGCAAGGAACTCTTCGTTTCGGCGCAGTTGGAATTGGCGATGGTTACGGTCAGTTTGATTTCTCAACCTGGAGCCAGAGTTTATGCCGGAAGCGTGGAGAAGGGGATTTTTCCTTCCGACGGCAAGATGACGATTTCGCTCCCGCCAGGACGGCATTCGATCAGAGTTTTGAAAGAAGGCTATCAGGAATGGACGAAAGAAATGTCGTTGTCCATGTCGAACAATTCCGTCGGTGAGCGAATTGAGTTAGCGCCAATGCCCAGTTCTGCCGAAGGCGACTGGCAGCCTTCATTGGCAGGTAGAAAATGGTTTCCGCAAACCACAGGCTGGAAGTTTGAAAACTCCGGTGCGCTGATTCGCGGTGACAAACCCGTGCTGTTCGACACCGAATCCAGCCGCGATTTCAACACTTACCGCGATTTCAAGCTGGAATTCGATTTTGTCTTCACCAACGGCAAAGGCGTTGCTTGGGTGGTGCGCGCCAAAGACGCGAACAATTACTACCTATTTGAAATTACCAGCCCGCAAAGTAATCCAAGCTTCAACTTTTACGTTTGCCGCGACGGCAAGCTGGAATGGAAAGACAGCCAGCGTATAGTCGAAAAGATGGACAAGAAAGGCGATTCGTTTCACATCACCTTTGAAGCGAAAGGCAATCGTTTTGACACTCGTATGACCATCGCCAGCGCGCCTTCGGCCAAACCGCACATGATCGGAATTTTTCAGGACGATTCGTTTTCGTATGGCGGAGTCGGTTTTCGCGGCAAAGACGCCAGCGAATCGTTGCTGCAAACTTTTTTCGTGATTCCGCTACGGTGACTTTATGTGTCCATCTCAAGAGTGAAATAAGATTGGACGAACGATTTGACGCAAACGTTTAAGCTCGCCTGCATTGTGTCGAAGCAAGTTGTGCTCCCAGGTTTTATCTGTTTCTTCGCGGCATTCTCTGGCCAACTCCCTGCCTACGGTCTCAAGAGACCGGCCAGCCTTTAAATCTTCCGGCTTGCTCCAAGATCCCAAAACAAACACTCTCTCTTTCAGATTTTCGGGAATGAACTTTTTCGCTTTTTCCAGGCGATCTTTATCTTGATCGAAATCAATCAGCAAAACCATAAAGCGATAAGTGCATCTTTCCATCTCTTTGATATGTACCGACTTAAAGCATTCCAGTAGGGCTATCCAGCCGCCTACCTCATTTAACACCTGCATCTGCCGTTGCTTCATCCAGTCAACCTCCAGCAAAAAGCCATTGGCTAGCTGGCGGTCGGCATCATCTTCAGGAAGCACCAAAATATGAGGTTGAAAGCTGTTGACGCTCATGGCTCCACATCACCTCGAATCAGGGCGTTAATGAGGTTGCCACTTACCTGAATTTCGCTCAGAGCCTGAACCCTTGTCGGTTCGAGGTGATTTTTCCTGTAAAGAACCAGCGTGTTTTCATCTGAAAAACGACTGATTGCTTCAGGGTTATGCGAGGTTGCAATGAATTGACCGCCGCCGGTCTGAAACGCTTTGCGAAGTGCCATGACAAAATGCCCAACTTCTGACAACGCAAGGTAATTGTCTGGTTCGTCCCAGAAGCAAAGCAGAGGCCCATAGGAATTGTTCGCGGCAAGAACTAGAGCGCATATCATGAAACATTTCTCGCCATCAGATAGATACTCAAATGGTAAAGGCAAGTTTGCCTGTTCATATGAAAATTGGACAACAAGGCTTCGCGAGTCTGCACCGATTAGCGGGTTTTTTATATCTTTTAAATCGGGCATTACTTGACTAAGGTAAGTATCGATTTCTGTGTAGGAGGCTGGGAAATCAGCCAAGAGACCTGAAAACCAAGCTCCTAAATTATCTAATTCAGGGTTTGGCTGTAATGTCTCTTGTTCAGAGTAGCCATTGATCTTGCTGGGAATTGGGCGAAGAATGAGCATTCGAGCAAGCCATTGCTTGAAAATAAATAAAGGGTCCTTCGTTGATTGTTCCTGAACAATCGGTAGAGCCACTAAATGCCAATCTATGCGAAATTCGGCATCTCGATCTTTACCCAAGTTCGTTTTAGCTAGTAGGTGGACTTGCGCCAGTTTTCGATCATAAACAAGCTTGCCACTGACGGTAAGCTTCTCTTCAAGTACACGTGGTTCTTTAAAACTTTCCGGAAGCTCAAATGCAATAATGTATTCGTAAACTTGATTATCTAGCTCAATCTCAATCTCAAAACGCATTGGCACGTCTTTACGCCCACGATTAAAGTCATCTGGAGTGACTAGTGCTTTGACCCTGTTTGTGCTCCGAGCGATTTTTTGTAGAACTTCCAGTGCAAGGCTAACAGTCGTTTTTCCCGCACCGTTTTTGCCGATTAGCAGGACAGATGGATGCCCCAAGATTGGCAACTCGAAATTTTCCAAGCATCGGAAGTTATGAATGTAAAGCCGCTTTATCATAGTGAAGGGATAATACAGTGCCTGAGTCCATAGGCTCAATCGGAACAAAGAAATTGAGATGAGAAAAGTTGTTGTTCAAAAGAAGAACGCGAGCAGAGATTTGTTTCTGCTCGCGTTCCTGTTTGACGACCTAGCAGATTTAGAAGCTGTATTTCAGCGCGAATTGGATGGTGCGCGCGGGAGTCCGCGTGTCCGTGTAATTCTTCTGAGTCAGCGGTTCGATTCCCAAACCGCCAAAGAACAGGCGATTGACGGGAATGCCGAAGTTGGATCGGTTGAAGAGGTTGAAGAATTCGCTGCGGAATTCCAGTTTGTTGTCTTCGCCGATGAAGATGATTTTGTTGATCGCGAAATTGACGACCGACATGTCATCCGCGCGGAAAGTGTTGCGAGGCGCACTGCCCGGATCGGCTCCGTTGGCGTTCAGGAAGCTGATTCGGTCTGAAGCGTTGCCGTCGCGATTGATGTCGCAACAGAACAGCACCGAATACGGTTGAGCCGTCTGGTAAAAACCGGTGCTGGCCAATTGCCAACCGCCCAAGGCGTCTCGGCGATTGAAGCCCGGCAATTCCCAAATCACGCTGTAGGCAAACCGATGGCGAATGTCGAAGTTGGAATCTCCGCGTTCGGCGGCTCGGTTGAAACTGTCCTGCGGCAACGCCGGAGCGCCGCCCAGATCGAACAGGTCGGAAACTTCGTCAATCGAATGCGACCACGTGTAAGCCGTCGTGAACTGCACACCTTTGGAAAAGCGTTTGTTCAATTGAGCCTGCAAACTGTGGTAATTCGAATTGGCGTCCGATTCGATCGAAGTGAACGAACCAAGAATTGGGAACGGTCGGAAGGCTGGAATTTGAGTATCCCGGCTGGGCGAGAAGTTGATTCCGAAAAATTCCGGGAAGCGTAAGTCCGGCAGATTCGGGAACGGTTGCGTCGCAAAAATGTTCCTGACGTAGGCGATAGAATTCGGCCCCAGATTCGGAGTCGCCACTCTCAGCAATTTAGTGCTTTTGGTTCCGACGTAACCAACCGAAAAGTGAAAGTCTTTCAGAAACTCTCGCTCAAAGGTCAGTCCCCAATGTTGCGAATAAGGCGTTTCCATGTGGGCGTCGGGCAAAATGAAACCCGGCCCTGTGGTCACGTTTGTATACAACGCCGCATTGAGAGCAGCCAGCACCACGTCGGAATTGAGCTGATTCAGCGTGCCCGGTTTGGCAAAGTTGAACGATGGGTTTTGAGCGACCAATGTGTGGAACGGATTGGCGACACAACCCGAAAAATTGGTTACACAATCCGGGTTGTAGCCGCCGAAATTCACAATCAGGAAGTTCGGAAACACGTTGCGGGATTGGCTGATAACCGCTCCCAGAACCTGATCGTAGTAAATGCTGTATCCGCCGCGAATCGAAGTCTTGCCGGTTTTGAACGGGTCCCAGGCAAAGGCGAAATGCGGCGCAATGTTGTTGCCATCGGTTTTGTATGTCTTGAACCGACCAGCCAGGAAATTTTCAAATCCTGATGCGCTGTTGCCAAACACCGAACCAGTTACCTGTCGTTCGATGGCGATGAACTGTTGCACGCCAGGCGAATTGAACGTGGATTCAATGCGGTTGTTCATTTCGCGCGGCACGGTGTTCAATTCGTACCGTAAGCCCATCGTCAAAGTGAAATTCGGCTTGACGCGAATCTGATCGGCAAAAAACAGATTGTTCTGCCAATACCGCAAACCGATGGTCGAATCGGGATTGCCCACGGCGAACGTCTGGAAAAATCCAGTCGGAGCGCCGGTCGCCAGATAATCTCTGCCGAAATAAAACCCTTGTGGATTGATGGTTGGCGTGCGCGGATCAACTATGCCCGCCACGTCCTGAGCGCCGTTGAACACTGCCTGCGGTCGAAAGTTACGATCCAGGAAGCTGTTCAAATGCGTCCAGCGAATGTCGAATCCGGTTGTCACGCGATGGTTCGACCGGTCGTAAATCAGCGTGTCGGCCAGTTGATAAGTGTTGTTGGTTCGTTGCTGCGGGAAGTTGAACACATCCACGCCGATTGGGTTGTAGCCGGTGACGACCACTTGACCCAACGGCCCCGTGATACGTTCTGTGTTGAACCCATCCACGATTTGAAACAGCGAACCGGTCGCAGTGGACGTGTTGTAAATGTACGGAGCGTTGAGGAGATATTCGCGTTCTTTCGGATTGGTCAGATTGGCTCCGCCGGGCAGCAAAAACGGATTTCGCACTTCATTGAATTTCAACGAAGTCCGTCCGTACGAAAGCCGAAACTGATTGGCAGTTCGAGCGGAAACAGAACTATCGAACAGTAGCGAAACGTTTTGAGTCCTGACATCCGCTCGCAAGGTGGAAAACAAAGCTTCGCCGGTGACAGGCAGCGTTGTGGCGTCGTCGGTGAAGTTATATCTGCCGCTCAACACGTGGCTTTTGCCGAAAGCGTTGATGTTTTGATCCAGCTTGAACGAAAAGACATTGCCGTCGGCATTCGCCGGCAAGACCTGTGTGAATGTGGCTCGACCATAAGGGCCGCCGGGGTTGTTCGGGAATGGAAACAGGCTCAGGAAAGCATTGCCTGCAATCGAAGTCGGGAAAACGGAATTCCTTTGCGTGTCCACCAAACCGACTTCGCCGCTGCTGAACAATCCGCGATGAGCGACAGTCGGAACTGCGAAATGGGATTCGCGGCTGGCGTTGATGTCCTGATGTTCATACGAGACGAAATAATGTGTGCGGTCTTTGACCAACGGCCCGCCGAACACGAAACCGTATTGGCCTCTGGTAAACGGATTTTCTCCGCCAACGGGATTGGGCGTAGTCAGCGGCTGAATGTTCGTAAGCTGGCCAGCCGCATTCAGGCGACCGATTCTGACTGGCGAGCCGTCGGCTCTGGTCAACGTGAAGCTCGAAGGGCCGCCGGTCAGATCGAACGGATTGCGCGCGTTCAGCCGTTTGTCGGTCAAAAAGCCGTACAACGTGCCGTGAAATTCTCGCCCGCCGGAACGGGAAACGGCATTGATTTGCGCTCCCATGTTTCGGCCAAGTTGCGGTTCTGGCAGCAGCGTTGTGATTTGCACAGCCTGCATGCTTTCGATGGATTGCGGAACCAGCGAGGTGAAACCTTGCCGACGAACGCCAATGTCGTCGTCGTTATTGTCCGAACCGTCAATCGTGAAATTGTTGGCTCGGCTGCGAATACCGTTGACTGCAAATTGGCCTGTGGTTCCAACGCCAGCCCCAACGCCAGGCCCGACGGAATTTCCGATAGCCATTGGCGGCGGAGCGACTCCGGCAGCCAGAAACGCCAGATCGTCAAAAGTGCGAATGCCCGGCAAAGCCAAAATCAGCATTTGGCGCGAATCGAAATGCTGTGTACGGCTGGCGTTGGATGTATTGACCAACTGTTCCGAATCGAAAACATCCGAAGAAGAGCCGGTTTGAGTTTGAGTCGCTGCGGGTTGGGTTGCTGCCGGTTGTGCAGGTTGCGTTGGCGTGGCGGCGACAGTGCCCAGCTTACGCAATTCCAGCGGCGGCGGAGTGACCACGCTTGGGTCGAGAATGCGAACAGGAACGTTGGTCGTCGAAGTCGGGACCAGTTCATAGCCCTGACTGGTTGCACCAACAACGTAAACGCCGACGGGGAGCATCTTGATGAAGTATTCGCCATTGGCTTCAGTCAGCGCCGTGCGAACCAATCCGGTGTCGCGGTTGGTGACGCTGACGGTCGCGCCGGCAATGGGTGTTCGAGTTCCCACAAGATAGACATTTCCTTTGATCGCTCCGCTGGTGACGGTTTGTGCCTGAATGGTTGTCAGGAACAGACAAATCATGGTGATTGTCAGAAGGCTGAAAAATTTGATCGTGGATTTGAACATAAACAATCCTTTTTTCTCCTCACGAAATTTTCCGGTCGCTCAAAAAACGAATGCTGGGTCGCAATCTAAGTCGCGCCAGCCTGTAGCCAATTTTGAACGCCATAAATTCGTAGAGTTAGTGGTACTGCTTCGTTTGACGAGTGGTCGGGGGACCAAGCTGAATTCCATGGTTATGCGAGCAAGTTTCGGCGACGGCAAATTCGCCTGTCAACTTGCAGGGTATTTATCAGTGCAGTGTCAATGGCTTCTGCTAAATACTGCCGACAGGAGCCAACCAAATCCGGTCATCGCGTCACAACCGGACGAAACGATCATTTGATGAAAATCGCCGTTGCCGGAGTTTTTTCATCCCAGTCGTTAGCAGAACAGTTTTTTCCGTAGATTTTCCGCAACTCAATGATCGTGTAGGCAAAGAATAGTCAGGTTTCAGGAAGCTTTCAACACAAAGTTGTTGAGCGTGTTGTTTATGCCTGCATCTGCGCTGAGTTGAAGGCAAAATTTCACCTTTTGCCAGCGACAACGCGCACAAGTTTGAGAGCGGCAAAGGCAAAAATTGTTTGCGAGATGGTTCGGGAAATCTGCTCAGCCCATTCAGCAGCTTGGGTTCCGTCATTGCCGCGCAGAGCCATCGCCAACGACATTCCCAAACTGAGAACGAACAATCCGGCAATGATTTGTTTTTGCGATTTCAAAGCCGTCAGCGCCAGTTGGATGAATGCGGCAACGCTGGCAACGGTCGCAACCGTCAGCAACAGTTTCAGCCAAACCTGACCGCCTTTGACCATTTTGGTCGCCACGGTCAAAGCCAGTAAACCGCCATTGAAAAACAGCGGCAACAACCAGACGCTTCCGGCGGTCGTCGCTTTTGCGTCGGTTTTTCCGGCTTGCCACAAAGCCCAAGCCAGAAAAACAAATCCTGGAGCCGACAAAAACAACAAACTGTGTTTCATCCAGGCCAGGTCGTTGCCGTTGACGGCGCTGAGCAATTTGCTAATGGCATTCAACAGATTGCCGCCGCCGATCAACAGCGCGCCCAAAAAACCGAGTTCGCCGATGATTTCGTGTTTGTGTTTGAGCATTCGGGCGATTTGCATCAACCCGAATCCGAAAATGACTGCCGTCAATAATGCGGTGATGGCTAACGTTAGGGAGTATCTTTCAGGCATAAAATCAGGAATACAATTTTGATTGTAACCACTTAGCCCCAACGGGGCGAAATGAAATAGACCGGTGCAGCGCACAGGGAACGCGACGATAAGAATCTCAAAGCCCTGAAAGGGCGAAATGTGCCGCCGCGTTATTTCGCCCCGTTGGGGCTTGAAGGCTCATTTAACCCACTATCCAGTGCGTTGCACTGGTCTGTCACATCTCGCCCCGTTGGGGCTGAGCATTTACTTTTGATTATCGTTGAAGTTCGCTTTCGTAATACCTGACCAACACTTGATTGTCCAAGCGATTGATCCCGACTTCGATCGGCGCGATGTCGTTGGGCAGCTTGAACAATCCGACCAGCGTTGTGTCATCCAGAAAGCGCAGTCCAGGCAGCGAACGTTGAGGCGGCTCGAACGATTGCAATCCGGCCAAAGCAAAACCCCAGATTCCAAACGACGGCACGGCAGTTTGATACGGTTTGACGATGAACCCGCTGGCTTCCATTGTTCGCACAATGCACCAGTACGTTCGCCGCGAAGAAAGAGGCGAGGTGCATTGAATGCCGACCGCAGCCGTCGGCGACAAGCGCGATTTCAGCAGATTAAAAAAGCGCGTCGAATACAATTTGCCCAGCGCGAAGTTGTTCGGGTCAGGGAAATCAACGATCGCCACGTCGAAGGTTTCCATTGTTTGTTCGATCCAGATCATCGCGTCTTGATTGATGATGTTGACTCGCGGATCATCGAAGGCGAACAAGTTCAATTCCGCCAGCGGCGCAAAGGTTTTGGCCAGCGAAGTCATTTCAGCATCCAGGTCAACCAACGTGACGTTTTCGACCGAGTCGTGTTTCAGCACTTCACGCAAAGCCAGACCGTCGCCTCCGCCCAGAATCAACACGCGGCGAGGTTTTTGGCTGGCCAACATCGCCGGATGAGTCAGGGCTTCGTGGTAACGATATTCGTCTGTGGAATTGAATTGGTGATGGCTGTTCAGAAACAGGTTGAAACCGGTGCGACCTTTCGTCAGCACGATTCGCTGATAAGGGCTGCTGACGGCGTGAACGATTTTTTCGCCGAACTGTTCTTCTTCGGCGCGGGCAGTCAGCCGGTCGGCTTTGGCAAATGCGGCCAGCAAAACGGCGATGACGATCAGCGCGCGAATCCGCATCGGGTTGACGTTGGCGATCAGCGGACGCAACAACCAGGTCGCCCACAACGCGACAACGGCGTTCAGAATTCCGAACAGCAGCGACGTTCTGACCAGCCCCAGTTTCGGCACGAACAGCAAGGGAAACAGCAACGACGCCACCAACGCGCCCAGATAATCAAACGCCAGCACGCGCGAAACCAGGTCTTTGAAATCCAGTTCGTCTTTCAGAATTCGCATCAACAGCGGGATCTCCAAACCGACCAGCGTGCCTATGCCAATGACCAACGGGTAAAGCACGGCTTGGAAATGACTGACGCGGGCAAAACTGAGAAATAGAATCGGCGCGGACAAACCGCCCAACAACGCTACACCGATTTCGATTTCGACGAAGCACCGTGCCAGTTCCGATTCGACAAAGCGCGACAGCCAGGAACCGATTCCCATCGCAAACAGGTACAAACCGATGATGAGCGAAAACTGCGTGACCGAATCGCCGAGCAGGTAACTGGCCAACGTGCCTGCCAGCAATTCGTAAATCAGTCCGCAGGTGGCGATGACCAGCACATTCAAAAATAAGACGGGGGCACGTTTGAGCATGAAGTGGTTTGATCGTTAGCGTTGAATCGTTCGCACATTGATTTCGGTTGCGCCCAACAGGCCGCTCAGCATTTCCGCCCAGCGCCATTCCGGTTTGGGTTTGCAGCAAAACAGATTGAAGGTCGCGCTTTGGCGCTCTGGCCAGGTGTGGCAAGCCAGATGCGATTCGGCCAGCAAAACAAATCCCGTCACGCCGCCTTCGCCAGGAAATTGTTGCCAGACAGGTTCTGCCACCGCGCAAAGCTGTAATTCAACAATCAGACAATCGAACAACTTTGCGAGCGTAGTCAGATCGCGCAAACTTTCCGCGCGGCAACCGGTCGCTTCGATCAGCCATTCTGTGCCTAAACCTGTCATTGTTGTTCGTAAAGGAAGCTTTGATTCACCCAGCCTGTGATGTCGTTTTGTTTGATCTTCACCCAGATTTCTTTGCCGAGTTTTCGCCGCTCGCCAGTGACGCGAATGTTGCTGGCGTCGTGCGCCAGCTTGCCGACGGATTTCGCCTTTGCGCCGGGAGCTTGGCGAACGTTGAGTGAATCGTTGGTTTGAAGCCTGAACACCGCGTAATTCGTTTCCGGTTTCAGCGTGCGCGAAACGGCTGCGATTTTGCGCCAGTTGGCAACGTCAACTTCGATCCAGCCTTGCGCCGGAGCAGTTCGCGGCGAATCGGCTCCGCTGGAATTGGTTCGATAATAGAAAATCTTTTTGCCATCGGCTGACCATTCGATTTTGTCTTGCAGTATGAAATCCCAGCGCGCGGTGAACCTTCGTTTTCCGCTGCCGTCGGCGTTGAACACGAAGCCTATGTTGTCGTTGCATTCAAAGCCACAGGTGATGACCAGGAATCGTTTGCCGTCGGGCGAATAACAAACTTTGTGAACGGCCATGAAGCCGTCTTTTTCATTCGTCAGCAACACGCGATTGCCGAGCTTGAGTTGCGCGCCGTCTTCGCTGGCTTGAGCTTTTTGAGTTGTCTGAGCAAGGGGGAAGCTGAAAGCCAGAGCGAGTAAAACCGAAGAGGCGCAGAGAATACAGAGGTTTCGCAGAGAGGAAATACAAAAAGCTGTTAAAACGGAAAACAGAAACTCTGCGCTTCCTCTGCGGTCTTTGCGCCTCTGCGGTGAAGATGTTTTGTCGTTCAGATGTCTCACGATGTTTTGAGTGGAAGCATCCAGTCAGTGCCGCGACCTGTCGGGAGCGTCAGTCGCGGAAAACCGCTTGTTACCGCGCGCGGTACTGACTCGAAGTCATTTAGAAAAACCTGCCGAGCGAAAAATACACCTTGCCGCGACCGCCTTCGCCGCGAGTGCCGACGATGGAAAACGGGCCGACTTTGGTGTCCATCACGAAGCCGATGGACATGGCCGCGCGATACCGTTGCGAATCGAATTGCGAAGTGAATCCGCCGGAAGTTCCCAACTGATCGAACCAGGCTCCGGCGTAAATGTTGCCGCCAATCAGCGAAGGCAGTTCATAAAATTTGTGCAGATAACCGGCAGTCGCCAAAAAGTATTGGTTGACGCGAAATTCGTCGCGGTCAACTGCTCCGAAGCGAAACGGCCCGCCCAACAGGAATTGCTGAATTGGCGGAACTTCGCGGCCAAACGCCGAACCGGCAGAACCAGCCAAAAACAATGAGCCTTGCGAAGACAGCGGAATGAATTGCGAAAAGCGCAATTCGGCTTGAGGAAAATCCTGCCGAGCGTCGGGCGCGGAAAAATACCAGCGCCCTTCAGCCGTCAGCCGCAAACCTTTTGTCGGAACGGTCGGGCTGTCCTGATTGTCGAACGCCCAACGAAGTCGCGCCACGTTGAAATTACCATCGAACGACGGAAGCTCTGGACTGCCAGTGCTGGTTCGCGCATAAACTCGCGTGTATTCGTAACCGGCGCGAAGTTCGCTGCGCCGTGTGAGAAAACCGACATCGCCGCCAGCGCCAAACCGGTCGGCTTGAAATTCAGCCAGCCGTGTTCGCCCTGTGAAAACGCCTTGCCGGTCGCGGCGATACGTGATGCGAGGAGCGACAAAAAATCCGTGTTCGCCAATTGGCCTGAAGTATTCCGTAGCGAACAAATTGCCGAAACCGACTTTGGCATCAATGCGCCATTCGGCTCCGTAAGCGCCAACGTCGAAAACGGTCGCGCGTGCTCCGATGGTGAAATTGATGGCGTTGACTTCCGAACCGTCAATTTCGACGCCGGGCACGATGGTCGGCGGAGCGTGCGATTTTTCTCGCGGGCGAATTTCTAAAACGGTTTTGTCGGTTTCGGTTTTCAGTCCGTAATTGAAGCTTTCGTAACGGCCTTGCCCTGTGATCGTCGTCAGGTCGTTTTCCAGTTTGGCGGTGTCCAGCGGTTTGGCTGCGTGATCGTCCAAACGGCGATGCAAAGCTCCTTTCGCGTCGGCTTTGACTCCGGCAATTTGCAGATCGGTTGGCGTTGGAATCGTCGAGCGGCGTCTGGCTTTGCGTTCGGCCAGATGCGCTTGCCAGTCAGTTTCGTTCAAGGCGAAGCGCGACAGCACGGCGGTTTTGGCGACAGCGGCTTTGAATCCGGCGTCGGCGATGTTGTCCAAACCAATGAAATCCAACGCGGAGATGTTTCCCAAATCCGGCGCGATGATAATGTCGGCCAATCGCAAATTTTGCCGTTCGTTGTTGATCGTCATAACCGTGACGGATTGTTGCAAGATGCCGACAATGGAGGCAATGGCCTGCATATCGCCGAGCGGCGTGCCTGTGTCCACAGCGATAACTACGTCGGGTTTGAATTCGCGTATGACATCGGTCGGGATGTTGTTAATCAATCCGCCGTCCACCAGAACTTTGCCGTCGCGTTCAACAGGCGGAAAGACTCCAGGAATGGACATCGTCGCCCGCATCGCGCTGCTGATTGAACCGTCTTTCATGACTTCGGGTTTGGCGTTCAAAAAGTCCGTCGCCACGCAGCGAAAGGGAATTGGCAGGTCGTCGAAACTTTTCAGGTCGTGATAAGGCAGCGCCAGCCGGTCAATCAACAAGCCGATGTAATGCGCTGAACTGACTCCGAGCGGCAAACTGACGCCTTTTTTCAATCCGATTTCCAGACCGCTTTGAAAATCGCGCTTGTCCTGTTTGCGTCGAAACGCGAGTTTTTCAAAGCTGGGCCCGCTGCTCAACAAATCCGTCCAGTTTTGGTTTCGCATCAACTGACGCATTTCTGCTGGCGAAGCTCCCATCGAATAAAGCGCGCCGACAAGACCGCCCATGCTGGTTCCGGCGACGAAATGAACAGGGATTCGATTTTGCTCGAACCATTCCAGCACGCCGATGTGAGCCACGCCGCGCGCGCCTCCGCCGCTCAGCACAAGGCCGATTTTGAGTGGTTTGGGTTGTTGTTCGGTTTGTGCCGCTGTGCCAAACGGCATCAGCAACAGGCAGAGCAGGGCAATAAGTGTTTTGAATTTTGGCAAGGTGAGTCAGAGTTTTTTGGAGTGCTGCGACTTGTCGCAGCTTTTGCATTCGCTGTAAGTGGAGTCCGAGTGACTCAAAATTTTGTAGTAGCGAAAGAAAAGCTGCGCCAAAGCGCAGCACTCCAAATTTATTGTTTGGTGATTTTGACCGGCGAAGTTGTGCGGAAAGTCAGTTGCGATTCGCTGCCAATGACTGCGGGGTCGCCTTTGGTCGCCAGCACCACGCCGGTTCCAGCGCCCGCGCCAGTTCCAGCGCCGATGGCTGCGCCTTTTTTGCCGCCCATAATGCCGCCGATGACAGCGCCCGCTCCGGCTCCGATGCCGACTTTGACAGCGTCTTTCTTCTTGGTGGTTTTGGCCTGCCGGGTGATCTTGCTGGTGCTCAGGTCAACGGTTCTGCCGTCGGCCAGCGTCAGCCGAGTCACTTGCAACGTCAACGAAGCGACGCCTTTGACTCGCCCGCCTTCGTCAGCGTCAGCGATGACGCCCGAAACCGTTGCGCCTTTTTTGGCTACGACCCAATCGCCATCAACAATCGGTTGCCCCAGCGTGCCGGTGAAACTGTCGCCGGATTTCGCCGTTTTGGTCGAAATCGTCGAAGTCGTCCACACAGACAGCGGAGTTCCGGCGGCCAGCGTAAACACTCTTGGCGGCGGCGGCGGAGCGCCCGCTGATGAACCCGGCGCAGGGGCATTCATATTGGAAGCGCCTGTGTTGCCCGAAGTCATTCCGGGATTGGCGGAGCCGCCCGCAGGCAAATTCGTCGCTCCCGAACCGCCAGCAACATTCGAGGAAGTCGTTGCCGCCGAATTCGCCGCAGCATCGCCCGCGACCGGAGACGCCGAACCGTCAACCGCCGGAGTCGGCGAAGCGTTCGCCAGATTTTGCGGAGCAGTGGATTGCGAAGAACAACCTGTTTGCGCCAGCAAGGTCGCGGCGGCGAACAAAACGAGCAGGAAAATTTTCTTTGAGTTCATAAAACCCTCTCTGAGTTTGGTCGAGCGGGGAAGCTTCGACAATTGATGTGACAGGGGAATTACATGGTCAGAACGACTTTGGCGACAGTCTTGCGCGTAGCCAGCGCGTTCATTGCCGCAACGGCGTCAGCCAGCGGAAACGAGACGGAAACAATCGGTTTGATCTGACCGGCTTCGTACATTTTGAAAAGCGCGGCTTCGGCTTCGGCCATGTAGCTGGGATGATGTTCCAGGTATCCGCCCCAGTACACGCCTGTGACCGACATGTTTTTCAGCAGCACGCGGTTCGCCGCCACCGAAGGAATCGTGCCGCCGGCAAAACCTATGACCAGCAATCGGCCTTCGGGAGCGATGCACTTGGTCGAAAGATCGAAGACTTCGCCGCCGACCGGATCGTAAATGATGTCGGCTCCGCGCTTGGTGATTTGTTTGACTTGATCTACCCAAGCCGCGTCGCGGTAATTCAGAGCGTGTTCTGCTCCTTGCGACAAACAGAATTGCAGCTTTTCTTCACTGCCTGCTGTGGCGATGACGCGCGCGCCCAGAGCTTTGCCGATTTGCGTTGCAGACAATCCAACGCCGCCCGCTCCGGCATGAACCAGCAACCATTCGCCGGGCTTTATTTGCGTGCGGTGAGTCAGCGCGAAGTACGAAGTTTGGTAAATGACGATCATCGCGGCGGCTTCCGCAAAGCTCATGGCGTCTGGAATGCGAAAGGTCTTTGCCGCCGGAGCGATGGAGCATTCGGCGTAACCTCCGCTGGTGGCCATTGCTTGAACTCTGTCGCCGATGGCAAAACCTGTCACTCCTTCGCCGAGGGCTTCGACGGTTCCGGCGACTTCGGAACCGGGCGTGAACGGGCGCGGAGGTTTGGTTTGATACTTTCCCTGCACCATCAAAATGTCGAAAAAGTTCAGCGCCGCCGCGTGGTTTTTGATTCTGATTTCGCCAGCGCCGGGTTCTGGAGTTGGAATGTCTTCAAAAGACATTTGTTCGGGTTCGCACCAATCGTGGACTCGCCAGGCTTTCATCGGGTGGTTGTTTCTCCTTCGGGTTGAAAATGGGATTGCGGTGAACGTCGCCGCGATTCTACTTGAGGCAGGAAAGAGCGGCAATTCACTCAAACCTGTAGAGCGATCTGACAGCCTGTGGTAGATTTCGTCGCCATCTTTCGATGGAATTCTTCACCAAAAAAGGTTGCTGCAAGTTATGGCCGAGCTTTCCACTCACGAAGTCACGCAATTACTGGTTGCCTGGAACAACGGCGATCAATTGGCACTGGAACAATTGGTTCCGCTGGTTCACGCCGAATTGCACAAACTGGCCAGGCGATACATGGGCAACGAACGCGCAGGGCATCCGCTGCAACCGACCGCGTTGGTCAACGAAGCTTACATGCGGCTGATTGACTGGAAAAATGTCGAATGGAAAAACCGCGCGCATTTTTTTGGCGTTTCGGCGCAATTGATGCGGCACATCCTGGTGGATTTCGCCCGGCAACGTCCGCGCGTGGCTGGCGAAAGCGCGCATCTGGTTTCGATCGAAGCCGCTGCGGATTTGGCCGAAGGTCGAACCGCCGATCTTGTTGCGCTGGATGATGCGCTGAAAAGTCTGGCGGTGATTGACGAACGCAAAAGCCGCATCGTCGAACTGAGATTCTTTGGCGGATTGGGCAACGAGGAGGTCGCTGAAATTCTGGGCGTCGCCGAAATCACCGTCATACGTGAATGGAACAAAGCCAAAGCCTGGCTCTTCCGCGAACTGAGCAAAACCGATTCTGCCAACACAAACGACACGAAATGACTCCTGACCGTTGGGCGCTAATAGATCAACTGTTGGACGAAGCGATGGAAATTCCCGTCGCTGAGCGCGCGGCTTTTCTGGATGAGGCTTGCGCTGGTGATGAAGAAATGCGGCAGGAAGTCCAATCGCTGCTGGACGCGCACGAACAAGCCGAAGCCAAATTCCTGAAAGCTCCTGCGTTGGAAATCGCCGCTCAACAATTGGTAGCCAACAAAGATCGTTCGCTGATTGGAAAAGTGTTCAGCCATTACAGCGTGATTTCGGTGCTGGGCGTAGGCGGAATGGGCGAAGTTTTTTTGGCGCGCGACACACAATTGAATCGCAAAGTCGCGTTGAAGTTTTTGCCCGCGCAATTCACTCAGGATGAAGCCCGCATCAAACGATTTCAGCGCGAAGCCAAATCCGCTTCGGCCTTGAATCATCCGAACATCATCACGATTTACGAAATCGGCCAGGTTGAAAACAAACACTTCATCGCCGCCGAACTGGTCGAAGGCCAAACGTTGCGCGAATTGATTGCCGACGGTCGAGTCGCCGAAAAAGACGCCGTTGAAATCGCCATACAGATTTGCTCCGCGCTGTCAGCCGCTCACGAAGCTGGAATCATTCACCGTGACATCAAACCGGAAAACATCATGCTGCGCCGAGACGGTTACGTTAAGGTGCTTGATTTCGGCCTGGTCAAACTGACTGAGCAAGAACGCTCGGCTGGTCGCACGAATCCTTCTGAAGCCGACGTTGGCAAAACAAATCCGGGAGCGGTGCTGGGCACGGCGAAATACATGTCGCCCGAACAAGCCAGTGGACAGGAAGTTGATCGTCGCACGGACATTTTCAGTTTGGGCGTGACACTTTACGAATTGCTGACCGGATTGCCGCCATTCAAAGGCGACCGTATGGCTGCGATTTTGGACGCGATAATTCATCACCAGCCAGTTGCGCTGACTACCACGCGCCCGGATTTGAACTCAGAGCTTGATCGAATCGTCAGTCGCGCTTTGGAAAAAGACCGCGAGTTTCGTTACCAGTCGGCGGATGATTTGCGCGCCGATTTGAAGCGGCTGCAACGCAAACTGAATTCGCTGGAAACCAGCGAACTTGCCGTTCAGCCAACATCGCCTGTTCCGGTGAAAGCTTCGCCGAAAAGAAATCTGGCCATTGCGGCAATTGCCGCTGTATTGGTGATAGTTACCGGAATCGCCTGGTGGTTGTTCGCCAGGGAAAGCGATTCGGTTGAGGATTGGAAAACTGCGGAATACAGAGAGTTGACGGAATTTGTCGGCGCGAAAACCGGGCCTGCAATTTCTTCTGACGGTCAGTTCATTGTTTACGCTCGCAGAATCAACGGCCAATACGATCTGTTTTGGCAGCGTGTGGATGGGCAAAGCTCGACGAATTTGACTCCGAACAGTCCGGCGGAAGACAGCGACCCGATGTTTTCTCCCGACGGCAAATTGATTGCGTTTCGGTCGGAGCGTGAAGACGGCGGAATCTATTTGATTGGCTCGACGGGCGAAAACGAACGCCTGATGGTTCAGGGTGGATTTAATCCTTCGTGGACGCTGGACGGTTCTGAGATTTTGTATTCGACGCAACGCGGCAGCAACGCCTTTCACCGAGTAGGTATTGGCGGACAAATTTGGGCGATCAATTGGCGGACCGGAGTGAAACGACAAATTCCCGCCGGGGCTGATGCCGTGCAACCGCGTTTGTCGCCGAATGGGGGACGCATCGCTTACTGGGGGTTGAAAAATTCATCGCAGCGCGACATTTGGACAATTCCGGCAAATGGTGGAAAGCCGGTTGCCGTGACCGATGACGCCGCAGTAGATTTTTCCCCTGTCTGGTCGCCGGATGGTCGTTATCTGTATTTTTCCAGCAATCGCACTGGGCGAATGAGCCTGTGGCGAGTGCGAATTGATGAAGCCACAGGGGAAACTTTGGACGCTCCTCAGCCGTTGCCGATTCAAACGCAATACAACCAGTTTTTGACGATTTCGCGCGATGGCAAACAGATGGCTTACGCCAGTAAGTTGACGACGACCAACATTCGTCGCTTAGCTTTTGATCCGGTCGCGGGCAAAGTGATTGGAACGCCGGAGTGGGCAACCAACATGACTCGCCGAACCGCTGCCCCTGATGTTTCGCCAGATAACCAGCGCCTGACATTCTTTAGTTACGGCGATCCGCAGATGGATATTTTCGTGTCGAAAATTGGTAGTAAAGACGGCCCCACGCAATTGACCAACGACCGCGTGATAGACCGCGCGCCGCGTTGGTCGCCGAATGGCCAGCGCATCGCGTTCTTTTCAAATTTGTCGGGGTTATATGAAATCTGGACGATTCGTCCCGATGGCGGAGACCGGCAACAACTGACGTTCAGCAAACCAGACGAGCCGGGTTATCTTGATCCGGCCTGGTCACCTGATGGAACGCAAATGCTGTTTACTCGGCGGGGTGGCGGGCAAAGCTTCATTATGAATTTGAATCAGCCGTTCCAATCCCAAACGCTGTTTGCTTTTCCGAAACTCAGCAATGGTAACGGCTATACGGCTTACAACTGGTCACACGACAGTACGCGCATTGCGGGCACGGAATGGACTAAGGACAAAGACTTGCCCGGAATCGTCGTTTACGACATGGCTTCGCAACAATACGCGCGACTGAACAACGAAGGCGACAATGCTTATTGGCTGCCGGATAATCGCCGAATGGTGTATTCCCGCGGGTACAAAATCTTTTTGCTGGATTCGCAAACCAAAGCTTCGCGGTTGTTGCTTGCGCCTGAAAGCGAAGACACTTACGAAAACCCTACCTTGTCGCGTGATGGACGCTGGCTGTATTACTCGGCCAGTCACAACGAAGAAAGCGTCTATCTGATTTCGTTCAAATGATCGTCAAGGTACATCCGCCAGATTTTCGCGGAGTTGTTTGATCGGCTCGAAAACATAACTGAGCAGCGTGCGTTTGCCGACGACGATTTCCGCCGTGCCGGTCATTCCGGCGTTGAGCTTTCTGGATTGGCCTTTGACGCTGATTTCCTTTTCCGTCAGTTCAACCCGCGCCGTGAAGTTCGTTGAGCCTTCACCTTTCGCTGGGCTTAGCCAAACCAGCCGCCCGTGCTTGGCTCCAAATCGTTGATACGGAAAAGCGTCGTATTTCAGCTTCACGCCTTGATCCAGTTTCAATTTGCCTACGCCTGATTCGGGCACGGTCAGTTCGGCCACCAATTGATTTCCGCCGCAAGCCAGTTCAGCCACGGTTTCGCCTTCGCCAACCAGCGCGCCTTTGTCACGGACTTTCAGTTTCAACACCACGCCCGAACACGGAGCCGTCAATCGCACCTGAGCGCCGTCAATGTTGCTCAAGCCTGATTTCAACGCTTCGGCGCGAATCTCGCCGGTCTTGGTTTTTTCTTTCAGGTCGCGCTCGAATTCTTTGAACTCGGTTTGTTTGGTCGCGCCGCTCAGTTTCAGCTTTTCCAGTTCGGCGCGGGTGTCGCTTTGTTCAGTCGCCAATCGTTCGACTTCCGAAGCCAGTTCACTGACTTCGATCAGCTTGGCGGTCAATTGCGCTTGGCTGGCGATGCCTTCGCGAAAGAGTTTTTCGTAACTGTCTTTCATACGCTCGGTCAGCGCCAGTTGCTGGCGTTTGTGCGCGATCAAATTGTCCAGATGGCGAACCCGGCTTTCCAATTTGCGAGCTTCCTGTTCGTCGGTTAGCACGACGGATTCCAGTTTGCGCTTGGCGTTTTGATAACTGTCGCCGGAACCTGCCAATTGAGTTTCGATGGTTTGGACTTCTGCGGTTTGTTGAGCGGCAGAATCCGAACGCAGCGTCAGCAGCAAATCGCCTTGATTGACGGCCTGCCCCTCAGCAACCAGCAGTTCGGTGATTACACCGCCGCGAATGGCCTTGACCGGGTCGGCTCCGCGCACCGGAGTCAGCGTGAATTGCGCGGTGACTTTTTCGGGCATCGAAATGGCTACGGCGGCAATCCCGCCGAGCGTAAAGACAGCCAATAACGCCCAGGCCAATCCGCGCGCAGCCCACGGTGGAGGCGTCAAATCAAGAAAACTGGTTTTAGCGTCAATGGTCAGCGGCGTGGTTTCGGCAATTCTGGCGGCCATAAATTTTCTCCGTGATGACGTTCGTAGTTCCGCCTTCAGGCGGCAGCACGCGGCTTGCCGCGACTACGCGCGCTTGCGCGCTGCCGCCTGAAGGCGGAACTACGAACGCGGTTGTTTAGCGGGCTTTCTGCACAGCGGGAAGCAAAACGACGCCACCCGGCCCGCCTTTGATTTCAGCTTCCGAGGCTTGGTCAACAGCCAGGTCAGCCAGCGGTTCGGTCGTAGCTTCTTGAAAGTCGCTGTCTTCGCTGACAGTTTCGTTGTGGTTTAGAACATTTCCGGGCGTGTTTTGAGCGTAAAACGGCCATTGAAGACTGGTTGGCCCGCCGATCAATTCTGTGGCAGTCACCTCGTCAACGGTCAAATCCGCGAACTGTTCGGCTGCTGTTTCCTGTTCGTCGCTGTCTTCGCTGACGGTTTCGTTGTGGTTTGACGACGAGGAGCCATCGCCTTCTTCGCCCGCAACGGATGATTTGAGAATGACGTTGCGCTTGCTCTGGGTGGACGGCCCGCCTTTGATTTCGTTGGCGTTTTCTGCGGCCAGGTCTTCGATAATGATGGATTCGTTGTTGGTGTTTTCGTTGTTCATGATGTTTGCCTCCTTTTGGGTTTTAAGTTTTGTTTGCTGAGCGCCTTATTGCGCTCACCTGTTAAGGCGGAAGTCGGCGGCGAAAACTATCATCGCGGGAAAGGATTTTTCTTGGCGGAAGGTGAATTCACCTCAAAACTCTGAGTGTGTTAAATTCCGCGCGCTTTTCAACAAAGAGCGAATCTCTTTCCGAGTTCCAAACACAAAAGCAATTTCGATGAAAGCAGACCGTTGGCAACAAATAGATCGTTTGCTGGATGAGGCGTTGGCTTTGTCGCCTGACGAGCGCGAGGCGTTTCTGGCGCGCGTGTCGGACAGCGACCAGGAATTACGCCGCGAAGTCGCGTCATTGCTCAGAGCACACGACCGCGCGGAAGGAAAGTTTTTGGATGCGCCCGCGCTGGAACTTGCCGCGCGCGGGCTGGCCGCCGGTGGCGAACAATCCTTGATCGGTAAATGGCTGGGTCCTTATCAAATCCTATCGGTGCTGGGCGTGGGCGGAATGGGCGAAGTGTATCTGGCGCGCGATGAACGGTTGCGGCGGCAATTGGCGCTGAAGATTTTGCCGCCGCAATTCGTCGAAGACTCCGCGCGCGTCGAACGGTTCACGCGCGAAGCGCGTGCGGTTTCCGCGCTCAATCATCCGAACATTGTCACGCTCTACGATATCGGCAAAGCTTCCAGTGAATTTGGGCGTGCGCATTTCATAGCCATGGAGCACGTGGACGGTCAGACGTTGCGTGAAAAAATTCTGGCCGAGCGGCATCGTCAATCCGACGCGCGGGAAGTGATTGAAATCACGCTGCAAATTTCCGCCGCGCTGGCCGCCGCGCACGAAGCGGGAATTATTCACC
Source organism: Acidobacteriota bacterium (assembly GCA_033763255.1). Taxonomy (GTDB): domain Bacteria; phylum Acidobacteriota; class Blastocatellia; order RBC074; family RBC074; genus RBC074. The sequence goes on along the minus strand of JANRKX010000108.1, from coordinate 97,365 downwards.
GCGACATCAAACCGGAAAACGTCATGTTGCGCCGAGACAATTACGTCAAGGTTCTGGATTTCGGCCTGGCCAAATTGACCGAACGCCGGCATTCGTTTGTGACGGTGGCTGGCGTCACCGATGTTTCTGAGGGCGATCTGGGCAAAACCAACCCCGGCGCGGTGCTCGGCACGGCGAGATATATGTCGCCGGAACAGGCTCTGGGTGAAGAAGTGGACGCGCGTAGCGACCTGTTCAGCCTCGGTGTGTTGCTTTACGAATTGCTAGCAGGCGCGCCGCCGTTCAAGGGAAATTCCATCGCCGCCACGCTTGACGCCATTGTCCACCATCAGCCCACGCCGCTCTCACAGTTGCGAACGGATTTGGCTGTGGAATTGGAAGCCGTCATCAATCGTGCGCTCGAAAAAGACCGCGAGCTTCGTTACCAGACTGCCGCCGATTTGCGCGCGGATTTGAAACGGCTGGTGCGCGAACTGGATTCGCGTTCGCACGGCCTGAGCGCGGCAGATTCGCGCGCCGCGCCGCCGGTTCAATCAACCGCCTGGTGGAAACGAAAAACAAAGCTGGCTGCATTATCGGCTTTGCTGGCATTGTTGGTCGCGGCAACAGCTGTTGGTTGGTGGCTTTGGTCAGGGAGGACAAAAACGGCTTCGACGTGGGAAGACCCTGAGCAGATGCAGGTCACGGATTTTCCGGGCGAGGAATTGTTTCCGAGCCTTTCGCCCAGCGGCAGCGAGATCGTTTACGCACGGCGAAGCCACGATGGCAATTTCGACATTTGGTTGCAGCGCGTTGGAGGAAGTAATCCACGGAATTTGACTGCCGACTGTACCAGTGACGACATGCAAGCCGCGTTTTCTCCCGACGGAAAGAGGATCGCTTATCGGTCAGAATGCGACGGTGGCGGGATATGGATGATGGGAGCTTCGGGAGAGTCGGCCAGGCGATTGACCAACGGCGCGTCCTATCATCCGGCGTGGTCGCCCGACAGCAAGGAAATCATCTTCACCGATGAGCGCATTACCGATCCGCGCAGCCGCAATCTGGCCCCGCGCAAATTGCAGGCTGTAAATATCGAAAGTCTTCAAACGCGCATCATTGCCGAATACGACATTGCACAACCCTCGTGGTCGCCGAACGGGCATCGCATCGCTTATTGGGGGCAGCGCGAAAACGCGCAACGCGATATCTGGACGATTTCAGCAGCGGGCGGCGCGCCGTTGGCCGTGACCAATGACGTGGCGACGGATTGGAACCCCGTCTGGTCGCCCGATGGCAATTATCTGTATTTTTCCAGCGACCGCAGCGGAGCGATGAATTTGTGGCGCGTGCCGATTGACGAACGCAGCGGCCAAACGCTGGGCAAACCCGAACTGGTTCCGACACCATCAGCTTTCAGCCAGCACATCAGCTTTTCAAAAGACGGCAGGAAAATGGCATTCGTTGATCTGCGGGAACGATTTCGCCTGGCTAGCGCCAGCTTCGACCCGGCACGCGAGATGGTGACAACCAAAACCGATGACGTCTTACATGAAACTTCGTGGCGAATTCATTACCCGGATGTTTCACCAGACGGCTCGATACTGGTTTACAACGCCACAGTCGGCAACCGAGAGGATTTGTTTCTGCTCAAGATTGATCGCTCATCCCTGCCGCAGAAACTGACCGATGACGACGACAAAGATCGTTACCCGCGCTGGTCGCCGGACGGCAATCGCATCGCTTTTTATTCGAATCGCAACGGGCGACGCTGGCAAATATGGCTCATCAACCGTGATGGCAGCGGACGCCAACAAGTGACGGTAGATGCCGACGGCGATCCTGTTTTTCCACAGTGGTTGCCGGGTGGCGAGCAATTGGCTTACGTCGTGTATAAGGAAAAGCCGCTTTCCACATCGTTGTTTATGATTGATTTGAAAGGGCAGTTGCCCGCTCGCGGCGAGCAACTGCCCTACGATTCACGCATTCGATTCTGGCTGCGAGATTGTTCGCCCGACGGCAACCGGCTAATCGGCGGATGGCGCGAGAATGCCGAATCATCCGGTTCAATCATCAAGACCTATTCGCTTGCAACGAAGCAATTCGAAACCGTCAGCGATCTGATTGGCGACCGTCTGGCATGGTTGGATGGGCATCGAATCGCCGCCCTGGTGGATGGAAAAATCTTTGTCGTTGATTCCCGTACCGGAAAGGCACGGGGAGTGCTTTCTCGCCCGCCTTATCAAATCACATGGTTTTCGCTGCCGCGCGACGGGCGCACCATCTATTTCGCCCAGAATATTTCCGAGGCGAATATCTGGGTGCTTAGCCAGAATCCAGCAGTAAATAAGTTGCAGGGCAACTGAAAGCTGCGCTCACTCAAAACCAAAAATAGAAAGGCAGTTCCAAAGTATCTGCGTTTATTCGTGTCATCCGCGGGAAAGCATTTTCTTGCTCTCTATAGTTCCAGAGATTTTGGCGTCAATCCTGTTTACTTGACCGTAAGCAACATTACGCCGCCGATGGATAGCAACATTCCGACCACTTGCTTCACAGTCATGGCTTCCTTGAACATAATCATCGCCAGAACAATCGTCACCACCGGATAAACCGCCGTGATAGCAACCCTTTCAAAGGCGACACGCCCGCCGCCACGTTGGATGCCGTCGCGCATCAATCCGACATCTTCCTGCTTTCGCTGGATAAGTGAATCGTGACGTTGCCTTTTTACTTTTACCCCGGCTCCTAATATCCAACGCCCAGCAATTTGCCGACCTTCACGCCGCCTTGAATGTCATTTTCCTGATCGGCTGAAACTGCCAGGTCATCAATGGCTATGGTTTCAGTGCCCTCTGCCGTTGTTTCATTGGCTGAAAAATCAATCGTATCGTTTGCTTGTTGGTTCATGTTGGTTCTCCTTGTTATGAAATTGTTTTGTTTCCAAGCCGCGTTTTGCGGTCATCTGTGAAGGCGAAAGCGTGCGGCCAAAACTATCATCGCGGCAAAAAAAACTGTTTGCCGCTTCGCCCAAGTACAGGCAAATGCAGATTGAGGCGTGAAGGTGATTTCTTCACGCCTCTTGGTTGAATTACCTGAAAGAAGTTGGCGGCGGCGGATCGGGCGGCAGCTTTGGCGGCGGAGGCCGCAAGCTCGGAGCCGTTTCCGCTGGTTTGGCCTGTCCGCCACGAATTTCTTCGGCAATCGGTTCGGCCACCGGCAAATCCTGCAAAGTGGTTTCGTTGTTCATTACTCGGCTCCTTCTTCGCCAAACGACATGCCGCCGATGCGGATGCGTTTGAGCGGGCCGCCTACGATTTCAGCGTCGGCGTTGACCGTCAGGTCGTTAAGTTCACTGGAGTTGTCTTCCACAGTCGTTTCGTTGTGGTTGAACCAGTTGCCGCTGCCCGGCCCGCCTTTGACTTGCTCGTCGTTTTCCACCGCCAGATCGTCCAATGATTCAGTTTCTGTTTCTTCCACTGTAATGGCGATGATTTCCTGGTTTGTGTCTTGTCGCTCCATAACGTTTTCTCCTTTGATTGATTGTCTTGTTGTTGTCCGAGCGCTTCATTGCGCTCACCGACAAAGGCGAAAGCAATCAGCAAAAACTATCATCGGCGGCAAATTTTTATTTGTAGTGCTGCGACTTGTCGCAGGTTTTCTTTCGCGGTCAATTTTTTCGTGGAGGGTCGAAAACTTTGCAGCGAATGCCAAAGCTACGCCAAAGGCGCAGCACTCCAAATTTTATTTTCTACCGATGATAGTTTTCGCCGCCGCCAAACGCCTTAACAGATGAAGAAATCAAAGAAAGGAAATGATGATCGTGTTTACCGTCAACGAAACCGCTTTTGGCTGGGAAGAAATCGTCGCCGCCGCTGAAGTCTGGGGCGAATGGCAACGCTTTACCGAACGGACTCGGCAGGTGTTGGCTTGTTTGCGGATGGCTGCGGAAACCGGTCATTTGTCCAGCGCCAAAGATGTGCGCGAAGCGGCGACGGCCTTTCGGTACGCGCATAACTTAATCAGCGCCGAAGACACGCAAGTCTGGCTGAAGCGTTGGGAGATGACGATTGACGATTTGATGACTTACCTGCGCGGGCAATTGCTGGCGGAGCGCTGGGCAAATCGTTTGGAAACCATCGCCGCCGAATATCCGGTCAGCGATGAAGCCGTCGCCAAAGTCATCAAGCATCACGCAGTTTGCGCCGATCTGTTTGGCCAGTGGGCGCAAGAGTTAGCCGGGCGTTCGGCGATTGCCGCGGCGTCAGGCTCGTTCGATTCGGCGGCTGGATCGCCGCGCGAACTGGTCGCCCGAATCGAATCGGAGTTCGAGCAGGCTCGGCAATTGGCCGTCACTCCGCAATTGCTGCAAACCAAAATCAGCGACCATCGGCTGGATTGGATTCGATTCGATTGCCGCTGCCTGTGGTTCGGCGACGAACGCCAGGCGCGCGAAGCCGTCTGGTGCGTGACCGAAGACGGGTTGTCGCTGGATGAAGTCGCCGCCGACGCGCGCGGTGAAGTCCGCCAATGGAGCTTTTACCTGGACGAAATTGACGCCGACGTTCGCCCGCATTTTCTGGCGGCCAGACAAGGCGATTTGCTGGGGCCGTTGAAACTGCGCGACGGCTTTCCGCTGGTGGCGTTGACGGAAAAGAAACTGCCCGCCAGCGACGACCCGCAAATTCGACAACGCGCCGAAAACGCAGCGATTGCCGCCTGGATGGGGCAGGCAATCAATGAACGAGTGAAGTGGATGGTGTAATCGGTCCGGAACGGAGAGCGGTAGCGACCGGGTAGGCGAACCCGGTCGCTACCGCTCTCCGTTCCGTACCGATTCAGGAGGATCAAATGACCGACAAACGCACAACGCTGGAAGAATTACCGATGATGATGTTTCTGCCCGACGAACTGAAACGTCTGGTGATGGATTGTTTTGTCCCGGCCAGTTTCGGTTTTGGCGGAGACATTTTGCGCGAAGGCGAAGACGCCGACGCCGTTTATGTGCTAACCGAAGGCCGCGCGCGAATGGTCAAACGTGGCGCGAACGGCGAAGAAATTCCGTTGAGCGTTTTGAAACCCGGCGAAACTTTTGGCGCAACCGGATTGCTTGATCCATCGCTAATCGGCAAACGCCAAACCACAGTCCGCGCCAGCAGCGACGTTCAAGCTTATAAACTCGACCCGGCGTTGTTTCAGGCTTTGCTGGCCAATCATCCCGAAGTCAAAACTTATTTCCAGATTGAGCAGCGCCATCGGCAATTGGCGAACTTCATCAAGCTTTACACGCCGCTGGCCAAGTTACCTGCTGACGCGCTGAAGCTGTTGGCGATGGAAGCCGAAACCGTCAGCGTCCGCGCGGGCGAAACGATCATCAAACAAGGCGACGCCATCGGCCCGATGTTCATTGTGGAAGAAGGCCGCGCCCGCGTCTGGGAAACGCAAGGCGCGCGCCAACGCGAACTGGCGTTTTTACGCAAAGGCGAATTGTTCGGCGAACTGTCCATTGTTCGTCATCAACCGCGTCGCGCGACTGTCGAAGCGATGACGGATTGCCGTTTGATTCGCATCAATGAAGCTACGTTCGGCAAGCTGTACGCCGGATTCCCGGAATTCAAAGCCAAGATCGAAGAGCGTGTTGCCGCTTACAATTCGCAAAAGACCGCGCGCTTGCCGCTGGATTTCGCTCAGGAGATTTTGCCTGCCAACGCAGAGCCGATTGAACAGGTCAGCCCTCGCCAATTGGACGAACGCAAAACCGCCGCGCAGCTTGGCCCCTTTGCCACCGAAGACGGCCACTTCGTCAAAGGCAAACGCATTCGCAGTTTTCCGCATATCAAACAAATTGACGAAATGGATTGCGGAGCCGCCAGTCTGGCGATGGTCTGTCGCCATTTTGGCCGCAAGGTTTCAATCACGCGCATTCGTCAGGTCGTCAACACCGCGACCGACGGAACCAGTTTGCGTGGGCTTTGCCACGGAGCCGAAGCGTTGGGATTAGCCGCGCGTTCGGTCAAAGCTTCAAAAAGCAACGTCGGCCAAATGCCGCTGCCAGCCATCATTCACTGGGACAATTACCATTGGGTTGTGCTGTTCGATGTGAATGAAACTCATGCCTGGATTGCCGACCCTGCGACTTCGATTCGCAAAATCACTCGCAAAGAGTTGGACGAAAAGTGGAACGGTTACGCCGCGTTGTTCGATTACACCGAAGCCTTTGAACAAGCGCCGGAAACGCGCACGGGCTTCGGATGGTTGATGCCGTTTCTGAAACCGTTCACCGGCATCTTTGCCAAAGCCACAGGCCTGGCCGTCATCGTCAGCGCGCTGCAAATGCTGCTGCCGGTTTTTACTCAAGTCATCGTTGACAGCGTGCTGGTTGAAAACGATTCCAGCTTGCTGACGATGATGATCGGCGCGATGTTGGTCGTCTTGGTGTTTATGACCGTGGCGATGCTGGTGCAACGATACCTGTTAAGTTTCGTGGCCGTGCGCGTGGATTCTTCGACGTTGGATTTCATCACGAGGCGATTGCTGGCTTTGCCATTGAGTTATTTCACTTCGCGCAAAACCGGCGACATTCAACGCCGCATTCTGGGAGTGCGACAGGTGCGCGAATTTCTGGTGCAGAATGGAGTCAACGGACTGACTTCGATTGCCCAGATCGTTGCCGCCGTGACGCTGATGTTCTTTTATTCGCCAATGCTCGCCGGAGTGTTTCTGGCCGTCGCGCCGATGTACGCGGGTTTGATGCGGTACTCCAGCAAACGGCTGGGGCCTATGTTCGACGAACTGGAAGAAGCTTACGGCAAATACAATTCGCACCAGATTGACGCCATCAAAGGCATCGAAACCGTCAAGGCGCTGGGCGCGGAAAGCGCGCTGCGTGAAAAAATGCTGGGCGAATTTCACGGTCTGGCGCAGAAGCAATTCAAGTCGAACTTTTTGATGATGGGTTACGAAGGCGCAGTGCAGACGGTCGGCTTTCTTTCGATGGCGATGTTTTTGTTCGTTGCTGCCAACCGAGTGATGAGCGGCGAAATGACCATCGGCGCAATGGTCGCGTTCAATTCGCTGGTGGCGATGGCCAACGCGCCGATCCTGACGCTGCTTTCGATGTGGGACAACTGGCAGTTCGCTGCGGTGTTGCTGAATCGAATGAACGACATTTTTGAGTCCGAACCCGAACAGGGAAACGATCATTCAAACCTCAAACCCGTTCGCAGTTTGGAAGGCCGCGTGCGATTGCAGAACTTGAGCTTCAGTTACGGTGGAGCGGATGGCGCGAAAATCCTGGAAGACATCACTCTGGATATTCCCGCAGGCAAAACTGTCGCTGTCGTTGGCCGCAGCGGTTCCGGCAAAACTACGCTGGTTAAATGTCTGGCCGGAATGCTGGAGCCAACCAGCGGAGCAATTTTCTTTGACGATGTTGAACAACGAAAACTGCGTTACCGCGATTTGCGGCGGCAGATTGGATTTGTGCTTCAGGAAAATTATCTGTTCGACGACACCATCGCCAAAAACATCGCTTTTGGCGAAGAAGAGCCGGAGCTTGATCGAGTGATCTGGGCTGCGAAAGTGGCCAACGCACATGAGTTCGTGGACCGTTTGCCGCTGGGTTATGAAACCCGCGTCGGCGAAAGCGGCATCGCCCTTTCAGGCGGCCAGCGGCAGAGGCTGGCGATTGCTCGCGCGGTTTACAACAAACCGCCGATCCTGATTTTTGACGAAGCGACTTCGGCGCTGGACACCGAATCGGAAAAAGCAGTCAAAGACAACATGAGCCAGTTGTTCAAAGGCCGCACTTCGTTCGTCATTGCTCATCGGTTGAGCACCATCCGCGACGCCGATCTGATTCTAGTGATCGAAAAAGGCAAGCTGGTGGAGCAGGGATCTCACGACGAACTGATGGATCGGCAAGGACTGTATTACTACCTCAGCAGCCAGCAGCTTGGTCTGTAAACCCATTCCGGTGTCGGCCATTCCACGATCGAAATCGCCCACGGAATCCGGTGTTCAGCGACAAAAGACCTTCGGCGGATCGCCATTCCGCAGGAGGTTTTTCAATTAATCGAATCCGGAAAAATTCAGAACTGAAAAGTGCGACGAACCTCATTTTGCGTCGTTGCAAGGCATGAATGCTTTGAGTATGATGCGGCTCGGTTCAAGGAACATCACCCCAGCCTTTTGAGAGTTGAACGATTTTGCTTTGTATGGGACTTGGAGAGGAGATTTTTTTCAAGCGAGCAGATCACCAGCGAACTCGAATATGTAACAATCAATCAATCCGAAACATCGAAAACAAATTTTGAAACGAGTCGTTTGATAACCGTCATCGCACTGCGACGACCGACAAAATAGATTACATAATTTAAGGGCGCCCCGATCGCCATTATATTTACGGCTCAAGCCGTAGCAGGGAGACAAAGGCAATGGCAAATACCGGACAAAAACTGGCACACAGTCCTCATTACCTGAATCCTGATTTGAAAAGCCCTTTGGCGCAGGAATTTGAAGACAAGCTGACAGAATTGATTGTGGGACAGGACAGGGCTGTGCGCCGAATCACCGGTTTGTATCAAATCTTTTTGGCTGGTTTGGCTCATCCCGGTCGTCCGATTGGAACGTTGTTGTTTTTGGGGCCGACGGGGTCAGGCAAAACTCGCGTGGTCGAAGCGGCTGCCGAAGTTTTGTTCGATGATCCGATGTTGGTGACGAAAATTGATTGCGCCGAATTTCAACACTCCCACGAAATCGCCAAACTGATTGGCTCGCCTCCGGGATATTTGGGGCATCGAGAAACCGCTCCGTTGTTGACTCAGGAAAATCTGGATCGCTCACATACCGAAACCTTGAAACTGTCGTTGGTGCTCTTTGACGAAATCGAAAAAGCCAGCGACGCACTGTGGCAATTGTTGCTGGGAATTTTGGACAAAGCCACGTTGACTTTGGGCGACAATCGCCGCGTAGATTTTTCACGTTCGATTGTCGTGATGACTTCCAATCTGGGAGCACGCGAAATGAGCGAAATGATTTCCGGCGGCATCGGCTTTGCGCCGAAATCCGGCGTGATTGACGCCGAAGTTGACCAGAAAATTTATCGCACCGCTTCCGAAGCCGCCAAGCGCAAGTTTTCGCCGGAATTCATGAACCGCATTGATAAAGTCGTCGTCTTTCGCAGTTTGCGCGATGAACATCTGCGGCAGATTCTGGAAATCGAACTTCGCGCCGTTCAGGATCGCATCATGCGCGGAGCCAGCGACAAATTCGTTTTCAAATGCACGGATGCCGCCAAAAAATTCCTGCTCGAAGAAGGCATTGATTTCAAATATGGCGCGCGCCATTTGAAACGTTCGATTGAACGCTTTCTGGTTTATCCGTTGTCGAACCTGATTGCGACCGGACAAGTTTCGATGGGCGATTTGCTGGTGGTGGATTATTCGCCGGAAATCGGCAAGCTGGTGTTTGTGAAAGAAGCGGGCGGCGCTTTAGTTCCTGGAGAATCGAGTTATCGCAACTACTCCGATCATGGATTACTTAGCGAGGGCAACGCCGTTTCGTTCGGAATTCCTGAATACGGAACCGCTCCTGCCAGAGCGAGGGAATAAGCCACCAGAGTTAGGCAGAAAAATGCTGGAAGGGAAAATGTTGAAGGCAAACAAGTCTTATTTTCCCTTCCAGCTTTTTTGTTTATTGGCGTTTGGCCTGAAAATTTACTGAATTCCGGCTGGTAGACTGGAACCATTTTTATCCGAAGCAATCGCCCAACCGTTTTCGATTCCGCCGATGAAGCCGTGAAATTGAATGTCTTCGCCAGCCAGCACCAGCAAAACGTCGCCTGGCCCGATGCTTGGATTTTCCAGTTTGAATTTGATGACGGTCGCTGCTCCGTTTTGTTGTTCGACCGGTTCAAAAGTGAGTTCGCTGAAATCAATAACCAGCGTTTGTGAGTTTGAAATTTCGCTACGTCCTTCGGGCATTTTTTTCCTTTGTTTTCACGCGAGAGCGCGTGCGTACCAATCAGTTTGATGAAAGCCAGTTCAGCAAATCGTTTTTGCCGAGTTCTGACGATGAAGTTTTGAAGTCTTCAGCACGTCCCAGCCGCCGATAAATTTCAGTCATTGAATCGGTGCGGAACTTGCCGCTGGTGTTGTGAATCAGCATCGGCGTCAGCGGAGCCAGCGTCACTGCCGTTTGAAAATCTCCGGCGCGACGAATTCCGGGAATCGGTATTTGTGCCAAAACGGCCTGATCGTTTGCTGAATCAAGTTGCGCTGCATCAACCACAGTGCGATCAAAAGTTGTCAGGCCCCTTGCCAGCAGCGCCAATCCACCAGCTTTGCCAATCGCCACCACGCTCAACTTCGAGCTTTTTCCTTTTAAGTAAGCGGCCGCCGTCAAAATGTCCTGAACTTGATTCGCAGCGTCCGAGCGATTGTAAGTGGTGAAGTAACGATACTTTTTGGCCTGTTCGCCGGTTTGAGCCTGCGGCTGCAACGTGATCGCCGCCGCCGTAAAACCAGCGTCAGCCAGCGAAACCATGAATTCGTCACGGCGGTTGGAATCTTCCGGCGAAGCCACCACCAAAACGACTTTGTTCGCATTCGATTTTGTGGTTTGCAGCAAAGACAGCTCAATGCGGTCGCCTTTGCCGCGCCGGGAAAGCGTCAACTTCGTCGAAGTCGAGTTGCCGTTTTTTTGAGTTTCAGGAGTTGAAGCAATCAACTCTTCGGCTTTCGGCGATTCGGCCATCAAAGAAAATCGAAAGGCTTCGCCAAATTCGTTTTTAAACTTTGCCAAGTCTGCGGCGGTTCGTGGCTGAGTTTCAGCAAGCTGACGTTTGCGCTGAGCTATCAAAGCGGCAACCAAACCGGCTTCGTTCAATTCGTTGGCCGGTCGTTGCCGACTGAAAAACACTGACAGTTCCGGGATCGCAGGAATGCCTGCGCTTCGTTCTTTGATCGGTGTCGTTTCGACGCGATTCAAAAACCAATGCGCGAACCAGCCGTAAACGGCTTCGCGGCTGAGCTGGTTGTAATTGTGCGGCGCGTCAATCTGTATGGCGGTCAGTTTGTCTTCGGCTCCGAACAGGCGATAAATGCTTTTCACCGCCGGGAACTCCGAAGTCATGGTGTTTTTTGTCCAATCGCCAGTCGCCGAAACCATCATCATTGGTCGTGGAGCCATCAACGCAGCAAGCTCCACGTTGTTGGTGTCCACTCGCAGGTTCGGAGCGTTTTCGCACAAACTGCCACCTTGCATGAGGAACGAAACCATATTGACCGGCGCAGCCAGCTTGATGCGTTCGTCCACCGCCGCCAGTAAAAACGTTTGAGTGCCTCCGCCGGATTCGCCAGTGCAGGCGATGCGCTCGGCGTCCACTTCGGGCAGTGAAAGCAGAAAATCTACGACTCGTATGCTGTTCCAAAGCTGAAGCCCCAGCAGGTTGACGCCCCACAAGGATTCAACGCCGGTCGAGTTGTGATTGGCGAATTGATGGCTGATTGCCGCGCTGTCGTTGTATCCAACCATGTCGTAACTGAATGCGACATAACCTTGCCGGGCAAAGCTGATGGCACGCGCCGGGCCGGAATGGAGGGGTTGATTTTCCAGTCGCCCATACGACCAATGCCCGTGCGGGCAGAGCACCGCCGGAAGTTTTCCGCTGACATTCTTGGGACGGTAAAGATTCCCCGTGACGTAAAAGCCCGTATAGCTTTCAAAGTAGACTTTCTCAACCGTGTGATCGCCGCGATCCAGTTTGCCAAAAATCGTCGCTTTGATTGGCAGCTTTTCCGGCATCGGCCACAAACCCGCGCTGACCAAGATTTGTTTTCGTAATTCGGCAGCGCGCGCCAACCAGGCCTCTTTGGTTTTGTACTCCGGCAGCGAGTACGTCAGATCAAGATGACGAATTTCGCGGCGATTGTCAGAAGTAGGAATTTCCTGTGCGACAACGACTCCATAAAGTGTGGTGAACAGTAACAGCGCAAAAAATCTTGTGGGGCGGTTGTTCATAGCGTTTTGGCGTTTGTGGTCGGAGTTGGATTAGATGAACTGTGAATGTCAACTCACCGCAGAGGCGCAGAGTGTCGCAGAGGTTACGCAGAGTTCTTTTGAAATATCTCTGCGCTTCCTCTGCGTTCTCGGCGTCTCTGCGGTGAAGAAACTCAACCAATTTCAGCCGACTCAGCTTCGTCTGAGTTTTGGGTGATTTGATTGGCGGCGTCTTCGCCCAACCGGTCGCGCAAAAACCTGACCGAAGTTTGATAGGCGTCGTCAATCTGTTGTCGGCGATGGTCGGCAAACAATACCCATTCGCCATTGACCAAAACTTCAATTGCGCCGGTTTCAGGGTTTTGCCGGGTTTGCAGAGCCATTCAATTCTTCCTCTGAACTTGGGATTGGACGATTGCCAGCAGGGTTTTCAATCCGGCGGCAATATCCGCGCCCAGATGAACACGAATCGCTCGGCGATGGCGGCTGGCCAGCGAAGCAAAATCCCCCAACGCCTGTGCCTGTTTCAGCACGCTGAACCCAAACGGTTCGCCGGGCAAGGGGACGTCTTTCGCATCTTCGGCAGTGATTTGCAGGAACACGCCGCTGTCATCGCCGCCTTTGTGCAACTGTCCGGTCGAATGCAGAAAACGCGGGCCGTACCCGGTTGTTGTCGCCACGTGCAAGGCGTCGCGCAGATGCATGCGAATGTTTTGCAGCAAGGCTTCGTGTTCGTCGGTTTCCTGAATGTAATCGCACAGGGCGATGTAATCACCGGCTCCGGCTCGGTTAAGATGCGCGCCGATGAACGATTCCACCGTCAGGCCAGCGCCGAGTTGCCTAAGCTGTTCGATCGTGTCTTCCGAACACAACACTTTTAACCCACTGCCTTCGGCGGCGACGGGCTGTTCGGTCAGTTTGCCGTTCTGTTTGAACTCGTTCAGCAAACGGACGGTGTTGTCTTTGGATTCCTGCACGTTGGGTTGATCGAAAGGATTGATGCTGAGAATCTTGCCCGCGATCGCCGTTGCCATTTCCCACAGGTAAAACTCTTCGCCCAGATCGAGCGTGTCGTTCAGCACTCTCCGAACAACCGGATGCCCAGCGGCTTCGATGACGCGGAGTTTGTTTTCGGCTTCGGGATCAATCAAACCGACGGCGATGTGAACGAACACGCGGTCGTTGTCATACACCGAAGGTTCGCCCAGCGGTTCGCCCGCGACGGGCAAAATGCCTTTGCCTTCTTTGCCAGTGCTTTCGGCGACAAGCTGTTCGATCCACAACCCCAGAGAAGCAATTTCAGGATCAGCCGTCAGCGTCATCTTGTTGCGGCCTTCAGCGGCGAGCGTGCCGATGATTGCTCCCAATCGTACCGCAGGATTTTCAGCCGCCGGAACCACCGGCGAACAAGCGTGCATTGCACGTTCTACTCTGCCAATCAATGTTTTGAAATCGAAACCTTGCAGCGCCGCCGGAACCATTCCGAAAAACGACAAAGCCGAATAGCGTCCGCCGATGTCTGATGGATTCAGGAAAATGCGCCGGAACTTGTCGTCCTTGGCGTTCTGCTCCATCTTCGTGCCGGGGTCTGTAATGGCAATGAAGTTTTCGCCCGCGCGGTCGCCTTTGATTTCGCGGACTCGATTGAAAAAGTATTTGTAAAACATCAGCGGCTCGACCGTTGAGCCGGATTTGCTGGCGACGATAAACAACGTTTTTGCCAGATCAACTTTGGCTTCAAACGCGGCGACGGTCGCCGGATCGGTGCTGTCCAGCACGTGCAATTCAGGGAAGCCCGGCGTTTTGCCGAAGGTGCGACGGAAAACTTCAGGGCACAAACTGCTGCCGCCCATTCCCAGCAGCATGATGTGTTTGAATCCGTCGTTTCTGATTCGGGCGCTGAAGGCTGCCAACTCTTCAGCCGCTGCGCTGACTTGCTCAATGACCGTCACCCAGCCAAGCGAGTTGCGAATGATTTTTTGGTGTTCTTCCGCTTCTTTCTTTTGTTGTCCGTCGAAGTGCGATTCGACGGGCTTCCATAACGCCGCATCCTTGCGCCAGATTTTCCGAGTCCAGGCTTCGGAATCCGCGCGACTGATGATCTGGGACACGGCGTCTAGGCTTTTCCCAAGGACGCCTCCATACGATCCGCCAGGCCGCTGGTCATTGCGGCCTGTTTCGATTGAATCGTCTGCATCAAGCTGTCGAACGAGTCGGCAAATGCTTTGACGCCGTCGTCCTGCAACTTCTGACAAACGGCTTCCAGGCTGACGCCGATTTCAGCAAGCTTGGCCAGATCGGTTTTGGCTTGATCCAAGCCGGTTTCAATCGTCAGCGCGACGGTTCCGTGATCGCGGAACGCCGTGTAGGTTGCAGGCGGAATCGTGTTCACCGTGTCGGCGGCAATCAAACTGTCCACGTACAGCACATCGCTGTAAGCCGGATTCTTCGTTCCCGTCGAAGCCCACAACGGACGCTGCACTTGCGCACCTTTGGCTTTGAGCTTGGCAAAACGTTCGCTGGCGAAAATTTCCTTGAAGCGTTGGTACTGAATCTTGGCGTTGGCGATGGCGGCTTTGCCGAGCAGGGAACTCAGCGCCATCTTTTCGGCTTCGTCGTTGGAATGGCGAATCTTGAATTCCAGTTGAGCGTCAATCGCCGAATCAATGCGCGAAACGAATACGCTGGCGACTGAAGCTACATGGTCAACCGGCAATCCGGCGGCGTCACGATCTTCCAATCCGCTGATGAATGCGTCGGCGACCTGTTCGTAATTTTCCAGCGCGAAAATCATCGTCACATTGATGTTGATGCCGGCGGCAATGGCCTGGCGAATGGCCGGAATGCCTTCGGGCGTAGCCGGAATCTTGATGCAGACATTCGGACGACCGAGCGCCGCCCACAAGCGTTTGGCTTCGGCGACGGTTCCGTCGGTGTCACGCGCCAGCAACGGCGAAACTTCCAAACTGACATAACCGTCCAGCTTGTTCGTGCGTTCGTACACCGGTTTGAACAAATCGGCGGCGCGCTGGATATCTTCGATGGCCAGCGATTCGTAAATGTCGTTGACGCTTTTGCCTTCGGCGATCAGCTTTTGCATCGCGTCGTTATAATCGGTGCTGCCCGCGATGGCTTTTTCAAAGATCGTCGGGTTGGACGTGATGCCGCGCAAATCGTCGTTGGCGATCTTTCCGGCAATGTCGCCGTTGTCTATCAACAGGCGGCGAATGTTGTCGTACCAAATGCTTTGTCCCAGCTTTTCTACTTCTACTAACGGGTTCATTTTCTTCTCCTGGTTAAGATTGAGAGTTTCAAGATTGGCGCGTGGGCTTAAACAACCTTCACTGCCCGCTCCGGTAGGCTCGGATTTCATCAAGGATTTCTTCTTCCGACAGCGATTTTATCTGTGGCAAAGATTGCGTTTCGGTAAAGAGCGATTTCAGTTGTTGAACTTGGGGCTGACTGAGTTCGTCTTTGGCCAAAACCAGAATCTCGACTTGTTGTCCTTCCTTGAACGGTAAATTGTCGAGCACAATCTGATTTGGATGTTGAATGGTCACAAACGTTTTATAAGCCTGCATGGTTACCTCCTTGAGGTTTATAGACAGTCGTACTATCCCAAATCCAATCGCCCTGTGGCAATCGAAAGACCAGATTTACCGTTGAATGCGCGCCGAACCGCCTTGAGCAAAGGCTCGCACTTGTTCCAGCGAAGCCATCGTTGTGTCGCCGGGGAAGGTCGTCAGCAACGCGCCGTGCGCCCAGCCGAGTTTCAAGGCTTCTGCCGCCGATTCACCGGTCAGCAATCCGTAAAAGAATCCCGACGCAAACCCGTCTCCGCCGCCGACGCGGTCTAACACGTCCAGTTCGGCGGTCATCGAAACGTGCGATTCGCCGTTGACCCAGGCGACGGCCCCCCACGAATGGCGGCTGGTGGTGTGGACTTCGCGCAAGGTCGTCGCCACCACTTTGATGTTCGGATGTTTGGACACGACGCTGTCAATCATCCCGAAAAAGACCGAAGGATCGAGTTTCGATTTCGCCGCGACTTCGGGGCCGGGAATGCCCAACCCTTTTTGCAAATCTTCTTCGTTGCCGACCAGCACGTCCACGTTTTCGACAATACGATTGATGACCGACGCCGCGCGATCCGCACCGCCGGAAATCTTCCATAGTTTTTCGCGGAAATTCAGATCGAACGAAGTCACCGCGCCCGCAGCCTTGGCGGCTTGCATGCCTTCGATAATCAATTCAGCGGTGGTTTCGGACAGCGCGGCGAAAATGCCTCCGCTGTGAAACCAGCGCACGCCGTCGGCAAAAATCTTGTCCCAATCAAAATCGCCAGGTTTCAACAACGCCGCCGCTTCATTCGATCGGTTGTAAAACACCACCGGAGCGCGCACGCCGTAGCCTTGATCGCTGAACACCGTAGCCATATTCGGCCCGCGCACGCCGTCGTGTTTGAAGCGTTTGTAAAACGGTTTGACGCCCATGGCTTTGACACGTTCGGCGATCAATTCGCCAATCGGATAATCCACCATCGCCGAGGCCACGCCTGTGCGCAGGCCGAAACAATCCGCCAGATTGGCCGCAACGTTGAACTCGCCGCCGCTGACGTGAATCTGACAGGTCACGGCTTTGCGAAAGGGAATGACTCCGGGATCGAGTCGGTGAACCAGCGCGCCCAGCGACAACAAATCCAGCGCGCCTTCCTGTTTGATCTGCAAACCATCGCTCATTGAAGTTTGTCTCCGTTGATAATCAGTAAGTCTGTCGTGCTTGTGAGAAGGGCGGATTGTAATGAAGCGATTCCGACTTGTCACCTAGAAGGTAAGACAAAGTTGCCTTGAGGCCGGAATTGCTTGGCCAAGTTTGAGCTTGATGGTAAGTTGCCGCCCGCAGTCCAAAGCCCTGAGTCCAATTTTCCGAAGGTGCGAGATAGCAGATCAGGAATTCGACGTTTTTCTCAGCTATGCCACCGAAGATCGCGAGTGGGCGCAGATGCTTGCCGAACGCTTGCGAGGTAATGGTGTTCGAGTTTGGTTTGATGATTGGGAAGTGCTTCCCGGCGATCACGGCCAAAAAAAGATCAATGATGGGTTGAAGCATTCGCGCAAGCTCGTTGCCGTCTGGACGCCGAACTATTTCCGCGATGACAAAGTCTGGACGCGGGCCGAAAGTTACGCCAAACAGCACAAAGACCTGCTTGCCCGCGAACGCCCGCTGATTCCCGTGCTGCGGCTGGATTGCGACATCGAGCCGTTGTTTCGCGCGCTGACTTATCTGGATTGCCGGAGGGACGACGATTTCGAGCTTCGCTTTCTTCAGTTGATTGAGGCATTGGAATTACCGAAATCAATTATTTCGGGTACGGGGGCAATAGTATTTTCTAGGCGAGAGTTGGGCACTGTGATTCCGGAGCAGAAAGTTTTTAAGTCTGATTATGATGTTTTTCTATGTCATAACAATAAAGACAAACCTGAGGTAAAAGCGATTGGTCAAAAGCTAAAAGAGTTTGGAATCTTGCCTTGGCTTGATGAATGGGAGTTGAGGCCAGGTATTGATTGGCAACAGCAACTTGAGGCTCAGATTGAAACTATTAGAAGCGCAGCAGTTTTTGTTGGAGCTGATGGGCTAGGTCCCTGGCAGGATCAAGAGCAACGCGCTTTTATTCGTCAAATTGTTAAGCGCAATTGCCCTGTCATTCCAGTTATTTTACTTGGTTGCGCAAATGTTCCGAAGTTGCCTGTTCTTTTAGAAGGGAACGTTTGGGTTGATTTTCGTGAATCAAATCCTGACCCAATAAAACAATTGGTTTATGGAATTACTGGTCAAAGGCCAAAATAATCAAGGTGACAAAGTAGGCTTCAAGTTCTGGGGCGTGGGCGCGTGGCTGGATTTGTTGCCGGATGGCCGATTCGACGCCAGCCCCGAAGGCATGCGCTATCTGGGTTACACGGGCAGGGAAGAATTGACCTATTACCCGGCGGAATCTCTGGTCAAAGAGTTTTACTCGCCCGAAGCCGTCGCCGAAGTCCTGGCCAAATACACTGGATGATGCAGTACGGGGAGCGTGAGCGACCTGCGTTCACTGAGAGAGACTCTGCCTGTACCGTAGTCTGAAGCGGCGTGTGCGGTACGGGGAGCGTGAGCGACCTGCGTTCACTGAGAGAGATTGTGCCTGTGTATGGTGTGCTGACTGAGCTAGCTTACATTGTAGAGTGGTTGCTGATCTTGATGTCCTGACTGGAGCGAGGCTCAGGTCGCTGACGCTCCCCGTACCACAAAAACACAAGGAGGCAGTGATGTTTGATGAAGAGTTCAGCCTAAGCCGAATTCCATTAGCTTACTTCATCACTTTTCGTTGTTACGGCACTTGGCTTCATGGCGATGAGCGAGGATCAGTAGACCGCCTTTACAACACTTATGGCACACCTTTTTATCCTGTCGACAAGCCACTTGAGGAGGAAGAACGGCGACGTATGAAACATTCTCCGGTCGAACTTGATGACGCCCGTCGTGTGATTGTTGATCACGCAATCCGCGAAGTTTGCCAACATCGGAAATGGAAATTGTTGGCGATCAATGTTCGCACCAATCATGTTCACGTTGTCGTTTCGGCTACCTGCAAACCGGAAAAGGTGCTCAACGATTTTAAGGCTTACGCAACAAGAGCCATGCGCTCTGGTGGAGCTTGGAGCAGACCGGCTTCCCCTTGGTCAGGGCATGGTAGCAGGCGTTATTTGTGGAAACCTCAGCAAGTTGAATGCGCCTGCGATTATGTGCTCAATCATCAAGGGGATGATATCGTTCCTGATTTTGGCGATGACGTTGAATGATCGTTGATGCGGAACGGGGGGAGTGAGCGACCTGCGTTCACTGAGAGAGTCTCTGCCTATGCATGGTGTGCTGACTGAGTCAGCTTGCAACGTAGAGTGGCTGCTGATCTTGATGTCCTGACTGGAGTGAGGCTCAGGTCGCTGACGCTCCCCGTACCGCAACTACGACGGCAAATGCAAATCCGCTCGGTGGTTTGGCAAACCACAATTCCGTGTGTATACTCCGCACCTTTAATCGAGCACTCATACATTCACCATTAGCACTTGAGCAGCGGGGATTGACCCGGATTGCTGCTTAGTCGCCTTACATCTGAAGGAGCAAAATCAACTTTATGGCATCTGCGAATGGCAATTCTGCGAGCGGCGCCATCGGCAAAGTCGTCCAGGTGATCGGTCCGGTCGTGGACGTGGAATTTTCCGATGGGTATCTGCCTCCGATTTATCAGGCTCTGCGCGTCACCAGTGATGGGTTCGACGTGCCTACACCGGTCAGCGTGATCTGCGAAGTTCAACAACATCTGGGCGAAGGGCGCGTCCGCGCGGTTTCGATGTTGCCTACGGACGGCATGGTTCGCGGCATGAACGCCGTGGACACAGGCGGCCAGATCAAAGTTCCGGTCGGCAATGGCACGCTGGGACGCATCATCAACGTCATCGGCGAACCGGTGGACGAACGCGGCCCGGTTACGGCGACCGACTATTACCCGATTCACCGTCACGCTCCCACCTTTGAAGAGCAATCTACCGAACTGGAAATGCTGGTGACAGGTATCAAGGTGATTGACCTTGTCCAGCCGTTTTTGAAAGGCGGAAAGATCGGATTGTTTGGCGGCGCGGGCGTGGGCAAAACCGTGACGATCATGGAATTGATCAACAACGTTGCCAAAGCTCACGGCGGATTTTCGGTGTTCGCGGGTGTGGGCGAACGCACTCGCGAAGGTAACGATCTGTGGCTGGAAATGCGCGAAGGCAAGGTCATTGATGACGACGATATGTCGAAATCCAAAGTGGCTTTGGTGTACGGCCAGATGACCGAACCTCCCGGAGCGCGTCTGCGCGTGGCGCTGTCGGGGCTGACCGTGGCGGAATACTTCCGCGATCAAGGCCAGGACGTGTTGCTGTTCGTGGACAACATCTTCCGCTTCACGCAGGCGGGTTCTGAAGTTTCGGCATTGCTTGGTCGTATGCCTTCGGCGGTGGGATACCAGCCGAACCTGGCGACGGAAATGGGCGAATTGCAGGAACGCATCACTTCGACCAAAACCGGTTCGGTGACTTCGGTTCAGGCGATTTACGTTCCGGCGGACGATTTGACCGATCCGGCTCCGGCAACGGCGTTTGCTCACCTGGACGCGACGACGGTGCTTTCGCGCCAGATTGCCGAATTGGGACTTTATCCGGCGGTGGATCCGCTCGCTTCGACTTCGCGCATTCTGGAACCGCGTATCGTCGGCGAAGAGCATTACGCTTGTGCTCAGGACGTGAAACGAGTTCTGCAACGTTACAAAGACTTGCAGGACATCATCGCCATTCTCGGCATTGACGAACTGTCCGAAGAAGACAAGCTGACCGTTTCGCGCGCCCGTAAGATTCAGAAATTCCTGTCGCAACCCTTCCACGTGGCGGAACAGTTCACCGGCATCAAAGGCGCGCTGGTTTCCATGGAAGAAACCATTCGCGGATTCCGCGAAATCGTAGACGGCAAACACGACAACATTCCCGAACAGGCGTTTTATATGAAGGGAACCATTGACGAAGTCGTCGAAGCAGCGAAGGCTATGTAATCAGGATTTGGGAGGCAGGAGTTAGGATTTAGGGAAGAACATCCCATCCCTAACTCCCAAATCCTAAACCCTAACTCCTAATTTATGGCTGACAAACTCAATTTAGAAGTAATCACACCTGAACGTTTGGTGTTGCGCGAATCGGTGGACGAAGTCGTCGTGCCGGGACTGGATGGTGAGTTGGGCATTTTGCCCGAACACACGGCGCTGATTTCGCAACTGCAAACCGGCGTTTTGACATACAGGCAGGGAAGCGACAGCCGCCAGATGCACGTCAGCGGAGGTTTTGTCGAAGTTCAGGCAGACCGCGTTGCCGTGCTTTCCGATGTTGCCGAACGGCCTGAAGAAATTGATCTGGCGCGTGCCGAACGCGCCCGCGAACGCGCCGATAAACGTTTGAAATCGCAAAACGACGAAATTGATTTCCGTCGCGCCGAACTGAAAATGCAACGCGCGATGATTCGCATTCAACTGGCGGGAAAAGGCCATTAACGGTTTTGGCTTTGCACAAAACCAAAAGCCGCAAAGAAATGCTTCGGCGTTTCTTTGCGGCTTTGTAGTTTTCAGATGCGGCTGATGGTGATGCGAACCATCGTTCCTTCTTTGTTCTGGTAAATGGAAACCCAGAACTTTTCTTTTTCGATGGTTTGCCGGGCGGTTTTGGCTCCATTGCCCAATTCGTTGACTTCGGCGTCACCGACTACGTCTTTCCACGCCGGAGCGTTTTTGGGGTCAAGAAAGGCAAGCTGAATGGCTTTGACTTCGCCGTTTTCGTATCGAACGGTCATCGTGTCGTCGCCAGTCAGCTTGTAATCTTCGCTGTCGTCTGTGGAATTTTCAGGGTTTGCGCCCATCGCAGTTTTGACGGCTTCGCGTTTCATTCCCAGTTTAACACCGTGAAATTCGCGCAAGGCTTTTTGATCGCTTCCCTGAGCAAGGTTTATTGGATGCGGCGGATGACTGAATGCGGAAATGCTTTGAGCGCAAAAAACGAAACTGCCGATCACGCCCAATGCGAGTGGAACTTTCAACAGCCGATTCATAGGGACTCTCCTTTGCGACAAAGTTATGGGTGAAGCAGCCCTTCCTGAAACAGCAAGCACAAGGTTATTCGGGGTTTCGAGTCTCTAAACATTAGCGGAAACGGCTCGAAGCCCCTGTTTTTGAAGGGCTTTCTTGAACCCGATATGGCCGCATGCTAGCATAGCCTTCCCCTGAGAAAAACATTCAAACCAGCAGTTTATAAGCTTTTCGACAAACAATTCGGACTGAAGTCCCGTCCGTCCATAACCCTGGTTTCAGGAGAATTCTGTTGATCGTTTCAGATACTTTGTCCGCGTTTCAGCCTGCTTTCTTTTTTTGGCAGGAACAGGTTCAACAACACAGCAGCCTGTTGGATTTGATTCTTCGCGCCAGCCCGATTGCGAAGTTCGTCCTGTTGGTTCTTCTAGTTTTTTCCGTCGCTTCCTGGGCAATCATTTTTACAAAAGCTCGCGTGACGAAAATGGCGCAACAGCAATCAGCGCAATTTCTAAAGCTGTTCGACAGCAGCAATCGCTGGGCTGATCTGCAGGCAGGCAGCAGCGGCTTGCGCGGAAACCCGTTGGCAGCGATTTTCTTTGCCGCCGATGCCGAGTTGAAGCAGCAAAGTCGCCTGAATCTGGATGCCGTGCAGCGTGCGATGCAAAGCGCCGCCGTTGATGAAACGACCAAGCTGGAAAAAAGTCTCGGTTGGTTGGCTTCGACGGCCAGCGCCGCTCCGTTTATCGGACTGTTCGGCACGGTCGTCGGAATCATCATCGCCTTTCAAGGATTGACGACGGCGACGACGGCTTCGATCCAGGCTGTTGCTCCGGGTATTGCCGAAGCTCTGGTCGCCACCGCCGCAGGTATTGCCGCTGCTGTTCCGGCAGTGCTGGCTTACAACCATTTCGTCAATCAGATTAAAACGATTGCCGCCGAAATGGACAGCCTCACTTTACGGCTGTTGAATTTTATTGAGAGAGAAGCGCAACAATGAAAATCAAAAGGCAAATGGCAAATATCAAAAGGCCAAAATGGCAGGCGTTGGCGTCTGGAATTTTTGCTCGTTCGACTTTTGATTTTTGCCTTTTGCCTTTTGCCTTTTGATTTCCCGAATATGGCTTTTACGAATCGCAATGGAAGAACTCAAACCGCGCTAGCGGAAATCAACGTCACTCCGCTGGTGGATGTGATGCTGGTGCTGCTGGTGATTTTTATGGTCACTGCGCCGATTCTTCAAACTGGCATTCAAGTCAATCTGCCCAAAACCCGCGAAGCTCAATCGAACGAAGCGACTTCGCAAGCTTTGATTCTTTCCGTAGACAAAGAAGGTTCGGTTTATCTGAGCGGTAAAAACGAACGGCAATCGGTGAACATCAACGACTTGCCGCAGTTGTTGAACGAACGGCTGAAGGATTCAAAAGATCGTCGTGTGTATCTGCGCGGCGATGGCGAAACGCCTTATCGCGTGATTGCGTATGTGCTGGATCAAGCCAAACGCGCTCAGGCCAACGTCAGTCTGGTAACTGAACCGCAAGCGAAACCATCGAAATAAACGTTCGTAGTTCCGCCTTTAGGCGGCTAAAGCCGCGCAACCGCCTAAAGGCGGAACTACGAACATGATTTACTGTGAAACACGATCAACGCTTTGGAACGATTTTGTCCGCCTTGTTGCACGTCGTCGTGCTGGCGGCGTTGGTGTGGTTCTTTCGCAATCCGCTGACCACAACGATTGTCGCCGCCGGTGAAGGACAAGGTGGCGAAGGCGTTATCGAAGTCGGAACCGTCGCGGCCAGCCAGCTTGGTTTTACATTGCCGCACAATGTTTCGTTCGCCGGCGATGAATCGAATACCGCTAACAATGAATTCGTAGAAACAGTCACGAAGCCGGAAGACAATGCTGAAATGCTTCCATCGGATGTGAAGAAAAAGCCGGAAGAAAACGCCACGAAAACAGATCGCCCAACGGCGAACCAGACTTCGCAAATTGTTTCGCCAACGCCTTTGCGCGGTGGTTCGGCTAATACCAGTGTGGAAATTGGACGATCTTCCGGTTCGCCGATGCCTCAAATGGCGAACGGCGTCGGGGTCGGTTCCGGCGCTAACTTGGGAGCCAGCGGCGTCCCCGGTGGTTCGGAATATGGTCGCCGAATTCAGATGATTTTGAGTCGCAACTATTCGCCGCCTGCGAGCGCCGAAACGACTCCGCAGTTTGTAATTGTCCAGTTGCGAATCGCGCGCGATGGCCGCATCTTGTCGTTGACGGGCGGTCGCATTGCATCGGGGTATTTCAAAAAACGAAGTTCCAATGATCTGGTCAACTTTGCCGCCGAACGAGCGGTGATTGCTTCGAATCCGCTGCCGCCATTTCCAAATGGATTTTTGCTCGGCGCGCAAGAAGCAGTTGCGGAAATCTGGTTCCGCTATCCGAAGTAAACAGCAGGAGAATTGATGAAACGAGTATTATGGATTTTGCCGATTGTCGTTGCTGGCGCTTTGCTGAGCTTGCCGAAAAGCGCGGCGCAACAACAACAGCAAGACGATCTTCGCAAACAGATTGGCACTATCATTGTGACGCCTGGCGCTGGCCCTTCGCTGGCGGTGGCGGATTTTCAGTCGCGTGCATCCGGCGTGGATGGAGCGGGAGCGACTTTCAACGAAGTGCTCTGGAACGACCTGAAGTTTGCCGGAGTCACAAATCTGGTTGGCAAAAGCCTGTATCCGAAAACCAAACTTGCCGATCCGGCTTCGCTGAAATACGACGAATGGGCGAACGATCCGGTGAAATCCGATTACGTCGCGTTTGGCAGCATCACTGGAGCCAACAGCGCTCAAGGATTTCTTTACGATGTCAAAACGCAATCACAGTTGCTGACTGCCAGCCTGGCGGGAAATGGGCGGGAAATGGCTCATCAATTCGCCGATCAGATCGTCAAGTTGCTGACAGGGCAGGACGGCATCGCGCAATCGAAGATCGCTTACATCGCCAACCGCGAAGTTTTCATGATGGATTACGACGGCTTCGGCGCTCGGCAGTTTACGCGCGACGGTTCGATTGCGTTGTTTCCTTCGCTGTCGGTGGATGGCAAACGGCTGGCTTATGTTTCTTATCGCAGCGGATTTCCGAACGTCGTCGTTCGCGGTGAAGACGGTTTGATAATCGGTTCGACGCAGTTCAAGGGGACGACGACTTCGCCGTCAGTCGCGCCCGATGGCCGCATAGTGTTTTCGTCCAGCAAAGACGGCGATTCGATGGAGTTATTCGTCGCCAACGAAGACGGCTCTGGCGCGAAGAAGTTGACGCGCGGGCGTTCGGTGAACATCTCGCCGCGCTGGAATCCGAAGACCGGGCGCGAAATCGCGTTCGTTTCTGACCGGGGCGGTTCGCCGCAGATTTACATCATCGGAGCCGACGGCACGAATGAACGTCCGCTGCTCAGTTTGGGCGGGCAAATGGATTCGCCCGCGTGGTCGCCTGACGGACGTTTTATCGCGTTCACCTGGGACGGCGGCGGTGGCGGCTTTCACGTTTATCTGGCTGATGTCGCTTCCGGTCAGGTGCTTCGCCTGACGCGCGAAGGCCGCAATGAAAATCCAACCTGGTCGCCTGACAGTCGCCACATCGCGTTTCAATCGAACCGCAGCGGGCGATGGGAAATTTGGGCAATGCACATTGACGGCAGCGAAGCTCGCCAGTTGACCAAAACCGGCGGGCGTTCGCCGTCCTGGTCGAAGTAAAAGTTTTGAAAACACATAAATCTCATCCACGAAGAACACGAAGTATCACGAAGTTAAATTCAAATCTTTGTGGCTCTTCATGCCCTTCGTGGATGTCCAAAGGAGATCAATAATGATTCGCAATTTTCGCCAGCTAACTTTGCTGACATTTGTTGTTGTGATCGCGGCTTTGTTTTCGGCTTGCGCGCCGCCGACGGCCAAGCTGACGGTTTCGCGCAACGAAGTGAATTCGGGCGAACCCGTTACCGTTCGCTGGGAAACCAAAAACGCCAAAGAGGTCACGCTCAACGGCGAAAAGGTTGACAAGATCGGCGGCAAAAGCGTTATCCCGACCGAAACCACCAAATATGAAATTGTCGCCAAACGCGGCAAAAAAGAAGCTCGTGAAAGTTCGACGGTCAACGTCAACAACAAACGCGCCGCCGCGCCTACTGTTCGGTTGACCGCGGAAAAAACCGACATCGAACGCGGCCAAAACACCAAGCTGCGTTGGGAAACGACGAACTCCAAGATCGTCACAATTTCCGGCGTCGGCGAAGTTTCCGGTTCCGGCGAACGCGAAGTCAGTCCACGAGTTTCGACCACGTACACGGCGACCGCACTGGGCGATGGCGGGAACGCGACTGCCAGCGTTCGCGTGACGGTGACTGATCCGCCTCCGCCGCCGATTGCCGAACGCCCGCGAACTGTGAACGCGCCGGAAACTCCCAAGCCGGTGAATCGTCCGATTGCCGACCAATTTGCCAGTGTGATGAAGCCGATTTACTTCGACCTGGATAAAGCCGACATTAAGGAATCGGAGCAAGGCAAGCTGCGAACATTGGCCGAATGGCTGAACCGCGACACCAATCGCACCATCGTTTTCAAAGTCGAAGGCAATTGCGACCCGCGCGGAACCTCTGAATACAATCTGGGCTTGGGCGACCGTCGCGCTCGCGCTGTAAAAGACTTTTTGGTCAGTCTGGGCGTTGATCCCAGCCGCATTCAAACTGTCAGCTTCGGTTCGGAAAAAGCTACGGGCAATGATGAAGGCGAGGCCGGAATTGTTGGTGGCTGGGCGAATGATCGTCGCGCTGATTTCGTTTACTTGAGCGGCGGCGAAAAGCCTTAAGGAAAGTAGACAGTAGTCAGTAGTCAGTAGGTTAAAGTCAGCGCCAGCGAAATTCAGGTTGGCGCTGACTTGATTGTTTTGGGAGAAGTTATGAAAAAGAGTTTTTTGATTCGTTTATTGGCGGTTTTGATCGTGATTGGTTTGCCGATGGCGGTGCTGGCTCAGAGCAAAGAGCAAAAAGAAAAGATTGATCGGATGGCGGCGCAGCTTGAAGAGTTGAAAACCGAGTTGATTCTGGTTCAACGCCAGACTCAGACGATGCAGGACACGTTCAACAAAACGATGGGCGAGTTGAACACTTTGATTGTTCAGATGGGCGACAACATCGCCGCCGTTCGTCGTGCGCAATCAGCCATTTCTACCAACACGACGGACACGTCGGGACAGATTTCGGCAATGGGTGAGAGAGTGACGGCGACCAACAATCGTATGGAGCGGTTGTCGGAGCAGTTCGCTTCCTTGAAAAAGCTGATCGAAGACATTCCGAAGATGCCGACCTTCACGCAACTGACTCCAGGCAATGCCGAGCAATTGTTCGCGGCGGCTTACAGCGATTATTCGCGCGGCAATTTCGATCTGGCGTTGTCGGAGTTCAAACAGTATGTCGAAACGTTTCCAAGCTCCGAACTGGCCGACAACGCTCAATACTGGATTGCGGAGATTTTGCTGGCGCAACGTAAGCCTGCTGAAGCGATTGCCGAATTGGAAAAAGTCGCGCAGGTAAATCCGCAGGGCGACAAAACCGCGCTGGCTTTGTACAAACGCGCGACTCTATTGTTGGAAGCGGGAAAGAAGGATGAAGCCGTTGCTCAATTTTTGGCCATCATCAAAGGTTACGAAAAGAGCAACGAGGCGGCGTTGGCGACTCAGCAGTTACAGCAAATCGCACCTGAAGCATTGGCTCCACCGCCAACGCCTCAACCGGAAAAAACTCCTGTCAGAAGGAAAAAGCCCTAATCAACGGTTTAATAAAAACCGAAGCGGGGCAAGTTTTTGATGCTTGCTTCGCTTCTTTGTTTTGGGGTTGGCTCAGCCACTTTGCTAATGAATCATTGCCAGACGACTTCGGCAATTCTCAGGTTCACGTTTTTTCCTTTCAGCTTTTCTGTGCCGAGCGGTTTCATAACGAAGCTTTCATCGAGCACCTGCATGGTGTTTTCGCTGATGACGATTTGGCCAGGTTGAGCCAGGCTTTCCAATCGTGCAGCAGTGTTGATTGTGTCGCCGATGGCCGTGTAATCCAGCCGCGTTTCAGAGCCGATGTAACCAACAATCGCCTGGCCGGTGTTGATGCCTATGCCGATGGAAATCGGCGGCAGGTTTTCGGTTTTCAATTCTTCGGCGAATCGCACCATCGCGCGTTGCATTTCGACGGCAGCGCGAACGGCTTGCACGGCGTCGAGTTCATTGACGTAGGGAGCGCCGAACAGTGCCATCAAACCGTCGCCAATGTATTTGTCCAACGTTCCCCCGTGGCGAAAGATGATTTCGCTGACCATCGAAAAATACCGGTTCAGCAGATTCACGATCAGTTCGGGCGTGCTGTTTTCAGAAAGCGTGGTGAAGTTGCGAACATCGGCGAACAGCGCGGTGACTTTTTGGCGAACGCCGCCGAGTTTGATACGTTCGGGTGAGCGCAGAATTTCATCCACGACCTGGCGCGGCAAAAATCGCTCAAAGCTGGAGCGCGCTTGCGACTGTTTTTGCAGTCGTTCGTAGGTGATGACTGTGTTCAACGCGATGCCGGTGTGAACTGCGACGGCGTTCAGCAAGTCCAGATCGTCCGCCGAAAAGGTTTCCAGATCGTCCTGCCGATCTACGTAAATGATGCCCAGCAACCCGCGCGGACCCACTATCGGCGCTGCCATCACCGATTGAATCTGGTTGTAGAGAATGCTTTTCGACGACAATCCACTATCGTTTTGCATTGCGTCTTCCAGCAGCACGGAAACTCTCTCACTGGCGACTTTGGCAAAAATCGTCTGGCTGATGGGGAGCGGAGTTCCGATCTCACCGTCTTTTCGCATGCGAGCGGCGACTTGTTGAAAATCGCCTTGCTCGGTTTTGCGGAAGATGAAACAGCGCGAAGCCGACGTGATTTCCATCAAAATGTCGAAAACCTGTTCGTAAATGTCTTCCAGCGAAAACACTGAGCTGAGTTTCAGGTTGAGGTCGTAAAACAGCCGCAGAATGCGTTCTTTCTTTTCCAATTCCTGACGATAGACGAGCGATGGAACTTCCTGTGAAGCCGAAAAACTATGTAGCGCAGAAATCGCCAGCAAATCATTTGGAGTCTTTTGCAGAACTTCGCGGAACGAATCTACGGGCAGTTGAGTGCGGAAAGGGTCAATGCGTTGAAAGGTCAGCGTGCAGGAACCCATCTTGATTTCGTCGCCTTCTTTGAGCTTGAAATCGGAATTGGGCTGGATTCGCTGGCCGTTGACGAACGTACCGTTTCCGCTACCCAAATCGCGCAAAACAGATTCGGTTTCGGTTTTCAGCACCAGAGCGTGCATGCGCGATACGCGCGGATCATCCAGGATGATGTCGTTTTTCAGTTCTCGACCGATGGAGATTTCCGGACGGTTGATCTCGAAAGTAAAGTTTTTATTTCCGGGAGTCTGAACGTAAAGGTTCGGCATATTCAAAACTCGTATTCGCGTCCAACTTCGGCGATCTGAATGCGGGGATGGTTCAGTGCTGCGATTTCAGTCGCCACTTGGTGTTGATACATGGCTTTCAGATGTACGGCGTAAACCGGCACGCCGGATTTTATCTTTGGCAATTCTTCCAACAATGTCGCCGGTGAATGATGACACGAAACGCGCGCCAAATCAGTCAGCCGATTCGGGAACGACAGGTCAATGAACACAGCTTGCAGTTTGTCGCATTCTTCAGCCAATTGCCAAATTCGGTCGGTTGCGCCTGTGTCAGATGTGAACAGTAAAGCCGAATGGTCGTCTTCCACCAACAAACCGTGCGTCAGAACCGTATGAGTCACGGTGATCGGCGTAATCTTTAAGTCTTCGGCAAAAAAACTTTCAGCGGATTTGATCGGGTGATATGCAATCAACTCAGTGTGCGAGTTTTTCATCGTTTCCAGGGTGATCCAGACTCGTGGCGTCAGCAGGTGTTGTTGAATCGCTTCAAAATCCGATGGCGTGGCGTACACGTTGATTGGTTCGCGCAATTCTTCAAACAAATCTGTCACCATCAATGGCAGCGAAAATACGTGATCCAGATGTGCGTGAGTTATGACAATGGAGCGAATTTTCAATTGCTCTTCCGGCGTCAGGCCAATGGCCAACGAACCGGCGTCAATGGCCAGTGAATCGTTGATCAAATAACTGGTCAGCAATTGCCGCCGGCCATCGAGCGTGCTGGGAACGATTCTAAATTTCACAACGACTACAGTTTCCCTGATTTACTGCAGTTTGGAGCGAAACTGCGCGATTGATGGATTGCCGGGGTTGATTTGTTCAAGCTGTTTGACGGTTTGCGACGCCGCAGCCTTGTCGCCTTTTTCGATCAGCGCCTGAGCCAGATTTTGCAGTGACTTTTCGTGGCGCGAATCTGATTTCAAAGCAGCGCGAAAGTTTTCAATTGCTCGATCCAGGTCTCGCGGCTGGCGCAAGTAAAACGTCAGCCCCAAATCCATTCTCACCGTTGCGTCGCCGGGTTTTATCTTCAGCGCCTGTTCGTACCAATTGGCGGCGTCTGTGTATTGAGCCAAATCAAACGTCGTGTCGCCCAGCCTGACCAGCAAATCGTAATCATTCGGCTTGATCTTGACGGCGTTCAGATAAAACTCAAGTTCGCCTTCCTTGCGGTTGATCTGCCGAAACTGGTCAGCGGCTTTCATCTGGGCATCAAAATTTGACGGGTCTTTTCGCGCTTGTTCGATGACCGCCATTGTTTTGCCTTGAGGGGCGCCGGCGGTTGAGCCGCCCTCGCCGCCTGTCGGAGGGTGATTTGGCGGCATTGAATCCGATTGAGCAGATTGAACAGATGCCGATGATTCCGGCGCAGGCGGTTGGCCGTTCAACGAGTTTGTCCCGGCGTAACCGATAATCAAACCGATCAATAATCCGATGATTCCGTAAAGTGAATTCTCTTTGTTCATGAAAACGATCCGTCAAACGAAAACCGAGCGCCTGTCGAAATGGCGCTCGGCTGGCATTGGGTTATGTAAAGATTGATAAGATTCATTTCTTTTCGTGGCATTCAGCGCACTTGGTCGGGCCTTCGCCTTGTTTTTTTGCCGGAGTCGCATCTTTGGGTTTGTGCTGAATGTCGCCTTGATGGCATTCGATGCAATTGAAGTGGTAAGCCTCTTTACTCCACAGTTCAACGCCGTCTTTGTTTTTTGGCGTTTTCGGATCACCTTCCTTGCGAACGTGACATTCGGCGCACAGTGGCACCTTGCCGTCTTTACCTTCCTTGAAGCTGTCGGCGGTCATGGTTTTGTTGTTCGTATGATGGCAAAACACGCAATCCGAATAAGCATAATGCTTCTGATGTGTGAACTTCACTTCACCCCATTTTTCGTCAACTGAAGGAATGATGACATCGTCGCCCGGAAGTTTCTGATCTTGAACCAGAGCGGAGTTGGAAGCTGCCAGTCCGGGCAGCAATTCGGCTGAAGATGTCAAAAAACAGGCTGTGGCAAAAACAGCGACTATCAGCAACTTCAATTTCATCGTGATTATTTTCTCCTCGGGGTCGTTTGAATTCAGATTGATTTGGATTCGTTCACGCTTTGGGGAAACGCGATTCCGACGCGACAGCGCTAGAGTAAATCGGCAGGTTCGCCACGTCAAATTCCAGTTAGGTTGAGTGATAGTCAGCTTGGGGATTGACCATCAGGCGTCATCTTGCGCGGCGCAAAGATGCTGTACTATCATCCCGGCGTTGCATCACAGGCAGTCCGATTCCCAAATTTTCAACCCAACGCAGTAGCCCGAGTTGACTCATTTTAGACTTTGACAAGGTTTGATGGTGGTTGGCCGTTGGCGAACCAGCCGTGAAACTAAAAGAGGATTTTCTGCCAACAATGATTCAAAAACTTGACGCGCCAACGCGCGTGACAAAACGAAGGGCAAGCTGATCTGACTTCTCACACTCAGTTGTTTGCCCATCTTTTAGGGGGTAACGATGAGCAAGCGACTTACCGACCGCGAAAATCTACTGCACAAACTCCAGCAAATGACTGACAACGAAGTTGAAGATGTACTTGATTACGTTTCTTTGTTGGAGCGCGCAAAACAGAGACATGGCGAAGGCAGGGTTTTGCGAGATCACAAGACCTCTCAACATATTCCGGCTTCTGACGATGAATTGTTGGCGATGCTTAGCACGGCTTACGAAAACCGCCGCGCTTGTCAGGTGTTTGAATGGGAAGCCATCAGAAGAAAATCAGAAGTCAGAATAGGGAATTACGCGCGTTGATGAATCTTCCACACCTATTCCAAAATCAAAAGATTCGGCAGGCTTTTTGGTCGCTGTTGGCGCTGTGGCTGACAGCGTCGGTGGTATTGGCTCAAGTGCCCGGCAGAACAGATTCGCTGCAGGCTGAGTTGCTGGCGCGTCTGGCATCCGGTAACGAAGAGCAAAGAGCCGATGCTGTAATTGAACTTGGCTCAAGACTGTCCGCTATATCGGCGGAACCTGCAACCGTTGACGCATTGAGTAATTTACTTCAGCGTGATGCTTCGCCGATGGTTCGATCTTTGACGGCGAGGGCAATTGAATTCAGTCGAGACGACCGATTTGTGACCGCATTGTTGGCTGGCTTGAAATCCGAGCGAGAAATTTCAGTTCGCAAAGCCACGATTTATGCGCTGGCTTTCCAGAAGTCTTCGCAAGTTGTCGGCGCGTTGCTGCCTTTGCTAAAAGACAAGAAACAGGAAATTCGAGCGGCTGTGGTTCTTGCATTGGCGGAAATTGGCGATCCGATTTCAAAGGATTCGCTGATTGATCTGCTGAAAAAACGCAGCAAGGATGAAGATATTTTTGCCAGAAATCAGGCTGCGCGTGCGCTTGGCAACATGCCCGGTCAAGCATCGGTTGATGCTTTGATCGCTTCGCTCAACCGTGACAAGTCTCAGGAAGTTCGACGAGCAAGCGCACAAGCTTTGGGTATGATAGCGTCAAAACAAGACGCTAAAGTCGTTGAAGCTCTAAAATTTGCCAGGCAGGATGTTGATCCATATCTTGTTTCTGTCGCCGAAACTGCTTTGAGCAGAATCATTTCAAGAAACCCGTAGCGTTTTTTACTCAAAATTTACCTGACCGGGTTATCCGAAATAATGAATTTCCATAAAAATGAATTTCGCTAGACATCGTATCTATGGATGAGTATCATCCGAGCCGTCGCCCTTGATAGCTCGCCACAGCCGTGACGAGTGAAAACGAATTGAAGAAAATAGAATCATCAACATGCTGCAAAGCCTTAGGCATTGCTCTACAGGCAGTCAGCAATTAGCCAGGGAAGAAGATGATCATGAAATTTAACGGTTTGCATAAAGTTTTCACGCCAGTATCACAACTCATTACCCGAAAATCTTTGGCAGTCGCGCTGATGGCAGTTTTTGCTGTCTTTTCGGCAACCATGGTTTCTTTTGCCAAAGGCGACAAATCTGAAAAGAAATCGTCGAGCACCGAAATTGATGTCAACAACTTTGGCAAAGTCACAGAGTTCTTCTATCGCGGGGCGCAACCCAAAGAAGAAGAGTATGGCCAACTTGCTTCGCTTGGAGTCAAAACGATTATTGATCTTCGTGATGACCCGAAAGATTTTGCTCAGACGACGGCTAAACAAGCCGGTCTGAAGTACATTAACTTGCCGATGAGCGACAAAGATTATCCTGCCATTGATGCTGCAGAAAAGTTTCTGTCGCTGGTCAATGACAAGAGCAATCAACCGGTTTTTGTTCATTGTGCCGGTGGACGGCATCGCACCGGAGCGATGACAGCAGTCTTTCGCATGAAGATTCAGGGGTGGGATGTCGAACAGGCTTACGACGAGATGAAGGATTACGATTTCTATACCCGCTGGGGGCATAAAGCGATGAAGAAATATGTATTCGATTATTATCGCGGATTGCTGGTCAGCCGCAGAATCGAGCAGGCTGGTTACTCCACCGGACATAATGGACAGACTGCGATTGATCGGTAAATTGCTCTTCAATTTAGGTTTCAAACTAAAGGCGCGGGCAACCGCGCCTTTAGTTTTTGTACTGATCGAGTTTCCGGTACAAAGTTTTGCGGCCAATGCCAAGCAAGCGAGCCGCTTTGGCTTTGTCGCCGTTGGTGAAGAGCAAGGTCTGGTTAATCATGATTTTTTCAACTTCGTCCATGGTCATCGGCACGTTCAGTTGGATGTTGGTATTTTGATCCGAAACGGAATTGGCGCGAATGGTTTCCGGCCAATCGTTTTCCGTCACGATTCGTCCGGCAGCGACAATCACTGCTCGTTCGACGCAGTTTTCCAATTCGCGCACGTTGCCTGGCCACGAATAGCTTTTCAAAACTCGCAATGCGCGGTCGGAAATTCCAGCCACTCGTTTGCCGCTTTTCTGCTGAAAACGTTCGACGAAATAAGCAACCAGTTGTTCGATGTCTTCGACACGCTCACTGAGCGGCGGCAACACAACCGGATACACGTTCAGCCGATAAAACAAGTCTCGACGAAAGCGACCTTCTTCTATTTCCTTTTCCAGGTCTTTGTTGGTGGCGGCAATTACTCGCACGTCGGTTTTGATGACTTCGTTGCCGCCAACGCGCGTGAACTCGCCGTCCTGCAACACGCGCAATAAACTTACCTGAGCCGCCAGACTCATCTCGCCGATTTCGTCCAGAAACAAGGTTCCACCGTTGGCTTCTTCAAAGCGGCCAATTCGCCGTGAACGAGCGTCAGTGAAAGCCCCTCTTTCGTGACCAAACAATTCAGTTTCGAGCAGCGTCTGTGGAATCGCTCCGCAGTTAATTTTGACGAATGGGCGTGAAGCTCGGCGGGAATTAAATTGGATCAAACTGGCAATCAGTTCTTTGCCTGTGCCCGATTCACCTGACAACAAAACCGTCGTGTTGCTGTCGGCGACCGAAAGAGCCATTTCAATCGCGCGGCGAATTTTTGGAGCTGAGCCGATGATTCTTTCGCCAGCGCGTGCGTCGTTGAGTTCGCGTTTCAAGCGAATGACTTCGGCAGCCAACCGATCTTTTTCCAGCGCGATGGCGATCTGGCTGGAAATGCCGTTCAGCACTTGCACGTCATAATCGGAAAACCGTTTGGTTTCGTTGACCCAAACCAGTGCGACAATGCCCAACACTTTTTCTTTGACTGTGATCGGGGCAATCAACGCCGATTTGCCTTTGATGACTTGGGAAAACAGATACCGCGCCAGAGGTGATGTGCGCGAATCTTCCAGTCGCAACGTCTGGCCTTCGTCCAGCAGTTCGCTGACTGCCGGATGATCCGGTAAGCGCAGATTTCTGGCTTCGCGGTATTTGGCTTCGACCGATTTGCGAAGATCGAACCCACGCCGGGCGCGCAGTTCGTCAAAATGAAGCTGCTCGCCCTGATTATCCAAAATGGCTATGCAGCCGTAATCGGCTTTCAGCAAATCCAGCGCACGATCAATGACAAAGTTCGTGATTTCGTTGAAGTCGGTTCGTGTGTTGACGTCGTTGGAAATCTCCAGCATCAACTTGGTGATTTCGACTTCTTTCTCTTTTTCCTGATAAAGCTGGGTGTATTGCAGCCCTATGGAAACCTGTCCGGCCAGCCATTCCACCAATTTGATTTCGGTTTCCGTCCAGCGGTGGGGTTGCTGGCAATAATGCAATCCCATCACGCCCAGCAACTCATCGCGGTAGACAAACGGAGCAACCAGCACCGACCGAGTCCCGATCAATTGCAGTGTTGACCGAACCCACAGCGGTATGTTGGCGGTTTGCGTGTCGTCAACCGAATAATGCCGTGCGCGCGGCAGATATTGTTTGATCGAGTCGAAGGGAACCAGCGAATTGGGAATGTTCAGCCCCAAGCCTGGCGTCAGGCTGTTGTTGCCAAGGTATTCGTGGCTGACGCGAAAGCCGCCGTCCGGGCCGGGCGTTATGACGTTGCAGCGATCAACTTCCAGTCGTTGGCCGACTTCGGTGACGGCGGCTTGCAGAAATTTATCAATGTCTATCACGCTGGAAGCCATGCTGTCGGCATCAGGGCGGACAAAGTCCGAATTGATGCGGTTCAGAATTGCTTCCCGCGCCTCGTACATTTCGATCAGTTTTGATTGCGTACCTTCCAACATAAATCCTTACACGGAAATCGAAGTCACTGCGCCGTAATCGTGCGAAAGAATAGTTCGATGTGTTTGTTGTTCTTCGTGTAAATCCAGCACGTCGTTCCAGCTTCGTTTAACGGGCAACACCAGTTCAGAGGTTAAGTCGCTGACAGTCATTCCGTCCAGAAATTTTTGATCGTGTTCGCGGTAACAATGCGGCGGCAACATCAGGAACTCGCCTTTGAACTGGTCGCGCGCGTTCAGGTAATCAATGCCGGAAAGCAATCCAGCCACTGTCACGCCTTTGCCGAAGAAAGTATTTTCAACTTCTGCCACGTGCAGCCGAGTGCCGAACGTGCTGTTCATTTCCTCGACCGCTTTTTTCAGCATCGGATAAAAGATCAATCCCGTAGCCAGTGTGCCATAAACTTTTTTCGCTTTTGCCATCGAAAACTGACCGCGTTCACGCATTTTGGCGAGCTGCTTCATGCGTTTGGCGTGCGCGTCGAAAAACTGCCTGACCATTCCAACGCCATCTTCGATTTGCGGATAATCGTCGCCTTCGCTGCCGCGCACGATTCGGTAATGTGATTTCGGCGGAATCGGGCGACCGGCTCGGATGTAAAACTCATCGCCCAGGAACGCGAAAACCGTTCCCAGCTTTTTCTTCAGTTCGTTTTGAATCGGCGAAACCAGATCAATGATTTCAGCGCAGAATTCATCGGTCACTTCCACCAACCGGCTTCGATATTTGTGTTTGTCGGTGATTCCCAGCGGCACGACTGCCGTCGAAACGATTCCCGGACTGAGTTCCGCCAGATCGTAAATCGTTTTCACCAGATGCTGGCCGTCATTGATCGTTGGGCAGAGCACGACCTGGGCGTGAATCTCTATGCCGTGGTCAATGAAATGCCTCATCTGAGCGAGGATGTCTACACGCTTTGGATTGCCGAGCAGGTACGCGCGTAATTCCGGATCAGTCGCATGAACCGAAACGTATTGCGGAGACAATCGCTGTTCGATCACTCGTTCGATTTCCGACTTGGTGATTGTCGAAAGCGTCGAGTAATTGCCGTACATAAACGAAAACCGAATGTCTTCATCGCGCACCCACAAACTTTTCCGCGAACCTTCGGGGTTTTGCTGAATGAAACAGAACACGCAATCATTGCCGCACTGACGTGGCGTCATTGGCTCGAAATCAATCCCCCAAGATTCGCTGTTGTCTTTTTCGACTTCGACTTCCCACTCTTCGCCGTCGGCTTTGATGATTTCGACGGTCAGTTCTTCTTCGCCAGCAGTCAGGAATTTGAAATCCAGCGCATCACGAACTCGTTTGCCGTTAATCGTCCAAACGCGGTCGCCCGCAGCAAGCTCAAGCTCCGCCGCAAGCGAATCCGGTTCGACTTCGATAATTTTGATTCCTTTGGCCATTGGTAAATTACGAGATGTTTTGCCAGAGGGCGGCTGGTACGAAACGCCTTAAATGCCGCAAGTTGGTTGTCGCCACAATGAAGTCAGGAGTGCCCAACGTCATGGCTTGAGCGCATAAGATCATGTCGGCATCCAGGTTTTTGTCTCCGGCGGTAGGTTGACCTTGTTGACGTGCTTGGGCCCAAAACATTGCAGCCTGGCGCATGGCTTGAGTCGAAATTGGCAAGTAAGTGGTTCTCTTAATCAGGGATTCAAGCTCCGCTATGCCGTTTGATTTACCAGCGCGTAATAACTCCCGGCGCAGTTCATAGTCAGTGATTTCCGGTACGGCGAATTCAGTACCTTGCCCAGCAAGTTTCTCAAACCACTGCTGACAAGCGACTGCCAGCGGAGGTTTATGCGGCATGCTGAGTAAACTAAGCGGGCCGGAATCCAGCAGAATGATTGCACTCACCACGTAATGCCTTTCAATTCGGGCGGAAACAATTTTTGACCTTCGGGACGCTCAGCATCAAGACGTTCAAAGAACTCTTTTTCCCAGTAATCGTTATCATCTTCACTGGTGGTAACTTTATCTTGTCGGGCAAAATACTCGTCCAGCAGATTGATTATGTAGCGGTCAGCAGGTAATCCGACTCGCGCCGCTTCCGTTTGAATTCGTTGCTCTACTTCAGGAGCCAAAGCAATCGTCATAAAACACCTCCTACGGTTTTAGAGTAACTCATCAATTGCTTTATAAGCCAAGCTCTGAGATTCGGCTACGGCTTCGTAAGTGATGTGTCCGGCGTAGGTGTTCACGCCAGCTTTCAAGTGATTGTCTTTGGCGATGGCGTCCTTAAAGCCTTTGTTGGCCAGTTTGACGGCAAAAGGTAAGGTCGCGTTTGTCAGCGCGAAGGTTGAAGTCCGCGGCACGGCTCCCGGCATGTTGGCGACACAATAATGCAGCACATCGTCCACGTAATAGGTCGGATTGCTGTGCGTTGTCGGATGCGTCGTTTCAATGCAACCGCCCTGGTCAACAGCAACATCCACGATGACAGCGCCTTTGTGCATGGTCTTGAGCATGGATTTTTTGACCAGATGCGGAGCCGCCGCGCCGGGAATCAGCACTGCGCCGATTACCAGGTCGGCGTTGGCGATGGATTCCTGCACGTTGTAATCGTTCGACATCAGAGTTTTGATCTGCGCGCCGAAGATGTCGTCCAGATAACGCAACCGCTCCAGGTTTTTATCCAGCACAGTGACATTTGCGCCCAAGCCGACAGCCATCTTGATCGAATTGATGCCGACGACTCCGCCGCCGATGATGACGGTTTTGGCGGGCAGCACGCCGGGAACTCCGCCCATCAATACGCCGCGACCGCCTTCGGGTTTTTGCAGGTAATGCGCGCCGACCTGCACCGCCATACGACCTGCGACTTCCGACATCGGAGTCAGCAACGGCAAATGGCCTTCGTCGTTGGTGATGGTTTCATAGGCCACGCCGGTAATTTTGCTGTCTAACATGGCTCTAGTCAGTTTCGGGTCAGGAGCCAGATGTAAATAGGTGAACAGCAACTGACCTTCGCGCATGCGCTGGTATTCGGGGCCGACCGGCTCTTTGACTTTGACGACCATATCGCCGCGTTGCCAGACTTCGTCGGCGGTTTCGACAATTTGTCCTCCAGCAGCGCGGAATTCGTCATCAGTGATGCCGCTGCCGACGCCAGCGCTTTTTTCGACCAAAACCGTGTGGCCGAAATCGCTCAGGGTTTTGACACCGGCTGGTGTCAGGCCGACGCGGCTTTCGTTGTCTTTAATTTCTTTTGGCAATCCGATAATCATTTTTTCTTCTCCTTGCTAGTTGGTTCTTCAGGTTTGGCTGTCGGTGGTGGCGGAGGATCGCTGCCGCGTTGCTGGCAATGACCAATCACCGCGCCCATAACCGCGCCGCAGGTGATATTGCCTTGTCCCAAAGACTGGCATTTGGATTCAGCCCACTTTCGTGTGGCGTCCTTGTCTTCACCAGTAGGAACGCCGTCGCAGAATCCGCGACTTGGCCGGCTTTTCCGCAGACAAGTGGAAAGGAACACCGTTGCCGTTGCCGCGCCGGCAATTGCGTTTTTGCCTTCGGTGCGCGCCAGAGCTTCTTGCAGGCAGGCTTGCTCGTCAGCGGTTTCTCCTAATTTTTCAGCCGCTTTTTGATCTTCTCTGACCTGATCGCCGATCTGCGAAAAGTAATAGAAGCACGCTCCGGCGCCAAGCATCATCAACAGCATGATCGCCGCGATGATCGTCAACCCAATCTTCCAGCCTTTGGACATAATCTGCCTCCTGGTTATTTGGTGATTCGGCTATTCATCTTTTGGTAAATCCTTGCTGCCGACGATGGTCAGGTTCATTCCGATTTGAACGCTGACTTGTTTGCCGCCGACATCAATCATGGTTTTGCCGTTCAAGTACCAGCCCAGCGAGCCGGTAGAAAATTCTTTGACTTCGGCCATCATCGGAATGCCGTTGATCTCAACCTTGACCGGTTGAGCGCCTTCGCGGAATTCCTGACGGGTAACTGGACATTTTGCTGCCATTGATTCTTCCTTTCCTGATCGGTTGGTTGTTAGTTGTCAATCTGCGCTTTTTGCAATCTGCCGCTGTAATCCACGTAGATCGCTTTCCATTCCGAGAAAATATCCAACGACGACGCCATCGCGCCTTCGCGGTGGCCGTTGCCTGTGGCTTTGGTTCCGCCGAACGGCAGATGAACTTCTGCTCCGATGGTCGCCGAGTTGACGTAAAAGATGCCGGTATACATTCGCTCCATCGCGGTGAAAGCCTGATTCACGTCTTGCGTGTAAATCGAAGAGGACAAGCCGTATTTGACGCCGT
The DNA here is from genome assembly GCA_033763255.1 of Acidobacteriota bacterium. GTDB lineage: Bacteria > Acidobacteriota > Blastocatellia > RBC074 > RBC074 > RBC074. The sequence goes on along the minus strand of JANRKX010000108.1, from coordinate 57,311 downwards.
TGCTGATTTCGATGGCTTCATCCAGATTGCGACAAGGAATGATGCTGACCACAGGGCCGAAGATTTCTTCCTGAGCGATTCGCATCTGCGGAGCGACATCGGTGAAGATCGTCGGTTCGATGAAATAGCCGTGTTTGTGGTCGCCTTTTTCCAAACGGTTGCCGCCCAGATGCAAGGTCGCGCCGTCGTCTTTTTGGCCAACCGAAATGTAGCCGAGAATCTTGTTCACGGCGGCCTGATTGATGACCGGTCCCATATCCACGTTTTTGCTCAAGCCATTTCCAACGCGCAAGGTTTTGGCTTTTTCGGTCAGCTTTTCGACGAATTTCTTGTAAACCTTTTTGTGAACCACCACGCGCGACGAAGCCGTGCAGCGTTGGCCGGACGTTCCAAACGCTCCCCAAACTGTTCCTTCAGCAGCCAGTTCAATGTCTGCGTCGTCCATCACCATAATCACGTTCTTGCCGCCCATTTCCAGCGAGCAAATCTTGCCGTGTTGAGCAGCGTTGGTCGAAACGATGCGACCGGTTTCGGTCGAACCGGTGAACGACACCAGCCGAATGTCGCGGTGAGTCGTCAACGGCGCTCCGGCCTCATCGCCGGTTCCCATGACGATGTTGATGACGCCCGCAGGAATGCCTGCTTCTTCGGCGGCTTTGACCAGATTGACGGTTGACAGCGGAGTGTCTTCGGCGGGTTTGATGACCAAAGTGTTGCCGCAAATCAGCGCGGGCATCATCTTCCACGAAGGAATCGCCATCGGAAAATTCCAGGGCGTGATGAGCGAGCAAAGCCCGACCGGTTGGCGAACGCACATCGCCATCTTGTTCTGAAGCTCCGACGGCGTTGTGTACCCGTGCAAACGACGGCCTTCGCCTGCGGTGTAAAACGTCATATCAATCGCTTCCTGAACATCGCCGCCGGTTTCTTTCAGGACTTTGCCCATCTCGCGGGTCATGTCTTTGGCGAACTGATCTTTGCGAGCCATCAGAATCCGGCCAAGTTCAAACAACATTTCGGCGCGTTTGGGCGCGGGCGTGGCTTTCCATTTCGGAAAAGCTTCGCGTGCAGCGGCAACAGCGGCTTCGACATCTTCGTCGGTGGAGGCAGGGAAAAGGCCGACCAAGTCTCGCGTGTCGGCGGGGTTGCGATTCTCAATCATCTGACCGGCGGCGGGTTTTACCCAGCGGCCATTGATGTAGTTTTTGTAAGTTTCGGATTTGGTGCTTTTCGATTTCGCCATGAATGCTTTCCTGATGAATAGATGAATAAATGAATGAATTATTGAGTTCGCCAATTCGATTGGGCGAGTTGATGGATGCCGTCAGTCGTCGGTAATTGAGCTTTGGTTCCGTCGGGCGCGGTGTGACAGAGCAGACAGCTCACACGTTTGTCGCGCCATTTGCCGGGATGTTTGTGCTGGCGTTCCAGTTCTTCAAATTTGGCAGGCAAGTGGCATTGCAAACAATCTTCGCGCGCTCGCACGGTCGCATGTTCGGCGCGTGCGGACATAGGTTTGGCTTTGTTGCGCGTGGAAAGAAAATAAAGGCCGCCTATGACTACGATTACAATTAAAGCAAAAATCAGGTCACGTGATTTCATTCGGATGTCACCGTCGAACCAAATAGATAGGAATTAGAGATGTTTGGTGTTTTCTCTCTCAAGGGCGGCGACTGTAACAAACCGTTTGAGCCAGTGTCTAGTGTTGGATGAGGGCAAATTCGGATTGCGGAACGGCTGGTCGAACCATTGTTCAATCCGCAATCCGAGATTTGGTTTATCAAGCTTGCAAGTGTGCTTCCAGGAACCACAAGGATTTATCCAGGCCGCGCGAAATGCCAGTGAACAAATCCGAAGTGTCAGCGTCACCAAGTTTGGCAGACGCTTCTATTGCTTCGCGCGTTGAAGCCGCCAGCGTCGCGTAACGATCAATCAGCGTTTCCAGGCTTTGCTGTCCGCCGATGACTGTCGCCGGATAATCTTCCAGCCGCGAAGTTTTGGCGGACATTTTGGCCGTTCCCAGAGCGGTTCCGCCCAGCGTCGTCACTCGTTCGGCCATATCGTCAATGTTTGGCAGCAAGTCCGCAGCCAGTTTGTCGAACAGTTCGTGCAGTTGGAAAAACTGCGGGCCTTTGACGTTCCAGTGAGCCTGCTTGGTCTGGCTGTAAAGATCGAAGGTGTCGGACAGTTGCTGGTTCAGCAACGCCACCAGTTGTTCGCGGGTTTCGGAATCCAAATCAATTCGGGTTTTGTGCAATTTCAATTTCTCCATAATTTCTCCTGTTGATAAAGAATTATTTTGCGCGCGGCGAATCAATTACCGCATACGTGCTCATTCTAGCGATTGAAAATTCAGTTGTCTGCCCGATGACGGCAAAATCTTCCAGAGTCGTTTTTCCATGGCCTGAAACTAGAGCTTCGCTTTTTCCAAACACTCCCTGCAAACGAATGCGAACACCGTCGAATTCCCGACGGCCGTAATTCAACAAGTGCAATCGAATGCGTTTGTCGTCACTGGTCAATCGAGCGACGACGACTTCGCTACCGTAAATACGAATCATTCGCGCTTCGTCGGTAAGTTGGCGGCGAACGGTTTGAGCAAATTCGCTGGGATCGGCGGCGGCGGCTTTCGGATAAGATTTCGTGCCGAGTTGAATATTCAGCTTCAATTGCGAAGAAGGCGTTTTGACAGGTTTGAACAACAAATTGCGACGCGACAATAGGTTCATGACTTCGCCAACCAACTTGGAGCCATCGTCAATCACGCCGATGTCCGCAATTAACGGCAAGTCAGGCGAGGCCGGAATCGTTTTCAAAAACGCCAACATCTTCCCAACTTCCGCCACATCCGCCGGATCAATTTTCAACACTGCGTCACCGTTGTACGCCGCGCTTTCGGCTACGGCCAACACGGCTCTACCTTTGGGCAGGTCGTAATAAAACTTTCCCTTCGGATTGCGCGTGAATTGCCAGCCGTTGGCATCCACCCACGGACGTCCCGTTGCCGCAGCCAATCCCGGTCGCCCGGCGGCTCCCGGAGGCAACAACTTCGTGCGCGCAGTCAGTTCGGCTTCGGCCATTGGCACAACTTCAAACCCGGCTTTGCGCCAGGCGTCGGCTTTGTCTGGCGCGACGGCTATGCGTTCTATGCCCGCCTGTTTCAACGCCGGAGCCGTTTCGATGCCGCCCTGCCAAAAAATCAGCGGCAACGAACCAGCGACAAAATTGCTCATTAACCATTCGCCATTAACCATTATTGGGTTGGGTAAAGCAGTCGAATTTACCTGCCGGTTAATGGCCAATGGCCAATGGCCAATGGCCAATGTCGAAAGAATTACCAACGCCAGTAAATTCATATCTCAAACTCCTTCAGCAGGATTTGCTTCAGATCGGCAATGCCAAGTCCCAGCTTCGCCGCGTAATCCACGTGAGCCGGTTCGCGGATGATGATGTTGACGTTCGGGTCTTTGTCTCGATTGCGGCCATTGATGAAATCCAGCGTCTTTTCGTTTCGATCCCAGATGGAAATCGCGTTGTGGCGCTTGCGTTCGGCATCAATCACGTCAACCAGCAATTTGTCTTGGGCGACGGGATCAGTTCCGAACCAAAGTTGTTTTGGATAGAACACATACTTCTTCGTTCGCGCGAACGGCCCACCGTGCCAGCATCCGCGAATGCCGTCCATGATGTTCAGCACGACTTTCGACCTTAGCGGTTCCATCGTCACCAGCGTAGGCACGAACGAATAAGTGTGCGTTACGCCGCGCTGATGAGTGCGCGCGACGTTTGAAAATCCGCCGTAAGCGATGTTCTTCAGACAACCAGTAACGCCGGTTGCGCCGTGATCTTTCATGTTTGGGATGTTGATGATCTTGGTCAGGCGCTGAGAAATCAGCCGCATCATGTTCGACCGCGTGTCTTCTTCGCCGAAAAAGCTGGCTTCGGCATACACCGCCGGATCGTAGCGGCGATTATCCGCGCGTTCGTTGCGGCCTTCGGCGGCGTGAATCTGAATTCCTTCGGGAATCAGCCGCTGGTAATTGGCTTCGTCCATCTGGCTCTGAAAACGTTCGTAGATGTAAATCTGATTCGGCTTCAGGCCGATGGCCATCAGGTTGCGAATGCATTCGTTGATAACCGAAGGCGAAGAAATCACCCACGGATAGCCACCGACGTTGACCTTGATGCCTACGATGTCGTCGGGCGAGATGAAGCGTCGCCACGAATCGCGCACGTCTTTGTCGCCGGTCAATTCAGTCATGCCGCGCGTCATCATCTGTGTGACGACTTCGGCGTTGATGTGATCGCCGCTGGCGTCCAGACACTTGGCGGATTTGACGGAGATGACTCTGCCGGGATACGGCCCCGGAATGCCCGGCGCTGCGGAGGCTTTATGCGGGCTGACGAGTTTGTATTTGGGAATGGTTCTGCTGTTCGGCTTCGGAGCCACAAACGCCGACGACAGCGGAGTCGCGGCCAACAATCGAACGAATGCTCTGCGTTCCATATAACCTCCCGGATTTCTCCCACGAAGCCACACGAAGAAGACACGAAGTTTTCAAAACAGGATGAACAGAATTCTTTCAAGATGGACAGGATCGTCAATCAAGCCGGGATCAATCCTGTTAATCCTGAACCAAATCATGTGAATCCTGTTTTGGTTTTCTTCGTGTTTTCTTGGTGTGTCTTCGTGGGAAAAGGGTTTTACTTCCGACGAATGCCAGCGCCGGGTTTGACGCCTTCGACAATCTTTTCATCGCGGACGACGAATACGCCGTTGACCAGCACTTGAGAAATGCCTGTCGAATACTGCGCCGCGTTTTCAAAAGTCGCTTTATCAATCACCGTCGCCGGATCGAAGACGACCAAATCAGCATCGGCTCCGACTTTGACGCGGCCTTTGGAGCGCATCATCGGCACGGATGTTTCCAATCGTTGAGCCGGCAGCAGCGACATTTTGCGAAGCGCAGCCATTAACGAAATCACTTTTTGTTCTCGGACGTAACGCCCCAACACGCGAGCGTAACTGCCAGCGCCGCGCGGATGGCCTTTGCCGTTGGTGATGATGCCGTCACTGGCAATCATCACCTCGGGTTTGGAAACAGCCAGCCGAGCCATTTCTTCTGGAATGGAATGAATCACCGTCAGGCCGCCTTGTTTGCGATACCGCGCGAAACTTTCGGCGGTCAATCGCTCACCCGTGGCCACCCACTGCAAATCGCCGTAACCGATGCCCAGTTTTTCCTGCCAGCCTTCGTCAAAGATTGCAGTTTCCAAACCAGTCATCCCTGCGGTGTACGGATAAGCTTCGACCGTTACGTCCACGCCGCGCTTTCTGGCTCCTTCGATCAAACGCAAACTGACAGGAGTTTGCCGCAACCCAGTGCTGGTAACGTGAACGATGTGCAACGAAGCTCCGGTTCCGGCGGCATCGGCAATCACTTCCTGAAACGATTCGACGGCACTGCCGGGTTCGATGGACCCGTGCGAACGCGCGTGAACGAAGCAGGTGACTTTGCGGTCAGCGGCAAGCTGGAAAAGCTCGAAGATTTCGTCGCGGCGAGTCGCGGGCACATACGCAATGCCAAAACCGATGCCAATCGCGCCTTCATCCAGTCCCTGTTTTAACAACGCATGAATCTGCTGGTTCTGTTCGGCAGTGGCGCGAGTCGTAATGGCCAAATCGCGCGGCAGCCAACTGCCAGTGTCTTTCATCACCGCCATCCGCGCCGGAATGTGACCGACCGTTACTCCAAAATTGACGAGCGATTTGCCTTCGCGCTCGGCGTACCACTTGCTGACCGGCGAAGCACCGACTTCCATTTCCAGAGCCGTCGTTACTCCATCGCGCGCTTTGTAGCGGTAATTTTCGTCGTCCTGGCCATGGGAATGTAGGTCAATGAATCCGGCGGTGACGACCTGGCCTTTCACATCAACGACCGTTTTGCCTTTGAGCGGTTTGGCGGAAATCGCCGCGATCTTGTTGCCGCGAATGCCAACGTTGCGAATGGCATCCAAGCCGGATTCGGGATCCATCACTCGGCCATTGGCCAGCACGATGTCGAATTCGGCTTGAGCGTCGGCAATCGGCATCGGCAGGATCAGCAAGCCGGCCAGCAACAAAACCAGAATTGTTTGCGTGAGTTTGAAGAGAATTGTTCGAGGCATAAATTTATATGTAAGCAATCACGTCAATTTCAACCAGCGAATCGCCGGGGATGCCTCCGGCGGCGGCAATCGTCGTTCGCACCGGCGGTTCTTCGCCGAAGCGTCCGCGAAAGGCTTCGTTCATTGCGGCGTAATCTTTCAGATCGTTTAGATAAACGTTGCACTTCAACACCTTGTCCATCGAAGAGCCGGCGTTGATCAACTCTTTTTCCACTTCGTCCAACACGTGTTTGGTGTGAGCGGTGATGTCGCCTTTGAAGTGCGCGCCTTTGCCGGCGATGAACAGCAAATTGCCATAAGATACCGCGCCGTTGAACAGCGGCGGTTTTTCGCCCGGCTTGCGTTCAGGCTTTTTGCCGCCTTTGTAATGCACCTTCTTGGTGGGTTTCGATTGGGCGACGGTTTCGGTGGAAACAACAGCGGCTGCCGGGACAGCGGCGGCGGCGGCTTTTAGGATTTGCCTGCGATTCGAGTTCATTTTTTTATCTCCTATCAGAGTTTGGGTGGAAGTTTTCGGCGCGGATTATACGTAAGGTGATCAGTTCTGAATAGCTTCGGTGGCAACTTGTTTTGTCAGCCGACGATTGATCGTGCAAATTGATTCGAAGCAGAGCAGATTGAGCTAGCAGTTTCGCCGGAAAGAATTTGCAAAACTTCGTGGAACTCTTTCTGGGGCTGTTGGCCATAACAAGTGAACGGTGCAACGACATTTACGCTATGGCGGACTTTTGAACCGGTAATGAACCAGAGTGCAAATTCCAGCGATGAAATCCTGCTTCGGCAAATGATGGCCGGAGACGCGGATGCTTTTGAACAGCTTTACGACCGGCGACAGGCCGGAATCTACCAGTACGTTCTGAGGATGAGCGGCTCGCATGCGCTGGCTGAAGACGTTGTGCAAGACGTGTTTATGGAGTTGATGCGCGATGCTCATTTGTTCGATTCGTCGCGCGGAACTGTCGCCGGATATTTGTTCGGCATGGCTCGGCATAGAGTCTTTCGACGATTGGAGCGCGAACGCCGATTCGTTTCAATGACCGGCGCAGATGAGCGGGAAGACGAAGCCACGCAGATTTTTGAAGATCGTTTTGTTGTTGAAGCCAATCCGCTAGGAGATTTTGAACGCAGCGAAACCGTCGAATCGGTTCGCCAGGCTATTTTGAGTTTGCCTGAACATTACCGCGAAGTAGTTGTGCTGTGCTGTTTACACGAGATGAGCTACGAACAAGCAGCCGAAGTTTTCGGTTGCCCGGTCGGAACCGTTCGTTCGCGGCTGAATCGAGCCAGAACAATGCTTATCGAAAAGCTGCACTTATTGCGTCAGGCAGGCGTCGTGCCGATTCGTCTGGCGCACGCCGGGAGTGAAGTATGAACTGTCAGGAATTTGAACAAATCGTCGCCGAATTGGTCACTGACAATTTGTCGTCGGCCAGGACGCGAATCGCCGCGATGACTCACGCTGCCGCGTGTGAACATTGCGACGCTCGATTGTCGGCTGAAAAAATGTTGGACGCCGGTCTGGTTGCCTTTGCCGAACGAACTGGCAACGAACAGGCTTCGCCGCAATTGCGTCAATCGTTGCGCGCGGCGTTTGAAGCTCAGCAGGCGAAAGAGACCATCGCAGCGCCTGAAATCAAAGCGAACTGGTTGGAATCCGTCAAAGCAATTTTCAGTTGGCACCAAAACTGGGACTGGTCTTTGGCTGGCGCGGCGGCTGTTGTCGTTGTGGTTGTCGGAGTTTCAATCTGGTGGAAGCAACAGTCGCTGAAACAATCTCAGATTGTGGCTTTCGCATCGCCGACCGCGACTGTGACGCCTTCGCCAACAGCGACTCAGCAATCAGGCGAACCGGTAAGCGAGCCAGTGACGAATTTGGCCAGCCAAACGCAGGTTGGTGAAAATAAAAATGTGAAGCGATTGGCTGTGCCGCGTCGTCAACAGGCAATTCAGGTTCAGAGCAATCAAAATAATATGGCAGCGAACTTCATTCCGCTTAGTTACGCTGCGGGGTCTGTGACGCCGGATGAAAGTCTGGTGGTGCGAGTGGATGTGCCGCGCACGACTTTGATTGCGCTGGGATTGCCGCTCAGCACGGAAGGCGGTCACGAAATGGTCAAAGCCGATTTGCGTGTCGGAATGGACGGCGTGCCGCTGGCCATTCGATTGGTTCGATAGTGAAGGAGGAAGTTATGAACAAGAAAGTTTTGGCAGCTTTGGTTGGAATTGTTGGGTTGGCGTTGACGACAATCGCCAATGCTCAACCACCGGGCAGAGGCGCCGGGCGGCCTCCGGGAATTGGCGGCCCGCCAAACGGTGAGCAAGGCCAGCATCCGTTTGGGCCTCCGCCGGGAATGGAGGTGTTGTTGTCTGAAATTCGCTTTGGTGGAAAGGTCATCAAAGGCGCTCCGTATTCGGCCTCGATTGTCACCGAAAACATTCAGGTGCTGGCCGACGGCACGCGCATTACAAACAAAAACGAAGGCAGGTTTTTCCGCGATGGCGAAGGCCGAACTCGATTGGAACGAACGCTGGCCATTGCCGGGCCGTTCGTGATTAGCGGCGAAGCTCCAAAGATGGTCTTTATCTACGATCCGGTTGTCGGCGTGAATTACATGCTTGATGAAGCAAACCGCCTGGCGCGCAAATTTGCTCCGCCTGGCACGCCGCCTGTTGGTCAAGCGTCACTCGGCGGCGGTCATGAAAAAACCGAATCACTAGGCAAACAAACCATAGAAGGCGTTGAAACCGAAGGCGTTCGCACAATGGTGACTATTCCCGTCGGGCAAATCGGCAATGATCGCCCGATTGAAATCATTTCCGAACGCTGGGAAGCGACCGAGTTGAAAGTCGTCGTGCTGAGCAAACACAAAGACCCTAGATTGGGTGAGGTGATTTATAAACTGACAAACATTCAGCGCAACGAACAACTAAGGTCGTTGTTTGAAGTGCCAGCAGGTTACAGAACCGTTGAAGGTGGTCCGATTGGAGTCCCGCCGATAAGAGGCGGCAGACGGCCCGGCGGTTTTTGAAGTCCTGACAACAGAAAAGCAAGCTTGCGTTTTTGCCGAGCGTTGAGACGCGCAATCAATCTTCCCCCAATTCTTGATTGATTGCGTGATTCAGCGTTCGGCATTTTTGTCTTTGGCATATCTGGAGTGGAACGGGGAAGCGTTGGCGAACCATCGCAAAAAAAATTTTGAATTCGTGGAACTCAAACTTGGTGTCGTTGCCATTGCCGATGAAGAACGAAAACAACTGAGAGCAAACAATCATCGTTGCTCATCGTCGGTACAGGAGCTGCGGCGTGCTCTCAAGGAAAAATCATCAATCCATGACATCGCAAGGAGGTAGAGTAGAAATGAAGAAAAGCAATCTAAGTTTGAAAACCGCTCTGATGGCAGTGTTGACGTTGTTTGTAGTTGCCGGTCTGTTGCAGGTTTCGTTTGCACAGCGTCCAGGCGGCGGAGGCCCGCCAGCCGGTGTGCAGCCGGATGTGTTGGCCGGTTTGAAGCACGCCTTGGAAGATGCAGGTGCGCCGGATTTGAGCACTCAGCAGGAAGAGCAGTTGAAAGCCTTGATTACACAAGCGCGAAATGCTGGCGGCCCGTCCCAAGACAACGATGCCGTAATGCAGGCTCGCAAAGCTTATGAAGCGGCGATACTGGCTGGAAACATGTCGGCGGCGAACACCGCTGCACAAACGATGGCCAGTGCGATTGCGGCTGGTATGACTCAAGGCTTGCAAGCCAAGGCCAGTTTCGACGTGCAGGTGCTGGCCATTCTCAAGAGCAATCAGCAGCAATTTAACGCGCTAACGGCTCGTTTCGGCTCCAAAGGAGTTTTCCATCTGGTGGATTCCCTGATTGGCGGGCCGGGCGTAGGTCGTCCGTTCGGAGCAGGTAATCCCAATGGACAAGGCGGTCCGCCGATTGGTGGTGGCCGTCCCGGTGGGATTGGTGGTGGTCGCCCAGGCGCTCCGACGCGGCCATAACCGTTCAACGCGCCAAGCTTCATCTCACGTCAAGTTTTATCTCAACAACACCGAACACAAACCCTCGCCGAACAGCGAAGCCGCTGGCCGGATTCAATGAAGAACCAACTTCATGGGCGGTTGTGTGTTCAATCAAGCAGGATAAGGAGAACAAATGAAAAATCTGAACTGGAAACTGTTTTTGAGTTTGGCGATGGCGGCACTGTTCACTGTCGTCGCGCAAGTTGAAACTTTGGCTCAACGCGGAGGCGGCCAGCGTCCTCCCAACGCTCAACGAGGCCAGCGTCCGCCTGAAGCCGGGCAAGGCCAGCGGCCAAATCGTGAAAATTCGCCGTACGCCGAAAAATGGAAAAACGGTCAACGACGGCCCGAAGGCTCCAGAGGCAACGGTCGTCCCCAAGGAACGTTCCCGCGCAGCTAAACCAGGCTGAGTTGGAATGCAGATTCTGTGGCCGATGATTAATCGCAATTCACGGGAATGAAGGGGGCGGGAATCATCGGTCACGGATGTTTTAACGTTGGTGTCAGTACCCCCGCGTCAGCAAGGGTAAGAATTTACGACTATGAAAACCAATCGAATCATCAAAATTACATTGGCCGGTTTGCTGCTGGCGTTCGCAGCCTCCGGTTATCCTTCGGCAAATGCGTTGGAAAACAATGCGAACTGCTCTTATTCAAAAACGAAACCCAAATTCCGCGACAATCACCAGGCTGGAGAATTGACAGCACGAATCGTCGGACGGCTGGCTCCGGCGGCTAGCAAAAGTCGAATCGCAATTGATGCTGCCGCTGACGGTACGATTGATCGTCATCTGTTCGACGCGATGACAGCGGCCAGAATCGTTCCAGCGCAAAACTGCTCCGATGCAGAATTCATTCGCCGTGTGACGCTTGACCTGACCGGACGCATTCCCGTGCCGGAGCGCGTCGAAACTTTTTTGAAAGACACTGCTGCCGACAAACGCGCCAAATTGATTGAAGAATTGCTGGCCAAACCCGAATGGGTGGACAAGTGGGCGATGTTCTTTGGCGGCTTGTTCAGGAATTTTTCCAATCCCGGCTTCACGCCTGCGCGTGGGGCTGGCAGTCGAGATGCTTTCAACAAATGGATTCGGGAATCGCTCACCACAGCTAAACCCTACAACCAATGGCCGACGGAATTGCTGACCGCGATTGGCGAAGACAGCACAAAACAAGGCGAGTTGAACTGGTTGACCGGAACGCTGACTTTCGCGTCGTTGCGCGTCGGAGTTTTGCAGGAAACTTATGACCAACAGGCATTGTTTGCCGCAGACAACTTTCTGGGCGTCAGCCAGATGGATTGCATTCTTTGCCACGACGGAGCCGGGCATTTGGACGACATCAGTTTGTGGGGACGCAACGCCACGCGCGCGGACGCCTGGGGATTGGCTTCGTTCTTTTCTCGAACCGACGTTGTGCAAGCGGGCGGAGGAACAGGCGGCGGCCCGCCTCAACAAGCCGCAGCTTACGCCGTGCGTGAAAATACCGCGCGCACCAATCGTGATTACTTTTTGGATGGAGTGCCGCTTGGCAATCGCCCTGCGCGCAGCCCGATTGATGGCAAAAACGAAATCGCGCCGCGTTACCCTTTCAGCGGCAAAACTGCCGTGCCGGGCGAACGTTATCGAGTCACCCTGGCGCGTGAAATCAGCAACGACAAGCTGTTGGCTATCGCCATCGTCAACCGCTTATGGAAAGAATTCTTCGTGCTCGGTTTGGTTGAACCGACGAACGAACTCGATCCGGCGCGGCTTGATCCTGACAGCCCGCCGCCTGCTCCGTGGAATTTGCAGGCTTCAAATCCGCGTTTGTTGGCTGAACTCGCTCAGGAATTCATTACCGCGAAATACGATCTCAAATGGTTGATGCGGCAAATTGCCAATTCACGCGCGTATCAGTTGTCAGCGCGTTACGACGGCGCCTGGAATTCGGAATGGGACAAACTTTATGCGCGCAAATTGGTGCGACGAATGTGGGCAGAGGAAGTTCACGACGCCATCGCACAATCCAGTGGCATTTTCACGCCGTACAAAATTGGCGAGTCGCCGACGATCAATTACGCGATGCAGTTTCCTGAAACCTTTGGCATGCCGGTTTCCACCATTACTTTCGGGCAAATGGGAGTGCCGATTCCGCCAACCGGACCGCCTGATCCGCTGGCTCACGTGACGGTGTTTCTGGACAGCTTTTTGCGAGGCGACAACAACGCCAGCCGCCGCAGCGATGAAGTTCGGATTAATCAGGCGTTGGAATTGTTCAACAACAAATTCGTGCTTGATCGTGTGAAAGCCGCCAACGCCGATGGCATCGTCGCCAAAAGCTTGTCGTTGACGGACGAACAACTGGTCAACAAATTCTTTTACGCCGTGTTGTCGCGGCTGCCTTCGGAAACAGAAAAGAGTCTGGCGCTGTCGAATCTGAAAAAAGGTTCGCGCACAGAACAAGCCGAAAATCTGTTGTGGGCGCTCTACAACAAGGCGGATTTCATCTACAACTACTAAAGCTTTTGCCACGAAGGTACACGAAGAAGACGCGAAGAGAAGAAAAGCAAAAAGCTTTAGACAGGGTTTACAGGATTCGACAAGATGGGCGCTGTGATCGAACCGAATAAAAACAATCCTGTTCAATCTTGTAAATCCTGTCTATCTCTCCAGTTCTTTTGGGCTTCTTCGTGCTCCCTTCGTGTGGCTTCGTGGGAGAAAAAACAGGATTGCCATGAACAACGCACAAAAATTCAATCGCTTCATCGAACGCAACCCGTATCCGCATTCGCCGTTTTTCCGACGCCCGCAACTGGATCGCCGAGCCTTTTTCAAACTTGCCGGAGCAGGTATCACTGGGTCGTTTATGGCTTTGGCAGGCAGCCGAGCCTTTGCCGCTGAAGCCGCCGTTCAAGCCAACGTCACGCCGAAAAGCACGGCCAAGAACGTTATCTTCTTGATGCTGGATGGTGGCCCAAGCCAGATGGATACCTTTGATTTGAAGATCACGCCGGGCGTGACTCGAACCGATGTTTTACAACCTGAACGAATCGGTGGCGTGATGTGGCCGGTTGGATTGATGCCGAAACTGGCCATGCAGCTTGACGATCTTGCCATCATTCGTTCGATGCGTTCGTGGGCGCTGGTTCACGAAATTGGCCGCGAATGGTTGCAGATTGGCCGCAACCCAAACGCGCGCGAAGCTGGAATCGCTCCGCACATTGGCAGCATCATCGCGCTGGAAAAAGAACTCGAACGAACGACGGACCAGGTCTTTCCGGCCTTCGTCGCGCTCAACGCCGATGGCGCAAACGGGCCGGGATATTTTTCTGGCCGTTACGCTCCGTTCAAGATTTCGCCGACCAAAGACGGATTGGCCAACGCCACACACGCCGACGGCGCGGCGCGATTCAGCGAACGGTATGCCCAATTGCAAATGCTGGATGAACCGGTGAAGGGAACTGCGGTGGCGGCTTCACCGCTTGGCCGAGCGACCGGCGATTTGCGCGAATTTTATGAAGCAGCCAACAAACTGGTTCACAACGACGCCGTCAATCGCGCCTTCAAGTTCACCAAAGAAGACAGCGACCGTTACGGAGCCAACAGCTTTGGCGACGCCTGTCTGGTGGCGAAACAAATTCTGGCCGCGCGGCAGGGAACTCGATTTATTCAGATCAACTTCGGAACCTGGGATCATCACCGCAACGTTTACACGGGCTTGCCCTCGATGGCTCGACCGTTTGATAGCGCGGTTTCGGCGTTGATCAACGATTTGAAAGCTTCGGGAATGTTCAACGACACGCTGATCGTCGCAGGCGGAGAATTTGGCCGCTCGCCGGAATTCAATTCGCAAGCCGGACGCGACCATTTTCTGCAACAGTCGTTTTTGCTAATGGGCGGTGGCGTTCGCGGTGGAATTTTGGGAATGACCAACGATCACGCTTCGGCGACGGTTGAATCCGGCTGGGCGCGCAATCGCGACGTTCGCATCGAAGACGTTGAAGCCACAATTCTGTCGGCGCTGGGCATTAACTGGACTACGATTCGACGAGACGACCCGCTGGGCATAGGCTTCCCGTATATCCCGTTCGCTCAGGATGACGTGTACGGCCCGATCAATGAATTGTGGGATCGAAGAACAGCGCCAGGATTGCCGACTCAGCGCGGCGACGGCAGAAGGATTTCGTAAGCTCGGTGCAGAACCGAGAGCGGTAGCGACCGGGTTTTGCAGAGGCTTATTCCTCATCAGCAACCCAGGCGCTACCGCTTCTGGTTCCGTACCGTCAGCGAATCTTGCCCATCAACTTGCGAATGAACGGAGTCACGGCCAGTAACAAAACTGCTGCAATCACTGGCACGCTGGCCACTTTTCCGAACAAGCCAACAAGAGCTTCCTGCGATCCGGCCTCAAAATATCCAGCCACGATGCCGGCAGCGAAGTTGCCGAATGAAATCGAAAGGAACCAGACGCCCATCATCAACCCGGCCAATCGTTGCGGAGCTAGTTTGGTCGTCACGCTCAAGCCAACCGGATACAGGCAAATTTCTCCGATTGTCTGAAGCACATAAACTCCGACTAACCACCACGGCCCGGCCTTATCTCCGCCATCGACAAGCAGCAACGAGGCCACGACCAGCAACGCTGCTCCCAGTCCTACGAACAACAAGCCCAGCGAGAATTTGAAGGGGCTTGATGGGTCTTTATCCTTCATTTTCTTCCATAACCAGACGAATAGTGGGGTTAGTAGAACAACAAATAGAGGTGGGCTGGATTGATACCAACTGACAGGCACTTCGTAACCGAAAACATTGCGATTGGTCATATCGCGTGCAAATAACGTGAAACTCGACCCCGCCTGTTCATAACAGGCCCAAAAAATGATTGAGAAGAAAAATAGAATGATGATCGCTCCAACTGGTTTTTTCTCTTCTGGTTTAAGAAAGAAAAGAAATAGCCAGCCAATGAATACCACCACTGAACCGAGCATAATCCACATTTGATTTTTGACGATTTGCTCTGGGCCGAAGAAAAGCAAGATCACTGCTGCGCTTATCGTTGCCATGAACAAAATTCCCATAACGAGTTTGCGCCGCGTTTCAGCCGTTGGTTGCACTGGCGGCTGGCCAACGTGGGACAGTCGGTCGCGTCCCACCACGTATTGAATCAGCCCGGCAGTCATTCCTATTCCGGCGGCAGCAAAACCTAAGTGCCAGTTGATCTTTTCTCCCAGGAAGCCGCAAATAAGCGGAGCAGCGAATGCGCCGATGTTGATGCCCATGTAAAAAATGGAAAAACCTGCATCACGGCGCTGATCTTCGGCGCTGTATAGTTCGCCAACAATTGTGCTGACATTTGGTTTCAGCAGTCCGGTTCCCAGAACAATCAAAATCAAGCCGCTGAAAAAGGTGTAATTGGAAGGTGCGGCCAGCAAAAAATGGCCAAGGGCAATGATTACTCCACCAATAAAAACGGCTCGCCGAGTTCCCAACACTTTGTCCGCCAGCCAGCCACCTGGGATGGACATCAAATAAACAGAACCGACGTAGGCTCCGTAAATGCTCGCGCCCGTTTTGTTATCAAGCCCGAGTCCTCCAAGAGCCGCCGCTGTAGTCATGTAGTTAAGCAGCAACGCGCGCATGCCGTAGTAACTGAATCGCTCCCACATTTCGGTGAAGAACAAAGTAGTCAATCCGCGCGGATGCCCGCCGATTCCGGCGGTGTCATTGGTCGAATCGAAGGTAGAACCAGCCCCCAAGTTAGAAGCCTGTGTCGTCATATTCTTTTTTCTCCGAGTTGAAAAAGGTGAGTTGAAAGTACGGCGCGAAGCCTAGCACAGTGCTTTGCAAAGTCGAAGCTGTCGGAGTGCAAAGAAACGGAAACCACAAAATGCACAAAAAACACAAAAGGTTTCCCCGTTCGATTTTGTGACTTCTGTGCTTTTTGTGGTGGAATTTCCTGGCTGGTAATCAACGCGCAAAAACAAACAGCCCTTGCCCTGCAATTGTAGCCACGTATTGTTTGCCGCGAATCGTGTAGCTGATTGGGTTGTTGACGATTTGATACCCGGCCATGAACTTCCACAGCACTTTTCCCGTCCTGGCATCGAGCGCATAAAAGTAACCTTCGCTGCTGCCGCCGAAAACCAGGCCGCCAGCCGTCGCCATCAACCCGGTCATCGCCGGAGCAAACAACCGAAATTCCCAATGCTGTTTGCCGGTCAGCGCGTCCAGAGCTTTGACCGCGCCGTAAGGTTCAACGCCCGGCAAGTCACGCCCGCCGCCGCCTTCAAACAAATCGCCTGCATGGTAGTTGGCGTCGGCTTTGAAAAAGTATTGCGGATGATTTTCTCGCGCCAGCACATAAAACAATTTTGTTTGCGGGCTGTACGCTGGCGAATACCAATTCGTCGCTCCGCCCAGTCCGGGATAAACCAGCGTGCCCGCAACTGAAGGCTCTATGTTTGGCAATTTGATCGGGCGACCTTTGGCGTCCAATCCGCCGGCCCAGGTTTGTTTGATGTACGGTTCGCCGCGCAGAAATTCGCCGGTCGTTCGGTCCAGCAAGTAATAAAAGGAATTGCGATTGGCTTGGGCGATTAACTTGCGAGGGTGGCCATTGATGACGGCATCGAATAACACCGGAACCTGATTCGCGTCCCAATCCCACACGTCGTGCGGAGTGAATTGAAAATGCCAGCGCAGCTTGCCCGTGTCGGCTTCCAGCGCAAGCAGGCAATCGGAATAAAGGTTGTCACCCAAACGCGCGTCGCCGTTCCAGTCCGGCGCAGGATTGCCCGTCGTCCAATAAATCAAATTCAGTTCAGGATCATAGGAACCTGTCACCCACGTAGGCGCTCCGCCGGTTTGCCAACTGTCGCCAGCCCAGGTTTCATTGCCTGCTTCGCCGGGCGCGGGAACCGTCCAGAATCGCCAAAGCCGCTGGCCGGTCTTTGCGTCGTAAGCATCCAGGAATCCGCGAATGCCGTATTCGCCGCCGCCGACGCCGACGATGATTTTGTCTTTTATTGCCAATGGCGCGGCGGTCATCGTGTAGCCCAATTTGTAATCGGCGATGGTCACATCCCAACGCAGCTTGCCTGTGTGAATATCCAGCGCGACCAGATGCGAATCGAAAGTCGTCAGGTAAAGCGTTTCGCCCAGCACAGCCAGCCCGCGATTTGGAATTCCGCAACAGCCGCGCGCGTCGCTGGGGGTCGTGCGGCGATATGTCCACAGCGGACGACCTGTGCGGCCATCCAGCGCGGTGACTACGTGCGGCTTTTCGCTCAGGTAAATCACGCCGTCCACCACCAACGGAGTCGCTTCGACTTTGCCGGGATCGCGCATTTGATAAACCCAGACCGGTTTCAGTTGAGCTACGTTGGCAGTGTTGATTTGCGTCAGCGGCGAATACCGATGGCTTTGATAATTGCCGGAATAGGTCAGCCAGTTCTGCGGTTCGGCTTCGGCATTGCGAATGCGGTCGTATGAAACTTGGGCTTGCGCGAAAGAGACAGAGAGATAGAGAGACAGAGAGACGGCGAGAAAAGTTGCCATCAAATCGCCCAGTCGCCTTGTCGCCCTGTCCCCCCGTCCCACCATCTCTCCATCACTCTTTCTCTTTTTCTTCATCGTTCACCTCGCAGTGTTAGCAGGTACGCGACAAGGTCGTCGAGGTCAGTTTGCGTCAGCTTTCGGTAACTTGGCATCGAAGATTTTCCCCAATCTTTGTGAAGCTGGCGCAGTTCAGATTTGAAAAATGAGTGAATCTGGCCAGACATTTCTCTGACGTGAATTGTAAAGCTGTCTTCGTTGACGCGCACTCCGTTTATGCGTTGGCCGGTGCGCGTGACGATACGAACTTGCAGAAAGTTGTCGGTGACGGCTGTGCCGGGGCGGAACTGCAAATAACTTTTCGGCACGTCGGCTGTGGGATCAATCAGCGAAGTCAGCAAATGCTTTGCTCCACGTCGTAATCCAATGTCGCTTAAGTCGGGGCCGTAACTGTTGCCTTCGCCGTTGATGGCGTGGCAATCGGCGCAACCGCCTTTGCCAGCGTAAAGTTTTGCTCCGCGAATTGCGTCGCCCGATGGTTTTTCGACCGGTAGCTTGCCAAGGTCTTGAACAAACGCCGCAAGCTGTTTGATCTGCGCGTCGTCCAATCGGGAACTAGGCATTTCGGTTCCGGCGATTCCTTCCTTGATGATTTTCAGCAGAGCGGCTTCGTTCGTTGCGCGAACCAATCGCGGCGTAGCCAATGTCGGACCGGAATTGCCTTCGCCGGTTTGACCGTGGCAGGCAGCGCAATGCGTTTGATAAAGCTGTGCGCCGGTTTTTGCTGTTTGGGGCCAGGCTTCGCGTGGCAAAGCTGCGACGGCCAACAGGAACAGCGGCAATAGCCACCGTTTGATTTTTTGCATCATCGTTTTTTCCTGAATAGAGGTTTGTCGGCGGCGAAGTATGCGACAGCCATTTGGACTTTATCAATTTTCCAGCTTTGGTTTTTGTCTTGGGCAAGCAGTGAAGTAAGTGAGCACTTACTTCACTGCTTGCCAGTTCCGGCGGTCGTGTGTTAAGTAAGTAGGCACTTACTTACAAAGTAGGTGCGAGCAGGCAAACTTGGCTCGCAATGTTTAGAGGAAAAGAGGCTGAGCCGTGGAAAAGAGTTCAGCCCAATCGCCAGTAATGACGCCAAAAAAAATAATTGAAGAGAAATTGGAGTTGAAAGTGTCCGGCAGGATGGCGGCTGAAGATCGTCGTCAGCAAATTCTGGATGTTGCCGTGCAGCTTTTTTCGCAAAAAGGGTTTCGCGGAACGACGACCAAAGAAATTGCGCTGGCTGCCGGGGTCAACGAAGCGATTATTTTTCGTCACTTTGCCACCAAGAGTGAATTGTATTCGGCGATCATGGATCAGAAAGCCAGTTCGGCGAATGTTCAGGCGTTGCAGCGCGCAATAGGCGAGGCGATGGAGCGCGGCGATGACCGACAAGTGTTTGAATCGTTCGCTTTTCACATTCTGGAATTTCATCAGCATGACGATACGGCAATGCGAATTTTGCTTTACAGCGCGCTCGAAGGTCACGAATTGGCAGAAATGATCTTTAGCAATCACATATTGAAGTTCCACAAACGATTGGCGGAATACATCAAACAACGTGTCGCCGAAGGCGCGTTTCGCCAGATTGATCCGATGGTTGCCGTTCGGGGCTTTGTCGGAATGGTGATGAATCAGGCGATGGTGAAAAAATTTTTCGGACGCGCAGGACGCGATCTGCTGAATCTGAATAACAAGCAAACGGCAGAAGCTCTTGCCGATTTGTTTTTGGCTTCGCTGACAAATTTGAAATACGAAACAGTGCGGCATCGCCGCAAATAAACGGAGAAGGAATCAATCGTGAACTCGATAAAAACGAAACTGCTGTTGGGGCTGATTGTTGCCATTGCCGCAGCCGGTCTGGCCTGTTCGGGTGAAAAAAAACAGCCTGAAGCAACCGCCGATGCCGCAACCAAAGCTGCTGCTGCGACGCCGGAAGTTGTGGATGTCACTACTGCGGCGGCCATCACTCGCAATTTGCAGCGCACTGTCGAAGTCGTCGGTTCGTTGGCGGCGGATGAAGAAGTAGTCGTGGCCGCACAAGCTCCGGGCGAATTATCCCAACTCAACGTGGATTTTGGCGGCTACGTCACGCAAGGGCAGGTGATTGCCTTGATTGACCAGCGCGACGCCAAGCTGAAAGTCGAGCAGGCCGAAGCTGCATTGAAACAAACGATGGCTCGGTTGGGGATGCCGTCTGATCTGAAAGCCGGAGAAAAATTCGATCCGAATCAGAATGCCGATGTTCGGGTGGCGAAAGCTTCGCTGGATTGGACTCAAATGGATTTGAATCGCGCCGCCAAGCTGGTTGAAAACGGTGATGTGTCTCGTTCGATTTACGACCAGGCAGTAACTCAAAACAATCTGGCCAAAGCCAGGCATCAAGCGGCAATTGATGCCGTCAATCAGCAACTGGCGATTGTCGAACAACAACGCGCGGCGTTGTCGTTGGCTAAAAAAGCCATCACCGACACGGTTGTGCGCGCTCCGATCAGCGGAGCCGTCAAGGAAAAGTTCGTCAATCGAGGTTCGTATCTGGCGGTCGGCGGGCGAATTTTATCGCTGGTCAAAATCAATCCGCTACGGCTTCGCGCTGATATTCCAGAATCTTCCGCAGCCTCCGTTCGCAAAGGCCAAACGATGAATCTGACGGTGGAAGCTCTGGCCGGTCGAACCTTTACCGGGCGAGTCGTTCGAATTGGCCCTTCGCTGAGCGAGCAAACGCGCGCGTTGACCGTCGAAGCCGAAGTCGGTAATTCCGGTAATCAGCTTCGACCTGGAATGTTTGCCAAATCTCAACTCATCACTGCCAACTCAGCACCTGCCGTGATGATTCCGGCCAAAGCCATCTTGACCATCGCCGGATTGTCCAAAGTTTTTGTCATTGAAAATGGCAAAGCGATTGAGCGCATCGTCAAGGTTGGCATGGCTGACGGCGAACTCGTCGAAATTATCGAAGGCATCAACGCGAACGAAATCGTTGCCACCAGCAATCAGGAAAAGCTTCAACAAGGTAGCGCCGTAACGCAGCGATAAATTGCCACCCAAAATAGTTGTCAGGCTGAAATAGGGAGAGAGTTATGCAGAAGCTAGCCGAAATTTGTGTTCGTCGCCCGGTGTTCGCCACGATGTTGATTATGACGATGATCGTGTTGGGCGTGTTCGCGTACAACCGTTTGACCGTCGAACGATTCCCGCGCGTCGAATTTCCGATCATCACCATCACCACGCGATTGCCCGGCGCTGCGCCGCAGGAAGTCGAAACCGAAATCACAGACAAAATCGAAGAAGCCATCAACACGATCAGCGGGATTGAAGAACTGCGTTCGACTTCTTCCGAAGGCGTTTCGCTAATTTTTGTTCAGTTCGAACTGGAACGTGATCTTGATTCGGCGGCTCAAGACGTGCGAGACAAGATCAACCGGGCGATTCCGTTGTTGCCGCGCACGATTGAACAGCCGACTGTGGAAAAACTCGACCCCGATGCTTCGCCGATCATGACAATCGCGGTGGCTTCCAATCGCAACATACGCGAAATCACCGAATTCGCAGACAAAGTCATCCGTCGTCAGATTGAATCCGTTAATGGCGTCGGGCAGGTGCAAATCGTCGGCGGTCGCAAACGGCAGATCAACGTCAAACTCGATGCCGACAAGCTGCGGGCTTACAACCTGACGGTGGCGCAGGTGTCGGGTTCGCTGCAATCGCAAAACCTGGAAGTTCCCGGCGGCAGAGTCGAGCAGGAAGCTCGCACGCTGACTTTGCGAACGCTTGGCCGGTTGCAGTCGCCAGCCGATTTCAACAACGTCGTCGTCGCCAATCGCGCGGGTTATCCGATCAAAATTTCTGACATTGGCTACACCGAAGACGGCGAGGAAGAAGAATTGAGCGCCGGGCGATTGAACGACAAGCCCGCATTGTTGCTGCAAGTGCGACGACAATCGGGAACGAACACGGTGGACGTGGTCAAAGAAGTGAACGAGCGGCTGGACGCTCTGAAAAAGAATCTTCCCGCCGGTTATTCGATTGATGTGGTGCGCGACCAGTCGGTGTTTATTCTGGCGGCCTTTCACGCCATCCGCGAACATTTGCTGTTGGGATCGTTGTTGGCGGCGTTGGTGGTGTTGCTGTTTATGCAAAACCTACGCGCGACGATCATCTCCGGCATCGCCATTCCGTCTTCGATCATCGCCACGTTTGCTCTGATGGATTATTTCGGCATTACGCTGAACGGGCCTTCTATGTTGGGGCTGACGCTTTCGGTCGGTATCGTGATTGACGACGCCATCGTTGTGTTGGAAAACATCTTTCGCTACATCGAAGAAAAAGGCTACGAACCGTTTGCCGCCGCGATTGACGCAACCAAAGAAATTGGTCTGGCAGTGATGGCGACGACCTTGTCGTTGGTGGTGATCTTTTTGCCGCTCGGATTCATGCAGAGCATTTCGGGGCGCTTTTTCAAAAACGTGGCGCTGCCGATGGCTTTTGCGATTGCGGTTTCGTTGATTGTCAGTTTTACGCTGACGCCTACCCTGAGCGCCCGCTTGTTGAAAAAACATGATCCCAACGAAGACGGCAAGCACGAAAAACAATCCTGGCTGATGCGCGTGCTGGATAACGGCTACACCTGGTTGCTGACGCATGCCTTGCATCATCGCATTTTGGTGGTTGTCATCGCCGTGCTGGTTTTTCTTTCTACAGGCCCGTTGTTTGCAAAAGTCGGCAGAGACTTTTTTCCGCAGGACGATCAGGGCGAATACGAAGTCAATTTGCGTGCGGCTGAGGGGACTTCGTTGCAAAACACAATGGAGATCACGCAAAAAGTCGCGGCTGAAATTCGCAAACTTCCGCACGTGGATTACACGATCACCACCATCGGAGACGACCAACAACGAACTTCCAATCTGGCGAAGATTTATGTGCGTATGAAAGACCTGAGCGTTCGCCCCGAACTGACTCAGTTCCAAAGCATGGATCAGGTGCGCGCCAGAGTCCTGCCAAAATTCGAAGCAGAGAATTTGCGCCCGCTGGTTTCGCCGATCGCGGCAATCGCTGGCGGTGGCCGAGCCAACACCGACATCGCTTACAGCTTTCGTGGCCCCGATCTGGACAAGCTCAGCGAGTATTCAGCGAAGATTTTGGACAGGCTGAAAAAAATGCCCGGAGTGGTCGAAGCAGACACTTCGTTGATTCTTGGCAAGCCGGAATTGCGCGCAGTGATTGATAGGCAAAAAGCCGCCGATTTAGGAGTTAGCATCGGCGATGTAGCGCAAAGTTTACGCTTGCTGGTCGGCGGCGACCAGATTTCGACATACAACGAAGGCGGCGAGCAATACGAAGTTCGCGTTCGCGCTGCTGAAAATTACCGTACGGATGCCGTGGGAATCAGCAAATTGAACGTGCCTTCGTCGCGCGGTGGTGTAGGTGGAAGCATAGGATTGGATAACGTCGTCAAGTTTCAGGAAGCCAGCGGCCCGACCAGCATTGAACGTTTGGGGCGTCAGCGGCAAGTCACATTGACCGCCAACATCAAACCCGGATTTTCGCAGAGCGTCGTTTCGGCTGAGTTGGAAAAAGAAATCAAGGCGCTGAATTTGCCGCCGCAATACACGGCTGCTCCGGCGGGCAACGTCAAAGAGTTGCGGCGCACGATGAACGGATTCATCACGGCGTTTTTGCTGTCGTTCATCTTCATGTACATAGTGCTGGCGGCACAGTTTGAATCTTTCCTGCACCCCATCACGGTAATGCTGGCGCTGCCGCTCAGCCTGCCATTTGCCATCTTTTCGCTGATTGTCACCGGGCAAAATTTCAACATGTTTACGGCGCTTGGGTTGTTGGTGCTGTTCGGCATGGTCAAGAAAAATTCGATCTTGCAGATTGACCACACCAACGGTTTGCGCGCCAAAGGCATGGAACGTCATGAAGCGTTGATTCAAGCCAGTCGAGATCGTCTGCGACCGATCTTGATGACAACCATCGCCTTTGTCGCCGGAATGATGCCGCTGGCCTGGAGCAAAGGGCCGGGCGCGGGAATCAACCGCTCAACTTCTGTAGTGGTGATTGGCGGACAAACGCTTTGTTTGTTGCTGACGCTGGTGGCGACTCCTGTGGTGTATTCGATCTTCGACGATTGGACGAATTCCACCGTTTGGGGACGACTGGCTGCCAAATGGAGCGGATTAACCGGCAAAGCCAGGCGCAAAGTCGTCACGGCAGCTTCATCGCTTTTTGGGTTGTCTGATAAATGATTGACTGATTGAACAGCGGAAAATGAAAAGGCGTTCGACCGATGCCGAACGCCTTTTCGGGGATGAAAATAAAGAATGATTGCTTACTTTTTGATGCTGCGAGTCCAGGGGATAGGATTTTGGTTTGTCGAAACCGCAGCAGGTTTGGTGACAGCAATGTTCGCGGGTGAGGTTTGGTAACCAAGCGCATTGTTAAACAGAATTGCAAAAAAACAGGTGACAACGGTAATCAAACTAAATTTTCTCCTTAAGTGGTTATTTGTTTTGGGGGAAACGTCTTCGGACGTTCGTTGTGTCGAAACTTCTTCGACGCCGCTTTTTATAGCAGCAGGCCGAGAGAGCAAAAATACGTATTGATACTTGTTTCTTGCTTCGGCGCGAGAATTTGGCGGGAAATTTACGAAAATCTGGTTTTAGTGATGGCCCTTTACATAACAGAAAAAGAAGTTGGCGAGTTGTTGAAAATGGATGACGCGCTGGCTGCCGTCGAATCCGTCTTTAAGCTGCAAGCTTCGGGCGAAGCGACAAACGAACCGCGTCGTCGCGTTCGCTCGCAAGGCTCGACTTTGATGACGATGAGCGGCGCAGTTTCCAATTTGAAGCTTCCGGGCGGGGTCGAATTCAAAGGTTTGCTGGGGCTGAAATCTTATACCGTGTCGCGCACCGGCGCGCGATTCTATGTCAGCTTGTTCGACGCTGTGACTGGCGAATTGCTGGCCTTCATCGAAGCCGACAAGCTTGGCCAGATGCGAACCGGCGCGGCAAGCGGCGTGGCGACGAAATATCTCGCCCGCGAAAACGCTAAAACCGTCGGCGTGTATGGAACAGGTTGGCAGGCGACCAGCCAGCTTGCGGCGGTTTGCGCCGTGCGGCCAATCGAATTGGTCAAGGTCTACAGCCGCAAACCGGAAAACCGCGAACGGTTTTGCCAACAGATGGCGGTGGAACTCGGCATCGCCGACATTCAACAGGTCGAAACGCCTGAAGCTGCCGCTGACACCGAAATTGTCATTACCATCACCAGTTCGCGCGAACCAGTTGTGCTGGGCGAATGGTTGAAGCCCGGCGTTCACATCAACGCCGCCGGAGGCAATTCGATTTTGCGCCGCGAAGTGGATGACAAGGCGATCCAGCGCGCAGATTTCATCGCTGCGGATTCGCTCGATCAGGCGAAACTCGAATCCGGCGAGTTTGTGACTGCGGTCGAAAAAGGCTTGCTGACGTGGGAGCGCGTCAAAGAGCTTCGATACGTTGTCAGCGGCCAGATGCGCGGCAGAGAAAATTCAGAACAAATCACACTCTTCAAATCGCTGGGACTTGCCATCGAAGACGTGGCGGCAGCGGCTGTCGTTTACCAGAAAGCGAAAGAACAACAAGCAGGGAAGGAAATATGAAAGGTCAAAAGTCAAAAGTTAAAAGTCAAAAGGCAAAAGTGGCGGTGAGTTTATTTGGTCTGATCGCTTTGCTGTCGCCATTTGCTTTGGCGCAGGACAATCCGCAATCCGCATTCAGAAGTGATGGCCGCAATCCGCAATCAAATGGTTCGCAATCAGACAAGCGGGTTGGCGTTGACGGAGCCAAACGAGTCCCGTTGGCATTGCGCGATGCCATTTTGATGGCGTTGGAAAACAACCGCGACATCGAAGTCGAACGATTGAATGTTCAGATGACGGAATTTGATGTTCGCGCTTCTGACGGAGCTTACGATCCGACGTTCACGTCCAGTTTCTTTTACGACCGGCGCAGAGTCCCGGTTGCCAACGTGCTGGCGGGCGGCGAAGACGGCGGATTGCTGACCGATAACCTGACTGGCAACGCCAACTTGTCTCAACGGTTGAGGCAACACGGCGGATTGTTACAGGGAACGTTCAGCAACGACCGTGCGACCACTCAAAATTTATTCAATGCCATCAATCCGCAGTTCACGTCTTCGCTGAACGTCAGCTTCACGCAACCGCTGATGAAAAACCGCGAGATTGATCCTTCGCGGCGGCAGATCAAACTCGCCAAAAAACGACTGGATATTTCCGACAGTCAGTTTCGTCAGCGAGCGATTGAAATCATCGCGCAGGTTCAACGCGCTTATTGGGATTTGGTGTTCGCCCGGCGCGACCGCGAGATCAAGCGCGAGTCGGTTGATCTGGCTCGCGTGCAGTTGGAACACAACCAGCGATTGGTCGAAGCCGGTTCGCTGGCTCCGGCTGACATCATTTCTGCGCGTGTGGAACTTGAGCGTCGCAACGACGAAGCCGAAGCCGCCGTTGACGCCATTCAACGCGCCGAAAATGCGTTGAAGGCATTGATGCTCCAACCGGATAAAACTGACCTTTGGAATTCGGAATTGATGCCGGTTGAACAACCGCAAGTGGATTCCAGTGTAGGTTTGCCACTCGACGACGCCACGAGGCTGGCACTGCAAAACCGCCCGGAGATGGAACAATTCCGGTTGCGCGGCGAATTGAACAAAATTGATGCCGAGTTTTTCCGCGATCAAACCAAGCCGCAGATTGATTTTGTCATTAGCTATGGTTCGATTGGTGTGGCAGGCGATCCGCGCACGGGAACGAATTTCTTCACCGCTTCCAGCATTGCCACCAACGACCGCATCAATCGGTTGATCAATTATGTCAACGGACAGCCAAACGCTCCCAATCCGTTGATTCCGGTGTTGCCGCCGCCGGTGGATCTGCCGATTCCGGGTTTCCTGATTGGTGGCAACGGCCAGAGCCTGGCCAATATGTTCAAAAACGATTTCCGCACCTGGCGCATTGGTGTGAACATCAACTTGCCGTTTGGCAATCGCACGGCGGAAGCGAATCTTGGTCGTTCGTTGGCCGAAGGTCGTCAACTTGACATCCAACGCCAACGCACTGAACAGCAAATTCAAGTTGAAGTTCGGAATGCGCTGCAAGCGGTCGAAACCGCAAAGCGCCGCGTGGAAGCTGCCAAAAACTCCCGCGTCAATGCGGAGCTTCAGTACCAGAGCGAGCAGCGAAAATTCGATGCCGGCCAATCCACGAACTTTTTCGTGTTGGATCGGCAGAACGCGCTTTCCGCCGCTCGTGGCCGCGAACTCCGCGCGCTGACCGATTACACCAAAGCAGTAGCCGAATTGCAGCGCACGCTTTCAACCACGCTGTCGAGCAACAATGTTTCTGTGAAGTAGACAGAAGACAAGAAGGAATTCGCCCAAGATTTGAGTTTGCTGAATGGCTCAGGGGACGAAAAGAATTCGGTCAGAGTCTTGAGCCAGTCACGATTCAAACTTCCGTCGTCTTCTGTCTTCTGGGAGAGAAAATTCAAACTACTGACTACTGTCTACTGACTACTGTCTACTTCGGATGCTAATATCTCGCTTCAAAATCAAATCTCAAATTCTGAATTATCTTTAGGAGCGAGACCCATTTATGTCCGAAGAAAACCAGTCCGGTTTTAAGGTGACAGACCGCAGGCTTTTTAATCCCGATGGCTCTATGCGCGAAGACGCGCAAATTCCAGAGCCGCCACCAGCCGTTCAACCCACAGCACAATCGAATCTCAGCGCGATTTCGGAATTGCCGCCGCAAGAGCAATTTCCGGCAGATGAAGAAGATGTGATACCTGAGCAAACGATGTTCACCGATTTTGTGATGAACATCGCTTCGTCGGCGTTCATCTATCTTGGCTTGGTGGAGCATCCAGCAACTGGTCGGCGGCAGGTGGATATGATGGCTGCGAAAGAGACCATTGATCTGCTGATGATGCTGCGCGAAAAAACAAGCGGCAATTTGTCGCGTGGTGAAGAGCGATTCTTTGACGAATTGCTGGCCGATTTGAAAACCCAGTTTGTGTCTATGCGGCGTCAGTAAGGGCGGCGGCAGTAAATCGTTAATCGGCGATCGTTATGCGGATCACTCTTCTCGGAACCGGGACTTCAGTTGGTATTCCTATGATCGGATGCGAGTGCGCCGTTTGCCAGTCGGAGGACCCGCGAGACAAACGGCTACGAACCGGTTTGATGATCGAACATGGCGACCAACGGTTGATCGTGGATATTTCCGCAGACTTTCGCCAGCAAGCATTGAGAGAATGCGTAAATCGGCTGGACGCGCTGTTGATTACACACTGCCACGCCGATCACGTGCTGGGTTTGGACGACATTCGCCCGATCAATTTTCGCCACGGAGCCGTTCCGGTTTACGCCAGCGACATCACCTGGCAAGGAATTCGCCGAGTGTTTTATTACATTTTCGAGCGAACTCATGTCGGTGGCGGACTGGCACAGATAACACCTCACACCATCGAAGGCGACTTTGACGTTTGCGGGTTGCGAGTCACACCGTTCGATGTGATTCACGGGCGGTTGCCGGTGACGGGGTTTCGGTTCAGCGACGGAAAAAACGAAGTTGCGTTCATCACCGATTGCAATTTCATTCCCGAAGCGTCGCTGGCCAAACTTCATGGGCTGGATTTGCTGATTATTGATGCGTTGCGATTCAAACCGCATGTCACTCACCTTCATCTGGATCA
The DNA here is from genome assembly GCA_033763255.1 of Acidobacteriota bacterium. Classification (GTDB taxonomy): domain Bacteria; phylum Acidobacteriota; class Blastocatellia; order RBC074; family RBC074; genus RBC074. The sequence goes on along the minus strand of JANRKX010000108.1, from coordinate 28,794 downwards.
AACCTTGAACTACATTGCCGAACTGAAACCGCGCCGCGCGTTGCTGACGCATATGGGGCACGATTTCAAACATACAGAGCTTTGCCGGATTTTGCCCGATGGTGTCGAACCGGCGTATGACGGATTAAAAATAGAGCTTTAGTTCGCTGTTCACAGATCACGGCTCACGGCGTTTGGCTGGCCGTGAATTGCGAACCGCGAACCGCGAACTGCGAACTGGCTAATGGAAATCTTTCACGGAATCGAAAATCTGGAAATTCGCCGCCCGACGGTGGTCACGCTGGGAGTTTATGACGGGTTGCATCTGGGGCATCAAGCGATTGTCCGCACCGTAGTCGAACGCGCATTGTTGATTGATGCCGTTCCGACGCTGATTACATTTGACCCGCATCCGCGCCAGGTGTTGAAACCGGAAACCGCTCCACCGTTGCTGCAAACCTTCAACCAAAAATCCGAAGGCTTGAAAGGCTTGGGAATTCAGCAGATCGTCGTTCTGAAATTTGACGAGCATCTGGCTTCGCTGTCGGCAGAAGAGTTTGTTCGGGAGTTTATCGTTGATGGATTGCAGGCGCGCGAAGTGTATTTGGGCAAAGGTTTCGCGTTTGGCCACCAGCGTCGAGGCAACATCGAATTGCTGCAAACGCTCAGCCAGCAATTCAGCTTTCACGCTGACGAAGTCGCCGAAGTACAACTCAGAGGGCGGCGGATCAGTTCGACGATGGTGCGTATGCTGCTCAAAGCCGGTAGGGTGAATGTTGCGCGTCGCATGTTGGGGCGGCCTTACGGCATCGAAGGGGTTGTGACGCGCGGTCACGGCATCGGTCGTCAGTTGTTGTATCCGACGGCGAATCTGGATTTGCAAAATCGCGTGCTGCCGACTGACGGTGTGTATGTCACTTTGGCGTTGGTGGATGGCGTTTGGCGGCGCAGTGTCACGAACATCGGCAAACGCCCGACTTTTGGCGGAGAGCTGGAATCCAAAGTCGAAACTCACCTGATAGATTTCGACCAGGACATTTACGATCAAGTAATTCGGGTGCGCGTATTGCACCGGCTGCGTGGCGAGAAAAAATTTTCGGGCGTTGATGAACTCCGTTCCCAAATCACACGCGACCGCGACCGAGCCGTTCGGTATTTCAATTCGGAAATTGTTCGTCGCAACTTGAGCTTTGTTTGAATCGTATGGTTTTCGACGTAAACAATGGCAGAGTGTCCTTGTGTTCTGTCAAAACAATGACTCCCTGATTTTGTCGTCAGTGAAGGTGGAAAATGGCTTTAGCGAAGATAGAGATCGAACAGCTTCAATCAAACGGTCAAGTGAAGGCGCTGACTGAACAACCTGCGTTGCTGGAACACGCTCCGGCGGCGAATCTGGCGCATTACGATCCTAACGCTCAAATCAAAGGAAATGGTATTCGCGGATGGTTTCGGGCCGGGCGAATCATCTGGACGTTCGCGCTGTACCATCTGTTTGTTTTCGCCTATCACCGTGGCTGGTTTGTCGGCAAAAAAGACGAATCAGAAGAAAAGCATCTGCAATGGCAAGCCGAATGGCTCAGCCGCCAACTGCTGAAACTCGGCCCGACGTTTATCAAAATTGGCCAGTCCATTTCTACACGCGCAGATTTGCTGCCGCTGGCCTACATCAAAGAACTCAGCAAGCTGCAAGACAACGTTCCGGCATTTCCCAACGAAGTGGCGATGCAAATCATCGAACGAGAATTGGGCAAACCGGTAAATGTGCTCTTTGCTGAAATCGAATCGGAGCCGATTGCGGCGGCCTCGCTTGGTCAGGTTTATCGTGGGCGATTGTTTTCCGGCGAAACCGTCGCCATCAAAGTTCAGCGGCCTGACCTGGAAAAAACGATCAATTTCGACATTGCCGTTTTGCGCCAGATTGCTCAGTTCATGATGCGCTTTCCGCAAGTCATTCGCGGTATAGACTGGGAAGGCATTTTGGGCGAATTTGCGAACGTCATCTTTGAAGAAATGGATTACGTACAGGAAGGCCAGAACGCTGGAACATTCCGGGCGAACTTTCGCAAATGGCGCGAAGTTTATGTGCCGACGATTTATTGGTCGCATTCCAGCCCGCGCGTGCTGACGATGGAATTTATCGGCGGGTTGAAGGTGTTGGAACTTGATGGTTTGCGCGCGCGTGGCATTCAACCGCCGGAAGTCATCAAGTTGATTGCCAAAACCTACTTGAAGCAATTGCTCGAAGACGGCTTTTTCCACGCCGATCCGCATCCGGGAAATTTGCGCGTGATGGATGATGGTCGGCTGGCGTTTTTCGATTTCGGAATGGTCGGGCGTATCACGCCAAAACTGCAAAGCCAGTTGATTGACGCCTTTTTCCACATCGTCGAAAAAGACGTAAAAGGGCTGACGCAGGATTTGATCAATCTGGAATTCCTGGCGACGACGGTGGATCAGAATCTCATCAAACCGGTCGTCGAAAAGCTATTTACCGATTACTTCAACCTGAAGCTCGGCGAAATCCGATTCAAAGAATTGACCTACGAACTGGCCGAAGTCATTTACGAATATCCGTTCCGTATTCCGCCGCATTTCACTTACGTGATGCGAGCGATCATGACTCTGGAAGGCATCGGCATTGCGATGGATCCGAACTTCAGTTTCTTCGATGTCGCCAAGCCTTTCGCCAAAGAATTCATGATCCGCCGCGAAGGCAAAACCTTCCGCGATTTGATTGTTCGCAAGCTGATTCACGGCGAAGAAGGTGAAATCCAGTGGGGCAAAATGTGGAAGCTGGCCAAAATCGCCATCAAAAGTTATTGGGATGAATTCGTCGCCAAAGCGACAGGAGTTACAGGATGAGTTTTAACGGCAGAGTAGTTCTGGTCACCGGCGCGGCTCGCGGCATTGGTCGCATCGTCGCCCAGCAGTTTGCTGAAAATGGAGCGCAGGTGGCGCTCCATTTTCATTCCAACCGCGAAGCCGCCGAAGCGACGTTTGATTCGTTGGCAGGCGATTCGCATTCGCTGCATCAAGCCGACTTTACCGACGCCACGCAAGCTCAGCAATTGGTCGAAGCCGTCATTCGCCAACACGGGCGGCTGGATATTCTGGTCAACAACGCCGCCATCTTTGAAGCGCATCCGATTGCCAAAGTCAGTTACGACGATTGGCAAGTGGCATGGCAACGCACGATCAACACGAATTTGATTGGAGCCGCGAACGTCACATTCTGCGCGGCTCGGCAAATGATTCAGCAGGGAACCAAATCTGGTGGGCGCATCGTGAACATCTCTTCGCGCGGAGCTTTTCGCGGAGAACCAGACGCTCCGGCTTATGGAGCAAGCAAAGCTGCGCTTAACGCGATGAGCCAATCGCTGGCGCAGGCGCTCGCTCCGCACAACATTTTTGTGTATGTGGTCGCGCCGGGATTTGTTGAAACCGAGCGAGTCGCTTATCGGCTGGACGGTGCAGAAGGCGAAGGCATTCGCAATCAAAGCCCGCTTCGCCGAGTCGCCAAGCCCGAAGAAGTCGCCAAAACGGTTTTGTTTTTAGCTTCGGAAGGAACTGATTTTCTGACCGGCGGCATTGTGGACGTGAATGGCGCTTCTTATCTGCGATCATAAGCCAAGCAAGTTTCAAAAATGCCGAATCCGAAAATCGGCGACGATGGGCAGATGATCCGAAGCGATCAGCGCGGTACGACTGCGATGGAGTTTGGCTTCAACCAGTTCCAGAGCTTCGTCAAAGTAGACGTGATCCAGGTGCAAAAATGGCAAAACGCCAGGGTAAGTTCGTTTGCGGCCAAGCTGAATGCGGATGTCGGCGTTTTGAAAATGTTCTTCCAGCAAGCGCGAAGTCAACCCGCGCGTCCATTCGTTGAAATCTCCCAGCAAGACTCGTGGGCCGATGTGGTCGCCGTTTTTCAGCACGTCGTCTTGCAACAGCTTTCGCGCCTGGTGGCGGCGTTCGGTGAACGAAGTTCCCAGATGTACGTTGTAAATGTGCAGAGGTTGTTCGCCGTGCAGGTCAATGTCCACGCGCAAACATCCGCGCTGTTCTCGCCCGGCAACGCTGATGTCGTGATTGCGTGCGGCAACCATTGGAAACCGGCTCAGCACTACGTTGCCATAAGCGCCACCTTTCAGTTGCCGGTTTTCTCCAAGCCGAAAATCCAATTCCAGTTCGCGGGCGATGAAATGCGCTTGATCGTGTTGATCTTCGCTGCCTTGCACGCAATGGACTTCCTGCAAAGCTACGATGTCGGCATCCAGTTCGCGCAGAACTTCGACAATGCGTTCGGGGCGCAAGCGACGATCCAGCCCAACGCATTTGTGTATGTTGTAAGTGGCGATTCGGAATCGTTTTACTTGCCGCATTGAGACTTACTCTAAGTTGGAGTCCGTGATTTCACGCAACATGGATTCTTCGCGTTTGCCTTCGCGGTGAAGCTGGACGGCTTTGATGAACAGGGAAATGGCCAGCCAGGTGGCAAACACAGCCAGCGGAATGGAAATCCATCTTGGCCAAAACACTGCAACAACGGAAAACAGCAACAGCAACAAACCTGCGCTGAACATGATTCGCGCTTCGGCTGGGCTGAGCAATCGGCGGTTGGCAATCGCTGCGGTGACGGCGTGACCGATGCGAACGGCTCCGGCGGCGGTTCGCCCGGAACTGATGGTGTCGAATTTAGCGCGCAATCGGCGCGGGCGTGGCCGTTTCGGTTTGGCGATTTTGCGTTTGGCGGTCAACAGAATCTCAGTCGAATTCGCCAGATCATCCAAAAACATTTGCTCCATTTGTTCGCCAAAACCTGTGTCTTCGACAATTACGTCAAGTTCCCAGTTGGTAATCCAACTTGCCAGATTCAGGTTCGACGAACCGACGCGCGCCCAGCGACCATCGGCGACGGCGGTTTTGGCGTGAATCATCGGGCCGTTCCATTCGTACACGCGGACTCCGGCTTCGAGCAGAGGGCGATAGCCAGAGCGTGAAATGGCACGCATGACAGGCAAATCGGTTGCCTGCGGAACCAGCAAGCGAACATCAACGCCGTCTTTCGCCGCCGCTCGCAGCGATTGCACGTAAGGCGACGTGCCCGCGAAATAGGCATCGGTCAGCCATAACGTTTCTTTCGCTGAGGCCGCAATCATTTGATCCAGCCGATAAATGCCTGCTGTGTTCGGCACGCTGGCGACGACTCGCAACGGAATGTCTCCAGCAGGCGGAATCGTGGCTGAGGCAATCAATTCGTTTGCGGGCAAGGCTTCGCCGGTTTCCGCCCATGTTTGAGCAAAGGCTTGTTCCAGATGAACGACTGCCGGGCCAATGATTTCAACGCCGGTGTCGCGCCACGCTTCAATGCCTTTTTCCGGTTCGCCAACCCACATCTGACCAACGCACAACCCGGCGACAAAACCTATGCGGCCATCCACAGTCAACAGTTTGCGATGATCGCGGCCAAGCCACGAAAGCGGGCTGTCAAAACGCGGCGGATTGAAACAGCGAACTTCGACTCCAGCGGCTTTTAACGCGCGCCAGAATTTGTTGGAAGTCGCAGTCAAGCCTCCCACCCAATCGTAAATCAAACGGACTTTGACGCCTGCTCGTGCTTTTTCGATTAGAGCTTCGGCGAAGATTTGCCCCTGGTCGTCTTCGTGGATGATGTAGCTTTCAAAGTGAATGTTGCGTTTGGCGGAAGAAATGGCTTCCAGCCAGGCGGGATAATTTTCGCGCGCGTCTTTCAACAGGCGAACTTGATTGCCCGCGATCAACGGCGCTCCAACCGTGCGCGCGAACGCTTGACCGGCTGGAATGCGAAATAATCTCTGCCGCAATCGTTTAGGACGAGGAATGTTGGGATGTATTTGTTTCACCGCCAACATTTTGCCTGCAAACCTTGTGACTGTTAAGCCGACTGCGAGCAGGATCCGGTGCGGAACCGAGAGCGGTAGCGACTGGGCGTTTTCGTAAGTGTTACCTCAAGCCAACCCGGTCGCTACCGCTCCCGGTCCGTATCATACCAACCCGGTCGCTACCGCTCCCGGTCCGTATCATACCAACCCGGTCGCTACCGCTCCCGGTCCGTATCATACCAACCCGGTCGCTACCGCTCCCGGTTCCGTATCATCGTTTCAAGAGCAATTGTTTGACTGTCGGAACCAGCAATGATCTGCCAAAGATTGAAAGGTGATCGTCGTCGCAATAAATCGGTTTCTTATCTTCAACCGCCCGGCAGATTTCCTGGTTGCAAAGCGTTTCGTGTGGGTAAACCAGATCGAAGCCATAAACTGATTGCAGTTCTCTCAGGAGTTGCAAGACGTTCCGATTTCTTTCGTGGAATTGAGAAAGTGTCGGTGCTGAATGAATCTTTCGATTGTGCCAGCTTTCCAGCGCCGATACGGTCGGAACGTCCCAGCCAATTTCGGGAATCGGCCCAATGATGCTGACCTGTTTGCCCAACCCTTTGAAAGCATCCAGCGTTCGGATCAACCCTCTGCGAAGCACTTCACGATTGGCCGTTTGGCTGGTTGGAGCATCGGCGTCGTTCAGTATGATCGCGCCGCCGTTTTCAAAACGATAACGAGTGCCTTCGTTCCACATTGGCCATCGAGCGGACAGAATCACCTGGCGAATTCGCGGGTCGGAAACGACTTTGAATGCAGCTTCTGTAAATGCCGGGCAATGGCGGTAATTTCGATCCGGTCGTGTGATTCCAAGAATGGGCGGACAGCCTTCCGATGTGATTTGCAGCCCGGAACGATTGGCGGCGGTTGCTGCCTGCGAAACGGTATCCGCGACGAATTCTCCGTGCGAATCTCCCCACAAGACAAAGTCAGGTTTGGCGGTTTCGCTCGCTCCCAAAGCGCAAAGCCGGTCGAACCGAACATCTTCAGGTTTGATGATTGCACAGTTCACGCGGCGGTCATGGCAATCTTCAGAAATGAGAGCGAATCTCCTCGCTTCTCTGGTCATTCTTCTTGGCAGGCCTTGCGTGTATTCCAAGCCCCAGCCAAACAAGAGAGCCAAAGCCATTGCCGCGCCTGCCAATGCAAACAGGCTGCGCCGGTTGGCGGCAAAGCGTCTGGTTCTGAATGGTTGCTCGACGAATTTCCAGGAAAGAACTGCAACTGCGGCGGACAAAGTAATAATCGCCCACGCTTCCAGGCTGTTGATGTCGCGCATCAAATAAACCTCAGCGAAGACGATAAATGGCCAATGCCACAAATAAAGCGAGTAAGAAATCAGACCGGTAAACACCAGCCAGCGTTTGCTCAGAAATCGGCTGATCGGCGTTGGCTGACCAATTCCTGCATAAATGACCAGGAACGTTCCAACACAAGGCAGCAAAGCGTAAGCGCCAGGAAATGGTGAATGATGCGTCAACAATCCGACAGCCAACGCGATCAAACCAAGTCCGATGGCGGCGAGCGCAGTTCGCAACTTGTGCGAATTCATCGGCGGAAAAATCTTCATCGCCAACATTGCGCCCAGCAATAATTCCCACGTTCGAGACACAGGCAGATAAAAAGCCGTCATCGGTGCGTTGGCCACCTGATAAAGGCTCACACCGAAAGACAGCACGGCGATAATTGCCGTCAACGGTTTCAACGCACGCGGAAACCATCGCCAGACGATCAACAGGTAAATTGGGAAGAAGATATAAAACTGTTCTTCCACAGCCAGCGACCAGGTGTGCAGCAGCGGGCGACTTTCAGCAATGGCATCGAAATAGCCAAACTTTGCGTAGAAAAAAAAGTTGGAAGCAAAGATGGTTGCGGCAATCAGGCTGTGGCCAAAGTCTTTGAAAGCCAACGGCCACATCAGCAAAGAACTTACTCCCAGCGTGACGAACATCACTGCGAACAACGCCGGGAAGATACGACGAATTCGTCGTTCGTAAAAATTGAGAATGGAAAACTTTCCGGCAATCGTTTCCGGCAAAATCAGCGAGGTAATCAGGAAGCCGGACACCACAAAAAACACATCTACGCCGACAAAACCTCCGCTGAAGGCTTTGAATCCTGCGTGATAAAACACGACTGGAAGAATTGCGATAGCCCGCAAACCATCCACGTCTGGGCGATAGCCGGACGCTTTCTCCGAAGCAGATTGGACCGGAAAGGAAACGCTTTCCGGCACGCCTTTAATAGGCGATAGCTTTTCGTGTAACTCGAATTTGGACAATCTCTTCACCTAGCTTTAAGAATCCTGATTGAACGGGTTTACGCAACGCGCTGAAGCGTCGCAATGCGAATGCCACACGCACGTGGCCTTAAAGCGTTTAGTTACATTGAGAATTGGTGTCGCAATGGATTCAGGACGGGCTAAGCGTGGTGGTTTGGCACGTTGATGAGCGGGTGACGTGACAGGGCGTCACGCCACTTGAACAGGTTGGATTTGCCACGATTCTGAAGAAGGTTTTACAGGTGAATTTCTGCGAGAAAAACTACGCTCATTTATTGGCACCGATGGGGAATTCGGCGGCTTCGCCAAAAGGAACTTTCAGCGCACCGGCTCGGATCGGAAGCGTTGCGCCCGGTTGAAAGCCTTCATTCATCAAGAAAATTTTGTTGACGGAATTCAGTTCGCATTGCGCGGTGGTGGCTTTGGAGATTTCTTCTGCCGAGCGCGGATTTCCGGTCAGGTCGCAACGCGCCGCCAGCCGTTCGATCTGGGCGAGCGTAGTTCCTTTGGGCAGGCGAATCGTCGTTCGGAAATAACCGCTGCGTTCGATCTTGTAAGAGTTAATGCCGAAATCCGACGTGTACCAGCGAGGATCGTTTTTCAATTTGACGGCGACGCTGAACAACGCGCCGCTTTGCTGAGTGGAGGCTACGTCAACGTACAGGTAGCTTCGCAAATCGCCGATGCGCGCGCCGAGCGTTCGTTCGTTGGTGATCTTGCCTTCGCGTATCATCTCTTCAGCCATCACGGTGTACGTCCACGGATGCTGATCCATGACCCATTCGCGCGAATGGCGGCTCAGGTCTACGCTGATTGGCCGCAGCGTAAACCGCATCGCCGATTCGCCCGCGTCGCTGAAGTTGTTGTTGATCGTTGCGGTCAGAAACAGCGGATGGTCGGCTTCGCGTTTGCCCTGAAAAGTTTTGGTGACGTGGTTGGCTCCCTGAAACGTCGAACCGACGACCCGGCCAGCGGCATCAAGTTCAACATCCACCACCCATTCAATGTCTGTCGTTCTCCCCCACCGAGCCATCAACGCCGCCGTCTGAGTCCCGCCGTCTTCGTTGCTGAAAATCACAGTGTAACGCAGCGTGGTTTTGCCGTTGTCTTTTAACGTTTCGCAATACATCAACAAAGGCACGTCGCTGAATTTGCCAATCGTGTCCGGTCTGGCGAACAGAATCGGCGAGTGAGCAATCATCATGAAATCAGGATGGCCGCTGGGCAGCAAGGTGACTTTGGCGTCAGAGATGTTAACGGCGGTGACGCTGGCGGAGGATTGCTGGCGGTTGAGTTCGATTCGCAGTTTGTGTTCGCCGGGCAAAACTCTGCCGAGCAGCAAGCGATAAGTGAATTGCTTCGCTCCGGCAAACAGAATGGCGTCTTGATGCTTCTGGCCGTCCACGAAGATCGAAACCGTCGCGGCTTCGCTGCCAGCTTTTTCCCAAGACGTACCGGGAGCGGACGCAGTCAAATCAAGCGTGGCTTCGGTCTCCAATTGAGCCGCGAATTTGATTTCAGACAGTGTTTGGGCAGACGCATTGGCGAACAGAATTGTGAGCAAGGCAGTCAGCCAGAGAGTTGAGGCGAGTTTTCCGAAAAATTTCATGGTCGTTTTTAGCGGCGAGTTGGTTTAGAGATTTGGTGGTTCAGTTCGTGAACTTTGCCGATGATGGTTTCTTCGATTGCCGGAGTGTACGGGCCGGGCAAGTCGTAATAGATCATGGATTCGACGACTTCGTAACCGCCTTCGGGATACATTCGCGCCGAGGCGATGTACGAGCAAAGATCGTTGCTGTATCCGGCAACCCAGGTGTTGCCGGGGAATTCTTTCTTCAATCGCAGCGCGTAATCGGTGACGACTTCGCCAGCCAGAGCGATGAGTTTCAAATCGCCAAGCTGCACAATCTGAATCGTGTACGGGTATTCAGACATGATTTTGCCATCGCGTTCCAATCGCGCCAGCCAGCGTTTGGCGTGGCGTTGAACGAAGACGTTGCTGTCGCTCAATCTGGCTTTCCATTCGTCTTTGCTCGGCGGCGGAGCGAGCGCAATTTTCACCGTGCCGATGATGGAGTTCAGTTGCGGATTGATCGGACTCATTTGGCCAGCCAAAACCTGTTTGACGGCGATGGCCAAATCTTCGCCGTACTTCTGAGCATATTCCAGTTTGCTGCGCGGGTAAGGATTGATGTCGGCTCCGCAGCCCATGACAAACAGAGCCGTGATGCCGGGATGATCGCGTTCAATCGCCGCCTGAGCCATTCCAGCGTAATCGCCGCTGAGCTGATAAAACTCGCCGGTCAGCGTGGTGTTGTGGCAGGCATAACCAAAGGCTATGCCGCGCAATTTTCCGTCGGCGGATTCAATTTTCAAGACTGGAACTTCTTTGTCTACGACGCCTTCGCGGTTGACGCCGTTGACGATCTTTCCGTTGCGGAGTTCGCGCCGGTTCATCGCAAACGGCGCAGTGCCTTTGCCGAATGACAATTTGGCAGGCGACAAATCCTTCAACGCAGCGCCGATGACTTTCAGCAGATTGGTTTTCAGTTGTTGGGTGTATTCAGCAACCGCTTTGTTTTGTTCGTCGCTCAGTTCGTAAGCTCCAACCAGCGAACTGTTGACCACCGGCCCGGTGTGCGTGTGCGACGAATTGAACAGCAGTTGTTCGCGTTTCAATCCGTAACTTTTGCGGGCGTGTTCGGAAACTTCAGCCGAAAGAGCACCGGGCAGTCCCAGCAAGTCAGTCGTGACGATGACGACGCGATTGCCTTTGGCGTCTTGAACGGCCAGCGCCTTGGCGAATAAATCATGAATCTTTCCTGCCGAAGGTTTGTTGCGATTGGCGTATCCGGCCATCCAGGTCGGTTTTTCCGGCGTGATGATGATTCTGGCCAAACCGGCTTTGAACGTGGCGGCGGCTTCAGTAGATTGCGAAGTCTGAATCGTCGCCAGCAGCAACAGGCAAAGGCACAGCAGAAAAAGACGAATGGAAAATTTCATCTTCGGCTCCTCACGGATTTTTGTGGAATTGGAACTGCGTTGATCGTGCCGAAGCCTAGCGGATTTGGTTGGCAAACAAAAGCTCAACTTCGGTGCTCAAAATTTGCATCAACATGGCGCCGTCTTTATACTGCAATTGATTTACAGCAAGTCGTTCCGCCGCTGTTGAACCAAAACTCAACTTTCAATTTTCGCTACTGACCAAATATGCAAATAACAGTTTTGAGAGAGGTAGACCCTCAAGAATCTCGCGTAGCTTTAACCCCCGAATCCGTTAAAAAATTGGTTGGCCTGAAAGCTTCGGTCGCCGTCGAAAGCGGAGCCGGATTGTCGTTGAATGTCAGCGACGCCGATTACCAGGCCGCAGGCGCAACCGTGTCATCGGACAGGAAAGCGTTGATAGAAGCTGCGGATTTGTTGGCTGTGGTCAATCGCCCGTCTGCGGAAGATATGGCGTGTTTGAAATCCGGCGCGATGCTGATCGGATTTCTGCAGCCATTTGATGAGGCCAATGCGCTCAGCACTCTGGTTGAACGTGGCGTGTCGGCGATTTCAGTCGAAATGATTCCGCGCAGCACGATTGCCCAGAAAATGGACGCGCTCAGTTCGCAGGCGAACCTGGCCGGATACGTCGCCGTTGTCGCCGCTGCTGAACGGTTGAATCGAATCTTTCCAATGATGACGACTCCGGCGGGCACGATTTCGCCGGCCAGAGTTTTTATCATTGGAGCGGGAGTCGCCGGGTTGCAGGCCATTGCCACTGCCAAACGTATGGGAGCGCGCGTTGACGCTTTTGACGTTCGCCCGGAAGTCGAAGAGCAAATCAAATCGCTTGGCGCCAAATTCGTCAAAGTAGATTTGGGCGAAACCGGTGGCACGGCTCAGGGGTATGCCAAACAACTTACCGAAGAGCAGCTTCAAAAACAGCGCGATGTGATGGCCAAACAATGTGCTCAATCAGATGTTGTCATCACCACAGCGCAGGTGTTTGGTCGAAAAGCTCCGCTGATTGTCACCGCCGAAATGATTCAGGGAATGAGACCCGGCAGCATAGTGATTGATCTGGCTGTTGATTCCGGTGGAAACGTTGATGGTTCGAAACCGGATCAGGAAGTCGTAGTCAATGATGTGCGGATCATCGGCATAGGGAATGGCGCGCGACAGGTTCCAGTTCACGCCAGTCAGATGTATTCCAGCAATATCGTCAATTTCATCGCTCATTTCTGGAACAAGGAAACGTCGCAACTTGACCTGAATCTGGACGATGAGATCGTAAAAGGTAGTTTGATTATCCATAACCACGAAGTGCGAAACGAAAACATTCGCAATTTGATGAGGTGAAACCGATGCTGATACTTCTTTTGTTTATTTTCGTGCTGGCCGCTTTTCTTGGTGTCGAGTTGATCTCAAAAGTGCCATCGCAATTACATACGCCTTTGATGTCCGGCTCGAATGCCATTTCCGGCATCACCATTGTCGGAGCCATTGTTGTGCTTGGCAGTGAAAACGACACCATTACTTTGGTTTTCGGAATGGTGGCGGTGATTAGCGCAATGATTAACGTGGTGGGTGGATACCTAGTAACCGACCGCATGCTGGCAATGTTCAAAGCGAAAGGTGGAGAGAAAAAATGAATGGCCTGGATCAAATCATCAATATCAGCTACATCGTCGCTTCGATTATCTTTATCTACGGCCTGAAGATGCTCGGTCGCCAGGATACGGCGCGACGAGCAAATATGATTTCGGCTGTCGGTATGCTGATTGCCATTGTCGCAACTTTGTTGAGCAAAGGATTGTCGTATCAATGGATCATTGTCGGAATGGTCGTCGGATCAGCCATCGGAGCTTACGCTGCTCAAACCGTAAAAATGACCGCGATGCCGGAAATGGTCGGACTGTTCAATGGTTTCGGCGGATTGGCCAGTTTGCTGGTGGGAATGGCCGAATACCACATGCATCCGCATAGCTCGGTGGAAACGTTGGTTTCGATTTACTTGACTGTGTTGATCGGCGCTGTGACGTTCAGCGGCAGCCTGATTGCCTGGGGCAAGTTAAGTGAAAAACTTTCCGGCAAACCAGTGCTTTTTCGAGGCCAAAAACAGATCAACGGCGCTTTGCTGGCAGGCGTTTTGGCGATGGGCGTCTGGTTCACGATTTACCCAGTGGAATCGTATACGTTGTTTGTTATCGCCGCTGTGCTTTCGTTGATTTTAGGAGTGCTGCTGGTGATTCCCATCGGCGGCGCTGATATGCCAGTGGTGATTTCGCTGCTCAACAGTTATTCAGGATTAGCGGCGGCGATGGCCGGATTCATTATTCAAAACAACGTTTTGATTGTCGCCGGTTGTTTGGTTGGAACCAGCGGATTGATCCTGACGCAGATCATGTGCAAAGCCATGAACCGTTCGCTAGCCAATGTGTTGTTCAGTGGAATGGGAGCGACTGCCGGAGCGGCTGTGGCTCAAGTCAAAGGCGAAGCGAAAGCCCTGACATCGAATGACGCTTTCTACATCCTGGAAGCCGCGCGCTCGGTAATGTTCGTTCCGGGATATGGCATGGCCGTGGCTCAGGCTCAGCATGTCGTCCGCGAACTCGGCAAAATTCTGGAAGAAAACGGAGCCGAAGTGACTTATGCTGTTCACCCTGTCGCTGGACGCATGCCCGGCCACATGAACGTCTTGCTGGCCGAAGCCGATATTCCTTACGAACAATTGATTGAAATGGAAGCGGCAAATTCGATGATGGGAGCGGTGGATGTCGCCATCGTCATCGGAGCCAACGATGTGGTCAATCCTGCTGCGCGCGAAGACAAGGGCAGTCCGATTTACGGCATGCCGATCATCAACGTGGATCAGGCCAAAACCTGTTTTGTTCTGAAACGTTCAATGGCTTCAGGCTTTGCCGGAATCGAAAACCCGTTGTTTTTCTGCGACAACACACGAATGCTTTTCGGGGACGCCAAAACTATGGTTCAGTCATTGGTTGGCGAATTTAAGGGAAGCTAAACAGGCGTTGGGCTAGATGCGGCTGTTTATTTCACCGCGTCAAAAACAGGTGTTGAATAAAAAAGGGCGGAACGCCCCTTTTTATTCAACACCTGTTTCGGCAGAAACAAAACCTGAGCAAACGACGGAGAGAAACTTTTTCATCAGGATGAACACCGGCGCAATCAGCACTGAGATCGTGCTGATTGCCAAACATAACAATTGCCCTCTATACTTTGTGCCATTGAACCAAACGAAATCACTCATTCGATCAAATAGCTTTGCTGAGGAATTTCTTTACACCTAACAACACATCACGGCTTGATTCCGCGAACATAATTTTATGTCGAAAAGCCTATAACTGTGCGGGCGGAAGTCCGCGTTTTATCCCTTCAGAAGGAGACACAACAATGAAATCCACAGCAAAATCGCTTTGGACTGGGTTGTCGGTGGTCGCGTTGTTTTTGGCAATGGCGACAATCGGCTTTGCCCAAACCTACACGGCGACTGTGACCGGCAACGTAACCGACCAGCAAGGCGCGGCAGTTGCGAACGCCAAAGTCACCGCCTCCAACCAAGGCACCAAACTTGATTACACCGCGACCACCAGCGACACGGGCGTTTATACGATTCCGTTTTTGCCGGTCGGCAATTACGTCATCACTGTTGAAGCCAGCGGCTTCAAGAAAATCGTTTCAAACGAAATCAAACTCGAAGTCAACCAGACGGCACGTATCAACCTGGCTTTGCAGGTCGGCGGAGTCAGCGACACGGTCAACGTCACCGACGTTGCTCCCGTGTTGCAAACCGAAAGCGTCACGGTTGGCGGCGTCATTTCCGGTAACACGACCACGGCATTGCCATTGAATGGTCGTAACTTCCAGCAATTGACCTTGCTGGTTCCGGGAACGATCAATCCGAATCCGGGCGGTTTCAACAACCCGAACGGTCAGGGCAGACCGTACGTCAACGGTAACCGCGAACAAGGCAACGCCTTCCTGTTGGACGGAATTTCGGTTGATGAAACGATTGATAACCGCATCGGCTACAAACCAAACATTGACGCGATTGCGGAATTCCGCGTGGAAACCAGCAACTCTTCGGCAGAGTTCGGCAATGTTACCGGCGCGACCGTCAACGCGACAATGAAATCCGGCACCAACGAATTCCACGGCAACGTGTTTGAGTTCATCCGAAACGAAGCTTTGGACGCCAATAGCTGGGCGGCCAATCGCAATAACCAGAACGTTAAATCCAAACTTCGCCAGAACATTTTTGGCGGAACGCTTGGCGGGCCGATCATCAAAGAAAGACTGTTTTTCTTTGCCGCCTATCAGCAAACAATTCAGCGCACAGGCGGTGCGGGAACCGCCAGCGTGGCTCCGATTGCCTGGAGGAGTGGCAACCTTTCCGCTTTTACCACGCCGATTCGTGATCCGCAGAAAACCGGCGCTTGTACGACGGCTGATCGTACTGCCTGCTTTACCGGAAACATCATCCCTGCGAACCGAATTTCAAACCCGGTGGCAAAAGCTTTGTTTGCAGACAACACTCTTTATCCGTTGCCGACTCGCCAACAGGCTGGAACCGGCGTTGGTTTGGTTGATGTGGTCACTGCAAGCCAGATCAACAACCCGCAAATTGACGGCAAAATTGATTGGCGCGTGACGGATAAGGACAATTTTTCCAGCCGTTATTCGTTTATGCGTGGGACCTCTTCCACGCCCAAAGGCGCTTTGCCGACCAACATCACCGGCAAGAGCGTGACCCGTCCTCAAAACATCGCTCTGAACTGGACGCGCACAATCAGCCCGACCGTCATCAACGAAGCTCGCGTTGGTTTCAACCGCGCGGTTTTCATCAGCGAATTTTTGGATTGGGCTGGTATCGGCAACGGCAATTCCAAGTTCGGCATTCCTGGCAATCAGGTTATCCCAGGGCTTTCTTTTGTTTCGGCTGGCAACGGCGTCTCCTTTGGTTCGCGGGCGGTCAACGAAGACAACGTCACCAACACGTTCCATTATGGAGACAACCTGACCATTCTGCGCGGTCGTCATTCATTGAAGATGGGCGGGCAGTGGCAACGCTATCAGCAAAACCGTTTTTATCCGGGCAACAATGGTTTGTTGGGTGGCTTCACCTACGACGGTCGCTTTACCGGGCTGGCTTTTGCCGACTTCCTGCTTGACCTGTTGTCGAACAAGAGCATCGGCAGCCAGAGCGGAACTTGGGGACATCGCCAAAATCGCATCGGCGTTTTCTTCCAGGACGATTTCAAAGTCCGCAACAACCTGACGCTCAACCTGGGTATGCGTTGGGAATACACTTCGCCGGTTGTGGAAGTGAAAGACCGTCAGTCGAATTTCGATCTGATTACCAAACAACAAATTTTCGCCAACCAAAATGGCAACAGCCGCGCGCTGTACAACGCCTACTACAAAGGCTTTGAACCGCGCGTCGGTTTTGCCTGGACGCCGACCAAGTTCGACGGCAAGTTCGTCATTCGTGGCGGTTACGGCATCACTCAATACATGGAAGGCACTGGTTCCAACCTGCGTCTGCCGTTGAATCCGCCGCTGTTTTCCGAAGCGGATCAGACCTACGACGCGACCACTGGCGCGGGAACGATTACCAGAGGTTTCACCGATGTGATCGTTCGCAACACTCCGGCTGGCAACATCCGCGTTTGGAACCCGGACCTTCGCCCGCAATTTACACAGCAATGGAATCTGGCATTGGAATATCAGTTGACGCCGACGACTTCGCTGTCTGCTTCTTATGTCGGACACAAGGCGGATCATCTGGTTGCGCCGACCGATTGGAACCAACCATTGCCGGGCGTTGGCGCTCCGTCCACTTGGGCTTCGCTGAACTCGCGTCGCCCGTTCTTTTCCGCTTATCCGTTTGTCACGCAAATCAGCGGAACGGATTCGTGGGCGCGCAGTAATTACCATGGCTTGCAGGTCTTCGGTCGTCAGCGTTTGACTAAAGGATTTGAATTCCTGGCGTCATACACGCTCAGCAAAACCATGACCGACAACCTAGGTTATTACGGCAGCGGCGGCGTGGCTTCTCAGGGAGCTTATCCGTCGAATAACTATGATCGTCGCCGCGATTATGGACGCGCATTCTTCGACGCTCGCCATAACTTCGTTTGGTCAGGAACCTATGACCTGCCGGTTGGAAAAGGCCGCAGCTTTGGTTCTGACTGGAATCCGGTCGTCAATGGAGTGTTGGGCGGATGGGGAATCAGCAGCATCGTCAGCATGCACACTGGCTTCCCGATCACGGTTCAGGCAGTTGATGTTTCGTTGCAAGGCCCGCGTGGAGGCGGTCGTCCCAATCTGGTTGGCGATTGGAAACCCGCGAACCAAACAATTGACGCCTGGTTGAATCCGGCTGCTTTTGTGTTGCCGGCTCAAGGCACGTTTGGCAACTCCGGCGTCGGCATTGCCGAAGCTCCCGGTTACGTCAACTGGGATTTCGGAGTTGGCAAGAAGTTTTACGTCAGCGAAGGCAATTACATTGATTTCCGCGCTGAATTTTTCAACTTCACCAACACGCCGAGTTTCAGCCCACCGGCCAGAAACTTCAGCGATCTGAACACGTTCGGCAGAATCACCGGAACGGTCAGCCCGCCGCGTAACATCGAATTTGCTTTGAAATATATTTTCTAAAGCAAACATCGAAGCTTGAACACGAAGGGGACTCTCGCAAGGAGTCCCCTTTTTGTGTAATTATCCGCCAGAAATTTTTTGGAGGTGAATGATGGATTACCAAATTTTGGTTGAGAAGCAGCCTCACAATGGTTTTATCGCTACTGCGCTCGGTTGGCCTGATTGCGTGGGCGCTGGCGAAACGAAAGCCGAAGCAGTCGTCAAAGTGCAAACTGCCGTTGCTGAACGATTGGCGCACGGCGAACTTTTGCAAGCACAGGTTGACGTGCTATCGCCTGTGGCAGTTGTTGATCCGTGGGAAGCAATGGCAGGGCGATTTGCTGACGATCCGACTTGGGATGAATTTGAAGAAGAGTTGCGCCGTATTCGTGAAGAGGCCAATCGTGTCTGAAATCTTGCGGGTGCTGGACACCGATCATTTGAGTCTTCACCATCGCGGCCATCAATTGGTTCGACAACGGTTGCTGGCTTTGCCAATCGCGCGTCGTTTTACAACCGTCATTACTGTTGAAGAACAGTTGCGCGGGCGATTTGCCCAGATCGCAAGAGCGGGGAATGCTTCTGAATGGGTGCTTGCTTACCGTCAGTTTCAGCAAACACTTCAAGATTTATTGCCGCTTCAAATCTTGCCGTTTGACGACACTGCGGCTGAGCAATTCGTTCGTTTGAAAGCGACCATCAAACAGGTCGGCACACAGGATTTGAAGATCGCGGCTATTGCGCTGAGCGTCAACGCCATGCTTGTTACTCGTAACACTGTGGATTTTTCTCGTATCCCTGGCCTGAACATTGAGGATTGGACTCGGCCATAACCAGTTATTGCTTCTCGACAGATACCAGTCAGCCAGTTAGTATCCGCCTGCAAATCACTCCAACTTTTCGCGGTATCACAAACAATCTGAAACTTGAGAGGATCATTCGATGCATCTGAGCGCGCTTGATTGGGTCATCGCTATTTTGGCGGTCGCAGTCTGTTTCATTCCCGCGCTGTTTTTGGGCAAAAAGTCCGGCCAAAGCACTTCGGAGTTTTTCGCTTCGGGGCGTTCGGTTCCATGGTGGCTGGCGGGGCTTTCGATGGTGGCGACTACGTTCAGCAGCGACACGCCGAATCTGGTGACGGACATCGTTCGTCGCAACGGCGTAGCAGGGAACTGGGTTTGGTGGGCGTTTGTGCTGACCGGCGTGGCGACGGTGTTCTTTTACGCCAAGCTCTGGCGACGTTCAGAAGTGTTGACCGATCTGGAGTTTTACGAGATTCGTTATTCGGGCAATGCCGCCGGGGCGGTGCGCGGATTTCGCGCGGTGTATCTGGGATTGTTTTTCAACTGCATGATCATGGCTTCGGTGAATCTGGCTGCCTGCAAAATCGCCAGCATTTTGTTCGGCCTGGAACGCTGGCAGACGCTGCTCTTTGTCGGTTTGCTGAACGTGGCTTTCGCCGCGCATTCCGGTCTGTGGGGCGTGCTGGTGATTGATATGATCCAGTTTTTCATCAAGATGACGGCGGTCATCGCGGCGGCTTACTTCGCCATCAAGCTGCCGCAAGTCGGTGGGCTGGATGGTTTGGTCAGCAAGCTTTCGACGATGAAAGGGCCGGAAGGCATCAACTACCTGAACGTGCTGCCGGATTTCACGAACAACTGGGATATGGCCGTCGCCGTGTTCATCATTCCGATTGCCGTGCAGTGGTGGTCGGTCTGGTATCCCGGAGCCGAACCCGGCGGCGGCAGTTACATGGCTCAGCGAATGCTGGCGTCGAAATCCGAAAAAGACGCGCTCGGCGCTGTGTTGTTTTTCAACATCGCGCATTACGTGCTGCGCCCCTGGCCGTGGATTCTGGTCGGCTTGGCTTCGATCCTGGTTTACCCGCAGCTTTCTGATATTCAAGCCGCGTTTCCGAACCTAGATCCGAAACTTCTCGGCCACGACATCGCTTATCCGGCGATGCTGAAGTTTTTGCCTGTGGGCTTTGTCGGCTTGATGGTCGGCGGATTGGTGGCGGCGAACTCTTCGACGATCCTGACGCATTTGAATTGGGGCGCTTCGTATCTGGTTCACGACTTTTACCGCCGCTTCATCAATCAAAACGGCGAAGAGCGGCATTACGTTTTCGCCGGGCGCGTAGTCACTGTTTTGCTGTTCCTGCTTTCATCCGCCGTTGTCTATTTGCTTGACACTGCCAAAGATACCTTCGACATCATTCTACAAGTCGGCGCGGGTACGGGCTTGCTGTATCTGATTCGCTGGTTCTGGTGGCGCATCAACGCCTGGTGCGAAGTCGTGGCGATGGTCAGTTCCTTTTTGGTTTCCATCGGTTTTCTGATTTTGAAAAAGAGCGGCGGCGAAGTGCCTTCAACCGCCAACAGCCTGCTCATCACGATTGCCGTGACGACGGCTTGTTGGGTGCTCGCGGCATATCTGGCTCCGCAAACCGACCGCAAAACCTTGATCGAGTTTTACCGCAAAGTCCGCCCAGCCGGCCCCGGCTGGGAACCGATTCGTGAAGCCGCTGGCATTTCCAAAGCCGAAGCTGCGCAAGGCGGCGAAAGCATTCCTCTGGCATTGATCGGTTGGGTAGCCGGAAGCATTACCATCTGGTCTTCGTTGTTCACGGTCGGAAACATTCTCTATGGACGCACCAGCGCGGCATTGTTGATGGGCGCGGTGTTTGTCGTCAGCGGTTTGGTGTTGCTGCGCGTGATTAACAAACTTTGGAAGTAGCTGAAAACCTTTCACCGCAGAGGCGCAAAGAACGCAGAGAAAGCGCAGAGGTCTGCAAATGCTCTGCGCCGCCTTAGCGTTCTCCGCGTCTCTGCGGTGAAAAAAAAAATCTGGCAAGCTTATCTTTCTGGGCTGAGAAAACCATGTCACGAGTTTGGCTGTTCTGTTTGCTCTCAATTCTCACGCTGAGCCTGACTGCTTCCGCTCAACGTCGCATCGTCCCGCCGGTTATCTTGATTTCGATTGACGGCTTGAAGCCGGATTATGTGCTGGAAGCCGACCGACACAAGCTGAAAATTCCGAACCTGCGCCGCTTCGTCAAAGAAGGCGCATTCGCCACAGCCGTTACGGGCGTCACGCCGACGGTGACTTATCCCAGCCACACCACCTTGGTCACAGGCGTCAGTCCAGCCAAGCACGGCATTTACGCCAACACGCCGTTCGATCCGTTCAGCAAAAATCAGGGAGGCTGGTACTGGTACGCCGAAGACGTTCGCGTGCCGACGTTGTGGGAAGCTTGCGCGGCGGCGGGACTGAAAACCGCCGGCGTGGATTGGCCAGTGACCGTCGGCGCGAAGATTGATTTCAACATCGCCCAAATCTGGCGTGCCGCCACGCCGGACGACCGCAAATTGATTCGCGCGCTTTCGACGCCCGGTTTGCTGACCGAAGCCGAAAAAGCCATTGGCAATTATCCAGAAGGTTACGATTACACGGTTGAAGCCGATAAACACCGAGCCGCGTTCAACGTTTACTTGTTGGAAAAGAAGCGCCCGACGTTTTTGACGACGTACTTCGCCGGGCTGGATGAAGTTCAACACGCGCACGGCCCCGACAGCCGCGAAGCTTACGCTGCGCTGGAAGAAATTGATGTGTTGGTCGGCCAGATTCGCGCGGCGGCGGAAAAGCTCGGCAATGGAAAAGCCGTTGTTGCAGTGGCTTCGGATCACGGCTTTTCGCCGCTGAACAAATCGCTGAACCTGAACGCCGCTTTCCGCGAAGCCGGTTTGATCGAAGTCGAAGCTGGCAAGGTGAAATCGTGGCGCGCCATCACCTGGAATTCCGGCGGCACGGCGGCGGTGATGTTGAAGGACAAAAACGACGAAGACGCCCGCCTGAAAATTCGGCAGGTGTTGCGGCGCCTGGCGGGCGATCCTGACAGCGGCTTGTTCAAATGGTACGAAGACGACATCGCGCAAAAACTTGGCGGCTTTCCTGACGCTGCGTTCGTCGTTGGAACCAAACCGGGCACTTACATCGGCGGCGGTTTGGAACCGCCCGTCATTCGCAACCTGAAACCGAGCGGCGGTCACGGCTTTTTGGCTGAATTGAATGTGATGGATTCTTCCTTCTTCATCGTCGGCGCTGGCATTCAAGCCGGAAAGAATCTGGGCCGAATTGATATGCGCGACATTGCTCCGACGCTGGCCGGTTTGCTCGGAGTGAAACTGCCGATGGCCGAAGGACGCGATCAGTTGAAACGCTGATCGGAGGCTGCCTCGAAAATTGTCGAGAGGGGACGATCAAACGTCGGCGGCGCAAGTAGCAGGCGGTAAGGTCATCCCTCAATCTCTCTGTTTCCATATCATTTCTTTTCCTTGCCGCTGACCACCGCCGTCCCTTCCGCCTTGCTCCATTCCGAAAACGAAGCGTCGTACATCGAAACGTCATAGCCCAAATACTTCAACGTGAAGTAAGCGTGCGAAGCCTGCATGCCTGTGTTGCAATAGGTGACGACTTTCTGGCCGGGCTTCAAACCCGCTTCGGCAAACATCTTTTGCAATTCGCTGGCGGGTTTCATGGTCAAATCGCTGGCGCTGGTCAGGTGCTTCATCCAGAACACATTGGCCGAGCCGGGAATGTGGCCGGTGCGCGTGTTGGCTGCGCCTGCGTATTGTTCTTCAGGCCGAGCATCCAGAATGCCGACATTGCCGTCCGCGACATTGGCGGCTACCCACGAAAGGTCGCGCATCGCAGCCAATTTGACCAGCACTTCGGGGCGCAGTCGCGGCGTGAAGCTTGCCGCAGTCGTAGCCGCCGGTTGCGTTTGCACGTCGCGCTTTTCGGCTTTCCATTTTTCCAAACCGCCATCCAGCAAGGCCGCGCGGTTTCCGTGCCCCAGATAATCCAGCGTGAAAAACGCTCGCGCCGCCGCCAGACCGTTGTTGTCGCCGTATAAAACAATCTTGCCTTCGTTGCCGATGCCTGCGGCTTCAAACACTTTTTGCAACTGTTCGACTGGCGGCAATTCATTGGCCACGCCTTCGCGCGTCGCCAGCAGATCTCCCAAGCTGACAAACCGCGCGCCGGGAATGTGTCCGGCTTCGTATGTTTTTTGATTGCCCGTCACGTGCAGCACGAAGACGTTCTTGTTGGACAGATTCTTTGCCAGCCAGTCCGTCGAAACAATCAGTTCCGAACGAACTTTCGGCGCAGCGGCAGGCTTGGATTGAGCCTTTACCGACAACTGAACTGTAGCGATCAAGCACGCCACAATTAGCAGCAAATAAATTCGGGTTGTGAGTTTCATAAATGCTCCTTGTTGAAGAATGATTTTTCAGCTTAGTGAACCGCTCGAACACTGACGATGTCAAGCTGTAGAGCAGGGAACGTTTATGAAAGAAGAGTTATTCGTACCGAAGGCATTCAATCGGATCGAGATTGGCTGCTTTCTTCGCAGGCCAAACTCCAAAAACGAGGCCGATGGCAGTTGAAACCACAAGTCCGCTGACAACCGCCCACGAAGGAATCGAGGCCGGAAGCTCAGGCAGGAAAAACATAATCACATAACTAATGACTGCCGCCACCAACACGCCGAGCACTCCGCCGAGAAACGTCAGCGTCATGGCTTCGAACAAAAACTGGCGAATGATGTCGCGCTTTTTCGCGCCGATGGCTTTGCGAATGCCGATTTCGCGTGTTCGTTCGGTGACAGAAACCAGCATGATGTTCATTACGCCAATGCCGCCGACCAGCAATCCTACAGCCGAAATGGCAATCGCAAACAAGCCGACGTACATCGTGATGCCATCGAACTGTTCGATGATTTTTGACGCGGTTTGAAGTTCGAAATTGTTTGACTGATCGTATTTGATGCCACGCTGGCGGCGTAGCACTTCTTCCACTTGATCCAGTCCGGCTTGCAGCATCCCGGTTTTAGCGCGGATGTGCAGATTGAGTTCCTTGCTGATAGGCGACAATTTTCGCCCGGTTTCGTATGGAACAAATAAGGCGTTGTCTTCTTCGTTTTCGCCGAAGAAGCTGTTTTTGCGTTTTTCCAACACGCCGATGATTTCGAACGGGCGACCGCCCAAATCCACAATCGAACCAATAATGTTTGGCTGGTTGGCAAACAACGATTCAGCGACGTTGGGGCCGATGACCATGACTTCGCGTTTGTGATGATCGTCAATTTCCGTAATGAACCGGCCTTGCTGCAAAGACACATTTGTAACTTGAGCGTAGCTGGCTGAAATTCCTTGAAGAAATCCTGACCGATATTTTTGGCCGTTGTATCGCAAAGTGCTGTCTTCTCGCCACATGAACAAGACGTTGGCGACGGCTTCGACGGCGGACGCTTGCTGCAAGATTGCTTCACCGTCTTCCGAAGTCAGTGGTTTTCGCATGTATTCGCTGCGGTCGCGGTCGCCCATTCGAGGGCCAGTTGAAAGATGAAAAGCGTAGATGTTGTTCGTGCCATATTCTTCGACCATCGAAACAATTCGTGAACGCAACCCGGTCAAGATCGAAGCCACCGCCACGACGGTCATCACCCCAACGACGATGCCGATGACGGTCAGCGCACTGCGAAACTTATGAGCGCGAATTGTGCCGATGGCCATAGCCACAGTTTCGGTTGGGAACAAGGATTTGATGTTCATGTTTTGATTCAGTTCTTAGAAAGCGCCACGATGGGATCAAGCCGCGAAGCTTTGTAAGCCGGATAAATGCCCGCGATCATTCCAATGCCGCCCGAAACCAGCAGCGCCAACAGTATGTAACCAGCGGTAATCGTCATTGGAATCGGTGTTGTGATGCTGACCGCCCAGGCGATACCCGCCGCCAACAGCAAACCGAACACCCCGCCCACTGCTGTCATTAGAGAAGATTCGATCATAAATTGCATCAGAATCTGGCGTTTCTTGGCGCCGACGGCTTTTCGCAAACCGATCTCGAAAGTTCGCTCGGTGACGGAAACCAGCATGATGTTCATCACGACGATTCCACCGACGATCAATGACAACAATGTGATTGGCGTCACTACCAATGCGATCATGCTCGTGAATTTATCAACCTGATTGTTCAGTGCGTCTGTGTTGACCAGGCCGAAATCATCATCTTCGTTGCCGACCAACTTGTGACGATTTCGCATGACCGTTCGCGCTTCTTCGATGGCGACGGCGAAAATTTCCGGGTTGGATGATTTGCCGTGAATTTGAAGTCCCTGGCGGCGATTGAAGTATTTCCCGAAGGTCGTCAACGGAATGTAGATGTGATTGTCTATGGATTCGCCCATGAACGGGCCGCGCATTTCTTCAACGCCGATCACGACCATTGGCGCGTTGTTGATTTTCAGGGTTTGCCCAATGGCGTTGCGACCGGGAAATAACTTTTCTTTGACTTCGCCGCCCAGCACACAAACCAGCGCGGCGTGTTCAACTTCGTGCGGCGCAAGGAAGCGACCTTCGGCAATGGTTTTTGCTTCGATTTCGACCATGTTGGCCGTGACGCCGAAAACCCCAGTTCCGAAAATTTCGCGGCCTTCGTGTTTCAAATTGGTTCGTGAATTGGCTTGCGCGCCGACTTCCTGGCAAGACTTGCAGTGTTCGGCAATCCATTCGTAATCGGAGACGTAAAGCTGTTTGTTGCGTTTGTTGGCGCGCTCCCATTCTTCTTCGGAGCGTTCGCCGTCATGCGCCATGCGAGCGATCATGAAATGGTTTACGCCCAGAATTTTTGAAACAGTGGTCAGCACATAACTGTTGAAGCCGCTGATTGAAGCTCCAACGACAACGACTGAGGCCACGCCGATAATGATTCCAATCAGCGTCAGGAAAGCGCGCAGTTTGTGCGCGAAAATGGATTGCAGCGCCAGTCGAGTGGTGTCGGCAAAGAAAAGGTACAGTCGTTTCATAAGACGGAATCTCCGCCAATGAAAACGACTGTGCTCCGAAACGATTAACAGCCTGAGCAAGTTTTCCTGCTCAGGCTGTTTGAAATTTTGTCGGCGATTTGGGTGTTTATATGGTCTGGCCAAGCACCAGAACGGAAACGCTGCGTTCGCGCGCTTCGTCGAGTTCGATCAAAAACAGGCTTTGCCAGCGGCCAAGCTGCAATTTGCCGTCAGCGACATTCAGCA
Source organism: Acidobacteriota bacterium (assembly GCA_033763255.1). GTDB lineage: Bacteria > Acidobacteriota > Blastocatellia > RBC074 > RBC074 > RBC074. The sequence goes on along the minus strand of JANRKX010000108.1, from coordinate 2,879 downwards.
TCATTGAGGCAGGCAGGAACAAGGCTTTGCAATGAGAATGGCCGTTGGCTGGTTCGTCTGGTGGAATGTCAACTCGACGGCTGAAATCGTTGTGTTCGTATTCGCCGTCGCGCGGCGCGTAACTGTCCAGCATTCGTTTCAGGTCATTGAGCAGCAGCGGTTCGTTTTCGTTGACGATCAATGCAGTGGTGGTGTGTTTAGTCTGCACGTTGACCATTCCGTGCCGAATGCCGGAGCGTCTGACGATGTTTGCAATATGCGAAGTCAGATCAATGAACTGAAGACATTCTGTGGTTTTCAGACGAATTTCGTCGTGATGTGCGCGCAAACCTGCGCTGATTCTTTCTTCAACCATAGCCAGTTGAACCATAAAACTCCTCTGTATGATAAAGATAACCGTTGAAAAGGATAGATTGCCGAACTCAATAACGCGACCGATTCTTTGTCGCCAGCTAGCGTTCTCGCGCGGCGTGGATCAAGGCTTCCATGTGATCCAGATATTGTTCCAGTGCCTGACGGCCTGCGTCAGTTAGTTGGTATTCCGTTTTCGGCACACGGCCTTCAAACGATTTCGTGCAGTTGATGTAACCGGCGTCTTCCAATTTGCGCGCGTGAACGCTGACGTTGCCGTCGGTCGTTTTCAACAATTCTTTCAATGCGCTGAAGGTCAGCGATTCATTGGCTGCCAGCGCACTGACAATCCCCAGCCGAATGCGTTCGTGAATCAGGTTGTCGAGTTCAGGCGCTCTTTCGGCGGCTTGCAAAGCCTGCAAGGCTCTGACGCCGGTTTGGGTTTTGGCTTGCCGCGTTGTGGGTTGAACTGATTTAGCCACCGTGTCTCCTTGCGATGATGGTTCCAAAAATGATGTGCAGGCCACCAAAGCCTGCCGCCAAAAAATAATTGTTCCATTGTGGCGGAGCGATCAAAGCGATTAACCCAACCGCCATAAAACAAACTCCCATCACAGGCACGACTTTGACTGAAAACGCTCCGCCGGTGATGACGCCTGTTCCGTAAAGCAGCAACCACATTCCGGGCAACACGTCGTAGGCTCCAACACGCGCCAACGCAATCGAAAGCATCGCTCCGGCAATCAGCGGCGGAGCCAGGCTTAAAGTAAATTGCCGACCGGGCGGCGACATGACTTTGGTTTGAGCCGCCGTCGCTTTGCGTTTCATCGCCAATCCGCCGATCAATAATGCCAGCGGCAATTCGCAACCCCAGACGTACATCCATTCGTGTTCGCCCGGAACACGCGATGCAATTAAAGCTGCAACCAACGCCGTGACGCCGACGATCACACCTCCCCAACCGGGAACCGCTGTGAACGAAGAAGCTCGTTCCATCGTCTCGCGGATAAAGCGCAGGTTGTCCATCGCACGACCATGAAGCGTTGGAACTGGAGATGGCTCTGGTTCGGAAATTTCAGGACGGAATTTATGAACTGTTCCCATAGCGATACGGATCATAGTTGCGGTGATGACTTTTGACAAGTACTTGTCGCTGCAAAGTGCAAGGGCACGAATTATGTTCAAACGAGAAGTTTCAAGGATTCGTTGTCGCCGGGTTTGCTGAAAAGACAGTTGCGAAATGAAGGTTGCTAAGGTAGAAACGCCACGCAATCTTCAATTCAAATCACCATACAAACGGAGGTTCCTGATGTTTCAATCGGAGCATTACCAACTCAATCGTCGGAATTTTCTGGCTGGATTGGGAGCCGGATTGGCTGTTTCGGCAATCACGCCTCAATTGCTGTTTTCTGCCGAAGCCCGCCGCCGAGTCGAAGACCCGATCATTTTGGGGGCGGGTAATCACAAATACGAATGGGTTCGTGGCTGGGGCAAGCTGCCTGCGGGAATGGAATTCGGCGCGACGCACGGTGCCGTGCAGGTTGATTCCAAAGGTCTCGTTTACTTCAACACCGACACCGAAAACGCGATTATTGTGTTCGACGCCAACGGCAAATTTATCCGCTCGATGGCCAAAGAATGGAAAGGCAACGCCCACGGCATGCAGATTCGCCGCGAAGGCAGTCAGGAATTCATATACGTGACCAACGTTGCGCGTGCCGAATTTGGCAAGCTCACTTTGACCGGCGAAACCGTCTGGGCAAAAGGCTTCCCGGAAAAATCAGGCGTTTACAAAGACAAGAGTCAGTTCAAACCGACGGGCATTGCCTTTGCGCCAAACGGCGAGTTTTACGTAACGGACGGTTACGGCGCGAATTACATTCACCGTTACGACGCCAAAGGCGAATACGTCAGTTCGTGGGGCGGCAGAGTCAGCAAAGAAAATCCGAACGAAGACGGCAAGTTCAACACGCCTCACGCCATCATCGTTGACACACGCGGTAAGACTCCGACGGTTTTGGTAGCTGATCGAGCCAATCATCGTTTGCAGTGGTTTTCGCTGGAAGGCAAGCACCTGAAGACTTTGTCGGGCGACGGCGATTTGCTGCGCTTGCCCGCGACGCTGCACATTCGCGGAACCGATTTGGCGGTCGGAGATTTGTCAGGCCGAGTGACGATTTTCGACAAAGACAACAAACTCGTCACGCATTTGGGAGACAACATGGATCCGAAAAAACGTGCAACGAACCGCATTCCGCGTGACGGCTGGATGGACGGCCAGTTCATCGCTCCGCACGGAATCTGCTGGGACAAACAGGGCAACTTGTACGTAGAAGAGTGGATGGCGATTGGCCGGATCGTGAAGTTGAAACGGCTCAAATAACCATCAATGCGAATCAAGGGTAAGGGCGCAAACCCAACAGAGGTTGTAAAGTTGGGTTGTGAAACCAGAAATTCAACTCATACAACTCTATCTGTGGGTTTGCGCCGTCTACGATAAGCATCCGACGCTGAAGTATCAACGTTGG
>JANRKX010000107.1:0-20109 GCA_033763255.1 Acidobacteriota bacterium | reverse complement strand
ACGTCAAACTGGAGCGACTCAAGATCAAAACCAAACTGAGCCACTTTGCTTTGAAGTCCAAACTCTACCTTTCGGCGGTGAAGTCCGCCTACTCAGAACTTGTCAAACTCAAAGAGCAATTGGCTGCCGCGTAACATCAGTTACTTTTATTTCGCCGCTGATCTGGAAGAGCCTCATGTTTGGGCGACGCTGACCAAACGCGATTCGGTCATCTTTCACGACAACGATTTTGAAGTCTTTCTCGATCCCGAAGGCGATACGCTGAATTACTACGAAATCGAAATCAACGCGCTGAACACCGTCTGGGATTTGCAACTCGACAAACCGTATCGGTTCAAGGGCAAGGCGAACGACGGCTGGAATGCGACCGGATTGAAAACGGCTGTTTCGGTGGCGGGAACGCTCAACAACCCAAAAGACAAAGATCGCGGCTGGTCTGTGGAACTGGCTCTGCCGTGGAAAGATTTGACCGGCAGTCCGCGTCCGATTGGCGCGCCGAAAATCGGCGACCGCTGGCGCGTGAATTTTTCGCGCGTCGAATGGCAGCACGAAATCGCCGATGGCAAATACCGCAAAGTCGCCGGTCGCAAAGAAGACAACTGGGTCTGGTCGCCTCAAGGTGAAATCAACATGCACATCCCGGAAAAATGGGGCTTCGTCGAATTCGCCGGGAAGTGAACCAGACCCGTTTCTTGTTTATTTCACCCAGCGCAGAGCGAAATCAGTTACACGTTGGCAAGTCTTCAATTCAACGGCGGCATTGGCGGTTTCGGCTTCTTTGCGGAGCTTGGCGCGTTCGAGCGAATCCCAGGCGGCGGGCTTGGCTGGTTTGTCGTTGGATTCGCTGTCGGGAATCGCGCGCGCAACCAACAGGTATTTTCCGGGCGCAAGGTTGGCGAACGCGAATGCTCCGGCTTCGTCGGCGATGACTTCGGCAAACCGCAGCAAATCGTCTTTGGCTTCAGGTTCGGCGGGCAACAGATGAATTCGCACACGCGAAGGCACTTTGTCGCCAGAGAGTTTTCCTTTCAAACCGGCAGCGCCTTCGGCCAGAGTGACGGCCAGACCGGTTAGCTTGTCGCCGACTTTCAGCGTGACGCCGTTCTTGCCTGCTTCGCGCGCAGTTGGATTGTTCGCGGCGGCTGTGGTCAGCAAAACAGATTTGATGAACCAGTGTTCGTCGGGCAATTGCGGTTCGACAAATTGGCGACCGGCTTTCAACCCTGCAATCGTGAATTCGCCTTTTTCATTCGGCGAACCAGTGCCAAGCGCCCCAGATAACCCAAACACCATTTGGTTGTACGAAGCCTGTTGATCGCGGCCATCCGATTTTGCGGTCATCATGATTTCATCCAGAAAGGAATCTCGCCCGGATTCGCATTTCTGACCGGCAGGCGGAGCGGCCAGTTTTTCCAGCTTGATCGTGCCGCTGATCGAAGCCGTTGGCAGCAAAGCCAGGTCAATTCCTGTCAGGTCGCGCCCGGCAATGGTGATGCGGCGCGGTTCGGAAATCATTGTGCTGCCGGAACCGCTGAGGTCAGGGCGAGATGCGGTCAGTTCGTATTCGCCGTTCGCCAATCCATAAAACGAATATCCATTGTTTTCACCGATCGGAAGAATGACAGAAGTTCCGATCAAGATGTCGGTTCCGGCTTTGGCCAGCGTGACAACGGTTGTCGCCATTGCCGGTTGACCGCCGGTTGGAGCGCCAGAGACTTTGCCGCTGAGCGCCGCGCCGCGTTCGACGCGATACCGAATGTCTATGCCGCTGGCTTCTTCGCCGCTGCGAACGGTGACTTCGACGGCTGTGTCGCGCGTGGCCGACGGGTAATAAATCTTCGCGCGGCCAGAGAAAGGATTTGATTTCAACGAAAAGCCCATGCTTCCCGCGCCGACATTGACTACATAAGCTCCCGGAGCCAGTCCGTAAATACGATAAACGCCCCGGTCGTCAGTTTGGCGACCCAGCACCATCTCATTCACGTTGGTTTGTTCTGCGATACGCCTTCCGACTTCGTCACGCACGCGGGAAGCTTCGACGGTGATGCCGATGACCGGTTCGCCCGAAGCGTTCACGACTTGCCCGGTGATGACTCCCCCGCGCAGCATGCGGATCGTCACCGAATCGCCTACGCGGGCGTATTTCGCCGTGCCAGCGCCGAATTGTCCTGTAACTTTTTCGCTCGGCAACACGACATAACCCGGCGCGCTGGCAGTGATCGAATACGATGCCGGATCAAGTTTGTCGGCGATGAAGTTTCCGGCTTCATCGCCGACGATTTCCATTCGCCCGGACAAGGCTTTTTTGACTCCGCCGCCAACGCCGACAATGTTGACCTTGGCGTGCGGAATCGGCTGGCCTTCTTCGCTGACGACTCGACCGGAAATGGAGCCGGTCGCCCGCTGAGCAAAAGCATTCGCTGAAAGCAGGAGAGCCAAAACAAGAAGAGAAACAATTTTTCCACGAAATCCGGGCTGAATTCTTTTTTCACCGCAGAGGCGCAAAGGACGCAGAGGAAGCGCAGAGAGGGAAGAGAAACTCTGCGAAAACTCTGCGTTCTCAGCGTCTCTGCGGTGAATCGGAACTCTTCTTACATCTTGGTTAACGGCTATCAGGTTCATTTTTCCTCCTTCGACAAATCCACAACCAAAAACATTTCTTGCCGTCCGCTGCCAGCGACCGAAACGGTTTGTTCGACTTTCGGCAACTTGAACTCTGAGGCTCCAGCGTTAAACGACGGAACGGAAAGCGTCACCCGATAAGTGCCTGCCGACAATCCTTCAAGCAAAAACTGGCCGCGAGCATCCACTTCCGCGCTGCCAGTGCCAAAACTAAAACCTTCTTCGGAGGCGCCTTCGCGTTTGGCTCTGACCATAAGTCTTGTGCCAGCGGGCAAAGTTCCACCACGAACTTCGACTCGTCCAGCGATGCTGGCTGTGCCGTAAGCGAACACCAGCCGCACGCCTGTCAGCCGGTTGCCAGCGTTCAATTGCAGTTCTTTGACCTCAGCGCCGTTGTGTTCAACGCGCAGCAGTGAAAAGCCTTTTTCAGCCATGAAGGTGTTGGCGAACAATTGGACTTTGCCGGGCTTGATGCCGCCGAGTTTGAATGTGCCATTGGCGGCGATCTGACCAGCGCCTCCGCCAAAATCAAGCTCCATCCCCATCGGATTGTCACCACTGCTAATGGTTCGTGCGTTGATTCGGACTTTGGTCAGTTTTTCGCGCAGCGTGGGATCGGCTGAGCCTTCGATGACGGCGATGCCGCTGATACTCGATCCGCGATTCATTTTGATTTCCAGGCCGGAAACGTCGCTGTCGGTAATTTCAAAGTTGACCTGGCTGGCGTAATTTTCGCTGGCTTCCAGGCCAATGACGAAAGTGTTGTAAGTATTCGGCGTCAAACCTTCCAGCCGAAATTCGCCCGCCGAATTCGTCGCCGAATTGCCGAAACCGAAGCTGCCGGAGCCTTCTTTGGTCACGCCGTAACCGATCATCACACCTGGCACGGGCTTGCCGGTTTCGGCTTCGATAACGCGCCCTGTCGCGGCGAAAGTTTTGCTTCTGGAAGCAGCCACAAGTTTGATGTCTATGCTTTCGACTTCACCGCCAGAAGTCACTTCGATGACTTTGGCTTCGGCTTCTTCGACGGCTTCGGGATAAAACGTGCGGCGGTAATACGTGCCGCTTCCGCCCGCCATTCGCAGAATTGCGTCTTCCGACGCGGCTCCGGCGGCAACGATGTACTTTCCAGGTTCCAGGCCGAAGATGCGATACACGCCGCGATCATCGGTTTGCCACATGTTGGCGAAATCCGGTATGCCCGAAGAACTGCGTTTGCCGCTGGCGTCCAGTTTGTAAGCGCGAACCGGTTCGGCAATTACTGCGCGATTGTCGGGGTCTGTGACTTTGCCAGTGACGACTCCGCCGCGCGTAATGGAAAAGTTGATGTTTTCAATTGTTTCGCCTTCGCCAATGTTGATGACTTTGCCGGGCGTGAGAGGGTTTGTTTCGCCTTCGATGACGTGCGCCGGAGCGTAGGCCAGGATGCGGTAACTGCCTGGCGCAATTCCCGTGATCTTGAACCATCCAGCGGAATCGGTTGTTGCCGTAATTGCCGGGCCGGATTGCAGCATTTCGGACACCGGAGAATTGCCGCCCGGCTTCAACATGACCTCGACGCCTGCTGCCGGATCGGAACCGGCGGTGACGCGACCGGAAATCGTCCCCGGAGCTTTGGTCGGTGGTGTTTGCGCCATCAATGTTGTGGTTGTGGCCAATAGCAAACATAGCAAAAGAAAATGTGCGGCAGATTTCATACAGGTTTTCTCCAAAAATTTGATGGCTCGTGGAGTTTGGTCAAAACCGAGCCAATTCGTAATTCATTGAAGCAGGTTGATTAATCCACTGTCTGCGGTGAGCGGGTTAATGTTAGCAGAAAAATTATATTCGTAGGCCATCCTAAATGCTCGTGCCATAATCTGAGGCAGTTCAATAGTTGGCTTGTGAGCCTCACTGGATAAACCGCCCGGAACCATCCAGCCTTTTTTCCACAAGCCGGTGAAAATTCATTTCCAAATTGATTCCCCTATTTTGAATCATCGCTTTCGGATTGAGAGTTCGTGTCAGCCGGTGGCCTATTTCCGCGTGTGGGCTGGCAACGAATGACCACCAATCATTAGGAGGTAGCTTCAATGTTGCGCCTGCGTTCAAAAGCGTTTACCGCAATCACCGTGTCCTTATTTCTGGCCATTGGACTGGCTTCGGGCTTAATCGCCGTCACCACTGGCAACGCCAGAATTCTGGATGGAATTTTTCCATCTTCATCGTCGAAAACTCCCGACAACTCCACTCCTGTTGAGCAAGTAAAGCTCAAATCCAATAGAAATGCTTTTCCGATTGCTGCCGCGCAAGGCCCTGTTGTGGCAGTGACAGTTGCTCCGACCGGCGATCCCGGTTCCGGTTTCGATATTGAAGGCAACCTGGAATCCAACTCGCCAAACGCAAACACCACCGACTGGGTTCCGGGAGTCGCCGGAACCGGCGTGGGCGTTTTTTCAGGCGCGGGAGCTTCGTTGGATACAGGCAAAACGTTTCGTCGAACCGATGCGTTCAACAATGCCAACGACAACATGTTCAAAAGCGGTCTGAAAGCCAACGACAATCCGAATAACTGGGGATGGGCGGCGCAAAAAGCCGCCGCAGCGGACGACATCAACAATGGTTTGTTGCACCTTTCCACAGACAAGAACCAGGATTTGTGGCTTGTGTTTGGCGTTGATCGGCTCGGCAACGGTGCTGACAGCTACCTGGATTTTGAATTGCTGCAAAATACGCTGACCGCCAACACCAACGGCACATTCAGTTCGGCGGGGCAAAACGGCGGGCGCACCATCGGAGATTTGCTGTTTACGATCAAAATGTTTGCGGGCAGCACTAAACCGGAATTGTTCATTCACAGGTGGCAGGCGACCGGAAATACATTTGATTGGGTAAGCGTCGTTTCGTCGTCCGATTCCGCAGCGTTGACCTTTCTTGCCGCCAACGGCAATTCTGTGGCCGTTCCGTTCGGAGCTTTCGGCGGAACGACTTATGCCGCGAATTCCTTTGCCGAAGCAGCAATCAATCTGAATCAATTGCTGGCCAAAGCCGCCAATTGTCTGAGCTTCAAAACGGTTCTGATTAAATCCAAGAGTTCGCAAGCTGCCGATGCATCTGTGCGTGATTTCCTCGATCCGTTGCAGGTGAATTTCGGAACGTCTCCGACTGTGGCCGTCAATTCCGAAGTTATTTGTTCGGGCGGAACGGCTACGCTGAACGCGACAGTCAATGGCGGACTCGCGCCGTACAGCTTTACCTGGACTGGCCCCGGTGATTTTTCGGCCAAGACTCAATCCATCAGCGTTTCTTCGCCGGGCACGTACACCGTGACGGTCAAAGATTCCAATGGTTGTTTGTCGTTGTCGGCGCTGGGAACGGTGAATCTGACTTCGGCGGCGACCGTCAACGCAGGCGCTGACCTCAGAACCTGTGCCGCAGCGCCGACAGTTTTCCTAGGCGGTTCAGTCGGCGGCGGCGCGACCGGCGGAGTTTGGAGCGGCGGCAAAGGAATTTTCACGCCGGACGCCAACACTCTGAACGCAAGCTACACTCCGACGGCGGCGGAAATCGCCGCAGGTTCTGTCACCCTGAAGCTGACGACCACAGGGCCGTGCAATGCCATCAGCGATTCGATGAATGTCATCATCGGAGCCACCGCGTCGGCGCAGGCCGGAACCGATCAGATCATTTGTGCGAACAATCCGACGGCGAAACTTGTCGGAGCCATTGGCGGCGCTCCTGGAGGAATCTGGACGACCAGCGGAACCGGAACTTTTTCGCCGGATGCCAATGCCTTGAACGCGGTTTACACGCCTTCTCCGGCTGACATCGCCGCCAAAGAAGTCACGTTGACTTTGACGACTTCTGGCGGAAGCTGCGGCACGGGCAGGGATCAAATGAAGATATCTATCAATCCGGCGGCAACGGTCAACGCCGGAGCCGACCGCGAAGTCTGTGCCACCAGTTCGGCAATTGTTCTGGCTGGTCAGATTGGCGGCAGCGCGTCTTTCGGAACCTGGAGCGGCGGCGCGGGAACTTTCACGCCGAGCGCCAGCACGTTGAATGCGACTTACACGCCGACTGCGGCGGAAATCGCCGCCGGAACCGTGACGTTGACTTTGACCACCAACAATCCTGTTGGCCCTTGCGGAGCGGTCAGCGATCAAATGGTTATCGCCATCAGCCCAGCCGCTCGCGCCAACGCCGGATTGGATCAAACGATTTGCGCGGCCAGTCCTGTGGCCTCTCTGGCGGGTTCGATCAGCGGATCGGCTACCGGAGCATCGTGGAGCGGCGGCGCGGGTGTTTTTTCGCCGAACGCCAATTCGCTGAATGCGACCTACACGCCGACTGCCGGAGAAATTGCCGCTGGCGGAGTGACGCTGACTTTGACGACGAACAATCCTGACGGAGCCTGCGGAGCGACCAGCGATCAAGTCCGCATCAATTTCACCGCTGCTCCCACCGCCAACGCCGGAGCCGACCGAACGGTTTGTGCGTCCAGTCCCAGCGTGGGTTTGGCGGGTGCGATTGGCAGCGGAGCTTCCAGCGGTTCCTGGGTTGGCGGCACAGGGTCATTCCTGCCGAACCGAAATACGCTGAATGCCACGTACACGCCATCTGCGGCAGAAATTGCAGCCGGAAAGGTGACGTTGACATTAACGACCAACGATCCGGCTGGGCCTTGCGGTTCGGCCAGCGATCAAATGGTCATCACGATCAATCCGGCTGCGACAGTGAACGCCGGCCCGGATCAAAATCTTTGCGGAGGCGCTCCGGTCACTTTGGCCGGTTCATTCGGTGGTTCGGCCAGCAGCGCAAGCTGGGTTGGTGGAACCGGAACTTTCACGCCAAACCGAAACACGCTGAACGCAACGTACACGCCTTCGGCGGCGGAAATTTCGGCCAAGTCTGTGACGCTGACATTGACGACCGACAACCCTGCCGGAATCTGCGGAGCGGTCAGCGATCAAATCAAAATCAGTTTTACATCTTCGCCAACGACGACGATTTCCGCTCCGTCAACGGTTTGCGCCAATTCGACCGGCAACATCGCTTCGGTGCTGAGCGCGGGAACTGGCGCAGGTTATAACTGGACGGTGACGAACGGAACGATCACCGCCGGGCAGGGAACCAGCCAGATCACCTGGACTGCCGCCGCTTCAGGCACAGTGACCATTGGCGTCACCATCACCGCCGGAGCCGGATGCGCCGCCACAGGTTCCAAACAGGCGACAATCACTTCGACAGCTTCTGCCGCCGCCGGAGCGGATCAAACAACTTGTCAGACGGCGCAGGGAACCGTTGCATTCAATTTGACTGGAACGGTTTCCGGCGGAACTCCGAGTTGGAGCGTGGTCGCTTCGACCGGAACGGCTGCGGCTGGAATCGTCAGTCCCGGAAGCGCCAACACAGTGGCCAACGTCACTGGCGCGGGAACGGTGACTTTGCGATTGACCGTTACGGGAACGGGCGGCTGCGGTTCTGCTTCGGACGATGTGGTGTTGGCGGCGAACGCTTTGCCGACTGCCAATGCCGGAGTTGACCAGACGCTTTGCGCGACAGGCAGCGGCGCGACCGCGTTCACAGTCAGCGGAACAGTCGGCAATGGCGTCCCGGCTTCACCTGCGTGGACGGTAGTTGGTTCGACTGGAACGGCTTCGGCAAATCTGGCCAGCCAAAACAGCGCCAGCACTTCGGTCAGTGTTGCTGGTATCGGATCGGTGACGTTGCGCTTCACGGCCAACAGCAATTCCAGTTGCGGCACGGCCAGCGACGAAGTCGTACTGACCACCAGCAATGCAATTTCAGCGGCGATCACTGCTCCGGCGACAGTTTGCGCGGCTTCGACGGGAAACACGGCTTCGGTTCCGGACGCGGGGCAGGGAGCCGGTTACAACTGGACGATCACCAACGGAACAATCACCAGCGGACAAACTTCCCGCACGGTCACTTGGACGGCGGGCGACAGCGGAACCACTGTGTTGTCGGTTTCAGTCAGCGCGCCAGGCGGTTGCAATGCCAGCAGTTCGGCCAATGTCACGCTCAACCCGGCTGCCACCGCCAATGCTGGAGCCGATTTGTCGGCTTGCCGCATTGGCGATCCGACGGTGTTGACGGTGAATGGTTCGGCTTCGGGCGGAACTCCGCAATGGAGCGTGGTTGGTTCGACCGGATCGGCGGTTGCCAACATTCTGAGTCCTGGAACCGCAGTGACTTCGGTCAACGTCAACGGGACTGGAACCGTCACTTTGCGTTTGACCGTCACCAGCACCAGCCAACCTTCCTGCGGTTCGACGACGGACGATGTTGTGTTGTCGGTCAGCACCTGCGCGCCGCCGGTCGGACCTGGCGTAGCGTTTTCGGCACTGTCTGAAGTCAGCGACCAGCGAGCGGGTTCGGTTTTGATTTACAACATCTACACGTCCAATCCGACTGTGCCTGCCGTGCAAAACACGCGCATCAACATCACCAACGTCAATCCGGGACAGGACACTGCTGTGCATCTGTTCTTCATTGACGGCGATAGCTGTTCGGTGGCGGACAGCTTCATTTGCCTGACGCGCAATCAGACGACCAGCTTTTTGCTGGCGGATTTCGATCCGGGCACAACCGGTTTCATGATTGCAGTCGCTGTGGATTCGATCACTGGCTGTCCGATCAATTTCAATTACCTGATCGGTGATGAGTTCGTGAAGTTTTCGTCCGGCCACGCGGCCAATCTTCAGGCCGAAGCGATTGCGGCAGTGGCAGGTTCGCCTTCGTTGTGCGACGAAACTTCGCCGATTGCCACGTTGAATTTCGACGGACTCGGTTACGGGCGGTTGCCACGCGCGTTGGCTGTGGACGACATCCCCAGCCGAGCCGACGGCAACGACACTATGGTGATTATCAATCGCATCGGCGGCAATCTGGGCTTGGGGACTTCGCCATTGGGAACGCTGTTCGGCATCGTTTACAACGATTCCGAAATCAGTTCCAGCTTCAATCTGACGGGCGGTTGCCAGCTTCGCGGCACGTTGTCTTCCAACTTCCCGCGAACGATTCCGCGACTGGAACAATTCATTCCAGCCGGAGCCAGCGGCTGGATGAAGTTCTGGATTTCGGGCAACGACGGTAACAAAGGCATTTCCGGTTCCGTCATCAACTTCAATCCCAACACGTCGGTTTCATCGTCGGCTTATAACCAGGGGCGCAACCTGCATAAACTGACGTTGGATACAAACAACAGTTTTGTAATTCCGGTCTTTCCTCCTCCTTGCCGGTAAATGAAAACCGCGCAGCATTGATGAATCAGTGCTGCGCGGTTGTTTTTTGATGCGCCGCGCGTTCAAAAGCCTTTTGAGCGCGCGGTATTTTTTTCAGTGCTTAATTGAACAATTCTTCCGCCGAAGTTTCCTCCGGGAAAATAATCATCCGGTAAATTTCAGGGAAGGAAAGCGTCACGTCCAGCGATTCCAATCGCACTACATTTTCCATTCCGATGAAATCTCCGCGCAGCCATTGGCCGTCTGGCTGGCGCACGTGACGAATGACGTGGGGGCGGGTTTGGTCTATCAGGATGTATTCTTTCAAACTCTCTATGGCTTGATAGGCCAGAAACTTTTCATGCAAGTCATAGGCTCTGGTTCTTTTTGACAAGACTTCGACGATCAACACGGGATTGACCAGCATTTCAATGCCTTGCAATTCTTCGATCACCAAATCGCCGCAAACTACGGTCACATCCGGCAAACGAAATGGTCGCGCTTTGATGGTTTTAACCGCAGTGTCTCCACCAAAGACCTGACAGTTACGACCTTCCAGCAAATTGCCTATGACTCGTCCAACATTGGCGGCGATTCCTCCCTGGGCAATTTTGCCAGCGGCCATGGAAACGACCTCGCCATCGAAGTACTCAAAACGTTCATCCGAGTTCTTCAACAATTCGATGTATTCTTCAATCGTGTATTTACTATCTTGTTTCGGTAATGCGCTCATTGTGCAGCTCCTTTGCCTCATTCTAGCTTACGCCAGCGTTTCAAACATCACTTCGCGGCTTCGCGTCCGCGCAGGATTTGCCCAGGTTTTGCGCCCGTGTGTTTGCCGCCTTCGATCACGATTTGCCCGTTGACGATGACGAAGCTGAAACCAGTCGGATACTGTTTCGGCTGTTGAAACGTCGCCCGGTCGCCGACAGTCTTTTCATCGAATATCACCACATCCGCAGCCATTCCCGGTCTGAGCAAACCTCTATCCCACAGCTTGAAAGTCCCCGCCGGCAGCGAAGTCATTTTGCGAATGGCTTCTTCCATTCCGACCAGTTTCTTTTCGCGCGAATACAGACCAAGCACTCGCGCGTTGTTACCGTAACCGCGCGGATGCGGAATGCTGGCGCTGTCGGGGTTATGAACTCCCGAATCCGAAGCGATCATTGTGAATGGCTGCTTGAAGATTCGATCTACGTCAGCGTCAGACATGCTGTGCAAAACCATCTGAGCGCCGCCCGCCAATTGAATCTCTATGATCTGTTCGGCTTGAGAATCCAGGTCGGTTTTCTGTTTGGTCAGCTTGGTGATTTCAGCGATGTTATTGCCGTTGAAGGATTGATTGGCCGAATGATTGGCTACGACGGCAAAGGCAAAATCCGGCACGCCACGCTGTCCGGCTTTTTCAATCAACCCGGCGCGAACACGGGCGCGAGTCACCGGATCGGTCAATCGTTCTTTGGCTTTTTCCGCTCCGCCGTCAAACACCCATGAAGGAAACAAAATGCCTATGCCAGTGCTGCTGGCCGGATACAAATACTGGTCAACAGTCACTTGCTGGCCGCGAGCACGAGCGTCTTCAACGAGCTTGATCGTTTCGGCGCTGGCTCCCCAACGTTTGCGGCTGGAAACTTTGAAGTGAGAAATCTCGACCGGGCAATTGGCTTTTTCGCCGATCTCAATTGATTCGCGGACAGAGCGTTCAACAAACTCGCCTTCGTCGCGCATGTGCGTGGCATACAAGCCGCCAAACTCCGCCGAAGCTTTGGCCAATTCGACAATCTCATCGGTTTTGCCGTACGTGCCAGGCACGTATTCCAACCCGGTTGAAAGGCCGACGGCTCCATCGCGCATCGCGGTCGAAACCAAGTCGCGCATCCGTTGCAACTCTTCCGGCGAAGGCACGCGGTCGAAATCGCCGTTCATCCCGGCTCGGCGAACCGTGTTGTGCCCAATCAGCGAAGCGACGTTGATCGAAACTCCCAACTTTTCCAGCCGCGCGAACCATTCGCCCAAATTCAATTCCGAACCGCCGCAATTGCCAGTCACCACCGAAGTCACTCCCATCCGCGCGAAGTTTTCCGCCGCCGGAAAGTTTTCGATGCCGCCTTCGATGTGTGTATGAACGTCAATGAATCCAGGCGCGACGATCAAACCTTTGGCGTCAATCACGCGCGCTGCTCGTTTGGCGTCGGGCTTCAAGAGGTTTGGGCCGATTTCGACAATGCGATTGCCTTTGATGGCGATGTCGGCGACGAACCACGGATTGCCAGTGCCATCCACAACGCGACCTCCGACAAGGATCAAATCAAAATCAGTTGCCGAAGCTTTACCGCTCCAGAAGTGCGCGGTCATCAACACGGAAAATAGCAAGACCGATAGAAGGCAAAGTAAAGATTGTTTTTTCGTCATACATTCGCTTTTGCAGGTATTTTCCTTTCCCACATTTTCCTGTCTGAGCAACGCTCTTTAGACAGGAAAATGTGGGAAAGGAAAATAAGAATTTGGGAAGAAGATTTTGCAGCCTACGGCCAAGTTATACATCGGCTCAGATTCGACAGGCAATTCGGTTTATGGATTTTTCCAGCCTCTGAAGCTATGATGCCGCGCGTTCGGGCAGTTCAATCTTTCAATTCGTTCCACAACCAATCAACTCAAAGCGGAGGCAAGTTATGAAGAAGCTCTCGACCTCTCTTCTGGCAATCCTGTTCGTTTTCGCTCTGGCCGTGACCGGCGTGGCGCAAAAACGAATGACCATCGAAGACGCTCTGGCGATGAAAAACATCGGCGCGCCACAGATTTCGCCCGATGGCAAACGCATCGTTTACACCATCAGCGAATGGAATAAAAAAGAAAATCGTCGCGTTTCGCACATATATTTGGTCTCAACCGCAGGCGGTAATCCAACCAAGCTGACCAACGGCGAAAAAGGCGAAACAGCGTCGCAATGGTCTCCCGATGGTTCGCGCATCGCCTTTTTGGCTGACCGCAGCGTCAGTGCAGGAGGGGGCAACCAAATCTGGATCATCCCAGCCGATGGCGGCGAAGCCATGAAGCTGACTGAAGAAGAAAACGGCGTTTCGGCGTTTCGCTGGTCGCCCGATGGCAAAGCGATGGCGTTTGTCACGCGCGACACTCCCAAAGACAAAGCCGAGCGCGACAAAAAGAAGAAAGACAAATTCGACACCATCACGATGGACGCCGATTTGATTTACTCGCATTTGTGGACGATCACCATTGAATCCAAAGAAAAGAAACGTTTGACCGAAGGCCAGTTTTCAGCCGCCGCTCCGCAATGGTCGCCTGATGGAAAGTACATTGCTTACACGTGGTCAAAAGCTTCGTCGCAAGAAAGCGTCTGGACAGACATTTCCGAATTCAGCAACAGCGAAGTTTACGTCGTGCCTTCGACTGGCGGCATCGCTCGCAAGCTGACGACGAATCCCGGACCAGATGGCAATTCGCAATGGTCGCCCGACGGCAAATGGATTGCCTTTACCTCCAGCACGTCGAATTGGGCTGCCAAAACCAATGTGATGATTGTTTCTGCCGAAGCAGGTGAGCCGAAAAACCTGACAGCAGATTTCATCGAATCGGCGTTTGGCATCAACTGGTCAGCCGATGGCAAAACGATTTTCTTCAGCAGCGGCGTTGGAATGTATTCGCACGTTTACAGCGTCCCAACCGCTGGCGGCAAAGTCGCTCAAGTCACCAAAGGCAATCGCAATTACGGTCAATTCGATCTTTCAGCCGATGGCAAATGGCTGGCTTACACGTTGAACGACAGCCGCACTTCCGAAGACTTATGGATTGCCGGATCGAACGGCGATGGCGCGAAACAACTGACTACGGTCAATCCGCAGATCAAAGACTTCGCCATTGCCGACGCCGAAGTCATCAAATGGAAAGGCCCGGACAATTTCGACATCGAAGGCGTCTTGCTGAAACCGCTTGGTTACGAAGCCGGAAAGAAATATCCGCTGATTCTGCAAATTCACGGCGGGCCTTACGGCAAATTCAGCGACAGCTTCAACGCACGCAATCAGATTTGGACGGCAAACGGTTACGCAGTGTTGATGCCGAATCCACGCGGTTCAACTGGTTATGGCGAGAAATTCACGCAAACCAACATTGGCGATTGGGGCGGAAAAGACTTTCAGGACATTATGGCTGGCGTGGACGCTGTGATTGCCAAAGGCATTGCCGACGCAGGCAAATGCGTGGTGATGGGCGGCAGTTACGGCGGCTTTATGACCTTCTGGACGGTGTCGCAAACCGACCGTTTCAAAGCCGCCATCGGTCACGCAGCCATCAGCGACTGGTACAGCTTCCACGGCCAGAGCGATATTCCCGGTTTGATGGAATACGGCTTCAAAGGCAAACCCTGGGACGTGCCGGAAAATTATCGCCGCTGGTCGCCGATGACTTTTGTGTCGAAGGTCAAAACTCCGTTGATGATTACTCACGGCGAACGCGATATGCGCGTCAACATTCAACAGGGCGAACAGTATTACCGCTCGTTGAAAAAACGCGGAGTTGAAACCGTCTTTTACCGTTACCCGCGCGAAGGCCATGGCATTCAGGAACCGAATCACGTCATTGACCTGACGGCCCGACAATTGGAATGGTTCGATTCGCATCTGGGCATCAAGCGCGAAAAACCTGCGGAAGTGAAAGCCGCCAGCAGCGGCGCTTCCAAATAAAAAAGATTTCGACAGGATTTTCAGGATTTGGAGAAATGGCCAAGCTCGGCTTCCCGATGAATCCTGTTAATCCTGTAAATCCTGTCTGATTCCCCAATTCTTTCTATGAACTCAAACAATCTGAAGCGTGAATTGTTGGCCGAATTTTTAGGCACGTTTGTTTTGATCGCGTTTGGCGCGGCGGTCGTCGCCCAAGTCGTGCTCGGCAAAAATCAAAACGGCGAATATCTTTCGATCAATCTGGCTTGGGGTTTTGCCGTGACGATGGGTATTTACGTTGCGGGTGGAGTTTCCGGCGCTCACTTGAATCCGGCTGTGACGATGGCTGCGTGCGTTCGCCGCCAGATGCCGTGGTCAAAGCTGCTGCCGTATTTCGCCGCGCAAACCGCCGGAGCTTTTTGCGGAGCAGCGACGGCTTTCACAGTCTACCGCGAGGCGTTTCACAACTTTGACGGCGGCGTGCGGCAAATGAACACGGCGGGAATCTTTGCGACCTATCCTGCCAGTTATCTGTCAACCAGCGGCGCGCTGATTGACCAGATTGTTGGCACGGCAATTTTGATGCTGGTGATTACGGCGATTGGCGATGCGCGCAATAGCGTACCGGGAAACGTCGCTCCGCTGGCCGTAGGCTTTTTGGTCATGGCGATTGGCATGGCGTTTGGATTGAACGCCGGTTACGCGATCAACCCGGCTCGTGATTTGGGGCCGCGTTTGTTCACGGCTGTGGCTGGCTGGGGAGGGCAGGTCTTCACGGCCAACAACTATTACTTCTGGGTTCCAATCGTAGGCCCGCTGATCGGAGGCCCGCTGGGCGCGCTGGTTTACGACTGGTTCATCGGCAAAAACTTCCCGCCGGAGCAACGCTGAAATATCGCACGGAGAGCGCAAGCTCTCCGTGCGATATTTAGTTCCTGACTTTGGAAAAATCGAACTCGGCGGGTTGCGGCTTTTCTACGAGCAGCGGTTGAGTGTCGCCGGCTTCAGCCTGTTGGCGGCGCAACAGAGCCGTCATTTTGTCGAGTTGCGATTGGAATTTCGGATTGCCTGCCAGATCATTCATTTCTGCCGGATCGTTTTTCAAATCGAAAAGCTGCATTTTGTTGATCTGTGGATAAACGATGAGTTTCCAGCGGTTGTCGCGCACGGCGCGTTGAACATTTCGGTACGCCGTGAACATCGCTTCGCGGCGAGTTTTCTGCTTCCCAGCCATCACCGGCGCAAGGCTCAGCCCTTCGACTCCGTCCGGCGTTTTCAGTCCCGCCAAATCGCAAAGCGTCGGAAACAAATCCAGCAAGTAAGTGAATGCGGTTGACCGTTTGTTTTTCGGAACTCCGGGACCGGCGACGATCAGCGGAGTATTCATCGAATGTTCATAAAGATTTTGTTTGCCAAACAGTCCGTGACTGCCGATAGCCAAACCGTGATCGCCTGCAAAAACAATGATTGTGTTGTCGTACTGACCGGTGGCTTTCAGCGCGTCGAGAATTCTTCCGAGTTGAAAGTCCAGATAAGTGATGCAGGCGTAATAATCCGCCAGATGTTCGCGCACGGCTTCCGGCGTGCGAGGCCACGCCGCCAGTTTTTCATCGCGCACAACCAGTTCGCCGTTGTTGAAGGGATGCTGCGGCAGGAAGTTTTTCGGCAACGGAAGTTTCGCGGCGTCGTAACGCGCACGAAATTCTTTCGGCGCAGTTCGCGGATCGTGCGGCAAGGTGAACGCGACGTACAGCGCAAACGGCGTTTCGCCTTTTTGTCGTTGCAGGAATTCGACAGCGGAATCGGCAAACAATTCCGTCGCATGTTTTTGCGAAGCGCGTTTGTTGCCCAGTTGGCGGCTGGCGTCCAGGTCTTGCACCGGCATCGAATACGGATCGCTCATCCCGCCGAAAAAGACTGCCTTGCCTTCGGCGAAAGACCTGGTGAACGACGGCGGCTGGTTGTGCCATTTGCCTACGCCAAAGGTCGCATAACCGTTCTGCCCGAAATGCTGCGGCCAGGTCGTCTGGGCTTCCATTGTTTCCGAAATGCGAAACAGTGTCTTGCCGGTCATCAACATCGCCCGCGAAGGCACGCACACCGCGCCGTTGTTGGCTCCCATACAATACGCTTGAGTAAACGACATGCCTTCCTGGCTGAGCCGATCCAGATTCGGCGTTGAAATGTTCGCATTGCCCCAGGCGTGAATTGTGTCGGCTCGTTGGTCGTCGCTGAACAAAAACAGAATGTTTGGACGAGCGGTTTTTTTCGATGGTGTTTGTGCCGTCACTCCATCTGGCACGAACAGGGCTGCTCCGCTCAACAGGATGAGACAGGTGATAAAGAGATTTTTTTTCATGATTTTTGGGGACAGCCTTTAGACCGATGTACGGGTTGCGTTCGACTGAAAGTGCAAGTCATTGGCCATTGACCATTACGAATTATCCATTAACGGTCAGGGAAGAAAGCCTTTCTACCCGTCGGATAATGGTTAATGTTGAATGGTCAATGGTTAATTTCACCTGTGCTCTGAATTCTATTTTCGGTCGTCCACGAACAACATTTTTTCCCAGCTTTGCGGGTCGCTGCCGACGCGCGGGTCGCCAGCGTTTTTCAGAATCGTCATCAATTGGGTTGCCAGTTGGGTTTTCTGTTTGCTGTAGGCGGGATCAGTCGCCAGGTTGTTCATCTGCTGCGGATCGCGGCGCAGGTCGTAAAGTTCCTCTGCCGGGCGTTTGCCGAAAGCGAATTCGTAATGGCGTTGCCACTTTGGATCGTTGCGATGCGCCACCAACCAGGCTTTGGTTGGGCTGGCGTCCATATCGCCGAACGCGACGTAAGTGTTTTCTTCCAATTCCTGAGCCGTCGGTTCGCTGGTGGCTGTCAGCTTCATTGGGTCGCCCATCGGCCAGCGGTCGGGCGTGAAGTTGCGAATGTACAAAAACTCTTTCGTCCGCAGCGAACGTTGCGGATACGGCAGGAAGCCTTCGCGCGCGGTGTGAACGTGGCGTTCGCGCCCGGCAATTACCCAGGTTCGCGTTTTATCCACCTGACCGCTTTTGCCTGATTTCAGTAAACTCCACAGACTGCGACTATTGAGTCCGGCAGGCAGCTTGACGCCTGCGGCTTCCAAATAAGTCGGGCACAAATCCGGCAAACTGACCAGATCATCTACGATTCGCCCACCTTTCAGGCCGGGAACGCGAACCATCAGCGCGACGCCCGTGCCGAAATCGTAAAGACTGCATTTGCCATTGGTGACGCCGGGCATGCCGTGGTCGCCGCTGACGACGATCAGTGTTTTTTCCAGTTCGCCGGTTTCTTCCAGCCGTTTCAACAGCAAGCCTATGTACGCATCCCACGCCTGCACTTCGCCAAGATAATCGGCTAAGTCTTCGCGGATTTCTGGAACGTCCGGCAAAAACGCAGGCAGTTTGCCTTGCAGCGAATCCGGTTCGATTCCCCACAGAGCTTTGCCCGAACCCTTGATCCAGCGGCGATGCGTAGTCGTCGCGCCGAAAAAGTACAGGAACGGTTGCCCGGCTTTGCGGTCGGCCAGAAAGTTGTCGAAATTGCCGCGCACCTGAGCAAAGATTTTTTCGCGCGCTTCGCTGAGTGTTGCTCCTTTGGCAATCATCTCGGTCGCGTTTTCCGAAAAATCTTCTGGCAGCCTACCGGCTTTTTCATAGGCGTATTTGCCCGCGCCAAACGGAGCATCAACCGGCGAGCCGGGACTCCAAACTTTGTAAGTTTCGCCGATGTGATACCCGGCATCGCGCAACAGCAACGGGAAGCTGGGAATGTTCGTGTCCCAGCGAGCTTCGCGCAGAATGGCTCCGCGCCCGGTGTTGAAAAAGTAACGGCCCGACAACAACGAACTGCGGCTTGGCGTGCAGGAAGGCGCGTTGACGAAGGCATTGCGGAACAGCACGCCTTCGCGGGCGACGCGATCAATGTTCGGCGTTTTGACGATTTGATTCAGGTTCGGGTGCTTTTCAAACTCCGCGAAGATGCTGGCGTATCGCCCCCAGTCATCAGCGTGACAAAACAGAATGTTCGGTTGGTCAGCAGCTTTGATGACCTGTTTCGCGTCGGAAGAGAAAAGCTGGAGTGTCAGCAACAAGAGAACGAGGACGGGTTTGCCGCAAAAATTTGATTTGGTCATAGTTTGGGATACCTTTCAACGCAAAGGCGCGAAGAGGCAAAGACACAATGAAAATTTTTGAGTGTGGTCATTGAGAAAAATAAAACTGCTACAACAAGAAAAACCTTTGCGCCTTTGCTGCTTTGCGTCTTTGCGTTGAGGAAAAGTCGTTTAATCGTTTGCCGGTCGCTGTGGATTGCTCCAATGCCCTGCGAGGTCAGAGCCGCTGACCAGCACGCCCTTTTGATTCCAGTCCATGTCGGCGCGCACGTCGGCTGTGGTGTAACGAATCGCCAGGCCGTTGCGTCGTCGCGTCGAAGCGTTCGCTTCCGAACCGTGTAACAGCAAGTCAGAGTGAATGGACATTTGCCCGGCACAAAGCTCGTTATAAACAGGCGCGCCGAAATTCTCAGCTTCGGGAACGACCTGATTCAGAATGCTCGGATCGCTTTCTTCAGTCAGTTGATAAGTCAGATGGCCGAAATGATGCGAACCGGGAATGAATTTCATGCAGGCGTTTTCGCGGTCGGCATCGTCAATTGCCAACCAGACGGTGACGGCTTTGGTCGGCGTCAACGGCCAATATCCGGCGTCCTGATGCCAGCCAACGGTTTTGCCGTCGCCGGGCAATTTGCAGAAATAATGCGACCCCCAACCGACGACGTTTTCGCCGAGCAGGTCTTTGACGTACGCCACAATGCGGCGATCAGTCAGCAGGTCATAGACCTTGCCGTACAGCAGATGCGCCGTCTTGATCGAATAATTGTCTTGACCTGAAGCCAGTACGCGCGCCAGCAATTCGTCGAAATAGCTGCGATGATTGGCGATTTCGGCTTCGCTGAACAAATCGAGCGGCGAAATGAATCCGTCGCGGTTGAAGGCTTCGATCTGTTCGCGCGTCAACGCCTGCGGATCGGTCGTTGCGGCTGGATGAAAGCGGAAATCGCGGTTCATCCGGGTCAGCCGGTCTTCTTCGGGGAAGAGCTTGTTGAATTCCGGGTTGTGATGTTGGTTCGTCGCATCGGACTCGAACATCGGAAAGGCTCCTTTTTTGGGTTTTGAATTGCTTGCGAGATTTGGGAAGCGACATTGTGCCGCTGTCGGCGGTTGACGTCCAGAGAGCGAAGGCGAATTGGCTGAATCGGAAAAATTGATTCCACAAAAAAGTTGACGCCCAAAACCGTCAGGGAAGCTTGGCGGTTTTGAGCGTCGAATCAATGGTGCCTCAACGATTTGGATTGTACGCAGGTCGCCCAATCCATTCATGATGTTTTGGTGATGTTTTGGTGATGTACGGCTTTGTTGCACGAATCCTGAGTTTCCTTTTCAATCGTCTTGAATCAATCAACTTTGATAGTGTCGGGCATTCCGAGATGAGTCATCCGGTTCAGGATCGCGGCTTTCAGTAACAGTTCTTTGAATTGATTGTTGACTT
>JANRKX010000106.1:0-6327 GCA_033763255.1 Acidobacteriota bacterium | reverse complement strand
ATTGGATTTGATGCGTTTGATGAATTCCGCTTGGCCGAGAATGATGCCGGCTTGCGGCCCGCCCAGCAGTTTGTCGCCGCTGAACGCCACCACCGAAGCTCCGGCATTGATGGCTTGGGCGACCGTCGGTTCATCGTGAATGCCCAGCGGATTCAAATCCACCAGACAACCGCTGCCCAAATCTTCAAACAAAGGCAAACCGCGTTCGCGCGCGAGTTTGGCTAATTCTTCAAGCGAGGGTTTTTCTGTAAATCCGATGACGCGATAATTTGACGGATGCGCGCGTAAAATGACTTTTGTATTTTCGTTGATCGCGTTTTCGTAATCGCTGAGGCGAGTTCGATTCGTCGTTCCGACTTCGCGGATGCGCGCGCCGGATTTGGCGATCACATCCGGGATGCGGAAACTGCCGCCGATTTCGATCAATTCGCCGCGCGAAACGATGACTTCGCCGCCTTCGGCCAAAGTGTTCAACGTAATCAACACCGCCGCCGCGCAGTTGTTGACAACCGCTGCGGCTTCGCAATCGAGTAGTTCCCGCAAGCTGGCTGCCAGGCCCGTGCCGCGTTTGCCGCGTTTGCCCGAAGCCAGGTCGTATTCCAGATTACTGTAATCGCGGGCGACTTCGTTGATGGCGGCGATGGCGGATTCGCTCAGCGGCGCCCGGCCAAGATTGGTGTGCAGCACGACGCCTGTGGCATTGATGACTCGCTGAGTCTGCGATTGTTGGCGACTGACAAACCGTGCCGACAATCGTCGCTCGATTTCCTGCCCCAAACTTTCCGCATCGTGAAGCGAATCCGCTTTGCCATTTGCGCTGACCAATTCGCGCCGAAACTCTTCCAACACGTCGCGCAACCGGTCGCGGACGGTGTCGCGTCCGGCTGCGGCAATGAACGATTGCAAAGCTTCGCGCCGCAGCAATTGGTCAATCGAAGGCAAATTTCTCAGTAACGTCGTACTCATAATTTCGTGATGGGTCGCGCCGGAGAATAGTCTATCAACTGCAATCGCTCAAACCGGACATGTTGAGCCAGAAAGCATTTCCAGAATTTGTGTTGCCGCGCGTTCGGAGGCGTTTGCTTCGCCGAGTTTGTCCCGGACTTCCGCCAAGTCGCTCCGCGCCTGAGCCAGCCGAGAGGGATCATTCAAAAACGCCACGATCTCTTTAGCCAGCCGGTCGGCGGTCAAATCGTCTTGCAGCAATTCCGGCGCGATTTTTCTGCCAGCAATCAGGTTCGGCATGCCGACAAGTTGCGTGTTGATGAGCGGCCAGAAAATTCGCCAGTTCAACGACGAAGCTCGATAAACAACTATCAGCGGAGTCCCGATAATCGCCGTTTCCAGCGTAGCCGTTCCGCTGGCGACGACTGCCAAATCAGCAGCAGCGATGGCGTTGTACGTATTGTGTTCAATCAGCGTCAGATTGTTGAGCGATTGGATTTCGGCGGCGATTTCTTCGCGGTTGAAGGTGCGCGCCAGCGGCAGGATCAATTGAAAGTGCGGATGCGCGTGCTGAAGCTTCGCCGCAGTTTCCAGCAGAGGTGGCAAAATGTGCTTCAACTCCGAATGGCGGCTGCCGGGCAGTAAAGCCACAATCGGTTTGGTTGGATCGAGTTTGTGTTGCGAACAAAACTCTCCGCGAGTGGCGGTGACGCGCACGCTGTCGAGCAGCGGATGGCCGACGTATTCGACTTCGACGCCGCGCTGGCGGTAATAATCCTGCTCGAATGGAAGGATGACCAGCATCTTTTCCACGTCGCGCCGAATGCCGCGAATGCGGTAGCTTCGCCAAGCCCAAATCTGCGGGCTGATGTAATACGCGACGCGGTGGCCGTCTTGTCGCAAGCGTTTTGCCAGTCGTAAATTGAACTCCGGCCAATCAATCAGCACGACCAAATCCGGTTTTCGTTCGTTGGCCGCCGCGCGCAACCGACGAAAGACGTGCAGAAATTTCGGCAAAGCTTTGGCGACTTCCAACGCACCCATAATCGCAACTTCGCGCGCGTCCACCAGAGTTTCGGCTCCTGCCGAACGCATTTCGTCGCCGCCCGCGCCAAAGAATTCAAACTGCACATCAGGCCGCAAAGTTCGCAAAGCGCCGATCAGCTTCGCGCCATGTTTATCGCCCGAAGCTTCTCCGGCGACGATCATCAAATTGATTGCGGATTGCGGATTGCGGATTGCGGATTTAGAAGTAATTTCTTCCAGCCAGTAGGTTTGTTTGTGATGCAGGCTTTCAAATTGTTGCAGTTCGCGCCGAGCATCTGTTTCAGACGCAAACTCGCCGATGACAAATTGCCGCCCGTGATCGTCCTGTCGTAACAACCGCCAAATGGTTTTCATAAACGCGCGGATTATACGAAGCGAACGAAGCGATGGCTATGCGATGTGGCTCGCGTTCAATTGCCGATGTTGATGGTGACAGTGTTGGCCGTTTTGCCGTCAATCGTGACAACCACATCCACGTTGCCGCGCCCGCGAAGCGGTTCGGGAAGTTTGATGTTCATCTGATCCACGCCTACCAGCCGCGAATGCGCGCCCAGAAAACTGACTTCGGCCTGAACGCCTCCGATCATGACGCGAACGTTCGTCATGCTGCTGCGTCGTCGAAGCCCTGTTCCATACAACACCAGAAAGTTCGGCTTGGCAGTATTGCCGACGCTCAACGCGCGCGCCGAACCGTCGGAATTACCGACCGGTTGAAAGCTGACGCCGTCGTTGGTGGTTTGCGCGGCGGGAACTCCTTTGCCGCTGGACAGAATCGTAAAAATGCTGGGGCTGACCGTTTCAACCGTCACCGTACCGTTTGCCACCATTACGCCGCCGTTCATCACTTTGACCGTAGCCGTTCCCGGATCAACGTTCGTCGGAACGACATAATTGATTTGAGTCGGCGACACATACAGCAACGGCGCGGAAATGTCGTTGACCATCACCGTTACGCCGCTCAACGTCAACGGCAGAGGCAGTGAATTGGCCGCTCCGGTTGCCTGGCTGATTTGAGTTCCAAAGGTCGCCACAACTGAATCAGGCGCGATGGTTTGCATGTAACTGGCGGCATTGACTGTTCGGACGGTTTGCGTCGTGTCGCCGCCGATGGTCAGCAGCGTATCCACAAAGCCGCCGAAGTTCGTCGTCCAATACCATTTGTAAGTCGTGCTTGCTGAATACGCGCGACTGATTCCCAACACTTTGAAATTCGGATTGAGCATGGCGGCGTTGTGGCTGGGCGAATTGCGCCACAAATTGAACGTGCGCGCGGCGTCACCGTAACCGGCAGCAATGTTTTCTCCGCGATATGTGTTGTAGCTGTAACCAAACGCCGACATTCGCGCAAAAGGATCGCGCCCGGAACTGTCCGTATGACTGAAGTAATTTTTCGCAGCCATGTCCGCGCTCATCCAATCGGCGGCGCGCGTCAAAGCCACAGAAACCCGCAAAGCCCCCAATCCGTTTTGCGCACGATAATCGTTGATGAGCTTCAGCACGCCCTGCTCTTCGGCATCAATCGTCGGCGTTTGAGCCGCAGTCATAACCGCCATCGTCAACAAAAACATCAACGAAATGATCGGTTGTAGAACTCTATTTCCACACCTGCACATGAATTATTGCTCCGTATTGGCCGACCAGTAGACAGACTTTTCCCTGCCCTGGCACCAGGCGATTTTTTGGGATGCGGTTGTGATTGAGTTAGCGCCTCAAGGTGAGGGACAAATCGAAGACGCGGCGAAACAGGGTCGGCGATGTTTGAGCAACAAACAGAATTTTCAGAGGGATAAAATTGGAAGCTTCGGGAAAGGGGCTGTCGAAGCGTTACAGGTTGGGCACGGCGCATCTTTTAACACAGGCCGCGAAGCCGGGTAAATCCCTAAAATTTACATACCTCATAACTCGGAGTGTATAATCCCGATTCAATTCACCCCCAACCTAATTTTTCGGAGGCAAACAACCTTGAGCAATTCTGTAAAACGAGTCGCGCTGGCTTATTCGGGCGGACTTGATACATCAATCATCATTCCCTGGCTGAAAGAAAACTATCACTGCGAAGTCGTCGCCATCGCAGGCGATGTCGGACAGGCCGAAGAACTGGACGGTTTAACCGACAAGGCGCTGAAAACCGGCGCGGTCGAATGTTACGTCGAAGACCTGCGCCACGAATTCATCACCGAATACATCTGGCCTACGCTGAAAGCCGGAGCGGTTTACGAACACAAATACTTGCTGGGCACTTCGTTCGCGCGTCCTGTGATTGCCAAACGCCAGGTCGAAATCGCCAAGCAAACCGGCTGCACTGCGCTGGCTCACGGATGCACA
Organism: Acidobacteriota bacterium; assembly: GCA_033763255.1. Lineage (GTDB taxonomy): Bacteria > Acidobacteriota > Blastocatellia > RBC074 > RBC074 > RBC074. The sequence continues at coordinate 2,010 of JANRKX010000106.1, read as the reverse complement.
GGCAAAGGCAACGATCAGGTTCGTTTTGAACTGACGTTCAAAGCGCTGGCTCCTGAAATGGAAGTCATCGCCCCCTGGCGCGAATGGGACATCGTTTCGCGCGAAGACGCGATTGATTACGCCACCGAACGTCAGATTCCGATCACCGCCAGCCGCGAAAAGATTTACTCGCACGACCGAAATATCTGGCATCTGTCGCACGAAGGCGGAATTCTGGAAGACCCCGCCAACGAACCCGACGAAGCCATGTTTGAACTGACGGTCTCTCCGTTCACGGCTCCTGACACGCCGGAATACGTCGAAATCGGTTTTGAAAGCGGCATCCCGGTTTCAGTCAACGGCGAATCGCTTGATCCGATTCCGCTGATTGAAAAGTTGAATGAGATCGGCGGGCGTCACGGCTGCGGACGAATTGATCTGGTTGAAAATCGTCTGGTCGGCATGAAATCGCGCGGCGTGTATGAAACTCCGGGCGGAACTTTGCTGCTGACGGCTTTGCGCGAACTGGAATCGCTGTGCCTTGACCGCGAATCGGCGCATTACAAGGAAGTCGTCGCGCACAAATACGCTGAGATGGTTTACTTCGGCCAGTGGTTCACGCCGTTGCGCGAAGCTCTTGATGCTTTCGTCAACACGTTGATGCACGGAGTCAGCGGAACCTGCAAACTGAAACTGTACAAAGGCAACATCATCGTCGCCGGACGGACTTCGCCAAACACACTGTATCGTCCCGACCTGGCTTCGTTCACGATGGGAGCCAGCTACGATCAAAAAGACGCTGCGGGCTTCATCAACATTCTGGGCTTGCCGTTGAAGGTCAAAGCCCTGACCCAAAAATAACTCAACATTTGGAGTGCGGTGGCCCGACACCGCTTTTCGTTCGCCACAGCGAATGTCTTCGGTATCAGGATGTTCCGCCAGCGAATGCAAAAGCTGCGTCAAGCCGCAGCACTCCAAACAGGAAGGACGTTCAATGATTCGCTTGGCAATCCATAGCCGCAACCTCGCCCCCAAATCACCCCGAACAATTCTTCTTTCTCTCGTGTGCGCCGCTTTGCTGCTGAGCGCCTGCAACAACTCGTCGAACTCAAACTCTGGTTCAACAACCAACGCTCCGGCGGCATCTTCTTCCACTTCCGGCAGCGGCGAAGCTTTTGAAGGTTTGATTACCTCTAAAATGACGACCGGCAGCCAGCAAATGGAAATCAAATACGCCGTCAAAGGTTCGCGCACGCGCATCGAAACTCAACTTGCAGCGGGCGGGACTCAGATGGGAGTCGTGTTGATGGATTTCGCCGCCGGTTCGCAAACCATGCTGATTCCCCAAATGAAAAGCTACACCACGATGAACTGGAATGAAGAAGGCGGCGTCAAAAACATGGTTGAAAACATGGCGGGCAACGCTTCTTTTAAGGCTGCGCCGACGGGCAAAACCGAAACCATCGCCGGTCACAGTTGCGCGCATTGGATTCTGGGCGAGAAACAAGACACCGACGTTTGTCTGGCCAAAGGTCTGGGTTATTTCGGCGGAGGCGGAGGCGATTCGGGCAGCGTGTTCGACAAACTACGCAACATCGCGCTCGGCGACAAAACCAAAGCCCAACTGGAATCCAATCCCGAATTCCTGAAATTTGTCGAAGGCGGCGTGTTCCCGTTGAAGCTGTCAGTCATCGAAAACGGCCAAACGCGAACCATCATGGAAGTCACCACAGTCGAACGAAAAACACTCGACGATTCGCTGTTCGCCATTCCATCGGATTTCAAGAAGATGGAAATTCCGGGAATGCCAACTGGCCAAAAGTAGTCATTGACTCATGTTACGCGAGTGACATTGCAAGAATAGGTTTGACAGTTTTTGTGCCGGAGGCACAGCGGATATTAGCCGTCTATGAAAACAGTGCTGGCGTCAAGCGAAAAATGGCAACACTTATTGATCTCTGCCGAAAAGCAGTTTTTTTGGTAGCCAGTTGATTGACAAATAAAACGCACAGCAACAAGTGACGAAAGAGT
>JANRKX010000105.1:0-21680 GCA_033763255.1 Acidobacteriota bacterium | reverse complement strand
CGGTTGGAAGCCTTGTTCCAACAACGTGGTGATCCCGGCTTCAATGCGCGCAAGCATCGCCTCGCCGTTGGCAGCGGAAATGTCTCCGGCGTCGTGAATGGCTTCCCGCGTGACGGCTAAACCGGATTCGCTAAACGGATTGGAAGCTTCGGAAAACAGCGCCGCGCGAATCAACGACGGAGCTTCTGCCGCTCCGCGCATGAAAGAAGACATTTCGTCCCAGGGAATTCCGATGAGGGCTGGCTTCATTCACATCCTTTTTCCATCCACGAAGAACGCGAAGAATCACGAAGAAAAATCCTCTTTGTGCTCCTTCGTGCCCTTCGTGGATGAATTGACTTACTGCTTGTTGTCGTCGTTCAGCGGATCAACTGTTGGCGGTTTGCCGGGCGTGCGTTCTTCCATATGCTCTTTCAGCTTCAAATGAGGCACGCCTTCGATCCACCATTTCGGAGCCGATTTGCCCATCAAATGATGATCAAAAAATTCACGCATCCGAATGGTGTAATCCTTCATGTTCGCCGGAACGCGAAGGCCATGGTTTTCGCCTTTGTACTGCAACATGACGACAGGCTTTTGCAGTCGCCGCAGCGTGTTGTAGTAAAAAATACCTTGCGTGAAATCCACCGCGCCGTCTTTGTCATTGTGCAAAATCACCAACGGCGTGGTGACGTTTTTGGCGTGGGTGATCGGCGAATTGCGCATATACGCTTCGGGAACATCCAGCGGACTGCCGGTGAAGCGTCCCTGACTGCTTTCAAAAATCGCCATATTCCCCCCGCCCGAATTCCAGTAAATCGAGTTGTACATCGTAATCATTTCGGTCAGCGGAGCGCCCGCAATCGCCGCGCGGAAAGCGTTCGTTTGCGTCACCAAAAACGAAGTTTGATACCCGCCCCACGAATGCCCCTGAATGCCTACGCGGTCTTTGTCCACGATGCCGGTTTTGATCGCGGCTTCCAGCGCGGGCAACACGCACCAGACGGCTGACATTCCGGGATCGTTCACCTTGTAAACAATGTCCGGCATCAACACAGCGTAACCGTTGCTGGTGTACGTAGTTTTATTGAATCCGTTGTAAGTCGGCACGGTGTAACCATTCAGCCCCTGCGAGAGTTTTTCGTAGATGTAAACAATCGTCGGATAGCTCTTGCCCGGTTCGTAATTGGCGGGCAGGAACAGCGCGCCTTGCAGCTTGTCGCCTTTGGCCGAGGTGTAATCAATCAGCTTTGCGCCCGAAGACCAGAGGAAATCTTTCTGCTGCGGATTCACATCGGTGATGACCTTTCCGTTGCCCAAGGAAGCGTCGGCAACCAGATAGTTCGGCGCTTCAGCGTGAGTTTCGCGCGTGTAAAACCAGACATCGGCTTTTTTGGCTTTCATCAAGCTGCCAAACGCCGCGTCGTCCCACGTCAGCATCTTGACGCCGGGTTTGCCCGCGTCAATGCGACCGATGCCCGCTTTCTTTGTCCATTCGCCATAAACGTTCAGGTAGATCGGCGCAGCCAGATCAATTCCCTTCTCTTCTGCATCAATGCGGAACCGCTGGCGATAACGAATCTTGTCCTTCTTGCCATTGGCCGTCAGATTGACAGCCTGGCCGCCGTTCACTGGAACATTCCAAATGTCCCAGTTGTCACTTAACAAAACCGACGCGCTGTCTTTCGTCCAGCCGATGATGCCGGTCGGCGGTTTGACGACGTTATGATCGTCTTCCTGATTCCAAAACACCGACGGAACATCTTTGGTGATGTTGCGCGATTGTCCCGAAGCCATGTCATACGCGAAGTAGTGGCCATCTTCGTGATACAGCATACGAGTTCCGTCCGGCGAAGCAGGTCCGCCGAAGCGATTCTTTTTGACAGCCAGTTTGCGCGCTCCGGTTTTCAGATCAACGACGTAAACGTCCTGATAACGGCGTCCGTCCAAACTGCCCATCGTTTCGTATTCGCGGTTGTCAGTGCCGATGCCGAATTTCTGTTTCGGCGCGGCGGTCACGTTGCGAACTTCTTCGTCGGCCAAGCGGATGAATTTCTTTTCGGCGATACGATACGTCGCCAAGTAGCTGAAATTCTTGTCGCGTGATTCTTCGACTTGTTGTTGCGATTGCAGCCGCCCGTCTTTCCAGTGCCACAAAACCAGGTCTGGTTTTTCCGGTTCGTCTTCCTGCGGACGACGCATCGCTGCAGCCGGAGCCGCTCCAGCAGGAGGTTCTGGTCTGTCGCCGCCTTTCTTCTTTTTGACTTCGTGAATGCCGAACATCAACGCGCCAAAATCTTCTGTCCACGCAACGTTGCGATTCGGGCTGACGGTCAATCCGGCAGGAAAGTCTTTGTCTTGACGCGGGTCGTAAACCATTTTCTGCGGCGAACCAGCGGCAAAGCCATTCACCGCCACTACGCTGTAGAGCTTGTCTTCGTAGCCTTTGTCTTCAACGCCTTTGACAGCAGCCAGAGCTTCGCCTTTTTCCGTCCAGCTCAATCCGCGATAGCTGGCTTTGGCGTTGTCGAGCGGCAACACGGCTCCGGTTGTCATGTTGCGAACCTGAATGCCGTTGCCGATTTTTTCGTTGGCATCAATCGTCCACGCCAGCCAGTCGCCTTTCTTGTTGAAGGCGAAATCGGCCACATTGCCGAAGTTCAATTCGTTGTCGGTCGCCAGTTCATGGAGGATCAAATCCGAGCCGGTTGCGCGTTCCGGCGCAGCGGTTCCACCGGTTGGCGGAGTTGCTCCTGGAGGCGGCCCGGTTGGCGCGTCGGCTCCGTAACGATGCAGCGCAATCCAGCCGGAGTTTTCGCCAGCGAAGTTGAAGCGGCGAATCTTTTCAAACTCGGTTTTCTTTTCGGTCGCCAGATTGACGACGGTGACTTTGTTTTGCAGCGGCTTGCGTTCTTTTCTGAGCCGTTTGCCTTCTTTGAAAGTCGGCGAAGTTGTGAACGCGAACCATTTCGAATCGTCTGAAAAAGCGACATCCGCCGAAGCTCCCGGAAAACCGGGAAAGCCGCCGAAACCTTGCGATTCGCCAATCGGGAATCGCCACTCTTTGCCGTCGCTGATGCGGCGCAAGACGAGTTCGCTGTCGCCTTCGTTCGGCGTCAACTTGTGAGCGAACCATTGCCCGTCGCCGGAAACAGTCGGCGAAGCAATGCGCTTCCAAGCCAGACTGTCCGTCAGTTCAATCGGTCGCGGAGCTTTGGCTTGAGCGGCAGGCGCAGCAGCCTGCCCCGCAGTTTTGAACGGCAGCGGCGAAACGGCTGCCAACGCCAACAGCAAAATTACACAAACAGCGAAATGCTTTTTCGTCATAGTGGCCTCCTGGTTGTTTGGTTGGAGTGGAAAAACGGTGAAGCGTTAAGCGGCCATCGCTTCCAGATTGTTCGGCAAAACCATGGGACGATTCTCCGGTTGCCTGCTTCTATTCCAAGCGTATTCAATATCGTTTCTATCAATGCCGGCTTCGATCAAAGAACTGGTAACGCTTTCTTCGACTCTATCAGTTTCAACCAAAACTGTATCACCGTGAAGCTGAGCGTGAAAAACCAGAGCGTGTTCGCGTCTGCCAATTTTGTGCCAGCCAAGCGAAACCATCAGGTACTGATCGTGTGCTGCATCGCAGACAGGAAGAATCGCCACTTCATTGCCTTGCGACAACATCGCGGCGGTATCCACCATGACTTGTTGAAGGATTTGGCGATAACGAGCTACTTTATCCATTGTATTACCTCCTCGCGTACTTCATCGAAAATCAAGAATTTGACCTTATCTTCGTTGGTAGCAAGCTGAATGATCGGAAGTTGGAAGAATTCTTCAAAGACATCTTTCTTGATGGCCAAAAAATAGTGCGGCCAGGAGACAGCACTCTTAGCAGTGTTCGATATAAGTTGTATTGGCCAAGCGCCTTTTCAAACTGGCTCATCTTCTGATCGCCATCGAAATCTTTGACTTCGACGGCAATGATTTCTACGGCAATACGCTCTCCATCGGCAAAAGCCTTTTCAGCCCCCAAGTCAGTGGAAACCGTAGTTCCTTCGTAGCTGAGCCTGAGCGGGTCGTGAGAAATCGTCCACCCGTCTTTTATCAATGCTCTTTTAACCGCATCGTGATAAGTGTCTCGTCTGCTCACGATCCTTCACCTCATCAAAACGAAATTCTCAATCCAAGCTGAATCTGTCGCGCCGAAGTCACAGTCGAGCGAATGCGTCCAAAAGTCGCAATCGAAGCCGGTTGCGTCGGAGCCAGCGAGGCGGGCGGCGCGTTCAATGCTTCGGGAGTTCCGGCGAAAACCTGCAAACTCGGCGTGCCGAAATTCGCGCGGTTGAACAGATTGAAAGATTCCAGGCGCAATTGAATTCGAGTTCCTTCGCCGAGTTTCGACCACGTGGTGTTTTTGGTCAGAGCCAGATCGAAGGTTCGCAGGTTTGGCCCTTCAAAGGTGTTGCGCCCCAATGTTCCCAGCGTTCCCGACGGTTGCAGCAAAAACGCTTTCGGATCGAAGTAAGCGTCAGGGCTGCCGGTGACTGCGCTCTTGAAAGTGTATCCGGGCGCAAAGCTCGGACGATCAGGCCCAAGTCCTGGTCCCGACGAAGGCGCCCATTTCGATTGCGAACGATTGGCAGCGACAAACACAGTCAGCGGCAATCCACTACGAACCTGCGCTATGCCCAGCAAGTTCCAACCGTCCAGAATTTTGCCCGCCGCTCCTTTCAAACCTTTGGCAAAGGGCAGTTCCCAGGTGAAGTTGCCAACCCAGTTTTGCGCGACGTTGAAATCAGCCAGCCCTCGGTTGTAATTCAAACCCGGCACTTCAGGCAAAGCCGAAACCGTCGCGTTGGTGGCGTCTGAAAAGAAGGTCGAAGCTTGAGTGTTATCAATCGTTTTGCCCCAGGTGTAAGACGATTGCACGTCGAAGCTGCGCGAAAAACGTTTGCGAACCTCGAAGATCATGGCGTTGTAGTAAGAATCGCCGTCGCTCTTTTTCAGTTCGATAACGCCGAAACTGGTGTTCTGGCGCGGCGCGTTGTTCGGGAAAAAGTAAGTTCCATCGGCCAGCCGAGTCGGAATCGAGTGATTGGCGTCTGTGTTTCGCAACAAATGAGTTCCGCGCGAACCAGCGTAACCCAGCGTGACCACAACATCCCAGGGAAGCTGGTGTTGCAGGTTCAGGTTGTAAGTGTGGTTCGACGGATTTTTCAGGTCGTATTCAATCGGGCGAATGGCATTTGAAACTGCCGCAAACGACGGAGTCGGGAAAGTTGGATTCGGAACGACTACGCGCGGAGTCGCAGGCGGATTCGTCACTGTGACAATCAGGTTTTGCTGATTGTTGGTGTTGAAATACCAGCCGTAACCTCCGCGCACGCTGGTTTTGCCGTTGCCGAAAACATCCCACGCAAAGCCAAGTCGCGGCGAGATGTTTTTGTAAGTCGGGTTCTTGTAAAGCGGGCCAGGCGTGATTTGACGGTCGCTGAAGTTAATCAGCGCGATGTCTCGACGGTCTTGCGGTTGCGTGGCGAACTCATAGCGCAAACCCAAATTCACCGTCAGGCGCGGCGTCAGTTTGAAATCATCCTGTGCGTAAAAACCGAACAGCGTGAATCGCCAGTAACGATCAAGCTCGGCGGCGGGCGTCAGACCAACGAACTGGCGAGGCGTTCCGCGCAGGAAGTTGCCCAGGTCAGCAAAAGCGTAAATGCCCAGCGAAAAAGTCGGGTTGACCATGTTGTTTTGGTAACGCTCGACCAGACTGCCGAATTTCAGAATGTGGCGGCCTCGCGTGTGAACCAGATTTTGCGCGAAGCTGAAAACGTTCTGCACCAATCGCAAATCGCCGGAAGCCTGAGTGCCGAATCGCGGCATGCCTCCGATGTCAATGTCACCAAGGTACTTTCTGCCGGGAACGAAAAACGGAACGCTGCTGGGCACATCGCTGCGAACGTTTTGGCCAACCGGCGTGCGGCTGAATCCGAAACGCAAAGTGTTAATCGTTTGCGGAGTCATCAACCAGGTGTGTTCGATTGTCGTGAACTGGTTGCGCGAAAAAAACGTGCGCGGAAATTGTGGATAATCCGTAGGCAAAAACTGATCGGCGCGGTCTGTGGTGTAACGCGCGAAAATCTGGTGATTCTTGTTGAAGGTGTGATCCACGCGCCCCTGAACGAAATGCTGATCCAGCGATTGATTGAACCGGAAAAAGTAATTCGCCAAACCTCCGCCGATGGACGGGCCGTTTGGCAGCGGAATCAAATCCAGATAAGGCCGAACCGCCGGATTAACCGTGACAGTTCCGGTCGGCAAAACTCCGTTGCGGGCGTTGGCGTCAGGAACCGCAGAGTTGATCGTGCGACCAAGCCGTTCGCGCAAAGCTTCGTAACCGACAAAGAAAAAGGTTTTGTCTTTGACCACAGGGCCGCCGATGGTTCCGCCAAACTGGTTACGTTTGAATTCGGGTTTGCCGATTGGTTGGCGGTCAAAAAAATTCCGCGCGTCCATGTTGTCGTTGCGGTGGAATTCATACAGCGAGCCGTGAAACTGGTTCGAGCCGGATTTGCTGACCGCGTTGATCTGGCCGCCGAAATTGCGCCCGAATTCAGCCGAGTAAGAATTGGTTTCGACTCGGAATTCGCGTATGGATTCGGTTCCCAGAACAGTCGAAGCCGCGCTGCCCGCCGGGCCGTTGGTAATGTCGTTTTGAAGCGTTCCGTCCAGCAAATAAACATTCGAGCGCAAATCCTGACCGTTGATGCTCATTCCCAAACCGTGTGCGACGACTGAGCCTCCATCGCGCAACGGAAACGAAGTCACGCCCGGTTGCAACAAAGCCAGGTCGGTGTAATTGCGTCCGTTCAGCGGCAATTCGCGGATGGCTTTTTCGCCGACCAGATAACTCAATTCCGAAGTTTGCGTGTTGACCAGCGGAGCGGCATCCACCACCTCCACAGTAGCCGACACAGCCACCTGCAACTGCAAATCCAGCGACACGGTTTCGCCGATGGTCAGGTTCAACGACCTTGCGTCCGGTTTGAATTTGTCCTGTTCCGCGCGAACTTCGTAACGACCGACGCGCAGTTCGGCGAAAGTGTAACGACCTTCGCCGTCAGTGATTGTCGAGCGCGTAAGGTTGGTTTCCAGACTGCGCGCAGTGACTTTTGCGCCAACTATGACTGCGCCCGTCTGATCCTGAACTTTGCCTGTGATAACGCTGGTGGTTTGGGCGAAAGACACGCCGATCAAGCTGAAAAGCATGATGGCGGCAAAAAACGCCGGAAAGAATTTGCTGAATCGCATTGCTTTTTGTAGTCCTAAGTTAAATCTGTGGTTGTGTTGTGAATCGGAATTCTAAATCAGACAGCGCAGATTTGGGAACTTGCCGATTTTCTATGGATTCACGGTTGCGTATTTGTTCAGACGTTCCCTACGAAGTTACGGTTACGCGGGTTCGATCCGGTTGTTGCCAGAATGAAAACCTGTGTGGGATAGTACGCCGCGTTTACGAGTCCACTCTTTTCCGCAAGAAACTTTTCAACAGAGATAGAAACCACATGAAACGATTGTTTCTGATTGTTTTACTTATCGCGCTTTATTTACTGCATCAGGATTTCTGGTTCTGGCGTACGGCTCAGCCGATGGTTTTTGGCTTTTTGCCGATTGGACTGTTTTACCATCTGGTTTACACGCTGGCGATTGCTGGTGCGATGTGGTTACTGGTCAAACTGGCTTGGCCTGCTCATCTGGAAACCAAAGACTCGGATTCCTAACGGTTGGAACTTTACATGTATAGCGCCAAAGTCTTGGATCATCTGGAAAGCCCACGCAATGTGGGCGAATTGCCTGACGCGACCAATCTCGGTACGGCAACCAATCCCGTCTGCGGCGATTTATTGAAGCTGTACCTGAAAATTGCCGAAGGAAAAATCTCCGCCGCCAGTTTCACCGCACAGGGCTGCCCGCCGAGCATTGCCGCCGGTTCCGCATTGACTGAACTGCTGATCGGTTTGCCGGTTGAAACCGCTCGCCAATTGGCTCCGCAGGATGTGACGCGCGTTTTGGAAAGCTTGCCCCGCAACAAAGAGCATTGTTCCGTGTTGGCGATTGATGCGCTGCGGTCTGCGCTGGCAACGCTCGCCCAATCGTCAAACGACATGGTATAACCAGCCTTCCATCGCGTCCGATCTCACTCAACAAAACAAACGAATATGCCCATTGCACCACCTGTAATTTCAGAGGCCGAACCGCTGCGTCAGGTCTCTGCCGATCAAATCCTGCACCGGCTGCGCGAAATGTTTGGCGAAAACCGCGCACGACTGGCCACTGGCGACAGCTTTCGCGTCATTGACGAACCGGAGCGCGTCGTTGCTTTTCCGCACGATCTGAACGAGCTAAGCGAAATTCTGAAGCTGGCCAATGACGAACGCTGGCGCGTGATTCCGGCTGGCGCTGGAACCTGGCTCACAGTTGGCAATCGGCCTGTGCAATTTCATCTGGTGGTTTCGACCGCAAAAATGAACCGCGTGTTGGAATACGAACCCGCTGATTTGACGGCCACTTTGCAGTCAGGTTGTTCGCTGGCGGAATTCAACCAGCAAGCGGCGCAACATCGCCAATTCATTCCGCTCGATCCGTTCGGCGAAACCAAATCCACGATTGGCGGAATCATCGCGTCGGCCAGCAGCGGCACATTGCGTTGTGCTTACGGAACTCCGCGCGATTGGATGGTCGGCGTCACGGTCGTTCACCCGAACGGCGGCGTCAGCAAAGCCGGTGGCAAAGTCGTCAAAAACGTCGCCGGTTACGACCTGTGCAAGCTGTACGCGGGCAGTTTCGGTTCGCTGGCAATGATCGCCGAAATGAGTTTCAAGCTGCGCGCGTTGCCACCAACGGAAAAGACGTTGGTGTTTTACGCCGCCGACGCCGAAAGCCTGTGCGGCCTGGCGTTGAAGCTTGGCGACTCTGACGTGCAGCCTTCGGCGATGGAACTGGTTTCGCCAACCGGCGACCTGAGCTTGCCGATTGAATCCAATCGCTTCGCGCTGGCGCTGCGTTTTTTGAACGAAGCCGAAACCATCGAATCGCAACTCAACGACGCAACTCGCATCGGTCACGAATTCGACCGCGTCGTGCTGAGCACCAACGACGCCGAAATGTTTTGGCGCAGGTATCACGAAACGGAAACCGACGAGCAGTGGGCGTTCAATTTGCGGTTGAGCGCCTTACCCGCCGATTTGAATTCCGTGCTAAACGATGTCAATCAATTGTTGCCGCGCGCAAGCTGGCGTGCTCATGCAGGCAACGGCGTTTTGCGCGTGCTGGCCAAAGAAGATTTGTTCGACGATCTGCAAACTAAACGTCGTCCGAAATTCATTGCCGAACTTCGCCACCTGACCCAAGCGCGCGGTGGCCAGTTGGTAGTGCTGGAAGCGCCACAAGCGATCAAGGATCAACTCGACACCTGGGGCGATGTTGGCGCAACGGCTCGATTGATGCGCGAACTGAAAAACCGTTTTGACCCTGACGCGCAACTCAGTCCGGGAAGATTTGTTGCTGGGATTTGAGCCGGAGCGCGGACATCCTGTCCGCTGCCGGTTCGCGGACATCCTGTCCCCCGTCAAAATAACTGCAAAATTTTATGTCTCTGAACACACCACTTCACACCGCTCTCGACGCCGAGATGGATAAGATTTTGGGCTGCATTCATTGCGGCCTGTGTTTGCCTGCCTGCCCGACTTACCAGCAAGCCGGCAACGAAAACGACAGTCCGCGCGGTCGCATTTACCTGATGCGCGCCGTCGCCGAAGGCAAGCTGGATGTTCAATCGCCGACATTCTCACGTCACATAGATTTGTGCCTGGGCTGCCGAGCCTGCGAAACTGCTTGCCCGGCGGGAGTCAATTACGGCCATCTGCTGGAACACGCGCGCGAAACCATCAACGAACACGGCGCGAAAAAAGCCGTAGGCGTTCAGAAGTTGATGCTGAAACTCGCGCTTCGCCACGTTTTCCCCTACCCGAATCGCCTGAAAGCCGTGTTCGCCGTCAACCGATGGATGCGCGACAGCGGCTTGATGCGGTGGGCGTACAAGTCCGGCCTGGTTCGCAAAGTCTCCAAGAAAGCCGACTTCGCGTTGTCACTGTTGATGACCACATCTCCTGCGCGAAACGAAGCGAAAGCAGGACAGAAGGACAACGCTGCCCAAAATCCGCAATCCGCAATCCGCAATCCGCAATCCCCCAGCCATCTAAAACCTGTTTCCGTCTTCACCGGCTGCGTGATGGAAGGTCTGTTCAAACACGCCAACGAAGCCACCAAGCGCGTGCTGGAAGTCAACAACTGCCAAAACATCGAAGTCGCCAAACAGGTCTGCTGTGGAGCTTTGCACGCGCATTCGGGCGACCTGGAAACCGCGCGCAAACTGGCGCGGCAAAACATTGACGCTTTCGAACGGTTTCTGCGAGCCGATCACAACCCGACAAATCCGGCGACGATCATCATCAACGCCGCTGGCTGCGGAGCTTTGTTGAAAGAATACGGCGACCTGCTCAAAGACGATCCGCGTTATGCCGAACGAGCCAAACACTTCAGCCGCCATGTCAAAGATGCCACAGAATTTCTGGCCGACGATGAAATCCGTCCCGGCGCGGAAGTCAAAGAAATCGTGACGATGGATGCACCCTGTCACCTGTACCACGCCCAGCGAGTGATGACTGCTCCGCAAAAAGTGCTCACCTCGATTCCCGGCGTCGAATATCGTCCGCTAGCAGGGATGCAGGACTGTTGCGGAGGCGCGGGCATTTACAACCTCAGCGAACCGGAAATGTCCGAAGGCATCCTTTCGGACAAAATCGAAAAGGTGAAAGCCACTGGCGCAAAAGTTCTGGCGACAGCCAATCCAGGCTGCCACATGCAACTCGGCGCAGGCGCACGAATGTTCAACGCCGACTGCCAGGTTGTTCACATAGTTGAATTGCTGGATGAGTCGTACAGGAAAGCCGGGTTTTACCAAGTCTGAGTGGCAAAACTTTGAAGAGAAAACCAAAGGCTCGATTGAAGTCGGCAAGTTGGCGGCTTTCGTCATTCTGCCGGGCAATCCGCTGACGGTTGCGCCCAGCGCCATCAAAGACATTGCGATTCAGAAAACCATCGTAGGCGAACAGCCTGTGTACCAAGCGAGGTGATGAGGCGATTTATCAACAAAGTAATGCGGTTGAAGTCCGTGAAGAGCGAGTTCTGTCCCCAGAGAGGCGGTCAAGCCGCCTTTGCCAGTTCAATTTCATTGGCAGGTCGTTTCAGATACTCAAGAACCTCCGCATTCATCTTTTCGATTTCTGCCAGATAGCCGCTGGCCATGTAAGGAAAGTTCTTTTGGGATTCAACTTTCCGCATGTTCGCAACGATACGGCAGAAAAAAGCTATGCGTTCTTGTGTGCCTGCAAGCTCCAAATCATTTTGAATCATGACTGTTCCTCCAAAATTAATTCGATGATGCCACGCTGCCCTTTTTCACGTTTGACCTGCCAGTAGCCAATGAATTCGTCCACTGACTCAAGTAACACGGTCGAGGGGCGAATAGAAAACACGCTTGCGCCGAAAACTTCGTGTGCTCGCATGTGCTGGAACAAAGGGAGCGTTTGTTCATCACACTCGCTCATATCGAAATCGTCGGTCATCACCAAAATGATGTCAACATCGTTGGGCGCTGACTTGGCAGTAACGTAGCTGCCGAAGATAACGAAACGAAGCAGTTTTCCCGTAGCCAAAGCCAATTTATGAATCCGCAAGAGCCGCGTCGTCACCAACTGCCGCTGCGGAGTTTCTGAACCAAAACGTTCGATCACTTCTGCCAACGTCGCCCGATGAACACCGACAGGTAAGTCGCCAAACTCGTTGAATTCAGGTAACGCCATCGCCTCTTCTTCCCGGTAAAACAAAACACGGCTGCAAACTTGAATTGTCTGCATCCGTGTTTCTTTTACTACCAGTCTTCCAAATTACGCAATCGCCGGATCAATCGTGTCCGGGTTGACGCCCAGATCAATGATTGCTTGCGCGGCTTTCTTGGCGTTGAACTTGCCGTCGCGCGCCAGCTTGGACAACGCAGCAGCCACGATGGATTCGGCGTTGATTTCGAAATGGCGGCGCAGGTAATCGCGGTTTTCGCTGCGGCCAAAGCCGTCCGTTCCCAAGCTCACCAAACGACCGCCAAGCCACGGAGACACCTGGTCAGCCACGATCTTCATATAATCGCTGGAAGCGATGATCGGGCCTTCGGTGTTTTCCATCACTTGTTGGATGTAAGGCTTTTGCTCGGCTTCGGTCGGATGCAGCCGGTTCCAACGTTCGGCGCGCAACGCATCGCGGCGCAGTTCGTTGTAGCTGGTCACGCTCCACACGTCGGCAGTGATTTTGTACTGCTCAGCCAGGATTTTTTGGGCGCGCAGCACTTCGCCCATCATCGGGCCGCTGCCGAACAACTGGACTTTAGCTTTGCCTTTCGGCGCACCGTTCAGCTTGTAAATGCCTTTGATGATGCCTTCTTCGACGCCTTCGGGCATTGCGGGTTGGGCGTAATTTTCGTTGTAAACGGTGATGTAATAGAAACGGTCTTCGCCTTCCTGATACATGCGGCGCAAACCGTCCTGGAAGATGACTGCGATTTCATACGCATACGCCGGATCGTAAGCCGCGCAGGTCGGAACGGTGCTGGCCAGCACGTGGCTGTGACCATCCTGGTGCTGAAGGCCTTCACCGTTCAGCGTAGTGCGTCCGGCGGTTGCTCCCAGCAAAAAGCCTTTGCCGCGAGCGTCAGCAAACGCCCAGGCGAAATCGCCTATGCGCTGGAACCCGAACATCGAATAGAAGATGTAGCAGGGAATCATTTCGACGCCGTAATTGGCGTAAGCCGTTCCAGCCGCCGTGAACGAGGCCATCGAGCCTGCTTCGGTGATGCCTTCTTCCAGAATCTGGCCTTCTTTCGATTCCTTGTAATACAGGAACATGTCCGAATCGTGCGGTGTGTAAAGCTGCCCCTGGCTGGCGTAAATGCCGACCTGGCGGAACAGCGATTCCATTCCGAAAGTGCGCGCTTCGTCAGGAACAATCGGCACAACTCGTTTGCC
This sequence comes from Acidobacteriota bacterium, assembly GCA_033763255.1. GTDB lineage: Bacteria > Acidobacteriota > Blastocatellia > RBC074 > RBC074 > RBC074. The sequence goes on along the minus strand of JANRKX010000105.1, from coordinate 8,571 downwards.
CAAGTCTTTGTCTTTGGTCATCAACAGAGTCAGCACGCGAACGAAAGCCATCGTCGTGGAAACTTCGCGGCCTTGCGACCCTTCCAGCGATTCTTTGAAAAATTCCAGCGGCGGAGCCTGCAATTTTTCCGCTTTCAGTTTTCTGGCTGGAATGCTGCCGCCCAAAGCTTCGCGGCGAGATTTCATGTATTTGATTTCTTCGCTGTCGGGCGCGGGCACATAAAACTTGGCTTTCTTGGCGTCTGCTTCAGAAATCGGCAGTTCAAATCGTTTGGTGAAATTGACCAGATCAACTTCTTCCATCTTCTTTGCCTGGTGAGCCAGGTTGCGGCTTTCGCCGGACGAACCCATTCCGTAACCTTTGACGGTTTTGGCCAGAATCACGGTCGGTTGGCCTTTGGTTTCGTAAGCGCGTTTGTAAGCCTGATAGACTTTGATCGAATCGTGACCGCCGCGACGCAACCGCCAGATGTCATCGTCGCTCAAGTGTTCGACCAATTTCAGCAGTTCAGGATATTTGCCAAAGAAATGATCGCGGATGTATTTGCCGTCTTTGGCGCGGAAAGCTTGATACTCGCCGTCAACGCATTCTTCCATTCGTTTCAACAGCAAACCCGTCTTGTCGCGCGCCAGCAAATCGTCCCATCCGCTGCCCCAAACGACTTTGATGACGTTCCAACCGGCTCCGGCGAACGCGGCTTCAAGTTCGTTAATAACTTTGCCGTTACCGCGAACCGGGCCGTCCAGACGTTGCAAATTGCAGTTGATGACGAAAACCAGATTGTCCAGTTTTTCGCGGCTGGCCAGCGTCAATGAACCCATTGATTCCGGTTCGTCCATTTCGCCGTCGCCCAGGAAAGCCCATATCTTTCGGTCAGTCGCCGGAATCAATCCGCGGTTTTCCATGTAGCGCATAAAGCGTGCTTGGTAGATGGCGTTCAACGAAGCCAATCCCATCGAAACCGTCGGGAAGCTCCAGAAATCAGGCATCAACCACGGGTGCGGATACGACGAAAGGCCTTCGGTGTCGCGCAATTCGTGGCGGAAATTTTCAATATGCTGCTGAGTCAGGCGGCCTTCCAGAAAAGCACGAGCATAAATGCCCGGTGAGGCGTGGCCCTGAAAGTAAACAAACTCGCCTGGCTGATCTCCAATCGAACCTCGAAAGAAATGATTGAAACCGACTTCCAGCAGCGTTGCCGCCGAAGCGAAAGTCGAAATGTGTCCGCCGATGCCCGCGTCTTTTTTGTTCTGGTTCACGACCATCGCCAAAGCGTTCCAGCGAATGGCGCTTTTGATTTTGCGTTCCAGCGCCAGATTGCCCGGATAGGGCACGTCGTCTTCGGGGCGAATGGTGTTGATGTATGGAGTGTTGAATCTTGGCGGCAGGTTCAGCCCGGCATTACGAGCGCGCTGCGTCAGCGCATTCAACAAATAAGACGCGCGCTGCGGGTTTTCTTCATTCAGAATCTGATCCCAGGCTTCCAGCCACTCCGAGGTTTCCTGCGGATCAATGTCCGCAACAGTCGAGGGCGTTTCAGTTTTGATTTGTTCTTCGAGTTTGGCTTTTGCTTGCATTGCTCCTTGCTTCCTTACAGGTATGAGACTCGGTTTGCTGCCCAGACTTCCAGCCTGTGCGTTTCACAAACGCGGCATTTTCAGCAGTCGTCCGAGTCATTCTTGATGATTTTCATTGTGATGAGATGTCGAAGTAGGCGGGCACTATACCCCAAACACCGCGTAGTGTCGAAACGGCAAAAACGTTGTGAGGCAATTTTTCAAATTGCCCCACGCTTGCATAATCAAGCAATAAAAAGTTTAGCGTGACAATTTGGAAAATTGTCACACACCGTCATAGCTCGAACCTATCCAGATAATCCGGTATCTCAACCTTCCATCCGAATTTTTCGACGATCTTTTGTTTCAACGCTTCCTGAGCTTTCGGTTCGCCGTGAACCAGAAACACAGTTTTCGGCGCGCGTTTGAATCCACCCAGCCAGTGCAGGATTTCGCGCGAATCGGCATGCGCCGACAAGTTTTCCAGCCGTTCGATTTTGGCTTTGACCGGAACGAATTCGCCGAAGATTTTGATTTCCGGTTCGCCATCCAGCAATCGCCGTCCGCGAGTTCCTTCGGATTGATAGCCGACAAAAACCACAGTGTTGCGTTCATCCGGGAGTCGTTTGCGAAGGTGATGTATGATGCGTCCGCCGGTCGCCATCCCGCTGGCTGAAATGACAACGGCAGATTCGTCGCCTTTGGTGATGGCTTTGGATTCGTCGCGGGTTCGCGCCAGATTGAACCGCTGAGTGGCCAGAGGATTTCTGCGGTCATCCATCAAGTCTTTCATTTCCAGGTCATGATCTTCTTTGTGGCTCAGGTACAATCGCGTTGCGCTTGAAGCCATGGGACTGTCCACGTACACCGGAATGATAGGAATGCGGCCTTCGTCCTCCAGTTCACGAATCAAATACAGCAACAATTGTGTTCGCCCAACCGCAAACGATGGAATCAGAATTTGTCCGCCTCGATTGACCGTTTCGGTGATGATTTCGGCGAGTTTGGCTTTGACATCGAAATCGGAGTGCTCGCGGTCGCCGTAAGTGGATTCGACCACGATGTAATCGGCGTCTTCCACAGGCGAAGGATCGTGAATGATCGGTTCGTTGTACCTGCCCAGATCGCCTGTCATCACCACCCGGCGCGTTGCTCCGTCGTTGCATTCGACTTCAAACAGCACAAAGCTCGAACCCAGAATGTGCCCTGCGGTGACGAATTCAAACGAAAGCTTTTTCGTCAGTTGAATTCGTTTGTGGTAATTGACCGATTGCATCAATCGGCAGGCTGCGTTGGCATCTTTTTCGGAATACAGCGGCAACGCCGGATGATGTTTGGTCGCACCGGTTTTGTTGACGTAATCGGCGTCTTCTTCCTGAAGCCTGGCCGAGTCGGGCAGCATGATCCGCGACAGTTCAACAGTCCCGGGAGTTCCGTATACCGTTCCGTCAAACCCATCACGCACCAATTTGGGCAAATAACCACTGTGGTCAATGTGCGCGTGCGTCAAAATCACCGAATTGATCGAAGCCGGATTGATCGGAAACGGCTCCCAATTTCGCAGCCGCAGATGCTTCAAGCCTTGAAACAGTCCGCAATCAACCATCACGCGATACCCGCCGACTTCGAGCAAATGCTTGGAGCCGGTGACGGTTCGCGCCGCCCCCAGAAATTGAATGTTTGCCATTGATGTTTTTCCTCCGTGCCGAAGTTTTACCACAACCGTTTCGTGGAAGCGAAATTTCGCTTGGACGGATTCGCCGAATTGAGCATACTCTGCGCAAGTTCCCAGTTCTTTTCCCCATACAACCCCTGAGCGAGTCGCCCTCGCTCCTCAACCGCAAGGAGAATCATGAAAAAAATCCTCTGTTCATTCGTTGTCACCTGCTGTCTGGCTTTGGCTTTGACCTCTGCAACCGCTGCGTCGTCGTTTAGCTTTCGAATCAAAGCCGACATTCCGTTCGATTTTCAAATCGGAAAAAAGAAAATGCCCAAGGGCGATTACATCATTGAATCTGTCGGCCAAAGCGGAACCGTGCTTATCCGTCGAGAAAAAGGCGGCAAAGCCGTCAACGTCATGACCGTCGTGGATAAACACACCGACAAACACAAATCGAAACTGATGTTTCGTCGTTATGGGGACCAATACTTTTTGGCAAGAATCTGGGATGGTTCCAGCGAAACCGTGCTGAAGATCGAAAAAACCAGCGCCGAAAAGAAAGTCGCCAAACTGTTCAAAGACCAGTCTGGCAAAGACGAAGACGAAGTTCCGGTCACGGATAAGTAATTGATCTGAAGCTGCCGTGCGGTAATTGGCCAATTCCAGCACGGCAGCTTCCTGCCCGGCTCAGCCTTAACAATCACTTCTTGATCGCTTCCCGCAAATTCAGATTGCTGATTAACCGATGAAGGTAATTTGCCTGAACGCCCAACAGCCGAGCGGCTTCGGTGATGTTGCCATCGGACTGAGCAATGGCTTTGACGATCAATTGCTTTTTCGTTTCCTTGATCGTTTCGTGGTAATTGGCGATGGAGATTTCCGCCGACGGAGTTTCGGCTTCGGTTTCGAGCACGGCTTCTGGCAAATCTTCGGGGCGAATCAGGTCTGTGGAACCCAGCACGATGGCGCGTTCAATGGCGTTTTCCAGTTCGCGGACATTTCCTGGCCAATCGTAAGCCGTCAGCAATGCGCGGGCTTCAGGCGCAATGCCGCGAACCTGGCGTTTGCATTTGTTGGCGTATTTCGTGGCAAAGTAATTGGCAAGCAGCGGAATGTCTTCGCGGCGTTCGCGTAAACCCGGCAGTTTCAGCGAAACGACATTCAGCCGGTAATACAAATCCTGCCGAAAGCTGCCGTCTTTGATCGCCGATTCCAGGTCGCGGTTGGTGGCGGCGATCAACCGAACATCAACCTTGAGCGGGCGAGTTCCGCCGACGCGCTCGAATTGCTGTTCCTGCAACACGCGCAGCAACTTGGCTTGCAAGACCAAAGACATCTCGCCCAATTCATCCAGAAAGATCGTGCCGCCATCGGCAACTTCGAACTTCCCTTTTTTCTGAGCGACGGCTCCGGTGAACGCGCCTTTTTCATGGCCGAACAATTCGCTTTCCAGCAAGGTTTCGGTCAACGCGGCGCAGTTGATGGCGACAAAAGGTTTGCCCGCGCGCGAACTGTTTTGGTGAATCGAATTGGCGGCGAGTTCTTTTCCGGTTCCGCTTTCGCCGCGAATCAGCACTGTCGAATCGGTTGGCGCGACTTTGGCAATAAACTGGTAAACGTCGCGCATGCGTTTGCCTTCGCCGACCATGCTGCGTTCGATGTTGATTTCTTCGGTCAACCGGCGATTTTCGTTTTCCAGCCATTCCAACTGGCGAACGTTTTCCAGTGCAACGGCGGCGATTCCGGCAATGGCCGAAACCAGTTGCAGATGATCTTCATCGAACCTGGCTGTCGCATCGCTGGTGCTCAGGTAAACGACACCCAGCTTTCGGCTCATCAAAATGATCGGAACTGCCAGCAAAGCGCGCGTTTGCAAAACCATCAAGCTTTCGTTTTTGCCAAAGGCTTCGCTTTCCAGAATGTTGTTGCTCAGGATGGCTTCGCCCGCGCTCAAGACCTGATTGATGATGGCGCGGCTGATTCGCACTGTGGTTTGCGCCCCGTCTTTTCGATCCCAACCGAACGTGGACGCGAAATCATCGAGCGTTGTTTTCCTATCGGCCAGCAAAATTGCTCCGCGCTCGGCAGGCACAACTTCGAAGATCATCTCCAGCAACTGGCGCTGCAATTCGTCCAGACTGCGAATCGAATTGATCGCCTGGCTGATTTTCAACAGCGCGTTCAGGTCGTTGACCAAACGCGATTTGCCGCGTTGTTGTTTTTCAGGTCGCAGCAGCGACAAATCTTCCTGTCCGATGCGAATCGTGTCCTGAGAAAAACTGCGACTTTCGTCCACCTGCACCTGTCCGGAGCTTTCTTCTTTGGCAAAAAGTTCTTGGTCGTGAAGCTGAAATAGAAAGTGCGAACTGCCAACAGTGATGCGGTCGCCGTGTTCCAGCCGCCGTTCCTTGATCGGCAAACCGTTGACGACCGTTCCGTTGAAACTATCCAAATCGGTCAGCACAAATCCGTCAGCGTCGCGCTGGATCTTGCAATGCCTCCGCGAAGCCGCAAGATCAGCCAGTGAAATCCGGCTCGACGATTCGCGGCCAAACAAAACTTCATCATCGGTAAGGTCGAAAATTTTACCTTTCAACGGCCCGGCCAGAACAATCAATCTTGGATTTGACATAAGGTTCACCTCGAAGAATTCGCTGAAAGCTATCCTAACAGATACCCGGCCACAGTCGGAGCTATCCGATCAGATAGAAACTCAGCTTCCCGCCAAAAAACCAGCGACAGCTTCCAGTCAACATCTCGCAAACACCAACTCCAAGCCTTTCAATCAGTTCCCTGCAAAAAGCAAACAAGACAACGAGCGCGGAATTCACTGGCACAGCGGTTGAACTAGCTGATGGCGCAAGCGATGAAACGGATCATCGCACACAAAACAAAAGATGAAGAAGAGAGAAACCGTTGGAACAAGATTGAAAACAATTGCCCGAAGCTGAAAGTTCAGCTTCTTAAACCCAAAGGAGAATTCAGATGAAAAAGCAAATTTTGAACATCGTCGCAACCATCAGTTTTCTGTTTATCGTGTCGGCAGTTTCCGCTTACGCACAATCGCCCGAATTGAAGGCAAACGTTCCGTTTGATTTTCAGGTCAATGGCAAGGTGATGAAAGCAGGTGAGTACACGATTTCCGCTCCTGCTTCCCCCAGAGGCATGGTGATTATTCGCGGCGGCGAAAAAATTTCTGCTGCGGCGACCATGACTTACAACGCTGATTCGGAAAAAGTCGCCAACCAGACAAAATTGGTGTTTCGTCGTTACGGCGACCAGTACTTTCTGGCGCAGATGACGACCAAAGGCACAACGCAAAATCGTGAACTGCCGGTAACGAAAGCTGAGCGCGAACTGATTCACACGCGCCATCTGGCTGGCAACAAAACCGAGCCGCAAACCGTCACCGTCGCGCTGGCTCAGTAATTTTTCGACACCGGACAATCACGGCAACAAGTTTCCCGCTGAAACGTTGAGTCTCTCTTTTCGGCAACCTGAAGTTTCGACTTTGGGTTGCCGCTTTTTTTGCCACCTGCCTGCCAACTTCTGCTGGGTTATAATCCGCCGCGATTTCAATCCCAACTTTGACCGAAAGAGTTTTTTCCCGATGAATCACATTTACGGTTTGTCGCCCGTACTGGAAGCCTTGAAAGCTCGGCGGCGTCCGATACAGAAAATCCTGATTGCTGCCGGAGCCAATCCTTCGCGGTTGAAAGACCTGTCTGAAGCCGCCGAACGTGCAGGCATCAAACTCGAAACCCGCGACCGGCGCACGTTGGATGAGTTGACTCGCAATGCCAACCATCAAGGCGTTGTCGCCATCACTGCCGACACTCGCACTTCGTCAAAACGAAGCGCCGGATATGTCGAAGCCGATTCGATTTTGAATTCTCTGAGCGAATGCCCGTTGCTGGTGCTGCTGGATGGAATCGAAGACCCGCACAATCTGGGCGCGATTTTGCGAACCTGCGAAGGCGCAGGAGTTGATGGCGTTTTCATCCCCGAACACAGAGCCGCCGGCTTGAACGAAACTGTCGCAAAAACTTCGGCGGGCGCGGTTGAGCATGTGCAAATCGCCCGTGTGACGAATCTGGTTCGGCTGATTGAGGAGTTGAAGGAACGCAACATCTGGGTCGTTGGCATCGAAGGCGGCACAGAAACCAGTTACACCCAATTCAACTTCAACGCTCCACTGGCATTGGTGATGGGCAGCGAAGGCAAAGGCATTCGCCGATTGGTGCGGGAAAACTGCGACGCCATCGTTTCTATTCCGATGCACGGGCAGTTGAATTCGCTGAACGTCAGCGTAGCAACAGGGGTCGTATTGTTTGAAATCCTCCGGCAACGACAGACCAAGCTCAGTTGAGCCTGAATGCCCAACTGTAGCCTGGCATTGGCTCAGATGTTGCGATTCAGACTTGCTGACTGTACGGGTTACTCAAAACCCATAGCGGAAGGTGCGCGATGGCCGCAGAGCCAATGCTCTCCGCTGGCTTGTGCAAATCGGCCAATCAGCGGGCAAGGATTCGCTTTAACTCCTTCAATGTATTTCTATCCGCTAAAAGTACATGACCTATTTCAAAAGGAGATGTTGTCGTACTTTGCCGTACAGTAGCTGAACCGTCTGTAGATTCTTTTACGTCGGGTTTTGATTTAAGAAAAAGCAATTGCTTTTTCTTCTTTGCGAACAGCGATGTGGATAACTGGGGTTTCTGCTTATCAGAAAGGGGATCATTCTTTATGACATAAAAGTTATGACTAAGCGTGTCATTCTGTAAACTCCCTTTGAATACTTCTAGCACTTTGTAGCTAACGCCTTGAGTTACTGGGAACTGTCCGCTCCAGATTCCTGGTGGTGGTTGCACATCAGTGACTTCAGCCAAAGCAATCATATCCGATTCTTTCACAAGTGTTTTCAACCTTGCTTCATTCAATTCAGGCACACAAAACACATTAAGATTACAAAACATAGAAATCAGAAATATAAATCTCATGGCTTCTTCTCCACTTTGATACCGGTGATTCTTCCCCCCTTATCAAGAGTAATTTCTTCCCGGTGTGTTGAGTACTCATTGTCTCAGTACAGGACAAAAGCTGATAACTTGAATGATTTGAAAATTTAACTCACCGTGCGATTGAACTTTGTTGTGACCAAACAAGAAAGGCAATCGCACGGTGAAAGACATTCGCTCTTTAGAGCAAACGTTGGAGCAACACTTATCGTGGCACAAAGCCCGCGTCAAGTTTGTTGCTGCTTTTATTCTCGCGTTGGTGACGGCCAAAACCGTCAATCTGGTGGAGATCGCCAGCGTCTTTGCTGGCAAGGCCAAACAGGATTCGAAGTACAAGAC
>JANRKX010000104.1:0-26522 GCA_033763255.1 Acidobacteriota bacterium | reverse complement strand
CGTGAAGCGCCGCTTTCATTGACGCAATGGGAAAGCGGCGCTTCACGCCGCACTCCACAACAAACCTGAAGATGCAAAACCCGCCCTTACTTTCGATTCTGATGCCCGTGTACAACGAGGCAAAAACCATTCATGAAATCATCGCTCGCGTCGAAGCCGTCAATTTGGGCGATGTGCGAAAAGAACTCATCATCGTTGACGACGGTTCCAAAGACGGCACGCGCGAAATTTTGAAAACGCTGGCCGAAACGTCCAAACACAAGATTTATTTTCACGGACAGAACATGGGCAAAGGCGCGGCGCTGCGTACGGCGCTGCATTACGCCGAAGGCGACATAGTTCTGATTCAGGATGCCGATCTGGAATACGATCCGGCGGAATACGTCGAACTCATCAAACCGCTTCTGGAAGGCCGCGCCGACGTGGTTTACGGTTCGCGGTTGTCGGGCGGCAAAGTTTCGCGCGCATTCAATTTCTGGCACTACTTGGGTAACAAGATGCTGACCTTCGTCACCAACATTTTGTACAACGCGATCCTGACCGACATGGAAACCTGTTACAAAGTCTTCCGCGCCGACGTGATCAAAAGCTTCCAGATTAAATCGAACAAGTTCGATTTCGAGCCGGAAATCACCGCCAAGATTCTGAAGCGCAAGTACAAACTTTACGAAATGCCGATTTCCTATTACGGGCGCGATTTCGATGAAGGCAAAAAAATCACCTGGCGCGACGGCTTCGCGGCTATCTGGGCGTTGGTGAAGTATCGGTTCGTGGATTGAAGACATTAGCCACAGATCAACGCTGACAAACGCAGATCAATTCAATCTGCGAAAATTGGCGTTAATTTGCGGCTTTATCGGTTTCGCTTCCGCAAACAAACGACGATGGTAGACACCTCAAAATCCGCATTCAGGTTTGGCCGCAATCCTAAATCCGCAATTGCCATCGCGCTCGTCGCTCTTCCGCTTATTTACTTCTATCCCGTTTTGCTGGGGCAGGTTTTTCTGGCTCCGGGTGATGGCTGGGCGCAGAATTTTCCGCTGCGAGCTTTAGCCGGGCAGATGATTGCCGACGGGCAGTTGCCGCTGTGGAATCCGTACATCTTCGGCGGAATGCCGCTGGCGGCCAGCGTTTATCCCGGAGCCTTTTATCCGCCGAACTGGTTGTTTGCCGTGTTGCCGCCAGTGTGGGCGATGAACCTTGTCGTCATCACCACGTACCATCTGGCGCTGATCGGAGCTTATCTGTACGCGCGGCGAATCGGCATCACTCGGTTGGGCGCGCTGCTGGCCGGAGTAGCCTTCGCGTTTGGCGGCTTCATGATTAACCACCTCAGTCACACGTCGCGCATTGGCGCAGCGGCGTGGCTGCCGTGGGTGTTGTTGGCGATTGAAAACATCACGCGAAGCGCTTCGTGGCGAACGGCCTGGCGCTGGGCGGCATTGGGAGCCGCATTCATCGCTTTGCAATTTGTCGCGGGCGAACCGCAGATGGTGGCGTTCACCGTGCTGGTGTGCGCTCCGTGTACGCTGTTCGCGCTGAAGAACTGCGCGGATCGAACGGCGCGATTTCGCAGCTTGATGGCTCTGGCAGTGATGATCGTGTGCGGCGTGTTGATGTGTTTGCCGCAGTTGCTGCCTTCGCTGGAACTGCTGGCGCAAAGCGAGCGCAACGATCCCGGCCCATTGTTTTTCGATTCGTATTCCTTCCCGCCCAAACAACTTCCGTCGCTGATCTTTCCGTACTTTTTTGGCGGAGGCATGTTGCCGCCGTTCCGTTTGCCGAATTGGGGAGACGCTTATCCGGCGCAGATGGCTGGTTACGTTGGTTTGCTGACGTGGTTGTTTGCGTTGATCGGATTGCTCAGTTTTCGCCTGACCGCCAAAGCCGATGAAACTTCCGAAGCAGCAGACACTCGGCGGCGAATGTGGTTGTGGTTGGGAATCGCCGCGACGGTGATGATTCTGGCATTTGGCGGTTACTTGCCGTTCGAGTTGAATCATTTGCTTTACCGCGTGCCGGGTTACAAGGCGTTTCGGGGTTCGTACCGCCACACGTTTGAATTCACTTTTGCGCTGGGCGTACTGGGCGGATTGGGCGCGACGCGATTGTCGTTGCTGGCTGAAGAATTCAAACGCCGCGCAATGATGCTAGGCACGTTGGCGCTGGCGTTGACCGTTGCCATTGTCGCCGTGTTGTATCGTTTTTTTGGCCCAAGTCTGGCCAGCGCCAATCCTCGCGCGGCAAATGCTGCTGCGCTGACCAATCCTGAATTTTTGGTTCCGATTGGCTGTTTCGTCGTCAGCGTAGCGGCGTTGTGGTTGTCGCAATCGCAGAAACTCAGCGTCGGTTGGAAACACGCCTTGCTGGTTGGCGTGTTGCTGCTGGACGTGGCGGCTTACGGTCATTTTTTTCAGTGGCGATTGGTGACGGCGAACACGACAGAACGCTTGGCTGATCCGCCCGCTGTGCAGTTCATCAAATCGCGCGAAAAGGATTTGAATTCATTCCGAGTGATGAGCCATCTGACCATGCCGGGCGATTACACATTGTTCTGGCCTGAAGACCCGAATTTTGAAACGGTCAATCAGCCGAACATTTCATTGATGCGCGGATTGCAGAGCGTCAGCGGCTACGACGTTTTGCGCCCGCTGCGCGTTGGAGAAATCACCGGAACCGCCGGTTCTGTCTTGAACGGTTACGTGCAGGACACAAAGTCATTCGGTCTGGAAGATCGCGGGCTGGATTTGCTGAACGTCAAATATCTGTTGGTCGGCCACGGCGGAGCGACCGGCAAGAAAACCGGTGTTGAGTTTGACGGTATGTATTTCGCGCGAACGTATTTCGGTGCGGAGTTGAAACCCGGCTCGAAACTGACGACGACCGCCGGAAACACAATGGCGACAGAAATCGCCGTCGTTTCCAATATGGCCAACTCCACGCATTTGCCCGACGGAGCGCCAATTCTGAAACTGCGGCTGCACACGCGAGATGGCCGAGTGATCGAACGCACGCTGGAAGCCGGGCGCGACACTTCGGAATGGGCTTACGACCGGGCGGACGTGAAAGCGGCAATCAAGCATCAACGCGCGCGCGTCTTTGAAGATTTCGACGCGGGAGAATTCAAATCGCACGGTTATCTTGGGCGACTGAAATTCGACCGCGCGGAAATCGAAAAGATCGAATGGATTTACCTGCGCGAAGACGCTTCGCTGCTGTTGCTGCGCGCGACGTTGTTCGATGCCACAACCGGCAAGTCCGAACCGCTGGCGAATTTTTATTTGCCAAGCGAACGCTGGCACTCGCTTGGACGATTCGATCAAGTCGAGGTTTACGAAAACTTGCGAGTCTTGCCGCGCGTGTGGATAACCTGGTCACTTATCAAAACAAAACCCGGCGAAGAAATCCTGAAGGCGATTCGCAACGCGCCCGATGAAAAATCGTTTTCGGATTTGAAAGAGTTTGCGTTGACTGAGGAACCAACTTCGGCAGTTCCAAGCACGGATTTTTTTGACTGCAAGGCGGAAATCAAAACTTATGCGCCGCATCGCATCGAGATCGAAAAACAAGGGATCAGCAATGGCTTTTTGGTCTTGAGCGAAGTGTTTTACGACGGTTGGGAAGCGCGTGTGGACGGCCAACCGACCAAAATTTACCGAACGAATTACACCTTGCGCGGCGTGGTCGTTCCGCCGGGCGAACATCGGATTGAATTCGTCTATCGCCCGCGAAGTTTCCGGCTTGGTTTGTGGGGATTGGTTAGCGGTGTGGCGGTATTGGTCATCGGCTGGATACGAGGCCTCTTTTGAATATCAAGCAAAGTAACAACGGCATGATCTGTGTGTCTGAGGTGTCGTTGGCGAACTCGCCCCTGATACCCGATCCCTCTTACCTGACACCTGAAAACCCAAAAAACGACTTGGTCATAGGCTGTTTTTAGTGAGAGTCAGGCTTCGGGTATTGGGTGTCGGGTGTCAGGAAACTCTATGATGAATTCGCTTCGGCATCTCGAAGCCGCCATGCTTATAGCAGTTTTCATTTGGGCACGACTCAACGCAAAGGCGCAAAGTTGCAAAGGCGCGGAGAATAGAAACAGGGAAGCAGTCCATCTAAGGCTCGGTTGCCCTTTGACACCGAAACCGTCTTTAGAGATGCGTCTTTGCTTCCTGGCGTCTTTGCGTTGAACCGGGTCTCATCCATTCAGGTCTTCTTTTCTATGTCCCAAATTTCAAACTCAGATCGCAAACCGCGAATTGTCGTGGCACTGACATTGGTTCTGTTGCCGCTGGTGTATTTCTTCCCGGCTGTGCTGGGCAAAGTTACGTTGGCTCCAGGCGATGGTTGGACGCAGATTCTGGGCATTCGCGTGTTGATCGGGCAGATGCTTGCCAACGGCGAATTGCCGTTGTGGAACCCGTACATCTTCGCCGGAATGCCGCTGCTGGCCAGTATTCAACCGGGCGCGTTGTATCCGCCGACATGGTTTTTTGCGGTGTTTTCTCCACAAACGGCGATGAATTTGTTAGTGCTGACGACTTATCACGTGGCGCTGTTCGGCACTTATTTGTTTGCGCGACGGACGGGAGCTTCGCGCATCGGAGCCGTAATTGCCGCCGTCACGTTCAGCCTGGGCGGATACATGGTCGCGCATCTGGGACACACCAACCGCATCAACGCGGCGGCGTGGTTGCCATGGATTTTGCTGGCGATTGAAGAACTGCATCGCCAGACGCGCTGGCGATGGGTGGCGCTTGGAGCAATCTTCATCGCGTTGCAACAATTTGCCGGTGATCCGCAAATGACGGCGTATTCGGCAATGCTGGCCGGAGCCTACACGCTGTTCACACTTTTCTTTCGCACTTTGCCGGAGCGTCGCAAACGGTTCGTCATGTTGTTGTGGGCGATGGTGGTGTGTGGCGGATTGCTTTCGATGATTCAGGTCATGCCCGCCCGCGAATTGCAAAGATTGGGCGACCGAGCCGGAATTGATTACGACTACTTTTCGCAATTTTCGTTTCCGCCCAGCCAAATCTTCGAACTGTTCTTTCCGTACTACTTCGGCGGAGCCGCGCTGGAACCTTACAGAGTTTCATACTGGGGCAAATGGAATCTGGCGGAAACCTGCGGGTACGTGGGAATGGTTGCGTGGTTGCTGGCGTTTGCGGCCATCTTTGCCAGAAAGTTTCTCTCGCCCACGAAGTCACGCGAAGAAAACACGAAGACAGACTCAATCGGGGAAAAAGAAACGGCGCTGTTCATACGGTTTTGGGCAATCTGTGCTGTCGTTGCTTTGTTGCTGGCGTTTGGTTCGTACCTGCCGTTCGGGATTTACAAACTGATGCACAAAGTTCCGCTCTACAACCTGTTTCGCGCGTCGGGGCGAAACTTCATGGAAATGAACTTTGCGCTAGGAATGCTGGCCGGGCTGGGAGCGACAGCGCTGACGCAGTTTCAGCAAAACATCGCGCGACGAATTCTGCTGAAAAGCACTGTGCTGTTGGCGGCGATTGTCAGCGCGGCAGTGATTGTCTACCGATTTTTTGACGAACGCCTGGTGACGGAAACTCCGCTACCCACAGAGGCCGGGCAATTGACGAATCCTGACCTGTATGTGCCGCTGGTGTTTTTCTGTCTGAGCGTGTTCGCCTTGCTGGTGTACGCTCGGCGCTGGCATTCGCTGGCCGGAGCGGCGTTGGTGATGGTGCTGTTTTTGGATTTGGCCGCGTGGGGATTTTCGTTTGAATGGCGATTGATTGACGACAAAACCTACAACGTTGCCGAGCGGCTGGCCGATTCGGAATCGGTCAAATTCATCAAATCGCGCGAATCGGATTTGAACGCATTTCGCACTGTCAGCCATTCCGAAAACCCGTTCAAGGAAAACTCCGATCTGGTGAATTACCCGAACATTTCGATTGCGCGCGGATTGCAGAGCGTCAACGGTTACGACCCGATTCGGCTGGGGCAGATGGCGGAAATTGCCGGACGCATGACGCTGGACGGATACATCACCGAATCGGAAACGCTTGAATCCGGGCATCAAGGGTTGAATCTGCTCAATGCAAAATACTTGCTGGCCGAACGCGCGGATGTGGCGGACAGTTTGCCAAAGCTGTTGATCGAAGGCGTCAGTTTCAATGATCCGCCGATCAACCTGATGCTGAAACCGGACAGCATGGCCGTAATTCAAGGAAAAGGTTTTGCCACTGAACTGGCTGTGATTTCGGCGATGGGGAATTCGGATGATTTGCCGGATGGCGCTCCGGTTGTCGGTATCATCTTGCGAACCAAAGACGGGCGAGTGATTGAACGCGAACTGCAAGCCGGGCGAGACACTTCGGAATGGGCGATTGATCGCGCCGATGTGCGAGCGCGTACCAAACACCGCCGAGCGACGATTGGAGAATCGTGGGATTCCGGCGGATTCCAGGGGCATCGGTTTTTGGCTCGATTGAAATTTGACCGGGCGGAAATTGCCAGCATTGAGTTCAGGTATCTGGCCAATGAAGCCGACATTACCATTGCGCGCGCTTCGTTGTTTGATGCTGAAACGGGCGCTTCGCAACCGTTGGATGCATTGCCGTTGCCAGCAGATCGTTGGCGGCAAGTGGCACGTTACGGCGCGGTCGGCGTTTACGAAAATCTGAAAGTGTTGCCGCGCGCGTGGTTCACACGACAGGCCGTCGTCGTTCCCAGCGTCGAAGTTTTGAGCACGATCAAAACCGGCAAGCTCAACAACGGTTCGGCGGTGAATCTGCGCGACACCGTGTTGTTGGAAAGCGAATTGTTCGGCAAACGGCAATTGAAAACTCCGCTGGCGAATTTATCAGCCGCTGACATTTCAAAAACCGCCGCCAGCGAAGAAGTAAAAGTGACCAGTTACAAATCGAATCGCATTGAATTGCAGACGAACAATGCCAGCGCCGGTTTTTTGGTTTTGAGCGAGATTTATTTTCGCGGTTGGGAAGCTTGGGTGGATGGGCGGCGCGTTCCGGTCGAGCGCGTAAATTTCACGTTGCGCGGCGTTGAGCTTTCACCAGGAAGTCATAAAGTCGAATTTGTTTTTCGCGCGCCCAGCTTTCGCAGCGGCGCAATTCTTTCCGCCGTCGGCATGTTGTTGCTGATCGCAGGCGGAATCATCAGTCATCGAAAACGCTCATGAATCATTCCGAATCAACTGAACCTGAAACCGGGAAATCGCGCTGGCTGTCGAGCGGTCTGATGGCCGTAGTGTTGGTGGTTTTGCCGCTGGTGTATTTTCTGCCGGTGTTCATCTGGAACCTGACGCTGGTTCCAGGCGACGGATTGACGCAAAACTTCGGTGTGCGAATTCTGATTGGCCGGATGATTGCCGCTGGCCAATTGCCGTTGTGGAACCCGTATATCTTTGCGGGGACGCCGTTGCTGGCCAGCATTTATCCGGGCGCGCTGTATCCGCCGAACTGGGTGTTCGCCGTGTTTTCGCCGACCGTGGCGATGAACATCGTCGTCATCACGACTTACCATCTGGCGTTGATCGGTACTTATCTGTACGCGCGGCGAATCGGTGCGACGCGCATCGGAGCTTTGTTGGCAGGGCTGGCGTTTACCTTTGGCGGTTATCTGGTAGCTCACGCCGGACACACTTCGCGCATTGCGGCGGCGGTTTGGCTGCCGTGGATTCTGCTGGCGATCGAGCATCTGTATCTGCAATTTCGCTGGCGCTGGGTGGCGCTCGGAGCTGCATTTATTGCGTTGCAGTTGTTTGCCGGAGAGCCGCAGATGAACTTTTACACGGTTCTGGTCTGTGGGGCTTACGGCGCTTTTTCGCTGTCTTTACGCGAATGCCGCGAAACGCGGTTGCGCTTTCTGGCCGGAGCCGTGGCGATGTCCGTGTTCGGATTGTTGTTTTCGATGATTCAACTGCTGCCCGAACGCGAACTGCTGGCGATGGGCGAACGCGCAGGAATCAGTTACGAATACTTTTCCGGCTACTCATTTCCGCCGCTGAATGTCCTGACGTTCATATTTCCGTTTTTCTTCGGCGGAGGAATGATCGAACCCTACCGAATTCCATACTGGGGACAATCCACGATTGATGAAGCATGCGGTTATGTCGGATTGCTGACTCTGTTGCTGGCGTTGGCGGCGCTGTTCGGCAGCCGGTACGGAACCGGAAGCGGTAGTGACCGGGCAAAATTGATCTGGTTTTGGTTCGGACTGGCAGTGGTTTCAATGGTATTGGCTTTCGGCGCGTATTTACCGTTCGGTCTGAATCACGCCTTGCATAGGTTGCCGGTGTACAACCTCTTCCGGGCTTCGGGCAGGCACATGTACGAATTCACCTTCAGTCTGGGAATGCTGGCTGGGCTGGGCGCGAGTTTGCTGGCGCAGCTTGATCGGGAAACGGCGCTTCGCGTTTTCAAAAAAGCAGGCGCAGCTTTTTTGACGCCTGTGGTTGTGACCTTGCTCGTTTATGGATTGGTCAGTCGTTACATCGCAACGACTGCTTACAAAGCTCCGGGCTTCGATTCGCTGGCCAATCTGGAAGTATGGTTGCCGCTTGGATTGGCGCTGCTGAGTCTGGCTGCGTTCTGGTTTTATGTGCGGACGCACACCAACTTTAGCGCGGTGTTGATGGTCGGGTTGCTGTTTGCCGACTTGTTCGTTTTCACCGTGAGTTTCAATTACGGCTGGCGCGATTTTTTGTCGAACGTCGGCGAACGATTGAACGATCCGCCCGCCGTGCAATTCATCAAATCGCGCGAACGCGATCTGAACAGTTTTCGCGTCGCCAGTTACGGCGCGCTGCTCGATAAAGACAATTACGACCAATTGAATCTTCCCAACGTTTCGATTGCGCGCGGATTGCAGAGCGTCAACGGTTACGACGCGCTGCGATTGATCCGGCACGGAGCCATTTCCGGCGAAATGGGTTCGGATGGCGTGATCGGCGATGTTGCCGTCATCGGCAAAGATCATCAGGGGTTCAATCTGCAAAACGTCAAGTATCTGTTGTTTCCCAAAACCAACACGAACGACCCTGACAAAGTGATGGATTTTGACGGCGTGCGGTTCGGTCGCCAGGAGGTGCATCAGAACTTTTTGCCCGGCACGCGCATGGAAATTTCCGTTGGCGGTACGACAGCCACTGAACTGGCGTTGGAAACGTTGATGTCGCACGCTACGCACGTTCCCGATGGAACGGCAGTGCTGAACATCAAGCTGCACACCAAAGACGGTCGCGTCATCGAACAGGAGCTGCAAGCCGGACGCGACACCGCCGAATGGGCGTATGACAAACCCGAAGTCACTGCCACGATCAAACATCGTCGCCCAAAAGTCGCCGAATTCTTTCCTGCGGATGGATTCGCAGCCAATCGCTTTCTAGCGAGATTGCCGTTCGACCGCGCCGACATTGAACGCATTGAATTGGAATATGCACTGCCTGATGCGACGTTGCTGCTGATTCGCGCTTCGTTGTTCGACGCGCAAACCAAAACCAGCACTCCGCTGGAAGCGATAGATTTTCATTTTGAACGGTGGAAACGGCTGGCCAGCTTCGGCGACGTAACGGTTTACGAAAATCTGCAAGCCCGTCCGCGTGCATGGTTCGTCAACCGGCTGGCCGTCGAATTAAGCAAAGATGTGTTGGCGACGATCAAAACCGGCAAGTTCCCGGACGGCAACCGATTTAATCCGGTGGACGTGGCGTTGTTGGAAAAAGAAGACTTTGGCAATCGCCCCGTCACGCTGCCTGAACTTGGTGAAGCAACGAACGCCACGGTCAACGTCACACGGTACGAACCGAATCGCATCGAACTGGAAACGCGCAATCCGAACGCAGGCTTTTTGGTACTGAGCGAGATGTATTATCGCGGCTGGGAAGCCTGGCTGGACGGAAAACGCATTCCGGTGGAAAAGGTCAATTACCTGTTGCGCGGTGTCGCGGTTCCGGCGGGCGATCATCGCATCGAATTTGTCTATCGCGCGCACAGCTTTCGCAATGGCGCGACGTGGTCGCTGGCCGGTTTTGTGCTGTTGCTGGCTTGTGCGGTCGCTGGACGATTTGGCGGAGGAGTTTCCGGCGGCAATCTGTTGGCCAGATTGTCGAAGCCGCTGGTTGTACGTTCATCGCGGTTTTTGACCATCGCGCTGGTTGCGACGTTGATCGTGTATGCCGTCGTGCTGGCAACGCGAGCTTCGTATGCGGTCGGCGGATCGGATTCTTCCGGCTACGCCAACATTGCGCAGTCGTTGTTGCAAGGCCCCATTGCTCAACCTCTGACTGAATTGAACAGGTTCGGGTTGGGGAACGAATACGCAGGTTTTTTCACGCCGCTTGGGTATGTGCCGAAAATGAAAGACGGCGGAATGATCGGCATAATGGTTCCCATTTATCCGGTTGGATTTCCTTTGCACATTGCCATGGCAACGTTATTGGTCGGATGGAGTTACGGGCCGTTTCTGATTAGCCCGCTGTTTGGCGCGTTGAGCCTGGGGCTGTTTTATCTATTGGCGAGGGACCTGGGATTGTCCAACACGTTTGCTGTTGCCGGTTGTTTGTTGCTGGCAGTCAATCCGACGTTTCTGTACATGGCGTTGCAACCGATGAGCGATGTTGCCGCGTTGTGTTGGTGTCTGACGGCAATCTGGGCTGCGCTGCAAGCGCGGCAGAATGATCGGTGGGCGTTGGTGGCCGGAGCGGCTTTTGGCCTGGCCTTTCTGGTGCGGCCTACAGACATTTTGTTGTTGGCTCCGCTGGCATTTTGTTTGCCATTGAAACCCAAACCTTTGCTGATGTTTGTTCTGGGCGGGTTGCCGTTGGCCATGGTGTTTGGCGCGTACAACCTGGCGGCGTATGGCCACGCGCTGCAAACCGGATATGGCGAATTCAACATCGGGAATCTGATCAGCCCGACAGGCGGCGGTGATCGGTTATGGTTTTACCTGAACTGGCTGATGCTGACGTTGAGTCCATTGCTATTGTTGGGCTGGCTGGGAGTGGCGGCACTTTTGCAACTCGAGCTGCGTATTCGCGCGATGCTGATGGTCTGGTTTGGCGCGTTTTTCGTGTTTTTTGTTTGTTACGACGTGTATGGAGCCTGGTGGTATACGCGGTTTCTGTTGCCTGCGTATCCGGGTTTGTTATTGGGAGCATTGCTGACGGTGCGCGAATGCCTTGCCCGATTGGCGCAACGCCATCGTGTGATGGGCTGGGTTGCGGCGACCGCGTGTTTGCTGATTTCGCTTGGGTTTGAATTGCACCACAATCGGAAATTCGAGATTTGGCAGTTCGGGCGAGATACGCAGGTGCAGGCCGAATCCTGTCGTTGGGTTGATGCTCGACTTCCTGCCAACGCGCTGGTCGTGTCGCAGGAAATGAGCGGTGCGCTCAAGTTTTATACACAGCGCCCCATCATGCGTTGGGATTATGTGACAGCGGAAATGTGGCCGCGTCTGGAATCGCAGGTGCGACAAGCAGGGTATCAATTTTACGCGATGCTGTTGCCGCACGAATTGGACAAGGCTCGTCAGGTCATTCCCGGCCAGTGGACGGAGCTTGGCCGGTTGCAGAACATCAGCCTGTGGCAGATTCAGACGACGAACGATTGAGAATCAGCGCGACGGCTTGAGCGGCGATGGCTTCGCCGCGACCGATGGCGTCCAGGCCTTCGTTGGTTTTGGCCTTGATGTTGAGCTGCGACGGATCAATCGCCATCGTTTCCGCCAGTTTCGTTTTCATTGCCGGAATGTGCGGCATCATCTTCGGGCGCTCGGCCAGAATCGTCGCGTCCACATTGGCGATCTTGTAACCGCGCTCAGCCAGCAACCCGCACACATGCCGCAAAAACACCAAACTGTCGGCGTCTTTCCAGCGAGAGTCTTTATCGGAAAAGTGCGTGCCGATGTCGCCCAAACCTGCCGCGCCCAGCAAAGCATCGGTGATGGCGTGGCTCAAGCTGTCGCCATCCGAATGCCCCAGCAAGCCTGTGTCGAACGGAATTTCTACGCCGCCCAATATCAGCTTGCGGCCTTCAACCAAGCGATGAATGTCGTTGCCAATGCCAACGCGGATTGCGGATTGCGGATTGCGGATTGCGGATTCAGCCATTGAGTTGCTCAAACAGTTTTTCCGCCAGAATCAAATCTTCCGGCGTGGTGATTTTGATGTTGTTCGGCGACCCTTCGACGATGGCGACCGGCGCTCCCAACCGTTCCACCAGCAAGGCGTCATCGGTCGTCATCGCTGAAGCCAACCCGATGGCGCGAGCTTCCTGATTCGCCCGCATCAACAATTCATACCGAAACGCTTGCGGAGTTTGCGCGCGCCATACACGGCGGCGATCAATCGTGCGTTCGATCAATCCGTCTTCTACTTCCTTGATGGTGTCGGTTGAAGGAAGAGCCAGAATCGCCGCGCCGACTTCTTTGGCTTTGGCAATGACTGCGCTGATTTGCTCGGCGGTGACAAACGGACGAACGGCGTCGTGAACGGCGACAATTTCCGGTTGGAGGTCGGCGACGGCTTCCAGCGCGTTCAAGATCGAATCACTGCGTTCGGTTCCGCCGTTGACGTAATAAATCGGTTTGATGACTCGCGCGCCTCGATTGCGAGCGCGAAATTCGTCAAGCTTGTCGGCAGGCAAGGCGACGGCGATGGCTCCGATGTCGTCGCATTCGATAAAGCGACTGATCGTGTGCGCCAGAATCGGCGCTCCACCAAGCTCTAAAAACTGTTTCGGGATTTGCCCGCCTAGCCGAGAACCGCTGCCAGCGGCGGGGATGATGGCGACGTTCATTGGGATTCAGGATTTGGGATTTAGGGTTTGGGATATAGAGCTTCTTGGCCTAAATCCTAAATCCCAAATCCTACATCCTGTTATTCGAGTTCCGCTCCTGCTTCCTGACCCGGAACGACAGGCGTCGGACGTGATGGGCGGTCGCGGTAATCGCGCTGGTCGTTGCGATGATTTTCCTGACGGGTTTCTTCTACGCGGCCAAAAATCATTTTGCCTGCGGTTGTCTGCAACACGCTGGTGACGGTCATGTCCACGTTTTTGCCGATCATCCGCCGAGCGTTGTCCACAACAACCATCGTGCCGTCGTCCAGATACGCCACGCCCTGGTTATATTCCTTGCCTTCTTTCAGCACGAAAACCTTCATGATTTCGCCGGGCAGAACGACGGGCTTCAAAGCATTCGCCAGTTCGTTGATGTTCAGAACTTCGACGCCGCGCAGATGAGCGACTTTGTTCAGGTTGAAATCGTTGGTGACGATGGGCGCGTTGAGTTGTTTGCCAAGTTCGATCAGTTTTAGATCAACTTCTTTGACTTGCGGGAAATCGGTTTCGTTGATTTGCACATCCAGTCCCTGGTTTTTCTGTATGCGTTGCAGAATGTCCAGACCGCGGCGACCTCGATTGCGCTTGGCGGAATCGGACGAATCGGCAATCTGCTGCAATTCGCGCAACACGAATTGAGGAATCAAAATCGTGCCGCCCATAAATCCGGCTTCGGCAATGTCTGCGACACGGCCATCAATGATGACGCTGGTGTCCAGAATCTTGTAGCCAAGTTTGGTTGTCCGGTCGCTGAGAATGCCGCCGAGCGCCGACAGGTCAAGGTAATCGCCTTTGGCCGCGCCGACCAGCAATCCGCAGTACGCCATAAACAAAGTCAGAGACAACGTCAGAAACGATTTTACCGGCGTGTCCCATTGCTGAGCCGTAATCAAAAAGCCCATCAAACTGGCGCCGAAAATTCCCAAAATGGAACCAACGGCTGCACCGATCAAGGTTTTCAACGAAGCCTGCCGAATGCGAAGTTCAAAGAAGATGATGCCTGCCGCCAGCAAAGCTCCCAGAACGGCGGACAGTAATCGCGAGCCTCCGGGCAAGCCCATGTTTTTGCCGACCCATTCCGGAATCGGTTGAATCAACACACCGGCGATGACCAAAATCAACGTGAAGACAGTACGAATCAAAATGATGTCTGACTGCATAAACCATAAATCCTTAAAGATAAGTTATGAGCAGCAATCGCTGACGGCTGGCTTCTGTTGGGCTATTAAAAATATGAATCTTGAAGCTACCGGTCGAAATCGCTGTCGAGTATTGGAGTAGGAATTTATCTGACGAGCCGGGATTCTAGCACGCACTCTTAGTGGCGTCATGCAGCACAATGGCTGGCTTTGTCTTGAACAGCATTTCGTCCCCGTCTGAACAGACGGGGACAGTCAGCTCAACCCAAAGTACAATTCCGTTACCCGAAGGGAGTTTCATACATGTCTGATTCATCGCCAACGAACAACATAAGCGCAAGCACCAAAGTCGCCATCATCGAAGACCAGCGCGACATACGCGAAGGTCTGGCCTGGATCGTCAAAGCCACCGACGGATTTGTCTGCACCGGCAGTTATCGTTCGATGGAAGAGGCTATTGAAAAAATCGGCTTTGAATTACCGGATGTGGTTTTGACCGACATTGGTTTGCCTGGAATGTCCGGCGTCGAGGGCATCCGTATTTTGAAAGATCGTTATCCTGAACTGCGGCTGTTGATGTTGACGATTTACGACGACGATGAAGTCATTTTTGACGCGCTGTGCGCCGGAGCTTGCGGGTACTTGTTGAAAAAGACTCCGCCAGCGCGCTTGATCGAAGGCATACGCGAAGCGATGCAAGGCGGCGCGCCGATGTCGCCAGAAATCGCCAGCCGTGTCATCAAACTTTTCCGCGAAATTCGTCCGCCAGAACGATCCGATTACAAACTGACGCCACACGAATCGCGTTTGCTGAAAATGCTGGTCGAAGGTCACAACTACAAAACAGCGGCAGCGGAACTCGGCATCAGCGTGACGACTGTGGCTTTTCACATGCGTAACATTTACGACAAGCTACAAGTTCATTCCAAATCCGAAGCCGTCGCCAAGGCGCTTCGCAATCGGATTGTTTGAGCCATTCCATTTACAGCTATGCGGCGAATTCAACTTTTGATTTTTGCGATTTTGGCGCTGAGTGTGATGTTGCCTGCGCGCATTGAACCTTTCTTCGCCGCGCAACTTCCAGTCAAAAACTACACCACCAACGATGGCCTGCCGCAGGATCGCATCAAGCACATTGTTCAGGATTCGCGTGGATTCGTCTGGTTTTCAACAGCGGGTTTGAGCCGTTTTGACGGTCATCGTTTTTTCAACTTCGGCCAGAAAGAAGGCCTGCCGCACCGTTCGATCAATTTCCTGCTGGAAACGCGCGCCGGAGCATATTGGGTTGCCACCAATGGCGGAGGCGTGGCTCGGTTCAATGCTGTAGAAAGAGACGCACAACCAATCAACCAGCGTTTTACTGTCTACGTCTGCGGCGAAAACACCGCCAGTCAGCGAGTCAATGTGTTGTTTGAAGATCGCGCAGGTGTTATCTGGGCTGGAACGGACAATGGTTTGTTCAAACTTGCGCCGGGCGAAACCGGATTCACGCGCGTCGCTGTCGAATCGTCGTTCGGCGCAGATCGTCCGCTGATGGTCTGGACGTTTGCCGAAACCAGCGCGGGCGATTTGTGGATCGGAACCAGTCTGGGTTTGTTGCGCCGATTGCCAGACGGACGCATCGCCGCGTGTCGGTTCAGTCCCAGCGGAGAAGTGCGAACGGTGTCCGCGTTGTTGGTTGATCCACAAGGACGATTGTGGATCGGTTATCGCAACGGTCTGGTCGTCGTGCGCCCGTTGCTTGCCGCCGAAGTTCACGAAGAAGACAAAACACCCTGGCGAACGTTGCGACGTTCAACGACTGCGGAAATTCAGTTGCCGGAAACAGCGGGCGACGCCGTCTGGCTGACCGCCGCAGATGGATTGGCGGGCGAAGACGTGCTGGCTTTAGCGCAAACTGCCGACGGTCGCGTCTGGATTGGTTCGTCGTTTGGCTTGAGCAGTTTTGCCGATGGGCGATTGCGCCGATACTCCAAAGACGAGTTGCCGCTGAAAGAAGGTGTTGCCGTTTTGGCCGCAGATCGCGCCGGTTATTTGTGGATTGGAACCAACACGTCAGGTGCATACCGATTGTCGTTGAACGGTTTTTTACAATACGGCGAACTCGATGGCGTGAAGGATTTGTACATTCCTCGACTTGGTGAAGACGATCAAGGGCGTTTGTATACCGCAGCGGCTCAATGGACGATTTACAGTTTCGATGGCGCGAAGTTCACGGAGGTGCGTCCGAATTTGCCCGCGCGAATGTTGTCGGCAGAACGGCGACATCATTCGCCTATGATGCGCGACCATTTGGGTGAATGGTGGGTCAGCACACCGGAAGGCATTTATCGCTTTCCGCGTGTGGCGAAGATTCAGGATTTGGCGCGCGTGCATCCGTTAGCTGTTTACACAGAACGCGACGGGCTGGCGCGCAACGATGCGTTCAACATCTTTGAAGACGCGCAAGGCGATTTATGGTTTTTCGTTTTTGCGCCGGGCGAGGTGACGCTGACGCGGTGGGAACGCACGACGGGACGGTTTATTCGTTACGGCTCAGCCGACGGGTTGCCCGCGCAAACACCAGTCAGTTTTGCCGACGATGGAACGGGCGGCGTCTGGATTGGGTTTCGTGATGGCGGTTTGGCGCGTTTTGCCGATGGCCGTTTTGTTGTGTTGACCGAAACCGATGGCTTGCCAAAAGGCGATGTGAATGCGCTGCATCGTGATCGCAACGGCAAATTATGGGTGATGGTTACTCCGAACGAATTGGGATGGATCGAAACTGTTAGCGCAGCGCGTCCACAGTTTGTGCGGCATCCGAAGTTCAATTCGATAATTGATCACATCAGCGGAGCCGCCATGTTAGATGATGACGCCGGGCGAATTTATTTTTACCCCGGACGCGGGCTGGCGCGCTTCGATCCGCAAACTGGCTCTGTCACGCATTTCAATCAGGCCGATGGGGTGACGAATCATCAACTGCGTTCGGCGTTTCGAGATCGGCAAGGTTCGTTGTGGTTTGGAACCGAAGGCAGTTTGTTGCGATTGCCGCCCATTGCCGAACGCGCGCCCGCTCCGCCGTCAGTTTTTCTCAGCACGCTGCACGTGGCAGGCGTGGAATACGCCGTTCCACCCGGCGGAACGACCGAATTGCGGTTGCCCAAACTGACTCCTGAACAAAGCAAACTTGACATTGAATTTCTGGGCTTGGGCATTGGCTCCGGCGATTTGCTGCGTTTTCAGTACAAGCTGGAAGGCGCAGACGCCGATTGGAGCGCACCCACCGATCAACGTCGCATTTCGTACGCCAACTTGTCGGGAGGCGATTACCGGTTTTTGGTGCGCGCGCTCGGTGCAAACGGATTGGTCAGTGAAACAGCCGCCACAATCAGCTTTACGATTTTGCCTCTGTTTTATTTGCGCTGGTGGTTTATTGCGCTGGTGGCGGTGGCGCTGGCGGCAGTGCTGTTTGGATTCGAGCGGATTCGCGTGGCGCGGTTGTTGGAGATCGAACGCGTGCGAATGCGTATCGCCACAGATTTACATGACGACATCGGCTCTGGATTGTCGCGCATCGCCATTTTGTCCGAAGTCATTCGCCAGCGCATAGGCACTGGAGATTTGCGCGTCGGCCAGCAAATCGCTTCGATCAATGGAGCTTCGCAGGAATTGGTGGACGCAATGAGCGACATTGTTTGGGCGATCAATCCGCAAAAAGAACACCTGACCGATCTGGCGCATCGTTGTCGTCGTTTTGCCAGCGACATGCTCAGCGCGCGTAACATCGAATTTCGATTCCGCGCGCCCGACGAAGAAAACAACCTCCGGCTCGGCGCCGAACTTCGCCGCGAGGTGTATTTGATCTTCAAAGAGTGCATCAACAATCTGGCCAGGCATTCCCAAGCCACGCTTGCCGAAATTGATCTTGATGCCAATCGTCGTTGGTTGACGCTGACGGTCAAAGACAATGGGTGCGGATTCGATGTCGCGGCCACTCGCAATGGAGCCTCTGACGCCGACGGAGATGGCAACGGATTGCCCAGCATCCAGCTTCGCGCCAAACGATTGGGCGGTTCGCTGGAAATCAATTCGGCAACCGGACAGGGAACGACTGTTATCTTGCGTGTGCCGATGAACCAACGCCACTGGCTGGAAAAAGCCGAAACAGAAAATCCTCGTTTACGCCATCGCCACAAATCCGACATTCACTGACCCCCGTCAGTTCAAACGGGAAAAGCTGCTTCTTTCTCCTCGCCAATTCTTTCGACTCTTTGTTTAACGCCTTTTTGAACCTATCAAACAAACGGGGACGGAATCGCCGCCGTCCGCGAATATCTCAATCGTCAGAGAAACAAATCCGAACCGGGCGGTAAGCGCCGCCTGAGAAGATTCGGAGCAACAGAGAAGGTTAAAGAAGGAGGGAATTTATGAGTTCACATTATTTGCGCCAATTGGCGCTGATGTTGGTTTTGACGGTTTTGGGTTTTGTCGGCGTAGAGGCTTCGGTGACTCCAGTGTCGCCGCCCGAAACCGTAGCTTGCAACTTTTCGATTTCGCCGGATGTGCATTTGTTTCCGGCGGCGGGCGGTGAAGTCACTGTCAACGTTACGGCGTTTGGGACTCCGGGCGATCCTTGCGGCTGGACGACTGTGGATGGATATACCTGGTTGTCGCTGAGCCGCGTGGCTGGCAACGGCAGCGGTTCGTTGAAAGTGACCGTCGCCGCCAACAACACCGGAGCCGCTCGAACGGCGTTTATCCAGATTGCCGGTCGCAGCTTTACGGCATTTCAAGCCGCGAATTGCACTTACACGGTCAGTCCGGGTACAGCGCAAATGGGCGCTCAGGCCGGGCAAGGCAACATCAACATCACAACCAGCACGTCTTCGTGCAACTGGACAGCCAGCGAATCGGTTTCGTGGATTACTTTACCCGGCACGAAAAGCGGAATGAGCAATGGCACAGTTCCGTTCACTGTCGCTGCCAATACCGGCCCGGCGCGTTCGGGCACGATCAATATCAGCACGGCAACCGGAATACTTGCTGTAACGGTCAATCAGGCTTCGGGGTGTTCGGTCTCACTTGGATACGCGATGCGAACGGTTGCCGCCGCCGGAGCCAACCAAAGCTTGCCGGTGACGGCCAGCAACAGCGCCTGCCAATGGAACGCAACCAGCAACGCGCCGTGGATCACGTTGACCAGTGGCGGCCAACACACTGGCTCTTTCAACTTGCTGTACACCGTCGCTGCCAACAACGGGCCGCAACGAACCGGTACAATTACTGTGGGCGGTCAGACGCTGACTGTTATCCAACTGGCCGGATGTTCTTATTCGCTCAGTCCAGTGGGGCGCAACTTCAATGCCAACGGCGGCAGCGGAGTCCTGACAGTGACAGCATCCAATTCGGCTTGTCAGTGGACGGCAGTCAATAATGATCCGTGGATTGCAATCACCAACGGAACAGTCGGCGTAGGCACTGACACTGTGGTTTACAGCGTCGCGCCTAACAACGGAGCCGCGCGCAACGGAACGGCAACCATTGCCGGGAAAACGTTTTCGGTTTCGCAGGAAGCTTTGGCAACCGAATCTCCAATTCTGACCAGTTTGAATCCGGCGGCGGCGTTTGCCGGCAGCGCAAGCTTCACGCTGACGGTCAATGGCGACAATTTCAACGGAGCCAGTCGCGTGCAATGGAACGGCGCAGATCGTCCAACGACTTTTGTCAGCAAGACGCAATTGCAGGCGTTCATTCCAGCGCCGGACATTGCCGTCGAAGGTTCGGCCAGCGTGCAGGTGCGCGACACTGCCGCGAACCTGGTGTCCAACTCGTTGAAGTTCATGATCTTTGGCGCTGTCGCCAATGTCTCCGCCGCCAGTTTCAACGGCGAAGCTTTAGCGCCGGATTCGATGGTGTCGGCGTTTGGCGTGGGGTTGGCAACGCAAACGGCGCTGTCCAACGGATTGCCGTTGCCGACTTTGCTGGTGGGAACGACCGTTACGGTGCGTGACAGTCAAGGCAACGAAAAACTGGCTGAATTGTTTTTCGTCTCTCCGAATCAGATCAATTACCTGATGCCCGGCGGTTTGGCCGAAGGCAAAGCCGTCGTGACCGTCAAAAACGGAGCCGGGCAGATTCGATCCGGTTCAACCGAAATTGCCAAAGTCGCTCCGGGAATGTTCACCGCCGACGCCAGCGGCAAAGGCTTGGCTTCGGCCATCGCCTTGCGAGTGCGCGCCAACGGTCAACAGGTCTTTGAACAGGTCGCACAGTTCGATCCGCAGCAACAGAAATTTGTCGCTGCTGCGATTGACCTGACGATACCGGGCGAGCAGGTTTATCTGATTCTGTTCGGCACAGGATTCCGCCACCTAAATTCGTTGGAAGACGTGAAAGTGCGAGTAGAAAGTCTGGAAGTCGAGCCGTTGTACGCGGGCGAATCGCCAGGGCTTTTGGGAATGGATCAAATCAATCTGCTGTTGCCGAATCAACTGGCTGGTTCCGGCGATGTAGATGTCATCATCAAAGTTGACGGCAAAACCGCCAACACCATAAAACTGAAATTCAAATAAACCGAAAGCCGCATCAACAGGAAGAAATTCTTGTTGATGCGGCTTTTCGGCTTTTGTAGTCGGTGAATGTTGTCAGCGATTGCTCATTCTTTCGGCGCGTAATATCCGGCGCGGGCGCGAGCCGTGTAGCCTTCTTTTTTGATTCGCACAGTCAGTTTGCGAAACGTGCCGTCGCGTTTTTCGTTGGTCGAAAGAAAGCCGAGGATGAATTGCGTGCGAAGCTGTTCGGCCAGACTGGCAAAAGCTTTGTCGAGTTCTTTCAGCGACAGGTCGTCCACTTCATCGCTTTGTGTGCCTGGCGTGGCTTTGGGGCGAAAAACTTCGCCGCCGGTTTCCGTTGCCAAAGTTTCCAACGCGCGTTCGCCCGCCAGATCGCGCAGGTTTTGCGACATTCCGAAATTGCCCGTGAACACGGAAAAAACGACGGCGTCGGAAAGTTGCGTTTGCCGCAAAGCGTCCAGCAAACCTTTTTGGCTGGTGGTGTCTCCGCCGTCTGAAACGATGACAATGACGCGCCGACCCGGAGCAGCATTCAGATAATTGGCAGCCAGATAAATTGCATCGTACAGCGAAGTCGCGCCCTTCGGTTTTAACTGTTTGGTCGCGTTCACCAGCACGGCAGGTTTGTTGGTGAAATCCTGAATGATTTCGACATCGGTCGAAACGGCGAACAGCGCCGCGCGATCTTGCGGACGAATGACGCGCTCGAAGAATTTGGCCGCCGCACGTTTTTCGAAATTGATCTTTTGCGTGACGCTCAAGCTGGAATCGAACAGCATCACCAGATTCAGCGGCTGTTCGGAATCGCGCGCGAAGTTGGCGATTTCCTGTGGCACGCCGTCTTCCAGAATCTCGAAATCGGCTGCGGTCAGGTTCAACGAATCGGTCGGAGATTTTTTCGAAATCGAAGTGACGACCGTCACCAGATCGCTGTCAATGCGAATGGTGTCTTCTTCCTCTTTTTTCTTCGGCGGTTTCTGTGGTGGGTTTTCCGGGACGCGGATTTTCGGTTGCGGCGTGTTGGGCGGCGTCACTTCCGGTTTTGTTTTTTTCGGGTCTTGCCCCGGACGGCCGCTTTGGCTGTGAACGACGGGCAACATTATCAACACCGCAAGTAGCAGTACGATCAGTGCCAGCGATTTTTGATTTTTGCCTTTTGCCTTTTGCCTTTTGATTTTCATTGCTCTGCTTCGCCAATTTCTGCCAGCCAGTCGTTGAACGCCTTCAATCCGCGTTCGACCTGAATGCGATGGCGGTCGGGTTTGCGTTTGGCCGTTTTCCTGATTTCCGGTTCCAGCGGCGGCAACAACGCGAACGTGGTGTTCGCCGGTTGAAAGTTTTTGGCATCGGCGTTGGCCAGATAAAACGCCAACGAACCCGTTGCCGACAATCGCGGAGGCGCTGACGGTTCCAATCCAGCAGCCAACCGCGCGGCATTCATTCCGGCAATCATCCCCGTAGCCATCGCTTCGGTGTAACCTTCGATGCCGGAAATCTGTCCGGCGAAAAGAACGTTCGGGAACGCGCGCATTTGCAACGTTTCTTTCAACAATCGCGGAGAGCAGATGTAGGTGTTCCGATGCATCTGGCCGAAGCGGATGAATTCGGCGTTTTCCAAGCCGGGAATCAATTGCAGCACACGCTTTTGCTCGCCGTATTTGATGTGACACTGAAAGCCGACGATGTTGTAAGCGTCGGCCATCAGGTTTTCCAGTCGTAGTTGAACGCAGGCATAAGCTTCGCGGCCTGTGCGCGGATCGGGCAAGCCGACTGGTTTCATGGGGCCAAACCGCAAGGTGTCCACGCCGCGCCGCGCCAGCTCTTCAATCGGCAAACAGCCTTCAAAGAATTTCTTTTCGTCTTCCATGCCTTCGTGCGGCTTGACGGTTTCGGCAGTCGAAAGAGCTTCGTAAAACCGCAGGTATTCGTCTTTGTTGAACGGGCAATTGACGTAATCGTCGCCGCCTTTGCCGTAACGTGCGGCTTTGAAGGCGATTTCGTAATTGATGCTTTCGCCGTCAACAATCGGCGAAATGGCGTCGAAAAAATACAGGTCTTGTTCGCCGGTCAGTTGGCCAATCGCCTGAACCAACGGCGACGAAGCCAGCGGCCCCGCGGCAATTACTGTGATTTCATCCGGGTTAATTTCAGTGACTTCCTCGCGGCGGAGTTCGATGTTCGGATGTTGGCTGAGCCTTTCGGTGACCAGCGCAGAAAACTTTTCTCGGTCCACAGCCAGCGCGCCTCCGGCGGGGACAGCGGCTTCGTGAGCCAATTCAACCAACAGCGACCCACCCGCGCGCAACTCATCTTTCAACAATCGCGGAGCCGAACCGAATTCGTCGGACTTCAGCGAATTGCTGCATACCAATTCAGCCAGATTGCCGGTTTGGTGCGCGCCGGTCGAAATCGCCGGGCGCATTTCAAACAATCGAACAAGAACGCCGCGTCTTGCCGCTTGCCAGGCGGCTTCGGAACCGGCCAACCCGCCGCCAATCACGTTGATAACTTTTGTTGAGGTCATAAATTTGGGATCGAGTCGGTGCGGCTCACTGCGTAACATCGGTTGGTTAAATTATCGCTTTCGGCGACTCTTTCATCGTCGCTTCGATTTCTTGCGGCTCTTTGGGGGCGCCGGTGGTTAAAACTTCACAGCCGGTTTCGGTGACGACCACGTCGTCTTCGATGCGGACGCCGATGTTGAAAAATTCTTCCGGCACGTGTTCGGCTCCGGCGGCGATGTACACGCCGGGTTCGACGGTGAAAACCATTCCGGGTTCAAGCGTTCGCCAATCATCGTCCAGTTTGTAACGGCCTACGTCGTGAACGTCCATCCCCAGCCAGTGGCCGGTTTTGTGCATAAAGAATTTTTCGTAAGCCTTCGCCGCGACGTTGTCTTTAACGCTGCCGGTCAGCAAACCGATGTCAATCAGCCCTTGCGTGACCACGTCAACGCTGTGGTCGTGCAACGCCATAAAACTGACGCCGGGTTTTACCATCTTGATAACTTCTTTGTTGGCGTTCAGCACGACTTCGTAAATGGCCTGTTGGGCTTTGGTGAATTTGCCGTTGGCAGGAAAGGTGCGTGTGATGTCGCCGGAGAAAATGTTGTACTCGGCTCCGGCGTCAATCAATACCACGTCGCCGTCGCTGATCTGACACTGATTCGTGTTGTAATGCAGGATCGTCGAATTGAATCCGGCTCCTACAATCGAAGGGTATCCAACACCCGTCGCGCCGCTTTTGCGGAAGACATATTCGACAATGGCTTCCAGCTCGTATTCGTACAGGCCGGGTTTGCAGTGCTGCATTGCGGCGACGTGGCCTTCGGCGCTGATGGCTGCGGCGCGGCGTAGCGAGTTCAAGTCCTCTTCATTCTTTCTCAGCCGCATTTCGTGAACGATGGTGACGGGGTCAATGATCGTTGTCGGAGCGTACACGCCGCCGCGAACCCGTTCCCGAATGTGTTTGATCGTGCCGAAAACATTCTGATCGAACTGCGCGCTTTGGCCAAAGCGGTAATACAGCGTGTGAACGTTTTGCAGGTATTTAGGCAGCACGCGGTCAAGTTCGGCAATGTCATAAGCGGCGTCGGCTCCGAAATCGCGGATGGCGCCTTCGACTCCGGCGCGGATTCCAGTCCAGATTTCTTCTTCGCGTTTGCGCGGGCGGACGAATAGAACGTACTTGTGTTCGGGATGATTCGGAGCCAGCACGGCGACGCAGTCGGGTTCGTTCAGCCGCGTCAAATAGTAAAAGTCCGTTTCCTGTCGAAACTCAAAATCTGTGTCCTGATTGCGGCGAACTTCGTGCGCGCTGGGAAAGATGGCGACACTGTTTGGTTCCATCTTTGCCAGAAACTCGGTCAGTCGAGTTGGTTTCATCAATTGCTCCTGAATTTAGTTTGAAGTTTGAGTGCTTGAAGCAGGCGTAGTATTGCATGGGGCGGCGGAATTTGTCGTCTTTGGCTTGTGCTCTTTGACGGCTGAAATGATTGCAACCGGCGAGTGGCAAGCATTATCCTGACGGCGAGGTGTTTTATGGAAATTACTTTGACCATCCCAGACGAAATCGCACCGAATTTGAGGAATGGCGGAATTAAAACTCTTTCGCGGCGTGCGTTGGAATTATTGGCGATTGATGGGTACAAGGCTGGAGAATTGACGGAATATCAGGTGAAAGTGATGCTCGGTTTTGACGACCGATTTCAGGTAGACGCTTTTCTGAAACAGCACGGCGGTTTTTACGATTTCACGATGGGAGATTTAGATGCGAGCCGAAACGCGCTTGAGGAATTGCTGAATCGAGAACGCCGATGATCGTTGTTTCCGATACAACTTCGCTGCGGTATTTGATCGAAATCGAAGCTATCGAAATCCTGCCCAGTTTCTTCGGACAATTGTCATCCGAGGCAGCCGCTGCTAATGCTAGGCCGTTTTTCTAAAAATTCTTTCCGAGTGCCCACAAGTATTGTTCTGAGAAATTCTTGAACGTGCCCGCTAAGCCAACGAGGTAAAAGAATGAATTTGGTAGAGTCGTTTTTGCCAGAGATTGAAAAGTCATATTCAGAGCTACATACGTGGTTATCTTCGTTGCCAGACCTACCGACTTATCGCAAAAAATCAATTGAGGGGAAGATCGAAAAACTTTTATTGGATCCTTCCATGCATAGCGCTGCAGCGCAGTATTACGTTCGTTTTCCAGGGCACTTTTTCAAAGTCGTGCATACATTCAATGATGTTATTGGGGCGGCTGTTTTATCAGACTGGCTAAACCAGTCACCTCGAATTTGTGTCGTCGATGTAGGATGTGGCGCAGGATCAGCTACCGCAGCATTGATCAATTGCATTCTGAAATTACAGAGAATGGGTACTTTGACTCAGCCAATGGAAATTTCTTTTTTTGGCGTTGATGTCAACGAATACGCGATTGCACTCTACGACAAAATGATTCGCTCGATTAAGTCAAGAATTGAGTCTCCAAAGCTTTTACTTGACCACAAACTCATCCCCTTCGGTGATTCTGAGGCTCGCATTCAACTTAAAGAGATGCTTGATAATAAGAGGCAGAATTGGGGGCAACCATTTCTTCCTCAAGTCTTTCTCTTGCAGATCAACGTTGTTTCGCCGTTTAGTAAAAGGTACGAGGATGTGCGGAAAAAATACGATGAGCTAACGAGTTTAGGAATAGACACGAGCGGTTTTGGCTCTTATCACCAGGCTTTTGGGCTACAAGAAGCGACTACCTATAAACAGCTTTTGGAGGAAGTGGCGATTGACCGTTTACATGTTGTAACCATTGGAACAGAAGGGTATGAATCGCGAGTTCAAGAGATGGCTGAGGCCATCAGTAAGACCTTTGACTCGGGGAAGCACAAAATTCAGAAGATTGGCCAAGGCAAACATGCCGTCAACTACCAACTTCCTACTGGATCATATTGGATAGAGCAAAAAAGGACTTTTGTTTACTTCTCGAACTTTGAGGTTGATGTCACTACCATAATCAGTGCCAAGCTTGAAGACGGAGAATGGGCCGCAGTAATAGCCATTGATAATCTTCAACTCGCTTGGGCACGAGCACGGCATCATCTTTTGGATGATTCTCTTGCTGATGAAGTAGAAATTCGATTATTCGAGTCCAATTTGGATGGAAATATCGAAAAGCTACGACAGCAACTCCTTGCCTATAGAGAGGAAGTCGTAAAATCAGACAGTCGGCTTTACTATCGCTTTCCCAAAAGTGACGACAAAACGCGGCCTCGTGGATTATCTAGAATCGAGGAAGAAATTCTTTCGACAGCTCTAATTCAAAAGCTAGGTACAAGGCTGGCGAATCTGACTCAGGCCAGTTTCGCTAATAAATTCTGGTTCTTTAGGAACTCGCGTGGTTCCGCCTATATCTTGTGGTCTTTGAGACTCAAATAAACTGTGGCAGGCTTTCACCTCGATCAATTTTGAGGAGACAAGCTATGCCAGCAAATATCGAATTCCCTTTGGACTTGCCTG
>JANRKX010000103.1:0-14902 GCA_033763255.1 Acidobacteriota bacterium | reverse complement strand
ATGGGAATCGTCGCTGGCTTGGTCAACCTCCGAGCACTGAAACGAATTTCTCAAAGAACAGGCGTTGAGTTCTAAAGCAAGCGAGCCAACAGGCTTTTATCGCCTTTCGACCTTCGCGCCTTATCACGCAACAGGTTTAATTATTCTTTTAAAGTTTTCCGGTGGCTGTGTCGAAGAGGTCACACCCGTTCCCATCTCGAACACGGAAGTTAAGCTCTTTTGAGCCGATGGTACTGCACGGGCAACTGTGTGGGAGAGTAGGTAGTTGCCGGAATTAAATGTAAAACGAAGGGGCTGATTGAATTTTCAATCAGCCCCTTCGTTTGTGAAGCAAGCCGAACTGATAACTGCCTAAGTCGAATTGCGGAGGTTTGGATTTGTCCACCTGTCCGGTTTGAGCGACGACTCCGATCGCCAGCACCAACAACAGTGTCGCCAGGTTTTTTGCTGAAACTTCATTGGTTTCTCACCTCATTTTGCGTTCGGGTCAGATTGCATCGCGCCGAAGATGTTGCCTTCGGGATCGTGAAAGTACGCTAGCCATCCCACGCCAGGCACAGCCATTGTTGGCAAGGCAATTGTTCCGCCTTGGGCTTCAACCGCCTCGACGGTTTCTTTTAACGTGGTGACCATCACCGTACAGACGTAAGCGTTGACGGCCTGGCCGAGTTGCGGGCGATCTCCGCGACGCGGAACCAATCCGCCGTCAATGCCAGGCTCTTCGGCAGGGCCGGTTTTGATCAGCCAGTAATCCCAGCCGCCGCCGCCCCAACTGACAAATTCCCAACCAAACACGCTGCTGTAAAACTCAATTGCGCGCTGCGGATTGTCCGCGTGAATTTCGAAATGACTGACTCTTGCCATACTTGCCTCCATTGAAAATTATGCACACCTGCGCCCGCGAGGGCATTTGATTATTATTGAACTCGAAACGTCTTTGCGTCGAGCTTGCCGTTGATGGCGATAGATTCGACAGAAACCATAGGGCTGGCGACCGGTTTGCCGTTGAAGCTTTCGGCCACTCCAAACGGCAGTAGTAAACCATCTACCGCGCGAAAATCAGAAAAAATTTTGACCACGTCACCATAAGCTCCTTTGCGGTCGCTATAAGAGGTTTGCAACACCTGACCGGTTTTCGGATCAATGCCCAAAGTCGTCGTCGCACCTTTGAAAGCAACTTTTAGCAATTCAACCTCGGTGTTTCCAACTTCGGTTTTCCCGGCGGCAAAGACGACAAAACCTTTTTCCTTCCGCGATTTCAAAATCGCCAGTGGTTCACGGTACAACGCGCGTTCCAGTGCGGCTTTAACCGGTTCTTCGCGTTTCCAGGCGTCGCTTTCTGAATTCTTCGTGGTCATACTGACGGCTCCCGTCGGCAACAGCACATCGCCGGTTAGCGACGATCCCCAGTTGTATTCGTTGCGGTAATTGCCGGGAAAAGCGATGGTCAGCGTCTGCGGATATTCCAACACCTTATCGCCCTGCTTGTAACCGAGCTTGAACTTGGCCTGATAGTTCTTGATGCCATCCACTTTAGCCATTCCGCCAAAGCCTTTCAGCGCCAGTGCGATCAATTCCTGTCCACGTTTCTTTTCGTCGTCGGTTCCGGTTGGAATGGCGTCGGCGGTTTCAATGTGAGCGTCAGGATTTTTCTTGAATGAATTGCGGCAGCTTTCCGAAGCGAAAATGTAAATATGCTTGTTAAAGACGTGAAAACGGTCTGGATTGCCAGCGCCGCTCAAACTGCCCATCTGGCCACAGCCTCCGCCAAATTGGATTTGGTAATCGGCGGGCGATTTTTCAAATGCTCTTTTATTGGCTTCGTTGACGAACAAATAGCGGTAACGAACGCGTGTGACCGACAAATTTTCCAGGCCTTGAACTTCTTTGCCATTGACCAATTCAACCGGGTCCAGGCCTTTCAAAACGGTGACAACCTGCTTCGGCGTTTGCGCCAATACGACAAATGACAAACAAACGATTGCGATTAAAACCAACAGTGTTTTTTTCATAATTACCCCAAACAATTTCAAAAGGTGGAGCAAGCCGAGGGCTTGCTCCACTAAATTTCACGGCTACTCTTCTTTGTACAACCAGGCTCCGGCAATGGCGGCAAGCGAATACTCCACCAATCCCCAGACTGCTCCGATGGCAAAAGACTTCAATGAAACGAAGCCGACTGCTTCCTGGATGTATGCCGCGTAGATATAAACAAAAAACCAGCCGATGGCTCCAGCGCAAACAGCGGTTTTTATTCCAGCCCCGCAACGTGGCCTGATGGCCGCGTACAGGTAGACAAGAACGATGCCGAGTATGAACGTCATTCCTACGGCACGAATCAGGAAAGTTGTGTTGGTTCCCGGATCAGCCAATCCGAGTTTGGCCATATCCTGTTTCATTGTTTCGGCCAAAATCACCGAATTCAGGATGGCTTCGCCAATGTTTAAAACGATTCCTGCGACCAAACCGCCCAGCAGGACTTTTCCCACGTTGATCTTACTCATAGTTTTTCCTCCGCTAAGGTTGGGTACTACGATTGGTTTGTGACCGCAGCCAGCTTCTTTTGCAAAAAGCGTCGCTCCGGCTCAGAACACGGACAACGTAAAGCTTGGTTGAAATTATCCGCCGCTTTCCGGGTTTCGCCAAGCTCCTGCCACAACTCGCCGAGCGTCGCGGGCAGCAGGTAATAATGCTGCAACGCCGGATGAGCGACGATTTTTTCGACTTCGCGTAAACCGGCTTCGGCTCCACGATGTTTGGCGATGGCGACGGCTCGATTGAGCGCAACGACCGGCGAAGGGTTCAGTTCGACCAGCAAATCGTACAGCCGAACAATTTGTTCCCAGTTAGTCAGTTCATATCGCGTGGCCGCCGCGTGACACGAAGCAATGGCCGCTTGCAGATGATATTCGGTGAATTCTTCTCCGCGTGCGCAGAGTTCAAGATGGCGAAATCCAAAGGCGATCAATCGGCGATTCCAGCGCGAACGATCCTGTTCGGAAAGCAGCGACAATTCGCCGCCGTCGCCTAAACGAGTTGCCAGACGCGCCGCCTGAAACATCATCAACGACAACAACGCATGGCTTTTCGGCAGATTGGTTGCCGGATGCAACGCAATCAACGAACAAAGCCGGATTGCTTCATCGCATAGGTCGGCACGAACAAGGTTTTCTCCGCTGTGCGCAGCGTAACCTTCATTGAACATTAAGTAGATGACTTCCAATACCGAATCGAGCCGAGCCGACATTTCTTTGGCTGAAGGCAAATCAAACGAAATGCCTTCGTCGCGGATCAATCGTTTGGCGCGAACCAATCGCTGAGCGATGGTTGGTTCTTTGGCCAGAAACGCGCGTGCGATTTCGCTGGTGCCGAATCCGCCAACGGTTTTCAGCGTCAACGCCACACGGGCTTCGCGCGCCAAAGACGGATGACAAGCCATAAAGACCATTGCCAACGTGTCGTCTAACATTTCGCTGTTCGACACTGACAGATTTTGTTGGTTCGCCAAGGCTTCCTGAGCGGCAAAAGCTCTCGTAATTTCGGCAGTTTTACTGGCCAACGAAGCTTCACGCCGCAACAAATCCAAGGCACGATTTTTCGCCACTTGAATCAACCACGCCGAAGGGTTGTCCGGTATTCCTCGATAAGACCAAAGCTGCAAAGCCTTGAGCAAGGCTTCCTGAACGACTTCTTCGGCCAGATCAATGTAGCGCGGCCCCAACACACGAACCAACGTGGCGATCATCTGACCGGCTTGATGACGGAACAGATGATCTACCAGCGCGGGAACTTTGTTGTCCAAAACTTCAGCCATATTTCGTCAGGTCAGCTTTTAGCCGCCGAATGCCGACAAATCTTCGACTTCGCGGACTTCAACGCGGCTGCCGAATTCCAGGCTCGGACAACCCGAAGCCAGCTTGACGGCTTCGTCGTAATCGGCTGCGGTGATGATCCAGTATCCGCCTATGATTTCTTTGGTTTCGGAAAACGGGCCGTCGGTGACAACCCGATTTGCGCCTGTGCCGACAATGTTTTTACCGGGATCCTCGCGCAATTTGTTCAGGCTGACCAAATTGCCGGACTTCTGCAAACTGTCGGCCCAATCGCTGTATTTCTGAATAATGCCCTGAATGATTTCCGGTGTGATTTCAAAACCTTCGGGAATCTCCATTGAATCCTGAGAGATGAGCATAAATTGCGGCATGGTGTTGTTCTCCTTGAAGTTGATGTGGAAACGGTCAATGACCGTTTTTTGAAATAAGAACCTGGAACGAGCACTCACTCGCCCGTTTACGTCTTATAGACGAAGAAGGCTCCGTATTTTCGACACGGTTGAAATTTTTAGTAATCCGTTCCAGGTATCGCGCTAAGTCCTTTGACCAGATAGTTTCAAAATCTCTCTGAGAGTGCCGGAATTTGAATGCGACCCCACTATTTTGCAATGTCGGACAGCGATTCCCAAAGAGTCAAAATTGTAGAACTCCCAAATCAATTTACAGTAACTAAACGGCATGGGCGAAAACTTGCTCGACTTTCTTTTTGGGTGGACTATAATCGCCGCCAGCCGATAGAACATCAGCCTAGAGGGAAGCTTATGAAACCATCTCCAGTCAAAGAAGTAACGCAGTTGTTGCGAGCCTGGCGGCAAGGCAATGACGACGCGAGAGAAGAGTTGTACCAAGCGGTTTACAACGAGCTTCATCGTCTGGCTCATCGGTACATGAGCCGCGAAAATCCCGGACAAACTTTGCAAACGACCGCTCTGGTCAATGAAGCCTATTTGAAACTGGCCGACGCGCGAACTTTGGATTGGCAGGATCGAGTTCACTTTTTCGCCGTGTCCGCCAACATCATGCGGCGCATTTTGGTGGATCGCGCGCGGTCGAAACAGGCCGTCGTTCACGGCGGCGAGTTCAAGCAAGTTGCCATCGAAGACATCATCGAAATTCCCGACGCCCCCAATGTTGATTACCTGGCGCTGGATTTGGCGCTGGACAAGCTGACGAAAATGGACGAACGCAAAAGCCGCATTGTCGAGCTTCGATTTTTTGGCGGCTTGACCAATCTGGAAATTGCCGAAGTTTTGAATGTTTCAGAAGACACTGTGATGCGCGATTGGCGTTTTGCCAAAGCCTGGTTGCGAAGTGAACTTAGCGGAGAGAACAGCCATGAACCCGCCAACGACAGAAATTCAATTAACGCTTGAAGACATTTTTCATACGGTCTGCGACCTGCCGCCCCATCGGCGGGAGGCTTATCTTGACGATGTTTGCGCGGGCAACGATGAATTGCGCCGACAGGTTGAAAATCTGCTTCGCCATCACGAAGCAGACAGCGGCTTTCTGGAAACTCCTGCCGTCGAAGACGCCTTCAAAGAAATCGCCAGCACCGAAAAACAAACCGAAGAACCTCGCCAGCCGATGATCGGTCGCCAGATTGGCAATTATCAAATTCTGGCTCTGCTCGGCAAAGGTGGTATGGGCGAAGTGTTTTTGGCGCGCGACACAGATTGGAAAGTCGAAGTCGCCATCAAATTTTTACCGGAAGCTTATGCTACGGATCCAGAATGGCAGGCGCGGTTCAGCCGTGAGGGACGTTTGAACGCTGAATTGACTCACGAAAACGTCGCCGCGTTACGTCATAAAGGGGAAGTGGATGGACGCCCGTTTCTGGTCTTTGAATATGTCCCCGGTGAAACACTGGAAAGCAAATTGGACAAAGGTCCACTGCCAGTTGCCGAAGCCATGCATATTTTTCGTCAACTGGCGGCGGCTTTGGCTCACGCGCATTCACGTAACATCATTCACCGCGACCTGAAGCCATCCAACATCAAGATCACTCCTGAAGGCCAGCTTAAAGTTCTGGATTTCGGGATTGCCAAACGAATCACCACCGACCTGACTACGCTGACGGTGCCGGTTGCCTCGCCGGCAGACCAATTGACGCTTGATTATGGCGAAACACGAAAAGGCGAAGTCATCGGCACGATTGCTTACATGAGTCCCGAACAAACACGTGGTGAGATGCTGGATGGGCGAACCGACATCTGGTCGTTTGGATGCGTGATGTACGAAGCACTTACGGGTCACAAACCCTTCAGCGGCGTAGACAGATACGACACGCTGACACTTATCCGCGATCAGAAACATGATCCTGATTGGAGTGCTCTGCCCACCGATCTGCCCAAACCCGTTCAACGATCGCTGCGACAATGTTTTGCCAAAAACCGCGAACGTCGTTTGAATTCGATTACAGCTTTCGTGGAAACGATTGACCAGCAATTGAATGTGGTGGCCAAACGCTGGAAGCGTGTTGCGCTTGTGACCTCGGCAATTTTATCTGTCACGACGGCCATTTTGCTGTGGCTTTGGGCAAGCCAGCCCCCACCATCGCCGACTTATGTGGCTGTCATGCCCTTTAGCGAAAATGGCGAAGCATTGAAAATTGGCGAAGGGCTGGCTAAATCGCTGCGTGATTCGTTGGCAACCATTCCCAACCTGGCTGTGCTTCCCTATTCCGGCACAGGCGAAGCCAGACTGGCTGATCTAAACCCTGACGGTTTGATAAAAGCGATGGGAGTCGGTTGGTTATTATCCGGCGATGTTCAACATAACGGCGACGAAGTTGAGGTACGGTTCCGTATTCATGGAACTCGTAATCAAGCGCCACTTGAAGCAAGCGTCAAAGGTTCACGACAAAATTACTCTGAGTTGCTGAGCGCGTTGACTAATCGTGCCTCCAGCCTATTGAAAGTTGTTGCGCCCCAAAACACCAAAATCGGATTTCGAGACGAAGAAAAATACCTGACTGCGATTGCTTTGCTGCAATCAGACTTGACGGAAAGTTTAGCGGATCAAGCGATAAAGCTGCTGGAAGAGTTGGCACAATCAGAACAGGAGCCAGCCCGCGCCCATGCAATTCTGGCGCGCGCGTATTTACGTAAAGCCGCACTTTCCGGTCAAGATCGGCGCGGTTGGGTCAGTAAAGCGGAAAAAGCATCTGAAGAAGCCACCAAACTTGCGCCCGATCTACACGAAGTCAAAGTGACGCGCGGCATCATGAAAGCCTTTGACGACCAAAACGACGAAGCAATCTCAATCTTGAAAGAGGCCTGGCAACAAAATCCCGATGATTCTGTGGCCGCGTTGGAACTGGCCAGAACATACGAAGAAAGCAAACAGGATGCTGAAGCTGAGCGAACTTACAAAGACATCATTGCCAAATGGCCGGGATATTGGCTCAGCCATTACGAACTCAGTTACTTCTATTTTTACCGTGGCCGTTTTGCCGCCGCGCAGGACGAAATCAAAAAAGTTTTGCTGATTACCCCCAACAACCAGGCTGGCTGGGGACATCTGGGAAACATCCAAATCGAGCTTGGTAATTATCAGCAATCGGAACAAACTTTCCGCTACCTGCTCGATTCGCAAAAAGACCTTTCAACCACCGAACAAGCATCCAATTGGCTGGCCATTGGGAGCGCTCAGATATTCCAACAGCGATATGTGGAGGCAGTGGACAGTTTGAATCGCGCTTTGGAGCTGGATAAGGAGTCGCAAGACCCAATCCTGTGGGCGTATTTGGGAGACGCACTGAGCGAAATTGGCGGCGAAGCAAAGGCTGCCTATAATGCCTATACAAAAGCGATACAGATTCGGCGCGCGAATGCCCTAAGCCCCACTGGTTTGGCACGGCTGGCGGAACTTTATGCCAAACGGAGCAAATCAGAAGTTGCCGCGCCGGATCACACAGCCAAAGACAAGCAAACAGCGACCGATACGGTTCAACAGGTAATCAAGCTTCAATCAGAAAAGACATCGCTCAAATCCGACGCGTTTTATGCAATCATCAAAACTTATGTTTTCTTGGACGACGAACAAAAAGCCATTGGTTTTGTGGATGGAGCGTTAAAAGCCGGAGTAGGAAGTGCCAGGTTTGAAAACGACCCTCAATTGAACAGGATGCGACTGAACGTTGATTACCAGCAGATCATGACACGATTCAAACAACAGCAATAACTTTCTTCAAGACTTGCCTGATCGAACACTTAAATTAAGGAGACCACTATGAACAGAAGAGTAAAGGTTACGTTGTATAAAGATTCTCTGGGGAATTATGCCGTTACGGCCAGACCGCCACTGATAACACTTGGGGAAAAATACGAAAGCGACGACGGATCCCTGCAAGGTCCAATGACGCTCACCTGGATATTGGAAGAACACCCGGAAAACCCAACCCCGCCCAATGCGAAACGGCTGACCATCAAATTCGGAGACAGTTCGCCTTTTACACAAGATGCTTCGAATGAATATGTCGCTTCGGTCGGCGCTGACGGCGCTCAGGTCGAGACGGCGGCGATTAAAGTTGGAGCGTCAGCAGAAGACCAAACTCTTTATAAGTACGACATCGAAGTCACCGCCAAAGGGTCTGAGCTGGATGAAAACGGAAACCTAAAAGATGTTGTAGTTTATCTTGACCCTCATATCAGGGCCAAAAGAGGCACAGTCAGGAAAAGCGATCTTATGGACTAAAACCATGACCATCCAGCTTTGACCTAGAAAAGCATCTCAGCGAACACTCGTTCTAAATTTCAAGGAGATTTTCGATGCAAAATAGTCAGTCAGCCTTACCAGGCAAGCCGCAAGACGAATTCCAAAAACAATTGCTTCAAATGTCGGCGGAGGAAATCCGGAACAGACTTTACCATCTGCCTTTTGACACCTTGCAGCAGGTTATGTTGAACATTAGTGCTCCGGCTCCGGCACAAAAAATAGTCGTTAGCGTAAAGCTGCGACGAGGCATTCCGGTTGATCTGGATATCAAACAAGTGGGCTGGAAAACGCTTCAGCCTACTGAGCAAATCGCCTGGGTTTGCGATGGCGGCAAATTGGAAATTCGATTCGATCGGGCGCTGAGTCCCTTTATTGGAGACAGATTTGAAGTACCACAAGATGCCAAAGCTTATTCTGGC
Organism: Acidobacteriota bacterium; assembly: GCA_033763255.1. Lineage (GTDB taxonomy): Bacteria > Acidobacteriota > Blastocatellia > RBC074 > RBC074 > RBC074. The sequence goes on along the minus strand of JANRKX010000103.1, from coordinate 5,931 downwards.
AAACCTGACCCCAAGCGGCTGAGAAACTCAACTTTCAAATACACTGTGTTGGTGACCACGCCAGGCGGTTATTTTCTGAAAAAAGATGCTGAAGTCGTAGTTGAGAGAAAGCCTGCTAGCGCAAAATAGTTCCCTGCCCAATCGAAACACCCAGAAACCTGCTCCGGAGTTCAGATTAAATGAAGCCGGAGCAGGTTTCTGCTTTTAAGCGATTGCATCGTAAATCAACACCTTCGACCAGAATTCGCCGCAATCTTCGCGGAAGCGGTCGTGAATCGGGTCAACTTGATAAGCCTCGTGGCCGGCTTCGTCGTCGCAGATAATGATCAGCGCACACGAATACGAACGGTCAATGATCGGGCGATCGGTTGCCGCCGGAGTTCCGACAAAACCTTGCCGGACACTTTGAATCGTTGTCAGCGAATTCACGCCCGCCCAAAACGTGGCTCGTTGGGTTTCGGTCAATTCGGGTTTCAGCCAAAAATAAACAGAGTGAATGAACATTGTCGGTTATCGGTGGTTAGTGGCCGGTGGTCGGCGAGGTGTCACCGACTTCTCGACCGAAGTTTATCGGACGGTGATGGAAACAGAGTTGCTGTTGATGCCGTTGCGTGTGGTTCGGACGACGTGAGCGCCCGAAGCAATGTTCGCGGGCAACACAACGTTTAGTTGATTCAAGCCCGTAAAACCCGGCGCGCGTCCGGCGTATTGCACCATCGCTGGATTGCCGTCAATCGTCACTTGAACCGATGTGGCAGCGTTGCCATCGGCGTCGGTGACATCTTCGCCAAAGCCTGAAGTAAAAAACGCGATGATATTCGGTTCGCCGTTGGCGCGTTTGGCGTTGTACGGCGAGGCGGCAAAAGTAAACGCATCGAGTGCGACGGCTTCGCCATCGCCGGTTTGCGAGCGCGTGAAAAACGCAGGAGCCGCAGAGAGAATTTGCATCGTGCCGGTGGAAACTCTTCCGACGCCGTTGGTGACGGCAATGTGCGCGAAGCCTTCTGCCGTGCCAGCAGGAATCTGGTAATTGATCTGCGTCGGCGAAACGAAAAAGAGCGGAGCCAGGCGCATTACGCCCAAACCGTCTGTCACGTGAACCATCGTCCCGCCAAGTTCCGTCGGCAGCGGCTGCGAAATCGCGCTGACAGTCGTTGTCGCCAAATCAGCGCCGAATGCGGCGACAATGGCTTTGCTGGAAATGGCAGGCGTGAATGCTGCGGCGGAAATAGTTGTTGCCGTGTTCACGCGAAACACGTCGTTGGCGTTGGTCGCCGCCAACCCTTGTTGCGTCGCTCCGCCGGGCAGATAAATCGCATTCCCAATTACCGAAACGAACAAACCGTGACGCGGCACTGGCATCGCGGGCAATTGCTGCCAGGTGTTGGTCAACGGATTGTAAACTTCAACTTCGTTGAACTGACGCGGGATTTCTCCGCCGAAAACAAATAACTCGCCATTCACCGCCGCGACGCCTACGCCGGAACGTCCCGTAGGCATATTGGCCAATCGCCGCCATTGATTCGTCGCCGGATCGTAAACTTCCAACGCGCTGGCGGCTGTGTCGCCGGGGCGTCCGCCGACGACATAAAACTTGCCGTTGATGGCCGCGCCGCCAGTGTGATTGCGCGGAACGCTCATCGAAGCCAGTTGCGTCCAGGTGTTCATCGCCGGATCGTAAACTTCCAATTCCGTCTGATTCATATTTGGCCCGTTGCCGCCAGCGACATAAATTTTGTCGTTGATGACGGCAACCGCCGCAGTGTTGGCGTGCTGAAATCGCATCGGAGCCACGTCTGACCAGGAATTCGTTTGCGAGTTATAAACGAACGTGCGCGTGGAAACTCCGCCGAAGGCATACAACTTTCCGGCTGCGACGGCTGCGGCATTGTGGTTGTTGGCAATGGGCAACGGAGCCGCGCCCGCCCATGTGTTGGTTTGCGGGTCGTAAACTTCAACAGTCGTCAGCGAAGCGCCAGACGAATTGAATCCGGCAATGACATAAATCTTCCCGTCCAGCACCGCCGAAGAAATCTCCTGCCGAAACGACGGCATAGGCGTAAGCGTAGTCCAGTCGCCTCGATTGTTCGCTTGCCATAACGAAGCCAGAACGGTTTGAGAAAGAACCACAAAAATCAGACAGCCTCCGAAAAATACTACTCGTTTCATGTCTCCCCCTTCGTCAACGCTGCAAAGCGCGTTCAATCAAATGGCGCTGGTCGGCGCTCAAACCTGCGGGCAAGGCATCCAGCGCGAACCATTCGGCGCAACTGATTTCACGACTTTGAGCTTGCAAATCGCTTTGGGGGATACATCGGAAAATGATTTCGATCTGGTTGTATCGTTCCAGCGCGCGAACAAACGCGAGTTCAAGCAGGCAAACGTCCAAACCGATTTCTTCGTGCAGTTCGCGGCGAATCGCGGCTTCGGGTTGTTCACCTGACTGAATAAATCCGCCGGGGATTCCCCATCCGCTTCCCGGACGATACCTATGCCGCAACAATAAAACTCGCCCGGCATTGTCGGTGATGACGGCTCCGGCGGTCACAGTAAACCGCGATTCGCTCAGCAACACGCCAAGCCGCCGCACACGTTTCGGCACTCGCCGCCAGAGCTTGCCGAACAGATCAATCAACAACTTCATTCTCTTGTGATGGTTTCGTCCAGATTGAGCAGTACGCGCGCCACCATCGTCCATGGAGCCAGTTTGTGCAGATCAATTTTTTCCGGCAGCTTGGCTAAATCCGCCGCCGAAACATACACCGCCGCCGATGTGTTTCCGTCGAAAACCTTTCGCTGTTCGTCGAGCAAGGTCAGCAATCGTTTGGTTTCAAAACTGTCCGGCGTGCGCCCGGTGCAAAGTCGAAACGCATATTGAATTTTGTTTTTGTCACTTTGCCCGCCTTCGGTGAACACGCGCAGCGCCAGACCTTGCGCCAGTTCCATAAACAATTGATCGTTCAAACTGGTCAGCGCCTGTAACGGAGTGTTTGACCGAACGCGGCGCGTGCAGGTGAAATCTCCGTTGGGTTGATCGAAAACTATCATCGAAGGATACGGCACAGACCGTTTCCAGAACGTGTACATCCCGCGCCGATACCGATCCGCTCCGGTCGAAGTCGGCCAGGGCATTTGCGCTCCGTAACCCAAACTCAACACGCCATCCGGAATCGGCGGATAAACCGACGGGCCACCGATTTTGCGACTCAACAAACCGCTGGCGGTCAGGCCAATGTCGCGCACGGTTTCGGATTCGACGCGCAAACGAGGCGCGCGCGCCAGCCATTTATTGGTCGGATCAGCCTCCAGATTCTTCGGCGTAAGTTTCGACGACTGGCGATACATCGCCGAATTCACGATCAACCGATGAACATGTTTTACGTCCCAGTTTTTTTCGATGAACTCGGTCGCCAGCCAATCCAGCAATTCAGGATGCGATGGAGTTTCGCATCGAGCGCCGAAATCTTCCGGCGTCGAAACCAGTCCCGCTCCGAAATACTGTTGCCAGATGCGATTGACGATCACGCGGCTGGTGAGCGGGTTTTCTTTGGCGACAATCCAGTTGGCCAAACCCAACCGATTGCGCGGCGCATCCGCCGGAAAAGACGGCAACACGGCTGGCGTGTTCGGCGTGACCGAATCGGTCGGGCGTTTCCAATCGCCTCGGCGAAAGATGCGCGTTTCGCGCGGAACGCCGCGCTGAGCCAGCGACATGGTCGTCGCTCCGTAAGGCCAATCCCTCATCGCTTCGTCAATCTGTTTGTTGGCATCGGCAAACTCTTCGACTGTGGTGCGGTAATGACTGAACAGTTCTCGCCATTGCGCGTCGGTGCGTTTGTCGGCGGCGATGGCGAATAATCGCTGCACATTTGCGGGAATCTTTTCAGCTTTGGGATTGGTCGCTGTAGTGACTGAAATTCTGAAACGTCCGATGTTTGGCATGACATTGCCAATTTTTACGGTTTCGTCAGTCTTTTGCGCCAGTTGAAACTGGAACGTAGTGCCTTCGTCAAAACCTGTCGGTTCGGTGGTGGCAAACACCATCTGGCGATCCTGATTGCGGCGACCGTTTCCCGCGTCGCTGTACCAATGAGTTTTCGGATTGCCATCAATTACGTTTTCAACCGAAAAGTCCTGGTGATTGAAATCCGTAGTCGCGTTGGTCAGTGTGATTTTCTTGAACGCATCGGGGTTGTTGGCAGGTGCGGCTTCAACCGAAAACTCTGACACATAAAAGCTGCCGTCTGGTGCGCGTCCTGGCCCTGTGCGCGGCAAGTTTGGATCGGTCAGAAATTCCAGCTTGAAGCCAGCGATGTTTTTCAGCTTCGTGCGAATGGTGACTTTGTAATTGTTGCTGGTGGAATTGTCGCCTTTGGCCAGAAACGATCCGTCCTCCAAGTTGTCGAACTTCACGCCGAAAGCCGCAAAGATTTCTCCGCCGGTCAGCGGCGTCCATTCAATCTTCGGCTGACTGGTTTCGGTCTGTTCCCATTCAGCCAGACGTTTTTGCCAGTCGGGAGTTTTGGCAATCAATTCGTCTTCAAACTTGGCGACTTTGGCCGAAACTTCCTGCCTTTTTTTGAGGACTTTTTCGTCGGGGACTTCGATTTCGGGTTCGTCGTCACTGTTCAGGAAAGCGTAAAACTGAAAATACTCACGCTGCGTAATCGGATCGAATTTATGGTTATGACATTGCGCGCAACTGACCGTCAGCCCCAAAAACGCTTTGCCGACGGCGTCCACGCGATCAATCAAACCTTCGACGCGAAATTGTTCAGGATCAACGCCGCCTTCCTGATTCAGCATGGAGTTTCGCAAAAAACCTGTGGCGATTTTTTGACTGAGCGTCGCATTCGGCAACAAATCTCCGGCCAGTTGTTCAATCGTGAACTGATCGAACGGCATGTTTTTATTGAAGGCTTTGATGACCCAATCGCGGTAAGGCCAGATCGAACGCGGCAAATCTTTTTCGAAGCCGTTGGTGTCGGCATATCGCGCGGCGTCCAACCACCAACGTCCCCAGCGTTCACCGTAATGCGGCGAAGTCAGCAAACGCTCGACCAATTTTTCATAAGCTTGCGGCGATTTGTCGGCCAGGAATTCATCAATCTCTTTCAAACTCGGCGGCAAGCCGGTCAAATCCAAACTCAAGCGGCGAATCAGAATTTCCTTCGCCGCTTCGGGCGAAGTTTCCAATCCGTGCTTTTCAATTTCGGCCAGGATGAAGTTATCAATCGGCGTCTTCGCCCAAGCCGCGTTTTTCACAGTTGGCAACGCCGGTCGCTTAGGCGCGACGAAAGCCCAATGTTTTGGCGGCTCATTCCCCGCGTCTCCCCGTTCTACCGTCTCCGCGTCCGGCCAAACAGCGCCTTCGTCAATCCAGCGGTTGATGAGTTCAATTTGTTCAGGCTTCAACTGGCCGCCCACAGGCATGCGCGTCTCATCGTTTAACCCCAGCAGGCGATGCACTAACCGCGAATCCTTGCCGTTGCCAGACAGAATCGCCACACCGGAAATGCCACCTTTCATCGCAGAGTTTTTCGCGTCCAGCCGCAATTGTCCTGAAGCTTTTTTGGCGCTGTGGCACTGGTAACAATTCGCGGCAAAGATCGGCTGGATGTCGCGTGTGAAATCCACTTTGGTCTGTCCGGTTGCGAGCACGATCTTTCCTGCCGCGCTGACTGTCTCGATCAATCCCGAATGCTTGCCGAACCAGCACGCCGCCAAACCACAGACAATTACACAAAGCGCAAGTTTGATCTTTTTCGCCATAAACTGCCCCCATTTGTTTAACTGATGTTACGCGATGGCAGATCAAATAAAGCGTTTGACAGTCTCTTCGTCCCGGTAGGGACGGTTGAAATTAGCGCGGCGTTTCAACGCCGGGTAGCAGTGCCTTTCTCCGCCGCGTCCTGTCAGGACGCTTGAACC
>JANRKX010000102.1:0-2112 GCA_033763255.1 Acidobacteriota bacterium | reverse complement strand
CAACGTTGATACTTCAGCGTCGGATGCTTATCGTAGACGGCGCAAACCCACAGATAGAGTTGTATGAGTTGAATTTCTGGTTTCACAACCCAACTTTACAACCTCTGTTGGGTTTGCGCCCTTACCCTTGATTCGCATTGGCAGTTCTTTTTCAAACAAATCGTAAATCAAGCTCTGATTTGCATGCTTTGGCGTAACGTCCAGATTGTCAGCAAGCCCACGATTTTTCGGCAAGGGGGAAAGGAAAAGTTTTATTTGAGATGCTGGCACTTTTTGCCGTTCGCGCAACCAGTTCACGAAACGACAAGCATCGGATGCAGGACCATCCAAATCCGAATTAAAGCCATACCGTTCTATGCCGACCACGACAGCCCAGGTTTTTGTTGCATCAGTTTTTTGTTCTGTTTCTTTTTCTGGCATTACGGCAACTCCTTGCTGATGGCCTCAAACACTTCTGGATTATCCCAGTACGAACCGTGCGAATGAGGAAACGGCTGTCCGTTGTTGACGCGCTTGTCTGTGATTTCCGGCCCGTGAAAAACTCCGCGTGCGACGTAGCTCAAAAAATCTCGCGGATCATAAATGTTCAACCAGCGGCGCGGAAAGCTCTGCGGCAAAGGTTCGGCAGTGTATTGACGATTGACCAGCGCATTGGCTTCGTAAAGCAGCGGGGCTTGAGAACCGACAGTCACCAGCAATTCAACCGGCGGCGGATTTTCTTCCAACAGCAAATCCACACAAGCTATGCCGCCCAGACTGTGCGCCAGCAAAGTGATGGGCTGGCCGTGATCTTTAACTGCGCGTTCGATGGTCTGGCGGATGAAATCCCGAATCGCCTGGCCGCGAGCCTGATACATCAAAATGTCTGCGGCAGCGGGAAAAGCTGCTTCAGAAACCTTGCCGCGCCGTCGTGTGCCGTAAAGCGTTGCTCCCCATTCAAAAGGCTTGGCCGCGATGGATTTCAGCTTGTCGCCCAGCCAGCCGCGAGTCCTGCCGCCTAGTTTCACCAGCAACATTTCGACCAGCGCGTCGCGTTCAGCGCCATTGACGGCAATCAGACCATCGTCCAAATCATTGGCGGGGTAACGCAATACCAGCGATTGAGCAATCAATGCGCGAGCGACAATTTCGCGGTGTTCGCCTGTGATTCGATTGCCGCTGAAGTTAAGCGCGGCGGCGAATTCAGGCGACTTCATCAAGCTGTCCGAAGCTGTTTCCCAAACTTCGCTCAACCCGCACTTACGTACTTGAGCAGTGATTTCGCCGTCATCGGCAACTGCACGCAACAAACGACGACATTCTTCTTCGGCTCGCGCGCCAGGTATGTTCGCTCCGGGCGGAAGCGGACACAGCCCCAACAACCGCAATTCATAAAGCGGGTCTTCGTATAGCACAGTCCATGACACGACGGCCTGTTCTTCTTTTTTGCCTTGTGGGTTGGTGGAATCGAAATCTGGAATGGAAGCTCCACCGTTAAGCAAACGCGCTCCGGCAGTTTCGCCCCACAAACACTGGACGATTTGCGGGCGAGGCTGAAGCGAAGAAAATCCGGCGATGATCTTTTCAAACGATTCGTGATAACTGGCGGCTCTGACGCCGGTTCCGTGAACGAAGACGATGCTGGACATTGGCAATGCTCCTGAAAGCTGTGACCGAAAGCTGGTTGTGACTGCGTAAAACCAAGGGGCTTGGCGACAATGCGGCGCGCAGCATAACTGAGACTGACGGGCGCTCGCAATTCATTGCTTGCCTTGCCATAGATCAGTTGCTACCTTTCCATTCACCTACTTCCTGACAGCGTTTCTGATTGTTTTTTAGAGAGGTATTCGTTTTGCTGAAAACACTTTTGCTCAATCCGCCTTCGTTTGAGAAGTTTGATGGCGGCGCGAATTCGCGCTGGCCTGCGACGCGCGAAATAGAAAGTTTTGGTATCCGGTTTGGCTGGATTGGGCCCACAAGTTTTGCGATTAATAACTGATGTTACGCGATGGCAGATCAAATAAAGCGTTTGACAGTCTCTTCGTCCCGGTAGGGACGGTTGAAATTAGCGCGGCGTTTCAACGCCGGGTAGCAGTGCCTTTCTCCGCCGCGTCCTGTCAGGACGCTTGAACC
>JANRKX010000101.1:0-78368 GCA_033763255.1 Acidobacteriota bacterium | reverse complement strand
ATCGCAAGGTGGTGAAGGGCAAAGTGTCTGCCGAGCTTGATTACCTGACGGCTGATCGCGAAGAACAGTTCATCGTAGCCCAGGCCAACGCCCCGATTGATGACAAAGGCCGCTTTACTGTTGATAAGGTTCCGTGCCGTTGCAAAGGCGACTTCATCGATGTTGAGCCGGAGCGCGTGGATTACATGGACGTGTCTCCGAAACAGCTCGTGTCCGTCGCAGCCGGCTTGATTCCGTTCCTTGAGCACGATGATGCGAACCGCGCGTTGATGGGATCGAACATGCAGCGCCAGGCTGTGCCTTTGTTGCGCGCCCAAGCTCCGCTGATCGGAACCGGAATGGAAAAAGTCACAGCGCAGGATTCCGGTGCTGTGGTGGTTGCCCGTCGCGACGGCGTGGTGGACAAGGTTGACTCCGAACGAATCATCATTCGCGTTGACCACAATGTAGACGGTACGCTTTCGCGCGAAGTGACGGCGGACATTTATCCGCTCATCAAATTCAAACGCTCGAACCAGAACACCTGCATCAATCAGAAACCGATTGTTCGCGCAGGCGACCGCGTGGCCAAAGGTCAGGTTATCGCTGACGGGCCTTGCACAGATGGCGGCGAACTGGCGCTGGGACGAAACGTGCTGGTCGCGTTTATGCCGTGGCGCGGTTACAACTTCGAGGACGCGATTTTGATCTCTGAAAAGATGATCAAGAACGATTACTACACTTCGATTCACATCGAAGAACTGGAAATCGAATCGCGCGACACCAAGCTCGGCCCCGAAGAAATCACACGCGACATCCCGAACGTAGGCGAAGCTGCGCTGCGTGATCTGGACGAAAGCGGCATCATCCGCATCGGAGCGTACGTCAAACCCGGTTCGATTCTGGTCGGCAAAGTCACGCCGAAAGGCGAAACCCAACTGACGGCGGAAGAGAAACTGCTCCGCGCGATCTTCGGCGAAAAGGCCGGTGACGTGCGCGACGCCAGCTTGACCTGCCCGCCCGGCATCGAAGGCACTGTCGTTGATGTCAAAGTCTTCACCCGCAAAGGTCAGGACAAAGACGTTCGCAGCATGGCCATCGAATCCGCCGAAGAAGAGAAGCTTCGCAAAAATCTGCAAGACGAAATCCGCATCGTCGAAGAAGAACGCAACAAACGGATTTACGAATTGCTGGATGGCCGCAAGCTGGAATCCGATTTGGTCTTCCGCGGACGCACCATCGCTGAAAAAGGCGCTAAGCTGACGCGCGATATGCTGGAAGGAATGGACATCGGCGCGCTGAAACGTGTCGAAGTCAGCGGCGCGCGCGATGTGGCCGCCGAAATCAAAGACCTGGAACAGCGCACCGAACGTCAGGTGGCGATTCTGGATCATCTGTACGAAGAGAAAATTGACAAGATCAAGAAAGGCGACGAGCTTTCGCCCGGCGTCATCAAGATGGTCAAGGTCTTCGTGGCGATGAAACGAAAACTGTCGGTCGGCGACAAGATGGCCGGTCGTCACGGTAACAAAGGCGTCATCGCCCGCATTCTGCCCGAAGAAGACATGCCGTATCTGCCCGATGGCACTCCGGTCGAGATCGTTCTCAACCCGCTGGGCGTGCCTTCGCGTATGAACGTCGGTCAGATTCTGGAAACCCACCTTGGCTGGGCGGCCAGCGTGATGGGAATGCGGTTCGCCACGCCTGTGTTCGACGGCGCGACCGAAGCCAACATTAAACGTTATCTGGAAGACGCTGATTCGCAGGTGCGCGAAGAAGGCTTGCCACAAATGGTCAGCCCAACCGGAAAAACCAGTTTGTTCGACGGCATGACCGGCGATCAGTTCGAGCAAAAAGTCACCGTTGGGTACATCTATATGCTCAAACTGTCTCACCTGGTGGACGACAAGATTCACGCGCGTTCGATTGGCCCGTACTCGCTGATTACCCAGCAACCGTTGGGCGGAAAGGCGCAGTTCGGCGGTCAGCGATTCGGCGAAATGGAAGTGTGGGCGCTCGAAGCTTACGGCGCGGCGCACATCCTGCAAGAACTCCTGACCTGTAAATCAGACGACGTGGCCGGACGGTCGAAGATTTACGAATCCATCGTCAAAGGTGAATCGGATTTCGAGCCGGGATTGCCCGAATCTTTCAACGTGCTGGTGCGCGAACTTCAATCGCTGTGCCTGGACGTTGAATTGCGACAGCGAGAACCGAAAGAATCGTAATCTGTAGAGACGCAAAATTTTGCGTCTCTACCCTGTGGTAAACACCGCATTTTGGAGAAGGCATTATGCTTAGATATTCAGGTGAAAAAACATTGACGCCGGATTTCGAGGCGATTCGCATCAGTCTTGCGTCGCCGGAAAAGATTCGTTCGTGGTCGCACGGGCATGTCACCAAGCCCGAAACCATCAACTATCGTACCTTCAAACCGGAACGCGACGGATTGTTCTGTGCGCGCATTTTCGGCCCGGTCACAGACTGGGAATGTTTGTGCGGTAAATACAAACGCATGAAGCATCGCGGCGTGGTCTGCGACAAATGCGGCGTCGAAGTAACACAAGCCAAAGTTCGCCGCGAACGCCTGGGCCACATCGAACTGGCCAGTCCGTGTTCGCACGTCTGGTTTTTCAAAGGCCTTCCCAGCCGCATCGGCCATTTGCTGGATATTCCGTTGCGCGAACTGGAAAAGGTTTTGTACTTCGAGAATTACATCGTCATTGCCGACGCCAAAGAAATCGAAGAACTCGGATTGCCGCTGAAAGAGCGCGAAATGGTTCAGGACGACCGCTATCGCCAACTCAAACAGGAATTTCCTGGCAAATTCACCGATGAAGTTTGCCGAATGGGCGCCGAAGCGATCAAACATTTGCTCGAACGTGTTGACGTGGAAGATTTGGCGGAAGAGCTTCGTCACAAGATGAAGAACGAAACCAGCCAACAGAAAAAACTGAAGTTCTCCAAACGGCTGAAGGTCGTGGATTCGTTCCGCAAATCTGGTAACAAACCGGAATGGATGATTCTGGACGTGATTCCGGTTTTGCCGCCTGAACTTCGCCCGTTGGTTCCGCTGGACGGCGGACGTTTTGCGACTTCGGATTTGAACGATCTTTATCGTCGCGTCATCAATCGTAACAACCGTTTGTCCAAGCTGATCGAATTGAAAGCGCCGGAAGTCATCGTCCGCAACGAAAAACGCATGTTGCAGGAAGCCGTTGACGCTTTGTTTGATAACGGTCGTCGCGGTCGAGTGCTGCGCGGCGTCAACAACCGCCCGCTGAAATCGCTATCCGACACGCTGAAAGGCAAACAAGGCCGTTTCCGTCAAAACCTGCTCGGCAAGCGCGTGGATTATTCCGGTCGTTCGGTAATCGTCGTCGGCCCGGAACTGAAACTCCATCAGTGCGGTTTGCCGAAGAAGATGGCGCTGGAACTCTTCAAGCCGTTTATCTACAACCGGCTGGAAGCCGAAGGCCACGCCGCCACAATCAAACAAGCGAAAGAATTGGTCGAAGGTCAGAACGACGTGGTTTGGGACATTCTGGAAAAGGTCATCAAAGACCATCCTGTCTTGCTGAACCGCGCGCCAACTCTGCACCGACTTGGCATTCAGGCGTTCGAGCCTGTGCTGGTAGAAGGCAAGGCGATCAAGCTGCACCCGCTGACCTGTACGGCGTTCAACGCGGATTTCGACGGCGATCAGATGGCTGTTCACGTGCCGCTGTCGCCCGAAGCCCAGATCGAAGCTCAGGTGTTGATGTTGTCGTCAAACAACATTCTTTCCCCTGCTTCTGGACAACCGATTGCGGTTCCTTCGCAGGACATCGTGTTGGGTTGTTATTACATGACTCGCGCGATGGATGGAGCCAAAGGCGAAGGCCGCGCTTTTGCCAGTTTGAACGAAGTGCTGATTGCGCTTGATGCCAAAGAAGTCACGACCCAAACACGCATTCGGCTGCGGCATAAAGGCAGCCTGATTGACCTGGAACACGAACGCGATTCTCAGGACATCATCAAAGCGACGATTCACGAAGTTGATCGCACTATCAACACCACAGTTGGCCGTGTGATTCTGAACGACAGCCTGCCGAAAGCTATGCCGTACATCAACGGCATGCTCAAGAAAAAAGGACTGACCAGTCTGGTCAATTACTGTTTCTTGCGATTGGGTCACGCTTCGACGGTCGAAATGCTCGACAAGTTGAAGGAAACCGGGTTCCTGTACGCAACCAAAGCCGGCCTGTCCATCAGTATTGACGACATGGTCACGCCGCCCAGCAAGCCCGGCTTGGTGGCCGACGCCGAAGCTGAAGTCATCAAGGTCGAACTTCAGTACAAGGAAGGCGTCATCACCAACGGCGAACGTTACAACAAAGTCGTCGCCATCTGGTCTGAAATGACCGAACGAGTCGCCGACGAAATGTTTAAAGAAATGGGTCGCCGTGAAAAAGAAAGTCAGGTGCTGAACCCGATTCTGATTATGGCGGATTCCGGCGCTCGCGGTAACCAGCAACAGATCCGTCAGCTTGCCGGTATGCGCGGGTTGATGGCCAAACCCTCTGGCGAAATCATTGAAACGCCGATTCGCGCCAACTTCCGCGAAGGGTTGGACGTGTTGCAGTACTTCATTTCGACGCACGGCGCTCGCAAAGGTCTGGCCGACACGGCACTCAAGACTGCGGATTCAGGCTATCTGACCCGCCGTTTGGTGGACGTGGCGCAGGACGTGATTATCGCCGAACTCGATTGCGGCACGGTCAAAGGCATCTGGGCTGAGCCAATTACCGAAGGTTCGGACATCATCGAAGGTCTGCGCGAACGCATCATCGGTCGCGTGGCGCTGGAAGATGTGAAAGACCCGATTACCGGCCAGTTGCTGGCCAGAACATACGACGAAATCACCGAAGACATTGCCACCGAAATTCAAAACGCTGGCATTATGCGCGTCCGAATTCGTTCGGTGCTGACCTGCGAATCCCGTCGCGGCTGCTGTATCCGCTGTTATGGTCGCAACCTGGGAACGGGCCAGGTTGTGGACATCGGCGAAGCTGTCGGTGTCATCGCCGCGCAATCCATCGGCGAACCCGGAACGCAGTTGACGATGCGTACCTTCCACATCGGAGGCACGGCGTCCAAAGTCAGCGAACAGTCTTCGCACGAAGCTCGCGTGTCGGGAACGATTCGCTATGCCGACCTGAACACCGTCGTCAGCCGCGAAGGCAAGATCGTGGCGATGAACCGCAACGGTTCGTTGTTGATCGTTGACGACCGCGGGCGCGAAGTCGAACGCTACCCGATTGGTTACGGCACAACCGTGCTGATTTCCGACGGCGCTCGTTGCGAAGAAGGCGAAAAGATTGCCGAATGGGATCCTTACACCTTTGCCATGCTGACCGAAGTCGGCGGAACAATTGCCTGGCGCGACCTGATTGAAGGCGTCACAGTTCACGAAGAAACCGACGAAGTCACCGGTCTGTCGCGTTCGGTGGTCATGGATTCGCCCGATGAAAAACGTCAGCCACGCATCGAAATCAAAAATGAAGCGGGCAAGGTCATCAAAGCGTATCCGATGCCGATTCGCGCCAACCTGATGGTGGTCAAAGATCAGGAAGTCGAACCCGGCGACGTGATCGCCAAGATTCCGCGCGAAGTCACTCGCCAGAAAGACATCGTCGGAGGTTTGCCCCGCGTCGTCGAATTGTTCGAAGCTCGCAAGCCCCGCGAAACCGCCGTGATGTCCGAAATTGACGGAACCGTCAAATTCGGCAACATCACCAAAGGTTCGCAGAAGATCGTCATCATCGGCGACAACGGCGAAGAGCGCGAATACAGCGTGCCGCGCGGAACGCACATCAACGTTCAGGAAGGCGACCGCGTGCGCGCCGGTGAACCGTTGATGGACGGCCCGCTCAACCCGCACGACATTCTGGCTGTGCGCGGTATGGAAGAGTTGCAACGGTATCTGGTCAACGCCATTCAGGAGGTTTACCGCCTGCAAGGTGTGCATATCAACGATAAACACATCGAAGTGATCGTTCGCCAGATGTTGCGCTGGGTTCGCGTCAAGGAGGTCGGCGACACCGAATTCCTGCTGGAAGAACAGGTGGATCGTTTCCGTTTTCACGACGAAAACGCTCGCGTCGAAGCCGAAGACGGCCAACAGGCGACTGCCGAACCATTGCTGCTCGGAATCACTAAGGCTTCACTTTCGACCGAATCGTTCATTTCGGCGGCATCGTTCCAGGAAACGACTCGCGTGCTGACCGAAGCGGCCATTTCGGGTCGCGTGGATTACCTGCGCGGTCTGAAGGAAAACGTGATTATGGGTCGGCTGATTCCTGCCGGAACCGGTATGGAACATTATCGCAAGGTCAGAGTTGATTACGATCCGACGATGAAAGATATGTCGGCAGAGGAAATGGACGACACGCAAAGCTACATCGAACAGATGGTAGCCGCCGCCAGCGCCCGTCCTGTTCCGGAACCGGAGCCAGAAGAGGACTTGGAAGAATTGGGCTTCGGAATCGAAGACGAAGGCGGTTTCGCGGAACCAGTTGAAGCTGAAGCCGAGTTCGAAGAATTCAACGAAGAAGAACTCGCCTTTGAAGAAGACGAATAAATCGCTTCTATGCTTCACCGATCAAAAAAAGCCGCAGGGAGTTTAGCCTCCTTGCGGCTTTTGTGTTTTGTGACCAAGCCAAATTGGGAAGTTTCAGGCGTTGAATTATGGCTTCCAGTTTTTTCGATAAGCGACCGTTTCGGCAAGCACGCTGTTCAACAGTTTTTCCAGCGGGGTTTGATCGGGGCGGTCGCTTGTCGTGTTTTGACGGGAAATGCTGACGCGACCTTTGGCGCTGATCTTCACTTCAAGCTGGCTGCTTTGTTGAAACCAGTTCAAGCCATACCGAACGGCGTCTGCGCGTTGAGCCGTTGCCGCAGCAAGTTTCTGAATCGTAGTTTCGCCGCCTTTTGAATTCATGACGAACTTCAACAGTCCGCCCAACCGCTGCAAAAACGATTCAAGTGTTGGCTCTGTCGGAAGTTGGCCAAAGAACATGATGCGACGAGGTTTCACCGTTTCCATCGCCGCGTTCCATTCATCCGGCCCCGGCGGCGAAGTCCAAACGATCAAGGTTTCAGCTTGTTTCAATTCAGTTCGGTTGCAACCAGAAACTAAATCGGCTTCGCGCCAGACAATCGCGTCTGGATGTTTTGCCAGAACTTCAGCTAACTTCGATTGCGGATCGTCGCTGCGACAATCTTCAATTTCGTAAATTGAGACTTCGCCGCTGACTTCAATCGCCTCGCTTTCGCGGGCTTGCAGGTCAACGAATTCCAGCACCAAATCAACTTCGTCTTTGAACCGGTTCAGTCGCAAGTTGTAAGCAAGATCAAAACGGCCAGTCGGCAAAGCAGCATCGCCGACATTCCACCACATCACTCGTTGTTGAATGCCTTCGCCGTCTTCGACAATCAATTCCAGATGATCGCCTTTGCGGCCAAGTTTCTTTTTGCGAACCAGCCGCAGGTCTTTTGTCGCTAGCACCAACGACGGATTGCCGTTGCCGAACGGAGCCAGTCGCCGCAAATCCTCTTCAAATTCGCGTGTAATTTCTTTCAGCGAAACGTAACCGTCAATCGCCAGCGTTGGTGCTTCCATCGCTGGAACCATCGCGCGAACCGTGCGCGAAAGCATTCGCCGAAATTCAAAAATGTTTTCGCGGCGCAGCGACAACCCGGCAGCCATCGCGTGTCCGCCGAACTTCGTCAGCTTTTCGCGGCAGGCTTTCAGCGCGTCTGTGATGTTGATGCCCGCCACCGACCGAGCCGAACCGAAGGCCGCATCGTTTTGTTCGCACAACAGCACGACCGGTTTGTGATAAGCGTCGGCCAAACGATTGGCTACGATGCCCGCGACTCCGCCTTTCCAATCGGGATGCGACAGGACTATGGCGGCGTAATCCAGCAGCGACGGTTCGCGTTCGATCAGATTGTGCGCGCTGTCTTCAATCTGTTGCGATTCCAATCTTCGCCGCGCGTTCATTTGTTCAAGCTGATAAGCCAAATCAGCCGCGCGCGCCGCGTCCAAGGTCGAAAGTAATTCTACGCTGTCGGCGGCGTCGCCCATTCGCCCCTGAGCATTCAATCGCGGAGCCAGTTTGAATCCAATGTCGGATTCATCCATCTCCAGTTGATTGACTTCGGCGGTTTGCAGCAACGCCAGCAAACCCGGTCGAGCCGAAGCGCGCATTGTCGCCAAACCGCGTTGCAGCAAGTAACGAGTTTCTTTCACCTGTTCGGCTACGTCGGCGATTATGCCCAGCGCGACAAGGTCGAGCAGTTCGTCGCAGCTTTTTGAACTCAACGCCGCAATCAATTGGTAAGCGACGGCAACGCCCGGCAATTCGCGCAGCTTGTGTTCAACCGGCAAACGCATCGGATTGATGACGGCCAGAGCCGCAGGCAGCGTGTCGCCCAGCAAATGATGATCGGTGATGATGACATCGGTTCCGGCGGCTGAGGCTACGTTGACGGCTTCGTGCGAAGTGATGCCGGTGTCGCAAGTGATGATGAGTTTTACGTCGCGCGCCAACCATTCGCGCAGCTTAGGCAGGTTGATTCCGTGACCTTCGCCGTCGCGGAGCGGAACGTGGCATTGAACGTTCGCTCCCAGATCGCGCAGCGCAGTGAACAGCAGTGTTGTCGCCGTCTGGCCATCAACATCGAAATCTCCCCAGATCAAAATTGACTCGCCGAGCTTGATGGCACGCTGAAGTCGTTCAACTGCTTTGGCCATATCCGGTAATTCAAACGGCGAAGTCACCGCGTAAGCATTTGGGTCGAGAAACGCCCGCGCCGCAGCAACGTCCGTGATGCCGCACCGCGCCAGCCGTTCGGCTATGAGCGCGTGGCCGCCGACGAAGTTTTGCAAGTCATTGGGGATTGAAGTGGGTTGTGGAATTTGCCAGATCATTTTAGCCGGAGCGCGGACGTTCCCGTCCGCCTGGTCCGCGGACATCCTGTCCGCCTGTCAATCAAGAAAAGAATCAAATAGCAAAAGGCTATTCGCTTGAATCATCAATTATCGAAAACTCTTGGTTCGCCTGAAAATTATGCTTCGGAATAACGGGCGGACGGGAACGTCCGCGGACCAGGCGGATTGCAAATCCGCGCTCCGGCAAATCGCGCTCCGGCAAATCGCGCTCCGACGTTAGAAACTGATCTCTTCAATCTCGTCCAAATCCAGCGAAATGCCGCCGAGCATTTCGTCGTCTTCCAGTTCGTTCAAATCGCCTGGAATTTCTCCGCGTTCACACAACGAACGATAAGCGCAAAAATGGCAACGGCGTTCGTCCGCAGTCTTTTCAAAATTGAAACTGGTCGTGATTTCGTTCAGCAGCGAAGTTAGTCGAGCTTCGTTTTTATTCAATTCTTCATCGCTGAACTTGAACTCAATTGTTTCACCGGTTTCGGCAAACCAGTAAACGAAGCGAATTCGGTCTGGCGAAATCGGCTGGCCGTCATTCAACCAATCGCCCGCTTTGGCCAGCACGAACGGGTAAACAATCGTCTGCATCTTTTCCGCCAGCCGAGCGCGTTTTTGAGGCCGCCCGGTTTTCCAATCCACGATCAGGAACGTGCCGTCGCTGAGTTTGGCTATGACATCGTATTTCGCCATCAACATCAATTCGCCAACCGGCGAAGTCAGCGTCAATTCAGGGTAACGTTCGATGGGCAAATGCTCCGCCTGCCAGGAAACATAGCGCGTCCACCAAGTCCGCAATTCATCGTCGTTGATCGTTGCCGCCAACGCTTCAGCCGGAATGCCCAGCGCGTGTTGATGTGCCAAGTGGTGAAACTCCTGCCCATGTCGCTGGCCGGATTCGTACTGTAAAGCTTGCGCGGTTTCCTGAGCTGGCCAACGCACATCCAACACATAACGAAGCTCGAACCGGCGATGGCATTCGGCGTAATCCTGCAACGCGCTTTGGCTGAAGACGAATTCTTCAAAATGCTCAGCGGACATCGTCGTCACCTCCGTTGATGGCTGCGTTCAGGTAAGCCAGCGGGCGAGCGGCGAACAAGTCGGCTTTCTTGCCAGTGTTCCAGGTGACGATCAATTCGCGTTTTGCGCGAGTGATGCCGACATAAAGCAACCGCAACCGTTCGGAACAATACTCGATGCGTGCCTGTTCGGTCGCTTCGCCTTCGCGGTAAGCGTCGCCGGTTTTCAGCGCCTTCAATTGCGCCAGAGCTTCGGCGCTCAAATTCAGATTGTCGCGCGCAAAGTAACTCTCGCTTTGAAACTGGTCGTTGGCGTCCGCAGAAGGGAAGTCGTAGTTGTTGACCGACATCAGGTAAACGCGATCCCATTCCAGGCCTTTGGCTTTGTGATGAGTGATGATGACGGCCTGGCCTTTGTAACTGGTCGGATCGAATTGATCGTCGTCTTCGCCCAAGCCGGTGAACTTGCGATTGTTGCGGACGATCTGGCCGAGTTCGACCACGCAATCCGGCAAACGAAATTCGGGATTCGTTTCGACAAAGCCGCGCAGGTGAATGGCTATGCTGTAAGCCGTGGCGATTTCGGCAGGTTCTTTGAACAGGTCGCTGCTGATCGTCAAAACCAGTTGGTCAATCGGCAACAACGCGGCGTTCTGCCATCGCTGCACGCAAGTGCGGAACTGTTCCAGCAACGCAAATCTTTCCGGTTCACTGGAAGAGTTGCGCGCGTCCAACAACCAATCTTTGTCGCGCGGAGCCGTGAACTGTTCGACGTGTTTCAGCTTCTTCAACTGGTTGGCGATTTCGACGGCTTCGGCGGATTCGCGTTCGTCGCGCATAAAGGCGACGAACGCTTTGCCAAGTTTTCCGGCGTCAGTCGGGAAGGCGAGAAAGTCCGCGATGTGATGCAACGTGCGCGCGACTTCGCGCGTGGAAGTCGTCGTTCGCAACACTTCGACGTGCGGGATTTGCTGAGCCTGTAACAACTCGCCCATCTTTGCGCCGTTGGCGTTGGTCGGCAGCAACAACGCCACAGTGCTTTCAGGATTTTTCTGAAGCCACGCGCGAACGGATTTGGCCACGTCTTCGCGTTCTTTATCGGAGCTTCGCCGTTCGTCGAACATGAATTTGACGTTGTTGTCGGCGTCGGGCGGATTGTTGTCGGCGGCTTTGATAAACGGCGGAGCCAGCGGCTGGCGCGCGCGAATCAACGAGTTCGGATGTTTCAACGACCAGCGAATCAGATGATTGGCCGCGTCCATAATGCGTTGGGCGCTGCGTCCGCTTTCGGGTAATTCGCAAGCCGTCACGCCCGGTTCGGTCAAAAAGCGGCGAAGGTATTCAGGGCTGGCCGTCGTGAAGGTTTCGTAAATCGCCTGGTTCGGATCACCGACGCGAACCCAGTTTCCCGCTTCACCCGCCAGCTTTCGCAAAATCTGTTCTTGCAACTGGCTGCTGTCTTGCGCTTCGTCTTCCAGAATGAAAGGCCAGCGTCGTTGCAACGTAGCAAGGTAATCCGGCGAGGCTTCCAACACATCCAACGCCAATCGAATCAAGTCTTGAAAATCCACTCCGCCGCGATATTGCAAAGCGCGCTGATACGATTCGTAAACGTTGACGCACATTTCCGCCAACGGCAGCGATTGCGTTGCAGCCGTAAGCGCATCGTGCAATTCGCCCGGACGCCAGCGAAAATCTTTGGCTTTCTGGATGACTTCCAGAGTTATGTCCGTCGCCTTTTCCCGCCACAGCCAACGCGATTTATCTTTCGCTTGATGATCGGGACTTAAGTATTCTTCGACGCCGAAATCGCGGCGAGCGTTGAACCACGCGGCGACAGCGTCCGTGATAATGGCTTTGGCTTCGAACTCATCAACGATTTGAAAGTCATCTGACAAGCCAACCAACCCTGGGCGTTCGCTGACAATATCGTTTGCCAGCCCGTGCAGCGTGCGAACTCGATAAAGCGTGCCCAGATTGCCTTCGCCCAAAAAGCTGCGAACGGTTTGATCGAATTTGCTCCGCGCGGAATTGACCAGCGTGACGATCAGGATTTGCTGGCCGCGTTGCAGATTGGATTCACGAACCAGCTTGGCCGCCAGCGCAGACAACGTAGTCGTTTTGCCGCTGCCAGGCACAGCCGACACGCCCATCTTGCCGCCGGAGTATTCCAGCACGCGAACCTGGCTTGGGCGTGGAGTGAAGTCAGCTTTTGACATTCTTTCCCTCAAGCCGAGATAACTTTTTTACCAAACGATTATTGAAAGCTTTTCTGTCCATTGAGTAATGCGCTCTCCGATGACAATTAGGACACAAGGCAATTACATAGCCTGGGTGATCTGGGCCATCATCTGCCACTCTAGTTGTATGGTGAGGCTCAAGATACCCTGATCCATCGTCTCTTCGGAAAGGAGCTTTTTCTCCACAACCTTCGCAAACCCCACCAGACCTTTTCAGAACATAAAGTTTTATTGCTTGAGATCGCACTCGATAGACACTTTTTTGTTCTTTGGGAGTTAAGGATTTCCGTGCTTTCAACAGCGCAATCTTACGTAATTCATCAGGTTGAAGTTTAGCGAAAGCATCGTCATCAAGATCAAGAATGCCGGTTCGTTGGTGTGTGTTGATGAGTTTTTTTATTTTGCTGGCCGTTTTGGTATCGGGAGTTGTGATACTGCGTGGATATTTTGCCCAAGCGAAATCAGGAATCTTTTGGCGCACAATGCTAATTGGAATTGCAGGTTCTATGAGTTTAATTGCGGTTAAACTCGCACCATACCTATTGTCCCAATCCTCCCTTGGCTCTGGAAAAGACTTGACTTTGGCAATGGCAAAAAAACCATAGTCCAAAATAGAAATTACAACTTCATCACCTGGAATAACCGATTTGGGAACAGTCCAGATTGGAGCATCAATGCCTCTGTTCGCCGCCCTTACAAGCCAATCTTTGTCTCCATTATCAATTCCACCTTGAACGATATGCAGTGTGGCCATAATGCCTGAACACCTCCAAAATTACTTAACGTTAGTTACCAAGAGCCACTGCGCTTCTGCGCTTCCTCTGCGTTCTCGGCGTCTCTGCGGTGAGATAAAAGAGTTACATCAATTATCCCTTACTTTTTGGCTTTTCTTCGTCATCAATCAGCTTGCACTTGTTTTTGAAATTCATCAGCTTGGCTCTGACCAGTCCCGAAGATGTTTTCGCTTCCAGCTTCAATGGAATGTGCAGCGCGTCGTCGGTCAGCCACATGGTCATTGTGCCTGGGCGAGAAAATAGTTGACCGGGTCCGAATAACTTCGGTTCGATCTTGATGGTTTTGATTTTGCCGCAATCGGTTTTCAGCTTTTCCGGTTTGCCGACCACGATGTCAAACCAGAAATTATCGCCGTCGTCATTGACCGGAAACCGAATCAACTGGCCTTCTTTCAGTTTTTGCAACCGCACGAAATAAAACGCCGATAGCAAATCCAGCATACCGTCTTCGCGCACGACGGATTTTTCTTTTGGCGCAGCCTGTTTGTTGTTCAGATCGTTGGCGACGTACTTGACGGTTTTGCCCGCCGCGTCGAACAGCACGGTTTGCGCCAGATGTTTTTTGCCTTCTTTGAGTTCTTTGAAGCCAATGCGCGCGGCGAAATCTTCGGCGTTCACCAGCGTTTCAAAGCGATCTTTGACATCAACGCCTGCAATGGCGATCAGCATGCCTTTGGAAATGGCCGAAGCTCGGAAACGGAAAAACTGATCTTCCGGCGCGGGTTTGAATTCGACGTTCAATCCGTTGATTGCCGGTTCAGCGGAACCGTTCGCGTCGGTGTTGTTGAATTTGGCTTCGCCCAGAAATTCAAACGTGACGATGCCGACCGTCGCGTAAATCGGAAAACGCGAAAAACGGACTTCGTATTCCAGCTTTTCGCCAACGGGAATTGGGAAGCCGTTAGGGAAGTTTCGTTGCAGTGTGGCCAGTGGCAGTTTGTCGAGCGGCGAAGGCGCAGGCTTTTTGGCCTCTTTTTGAGCAGAAGAATTACCAGCCAGCAGCAACAGAATCGTTCCGAAAACTAAAATCAATCGCTTCATAAAAAACTACTCGAAACAGGATTCACATGATTTCTTTCACGATGAACAAGATGTTTGTTTGATAACTTGCGTCGAACCGGTTTCTTATCACGTAAATCCTGAAGAAATCCCGTAAATCCTGTTTGACGGTTTTGCGGCTTTACTCAGAAAACCTTCGCGGCTTTCAAGATCAAAACGGCAAATACCAGACCTAAGCCGATCAACGCGCGCCATTCGCGGTGATGGGTGTACTGGCCGAAATCGAAGCTGCGATTCTGGCCGGAACGGTACGGCGTCAGACGCGGCAGAAACAACGGAACTGCCGTTGACCAGCGCGCATAACTTTCGCCAAACAGCGTTTGCATATGAGCCGCTTCGGCCTGCATCACCGGCCAGTAAATCGCCAGAAAGAACGCAATCAGCCAGACGCCAATCCACCAACTGCCGCCCGCGACGGCGCAGCCTGCCGCCATCACAAAGCTGCCGAAATAGAGCGGATTGCGTGTGTGTGCGTACGGGCCGCTAACGGCCAGTTCAGCGTTTTTTCGTAGATGGCCGGACGCCCACGCGCGAATCAACGCTCCCACCAACGACAGCGGAACCCCGACGGCCAGCGATGTCCAGCCTGGCCGCGAAAAGACAGCAAACAAAATTGCCGTCACAAATCCGATGGGCACACGCAATCGTTGTAAGGTCGCACGCCAGTTGAAGTCTATAGTCTGCTGATTCTCGTTCATAAGTTCTGAAGTTCACAGTTCGTGGTTCACAGTTCGCAGTGATTCTTAGCTCGAAGGCAGCACAGGAAGTTGAGAGCTTTCAATCCGCAACTCGCAATCTGAAATCTGCAATCGTTCAGTTACTGCCTGCCAAACCTGCTCGACTGGAAGCTTCATGCACGACGTGTGACTGCAATAGCGACGATAACAATCCGTGCGGCAGTCCAGGTCGAATCGTTCAACAACCAGATCGTCTTTGGCAAACGGGCCATTGCGCCGCGCCGAAGTCGGGCCGAACAACGCCACAATCGGAGTCCGCGCCGCCGCCGCTAAATGCATTGGCCCGGTGTCTCCGCCGAGAAAGAGTTTGGCTCGTCGCGCCAGCGCCAAAAACTGTTTCAACGTCGAAGCCAGCGGAAACGCTGCGCCGGTTTTGCTTTGCCCGACGACCAATTGCGCCAGCGTCAATTCGCCTGGGCCATACGTGATCGCCGAACGAATGCCGAACGCTTGCCACAGCCGGTCGGCAATTGCCGCGAATTCCGACGTGTGCCAGAGCTTGGTCGGCCAGCCTCCGCCGGGATTCAAAATCGCCAGCGCACCGTTGTTTTGCTGCAACTGTTCGGCGGCAAATTGTTCGTCGTCGTGTTCCAGCCGGATCGGAAATTCAAATTCGCCCCCCACGTCACAACCCAGATGTTCAACCAACCGCAAATTCTTTTTGATGACGTGGTCGCGGTCATCGGCGGAAACGTGTTCCGTCGTCAACCAACGGCTGGCCGATTCGCGCAACACGTCTTTGGCAAATCCGACGCGGCGTGGAATGCGCGCCAGCCACGCAACCGCCGCCGATTTCAACAGCCCTTGAAAATCCAACGCCAGATCGAATTTCGCTCCGCGCAATCGCCCCAGACTGGCGTGAATCGCCGCTCGCGTTTCGGCGGCTTTCCAATTCTTTCGCCAGCCGCGCAAATCCAGTTCGATCAATTCGTCCAGGTAAGGATTGCCCTGAAGTAGTTTGGCCGCGCCGCCGCGTTCGACTGCCCACGCCAGATGCGCCCCAGGCATCGCGCGCCGCAACGCCGCCAGTGCAGGCAGCGTGTGGATGACATCGCCAATGGCTCCGAGCCGCACGATCAGGATTTTGTTGGGAAAGTTTTGAGAACCCATCGAACTGCTTCCAATAAATTTTCGGCGACGCAATCCGGTTGTTGCGACCAAATTGTTCTGTCTTGTTCAAACTCTTCTTTTCCGTAGCCGGTAAGCACCAGAACGCTGCCGCCGCCGACAGCTTGCGCCATCGCAAAGTCGCGGAACCGGTCGCCGATGACGACACATTCGGTCAAATCCAGATTGAAGTCTTCGGCTGCCTGACGAAGCATTCCCGGTTTAGGCTTTCGACAATCGCACACCTGCCGATATGGCGACTCGCCTTCAGTCGGATGATGAGGGCAATAGTAAATTGCTTCCAGCCGAGCGCCTTTGCTTGCGAGTTGCGCCGTCATCTTGTTGTGAACTTCAGCCAAAAAATCTTCGGTAAACAAGCCGCGCGCGACGCCTGCCTGACTGGTGACGACGATCGCCAACCAACCAGCTTCGTTGATTAGCCGCACGGATTCCGCCGCGAAGTCATACAGCCGAAACTCGTCCAGCGAACAGACATAACCAACTTCTTCGTTGAGCGTTCCGTCACGGTCAATGAAGATGGCTCGGCGCGGAAATGTCGGTTGCGTTGGATTCATGGTTCGGCGGGAGGATGCTGATACCAGTCTCACTTTTGACTGGGGAATAGCGCGTCAAGATTGGCTTTGAGCAATCATCGCTTGGATTACACGCCTAGTTTTCTCGCTTGCAAAGATGGTTTTCAATTCCTCAATGAACTCATCTTCTGAATCTATCTTCTTCTGCGAATCCTCAAATGAAACCACCAACGGATACCCCTCAATCGGGTGCTGTACTTGAAATAGCTGGTAGGTGTAGTTACTAAGCACTGGGGAAACCAGGTTGAATGTTTGTAAAAAATCTCGAGTCAAAAAGTAATCTGTCGTTGTAACCACTCTTGCTTCGATTAAGTTTCTCGCGTTATCACCTAATATCGCTGCTTGCTCACGCAATATCGCTAACGGCGTTCGCTGCACGTCAACAGTCGTAAACAAATCTTGTGGCCATAAATTTCTTTCGGCTGTAACCATCTCAATTTCTCCTTCACAAATGCAATTTGAACAAAATCGGTAAGTGATCTGAACCGGCGTCATTATCCGGCAAGCCGCGTTCTGAAAGAAGCGTTTCGGTGCCGTCATCCGTCAGAATCTTCAACTCGTTGTTGCGAAAATGTGGCAGCAAAGACGGGCGAAGCAGGACTTGATCAAAGATGTTCCAGAAGTAAGTTTCGTGCCCGGACTTCGCGTAGTAATAGCTGCCAGCCGGGCCTTCAGTGCCATCGCCAAACAATCCCCACATCGGGTTGTAAAAGAACGGATACTCATTTCCTTGAATAGTGCGAGAGTTTTTCAACGCAACGTTACGAGTCATCACACCGTGCAAAGCGCCAGCCGACACCATTCCGCTTTCAAATGGATTCATATTCAAATCGCCAATCAGAATCGTTCTTGCGTGACCTTCTGCTTCTTCGACCTAACGAATCGTTGTCGAAAGATGGCGACTCGATTCGTATTGATCCAACCCGTTCGAATGAAGCTTGCTTGGCAAATGAGTTGCGGCAAGCAAAATTTCCGGCGTATCGAGTAAAGACAAACGCCGTATCGTGATTCGATCTGATTCAAAGCGAGGAACAAGGAAATCGCCGCTGAACCGGGAATAAATCGCTATCTTTTCGCACTGGCCAGGACAGTAGTGGAACATCGGGAAAGACTGATGGTTCAAGGTCTCCAATATCAAACCTGGAGCAATCTCGCATTCGGCAAGAATCAGCACATCCACCGAGTAGCTGTGGGCAATGCGCAAAAGACGTTCTGCCAAAGGCTTTTTGCCGAGATTCCAAAACAGAAAAGTAGTCATCACCGCTCCAACCTCGTCTTTACCATCACGGCTCGTAATTCAAATTCGGCGCCAGCCAGCGTTCAACGTCGCGGACTTTCATCGCTTTGCGCTGAGCGTAATCGGCGATCTGGTCGCGTTCGATTTTGCCCAGCGCGAAGTATTTGGCTTCAGGGTGCGCGAAGTACAAACCGCTGACCGAACTGGCGGGCATCATCGCAAAGCTTTCCGTCAGTTGAATGCCTGTAAAGCGTTCGGCTTCGAGCAAATCAAACAACGCCCGTTTTTCGGTGTGATCGGGTTGAGCCGGATAACCCGGAGCAGGACGGATGCCACGATACTTTTCTTTGATCAGTTCTTCGGTGGTCAGGTTTTCGACTTTGCCATAGCCCCAATCTTCGCGCGCTCGTTTGTGAACGAGTTCGGCGAAGGCTTCGGCCAGACGATCAGCCAACGCTTTGGCCATAATCGAATGGTAATCGTCGTGGTCGCGTTCAAATCGAGCGCAGAGTTCTTCAAGGCCGACGCCAGTCGTCACCGCAAAAGCTCCGATGAAATCAATTCGGCCTGAATCTTTCGGCGCGATGAAATCACTGAGCGCCTGATTGAACTGGCCTTCACGTTTTTCGGCTTGCTGGCGCAAGGTGTGGAAAGTCGTCAACACGCGCGAACGCGATTCGTCGGCGTAAAGTTCAATGTCTTCACCAACCGAATTGGCAGGCCAAAATCCGTGAACCGCATTTGCCCGCAGCAACCGGCGGCTGACGATCTGTTCCAGCAGGCTTTGCGCGTCTTCGTAAAGTTTGCGCGCCTGAGCGCCAATTTTCGCGTCGTCCAAAATTCGCGGGAAGACTCCGGCCAGTTCCCAGGTGTGAAAGAACGGCGACCAATCAATGAACGGCACGATTTCTTCCAGCCGATAATTTTTCAGCAAGCGAGTGCCGATGAATTCAGGCTTGGCGATTTCAGTCGTAGCCCAGTCAATCGGAGTTCGATTGGCGCGGGCCTTTTCAATAGTCAGCATCTTGCGTTGTTCGCGGCTGGCTTCGTGAGCTTCGCGGTCTTTCTGCTGCTGGCTTTGATTGTTCAGCGCAAACGTCGCGCGTGTTTCTGGGTTAATCAGCGCGCCAACGACAGGCACTGCGCGCGAAGCGTCAAGCACATGAATGACAGGCGGTTCGTAATGATGGGCAATTTTGACGGCGGTATGAACCCGCGAAGTCGTTGCTCCGCCAATCAACAGCGGGATGGTGAAACCTTCGCGCTGCATCTCTCGCGCGACATGCTGCATTTCATCCAGCGACGGAGTAATCAATCCGCTCAAACCGATGATGTCCACGTTGTGTTCGCGCGCGGCGTTCAGAATCTTTTCGCACGAAACCATGACGCCCATATCAATGACTTCATAATTGTTGCAGCCGAGCACGACGCCGACGATATTTTTGCCGATGTCGTGAACGTCGCCTTTGACGGTGGCCATCAGGATTTTGCCTTGCGGTTGCGAGTCGCCCTCTGGTCTGGATGCCTTTTCGGCTTCAAGGTAAGGCTGCAAGTAAGCGACGGCTTTTTTCATGACGCGAGCCGATTTGACGACTTGCGGCAAAAACATCTTGCCCGAACCGAACAGGTCGCCGACGACGTTCATTCCGGCCATCAACGGCCCTTCGATGACGTTCAACGGCTTGCCGTACTTTTGCCTGGCCTCTTCGGTGTCGGCGTCAATGTAATCAACGATGCCTTTGACCAGGGCGTGAGACAGCCGCTCTTCGACTGAACCGCTGCGCCATTCGTCTTCTATGACTTCGGCCTTGCCGCGCTGTTTGACCGATTCGGCGAAGCTGACCAGCCGTTCGGTCGCGTCAGGCCGCCGGTTGAGCAAAACGTCTTCAACCAATTCCAGCAAGTCTTTCGGGATTTCGTCGTACACAGCCAACTGCCCGGCGTTGACGATGCCCATATCCAAACCGGCTTTGATCGCGTGATAAAGAAAAGCCGAGTGCATGGCTTCGCGGACGGCGTTGTTGCCTCGGAAGGAAAACGAAATGTTGCTGACTCCGCCTGAAACTTTAGCGCCGGGCAAGTTTTGTTTGATCCAGCGCGTAGCTTCGATGAAGTCTACGGCGTAGTTGTTGTGCTCTTCTATGCCTGTGGCGACGGTCAGAATATTCGGGTCGAAGATGATGTCTTGCGGCGGGAAGCCGGCTTCATCAACCAAAATGCGATAAGCGCGTTCGCAGATTTCGATGCGGCGCTGGTAATTGTCGGCTTGGCCCTTTTCGTCAAACGCCATCACGATTACCGCTGCGCCGTAACGTCGAATCAGTCGCGCCTGTTCGCGGAACTTGTCTTCGCCTTCTTTCATCGAAATGGAATTGACGACGGCTTTGCCCTGAGAGCATTTCAAACCGGCTTCGATGACAGACCATTTCGACGAATCAATCACCACTGGCACGCGAGCAATGTCCGGCTCCGAAGCGATCAGATTCAGAAAATGCACCATCGCTTTTTCCGAATCGAGCATGCCTTCGTCCATGTTTACGTCAATCAACTGAGCGCCGTTTTCGACTTGCTGACGCGCAACAGCCAAAGCTTCTTCGTACTGATTATTCAAAATCAGCTTGGCGAATTTGGGCGACCCAGTGACGTTGGTGCGTTCGCCAATGTTGACGAAGTTGGTTTCCGGTCGAATGGTCAGAGCTTCCAGGCCGGACAAGCGCAAGTAAGAGGAAGGCTTCGCGGGAACGCGCGGCGCGTAAGCTTTGACGGCTTTGGCAATTTCCCGAATGTGATCCGGCGTCGAGCCGCAACACCCGCCAACAAAATTCAGCCAGCCATTCGCAGCCCACTCGGCTAATTGCGGAGCCATCGTTTCCGGCGTTTCAGGAAAGCCAGTTGGCAACAGCGGATTCGGCAAACCAGCGTTCGGATACGCGCTGACGTAAACCGGCGCGATGTTGGAAAGCTCTTCGATGTAAGGCCGCATTTCCTTCGGCCCCAGCGCGCAATTGATGCCAATCGAAAGCAGCGGCGCGTGAGCCGTCGCGTTGAAATACGCTTCGACGGTTTGGCCGCTCAAAGTGCGCCCGCTCAGATCGGTGATTGTGAACGACAGCATCAACGGCAGCGAGTAACCTATGTCTTCGTAAAGTTTCTGAACGGCGAACAGCGCGGCTTTGGAATTCAGCGAATCGAAGACCGTTTCGACGATCAGCAAATCGGCTCCGCCATCCACCATGCCTTTGGCTTGTTCGTAGTAGGACTCAACCAGAGCGTCGTAACTGACCGAACGAAACGCAGGATTGTTGACGTCCGGCGACAGCGAAGCCGTCTTGTTCGTAGGCCCCAAAGCTCCGGCAACAAAGCGAACTTCACCCGGATTCGCAGCCAGAAACTTGTCAACGGCTCGCCGAGCGGCTTTGGTCGCGGCTACGTTAAAGTCATAAGCCAGATGCGCCATCCCATAATCCGCCAGCGTCACCGATTGCGAATTGAAGGTGTTGGTTTCGATGATCTCCGCGCCAGCTTCCAGATATTGGCTATGGATTTCTTCGATGATGTGCGGCTGCGTGATCGAAAGCAGATCGTTGTTACCTTTTAAATCCGAAGGCCAGTTTGCAAACTGCTCGCCGCGATAAGCGGCTTCGTCCAGCTTGTACCGCTGGATCATTGTCCCCATCGCTCCGTCAATGATAACGATGCGTTGGGAAAGTAATGATTGGAGTTTGGAAAGTGTATTAGTCATATAAGTGAAGCAGCCTGTGCGAATAAAAATGATTTGCGGTCAATAATTTGGGCGATGGTACGGAACGAGGAGCGGGGTTGGTTTGAAGTAATGCTTACAAAAATACCCAGTCGCTCCGTACCGGATGACGCACAGTCTCCAAATAACCTGTCCCTTTTTACCGATTGGCGAACCGCTCTTTGACCCAGGCGGCTTGATTGCGACTCGGCGCCCAGATTGTAAAGCCCGGCAGGAATGGCATTCGCCAAAGAACGTTGATTCGCACAGGCTTCAGTTATTCACGAATGCCAGCCAATTGCCCGGCGCTTCTTTTTCGCCGGAGGTAATAGCGAAAAATTCTTTCTGCAATGCAGCCGTAATGGAGCCGCGTTTGCCTTCACCGATTTTGATGTGGTCAATAGTGCGGATGGGCGTGATTTCTGCGGCGGTTCCGGTGAAGAAGACTTCGTCGGCGGTGTAAAGCGTAGCGCGCGGAATCAGGGCTTCGGCGACTTCGTAGCCAAGATTGCGAGCAATCTGAATCGCCGAATCGCGTGTGATGCCGGTCAGTCCCGCGCTGGAAAGCGGCGGCGTGAAGATTTTGCCATCGCGGACGACGAACAGATTTTCGCCGCTGCCTTCGCTGACATAACCTTGCGTGTCGAGCGCGATGCCTTCGACAAAGCCGTTGAGGATCGCTTCCATTTTGATGAGCTGCGAATTCATGTAATTCGCGCCGGCTTTGGCCGTCGGCGGCAAAGTGTTCGGATGCATGCGCGCCCAACTGGAAACGCACACGTCAACGCCGTCTTCGATGGCTTCAGCGCCCAAGTACTTACCCCAAACCCAACTGGCGATGTAGGCTTCGACAGGATTGTTCAGCGGGTTGACGCCGAAAGCGCCATAGCCGCGAAAGACCACCGGACGCAGGTAACATTCCTTGAATTCGTTGACGCGAACCGTTTCCAGGCAGGCTTCCATCAATTGGTCAATGCTGTACTCCAGCGGCATTCGATACACGTGACAGGATTCGTGAAGCCGTTTGATGTGTTCGCGCAATCGGAAAATTGCCGGGCCTTGCGGCGTCGCGTAACAGCGAATGCCTTCAAACAGCGACGAACCGTAATGAACCACGTGCGACATGATGTGAATGTTCGCGTCGTTCCAGTCAATGAATTTGCCGTTGTACCAAATCTTCTGTGCGTTGTTGTTGGAACTCGTTGGATGAGCCATAGCAGTTGAAAACTCCCTCAAAAATTGTTGCCGGAAACTGTGTGTCAGGCAGGAAAAAGTGATTGGTCAATATTGAATCGAACTCAAAGGCATCATATAAGTCGGCTTCTGCAACGGTCAAGCAACGAGATTTCAAATGAAGCAAACCTATTCAATGGAGATGAACTAATGGTTTATGCACACAAACTTACAGGCGCTCACCCGATCAAATTGCGGGACTTCGCCCCCGAATTCGACGCCGAATTGGACAAAGAAACCGGCGAAGAGAAATTGAAAAAGCTCAGCGCCGAACTCACTCGATTGCAGGAACTTCTTTACGCCGCCGGTCAGCATTCGGTGTTGATCGTGCTGCAAGGCCGGGACACTTCGGGCAAAGACGGAACGATCAAAACAGTCATGGGGCCGCTGAATTCGCTTGGTTGCCAGGTGGCTTCGTTCAAAGTTCCGACTGCTGAAGAACTGGCGCACGACTTTTTGTGGCGAGTTCACAAACAAACTCCGGGCAAAGGCGAAATCACCATTTTCAATCGCTCGCATTACGAAGACGTGCTGGTCGTTCGCGTTCATAAATTCGTGCCTGAACAAGTCTGGCGTTCGCGGTACGACCACATCAACGACTTTGAAAAGCTGCTGGCCGAATCGAACACAATCGTGCTGAAGTTTTACCTGCACATCAGCAAACAGGAGCAGGAAGAAAGATTGTTGGAGCGCGAACAGGATGCGACGAAATACTGGAAGCTGTCGGCGGGCGATTGGAAAGAACGCGAGCATTGGGATGATTACACGACTGCTTACGAAGACGCTCTGAACTTATGCAGCGCGCCCCACGCTCCGTGGTTCATCGTTCCGGCCAACAAAAAATGGTTTCGCAATCTGGCGGTCGCCGAAGCCGTTGTTGCTGCGCTGAAACCGTATGAAGAACAGTGGATGAAACGGCTGGAAGAGATCGGACTGAAGTCGAAAGCTGAGATTGAAGCCTTTCGCGCCAAGCCGTAGCTCACAAATATCGCAGGAATGAATTTGGATTGCTCAGAAATTGCCGAGTCAGTGAAACATGTTCAACGTCGTCATACGCTGTTTCGCTGACCGGATGCGAATCGAAGCTGAAAATTTGTGCTTCCGGGTAAGCCATCAAAATCGGCGAATGCGTGGCAATGATGAACTGCGCGCCCGCGCCAACCATTTCCTTAATCATCGAAAGCAGCGCCAGTTGCCGCTGCGGCGAAAGCGGCGCTTCGGGTTCGTCCAACAGATACAACCCGCCCGGCACAAAACGCGCTTGAAACAGCTTCAGGAAACTTTCGCCGTGCGAATTGGCGTCCAGGTTTTCGCCGTACCGTTCGATCAACGCCTGTCGCTGACCCAACGCCGCACCTTTCGCCAATCCCAACGCATAACCGGTGTAATCGTTTTCAAACTCGTCGGCCATTTCCTGAAGCTCTGCCTGCATCGTCTGCAATCGTTTGGCGAAGTTGAAAAAGTCTTCAGCGCGCAGGAAAAAACCTCGATGAGTTTTGTGCTGCCAGCCGAGTTTCAATTGCTTTCCCAGCGCACGAGCATTGTTCAGGCTTTTGTCGCGCGCAATGTCTTCGCCGCCGACGGTTGGCAAGTTGATTGCGGCGGCGATGGATTCGATCAGGGTAGATTTTCCGGAACCGTTTTCGCCGACGAAAAACGTCACAGGCGAACGCAATTCCAGTTCGCCGAAGTTTTGCACCAGCGGCAGCGTGAACGGAAAACCGGATTGTTTTTTGGCCGAAGGTTTCAGATTTATGGTTTGCAGATGAATCATTGAATTTGCTCCTGATTGTCATGGCGAAAATCTGCTGCTACTCTCCGCGACGTTTTTTCGATACCGCAAGATACCAAAGAGAAAATCCCAGAGGAAAATGCCAGAGGAAATGAACGACTCACCTGGAAGTCTGCCGCAAGTTCTGCGCGCTTCACACGACTGGATCGCCAACAAATTGTCACGAGTCACTTCCACCGGCGAAGTCATCGCCGAAGTGGACGGACTGCGCTTCATCGCCATTTCCGTCGTCGTCTTTCATCACTTGATGTCCATTTATCTGCCCAGCGTCGGACGTGTGGAAAAGATTCACACCAGCACAGACTGGTTTGCCGCCGCCGACCAATCCTGGCTGGTTCCTTTTGCTTACTGCGGTCATTTCGGAGTCAATCTGTTTTTCGTCATCAGCGGATTCATTCTGGCGCTGCCATTCGCCAAACGAGCCTTCAACAATCTGCCAGCGCCGAATCTGAAAGGTTATTACCTGCGCCGAGTGACGCGCATCGAACCGCCTTATGTAATTTGTCTGCTGTTGCTGTTTTTTATGCTGTGGGTGGACAAGAAAGAATTCGTCCATCTGATTCCCAACCTGATTGCCAGCGTGTTTTACGTTCACGGATTTGTCTTTGGCCGCGAAAGTTTGATTAACGGAGTCGCCTGGTCGCTGGAAGTCGAAATTCAGTTTTACATCTTCGTGCCGTTTCTGGTTCGGCTGTTCCGAATTGCCGATGCGCGCAAACGGCGTTGGTGGTTGGCGGGATTGATTCTGGCTTTCGGAGTCTTTTCTCAGGAATTCATTTACCCGTTCGGATCGGCGCGGTTGCGGCTGACGCTGTTCAACTTCCTGCATTATTTTCTGGCGGGATTTCTGCTGGCGGATTTTTATCTGACCAACTCCGAACGGTTGAAACAGAAAAGTTTCAAGTGGGATTTGATTGCGCTGGCTTGCGCGGCATTCATCCTGTTCACGCTTTGGGCTTTTGGCCACACTTACTTTTTGTTGCCGTTTGTTGTCGCGGGAATGTATGCCGGATGCTGTTTGGGCAAAATCGCCAATCGGATCATCACTTGGCGCTGGATCGTCATCACCGGAGGCATGTGTTACACGATTTACCTGTATCACGTGCCGATCATCGCTCGTATGTTTTGGGATATGAAATCACTGTCGGTGGCTTCGCTGCCGGCGACGACGGATTTTCTGAGGATGAGTTTGCTGGTCGCGCCGGCGATGTTTGCGCTTTGCGCGCTGTTGTTCGTGCTGGCTGAAAAACCGTTTATGCGTTGGAGCCTGACCAAACGTGAATCTGCGCCGACGACCGCAATCGTCAGCGCAGACTGAAAAACCTCATTTGATAAATGCCGCCAACACGCCGTCAGGTTTGATGATCGCCTTCAGGGCAGAGTAGGGAACGATCACTTCCTGCGGGCCGTAGGCGTAAGCGGCGACTTGATACGCATCGAACGTGATCTGCAAACCATCCGGCGTAATGTTCCAGCTATCGTAATTGTCGGTTTTCGGCCCTGCGCCTTCTTTCAGCCAGTTGGAGTCCGCGTCTGCGCCAAGTTGTTTGGTCAGCGTCGCCACGCAATACGCAGAAATGACTTTCAAGTGCCCGGAATTTGGCTGGAACAGGTCAGCCAGTTTCAACATTCGCCCGCTGTTCAAATCGTAATTGAACGTTGTCGAAAACGAATTGCCGTGCGCGCCGCCCGTGAATTGATAGCTCCATACCAATAGACTGACCACATTTTTGTCGGCGTAAGGCGTGTGATAACTGATTTCCAACGCGTAACCCGGTCTTTCATTGTTGGCATCGTTGGCAGAATCGGCGGCAGTTTTCGCCATTTCGGCCAGATCGGCTTTGTGCTGTTTTTTGAATTCGGCGGTTTGTTTGGTGACGAATTCGCTGACGGCTTTGTTGAACGTTTCGGCGCGAACGGCATCGCCTCCGGCCAATTGCGGATACGCCGTGTCAATCGTCAACTTTTGTTTGTTGTTTTCTTCGTTTTGTTCTTTCAGCACCAACCGCATTCCGCCCAGATCAAATCGCGTTTCGGCCAGTTCAAACGGCAAAGATTTCGAATCGGTTTTCGACTTTTTCCAGTTGCCGACAAATTTCAACCGCGAGTCTTCGCCACGAACTTCCATTACCAGTTTTCCGTTGAAAACTCCGGTTTCTTTGCCGTTTTCGTCGGTTTCGACCAATTCGACATTGCCCTCAGAGCCAAGTTTTCCCTGTAAGCTGAGCGATTTTTTCTGAATCTTTTTGTAACGATAGCTTCCCCACAATTGATCGGCTTCCGTTTGATTGCGATTGATCTCCATTTCGACCGCGTGCTTGCCGTCAATCGTCCCGGCCAGCGTTCGTCGAAAACGCGCCGGAACCGGTGCGAGAACGGCTGGGATTTCCGCTGGAGTCGCCGAAGCCACCGGTGAAGGCGAAGCGCCCGGCTGCGAAATTCCAAGCTGCGTCGGTTTGTCGCCGCTGCACGCCATCAACCCCAAAAGGCCAACAGCCGCCAAACCAGCGGCTGCCAAAAAAGAAATTGTTTTGAATGATTGTTTCATAATTTTCGATGACCTCAATCATCAGTTTAGAGCTTCGGGAGCCTGGGTGAAAAGGCCGTTTAACTCTTTCCCAACAAGGCAGCGCGCCTGATTGTCATTTGCGGAGCTTTCTTCTTCACAAGATTGCTAAAGTTTATGTCTTGTTCAGTCATTTCTTCCACCTTGCGGTTGAAAGGAGTGGATTTGTGTCGAAATTGTCTCAGCATTGCTGAGACAATTTGATGTCCTGCCAAGCCTTCAAGAAAACGAAACTGGGATATGACGGTAGCGCAACCAGCCATGGTTGCGGAGCTTTGTCGAATCGCTCTTTGGCTTCAATTGGTCGCTTGCCACGCGGCGCAACCATGGCTGGTTGCGCTACTTTCACTCTCGGATCAATTCGTTGCCGTGGCCATCATCGCAGGTTGATGCGGTTCGCCTTTGATGGCGACGCGGTACCATTTGCGGGCGGAACCTATAATTACGATCACCAAGCCGACCATCAAACACGCCGTGATGCCGGTGTTCAGGTACATCTGCTTTGGCCAGTAATTCAGCGTGATGTTTTGGTAACCGGCGGTCATTTCGATGACGGCGATGAAGCTCAAAGGCAGGATAGTCACCCACGCATATCGAACCTTTCCGTTGTTAATCAGAAAGGTCGTGCAAACGCATAACGCTACGCAAGCCAGCATCTGATTCGCCATTCCGAACAGTGGCCAGATGGTGGCAATCGAACCTTTCAAAATCATGTAAGTCCAGGGAACAACCGCCAGCACGCTGGCGATGATGGCTCCGGGCAGCCAATCGGGCTGCGCGAATTTCTTATGCACGCCGCCCAAAATCTCCTGCATCATAAAACGAGCGACGCGCGTTCCGGCGTCAACGGTCGTCAGGATAAACAGCGCCTCGAACATAATCGCAAAGTGATACCAGTAACTCATCAAATGCGACATGCCCGGAATCGCTGAAAAGATTTGCGCCATGCCTACGGCCAGACTGACTGCGCCGCCGGTTCGTCCGGCCAGCCGCTCTTCGCCGACTGCGCGCGTCAGAGCTTCCAGGTTGGATTGATCGAATCCCATCGCGCGCAGGTTCGCGTCAATTTTGGCGAAGGCTTCGACCGGCACGTTGATCTGGAAATAATCGTGCGGAAACATCGAACTGGCGGCGATCAACGCCATGACGCCTACGATGGATTCGCACAGCATCGCGCCGTAACCAATCGGGCGCGCGTGAGTTTCTTTGTCAATCAGCTTCGGCGTCGTGCCTGAACTTATCAGCGCGTGAAAGCCTGAAATCGCTCCGCAGGCGATGGTGATGAAAACGAAGGGAAAGACTTTGCCAGGGATGATCGGGCCTCCGCCGTGAATGAAAGCCGTCGTCGCGGGCATCTTAAACGTGGGCATGACCGCGAAAATTCCAATCGCCAAAAAGGCAATCGAGCCGAGTTTCATATACGAACTCAGATAATCGCGCGGAGCCAACAACAACCACACCGGCAGCACCGAAGCCACAAAGCCATAACCCGCAACCATAAACGTGATGGCCGTCTTGTCGTATTTGAAGTAATGACCGAAGGAAGAGTTCTGAACGACTTCGCCAAAGACTACGGCCAGCACAAGCAGGATGACGCCGATGATCGTGCCTTCTTTGATCGCGCGATCCGTTCCGCCACGCCAACGGAACATATACATCCCCATCAGCAACGCGATGGGAATGGTCATCGCAATCGTGAACAATCCCCAGGGACTTTCAGCCAGGGCGTTGATGACAGCCAAGCCTACGCCAGCCAGCGCGACGATCAGGATGATGAGAATGGCTACAGTGGCGACGGTTCCGGTGACGCGATCAATTTCGCGCCGAGCGATTTCGGCCAGAGACTTGCCGCCGCTCCGCATGGAAGCCGCCAACACGATGAAATCGTGAACAGCTCCGCCAAGCACGACGCCAATGACCAGCCAGATCAATCCCGGCAAATATCCAAACTGCGCCGCCAGCACAGGCCCAATCAAAGGCCCCGGCCCGCTGATGGCTGCAAAGTGATGTCCCCACAAAACATACTTGTTGGTCGGCGTGTAGTTACTTCCGTCGTTGAACCGATGCGCCGGAGTCACGCGCGAATCATCCAGCGCCAAGACTTTAGCGGCGATGAACGCGCTGTAATAACGGTACGCGATGGCGTAAATGCACAGAACTGCGATGAGGATGGGGACTGCGTTAATAGTGAGGGAAGTCATTTATGGTGTCTCCTGTTTAGCCACGATACCCTGTGCCTGTTTTCCTGACTTGGAATTCAGAACAAACATAGGTTTCCTGAACTGGGAAAGCGGTGTCCAAAATCTCCAGCAGGTCATATTTATTTTCGACAGAAAGATATTTCGCCTTGTTATTTCTGAAACAGGCCATTGTTCCGAAAAGTGCTTGACCATAAGGGCTGTAATCAGAGTAGGCGCAGCCAAAACAGCACTTCAAACTTAGGCTAATTGGCAACGACTTCTGAATATCGAGAAGCTCGCCTTCAAAAAATCCACTAAGCCCTCTGGAGGATATCAGTTGCTCTTCAAGGTTGAGTTTAAGAAGAAGGCCAACATGATCCAAGCCACCGTCTTGCCGAAGTTTTCCGAGTCTTAGTTGTGCGAACAAGACGCCCGTTAATGTTTGTTCAGCAGAAACAGCATCAAGCGGCATTTCCCATTCAAGTGTGCAGTCAGATAGTCCTCGTTGTTGAGATGGAAACGCTTTTAACTGCTCTGCCGGGATCGTTTGTTCCGCTTCAAAATCGTCAAGCCATTTTCCGGTAAACTCTATTCCTCTCAAATTGATTCGCAGGATCTCACCATCGTTGTGAATAGCTGAGATGACATCGCCAAATTTATCTGAGTACTTTGCGGGATACATAATGGGCGTTCCTTTGAAGTTGGCTTCAGCTCAACGTGATCAGTCCGTTGCGAAAATCAATGTTCAGGTTTTGCCCGCGAAAGAAATCCAGGCCGAGCACTCCATCAACTCCGGTTGCTTCCGGCAAGTTGTAACAACACACCTCAAAGTTCATTCGTTGTTGTCCAAGCACAGAAAATCTCGCCAGATTCAAGTGTGCGACAGTTTCGGATTGGCTGCCGGTGATGATTCGAGAATGTTCCTGGCTAGCTTCCGGGTTGTAGCCAAGTTCGATCAAGCGAGTCTTGCTGATAACTGTGCTTGTCGCTCCCGTATCAAGCGCCAGTAAAAGTCGTGCTTTGCGCTTCGGCCCTATCACCTCTGCCCAAAGGTAGATCAAATCCTCATCGGGGTCGAAAGGAATGTTCATAGCAAATAGCTGACTCCTTCAGGGGTTTTACCGGTGAAGAAGACTGCGAAGTCGCTGGGGTGCGAATCAAGCTGTAAGACTTCGCGGTCAAACACCAAACGATCCGAATTGTGATAGACAACTTTACCGCCAAGCACATTGTGAAATTGATCGGTTTCAGGATCGGCAATTAACACCCACTCCGAATCGTATCGTTTTTCTATTTCGTCCATTGTCAGGATTTCGTCGGTTACGCTTACAGTTGCAGTAGCCATAATTCGTTTACTCCTTTCAGTCGTCATTATCGAACCTGATGTTCAGGCTCTTCAAGAATTGTTTGTCTTCGTGGCTGATTTCGGACAATCGCTGTTCGACGGAGACTGTGGAAAAAGGTTGGCGGTCTTCTTCGGGCTGCAAATCGCCGAGCACGATGGTGGCTTCCAGCATCAAGTAGACTTCGTGGCCGGCATCGCGCAGCCGTTCGCGGGCTTCGGCGATGTCGTCGGAATCTTCCAGCGCGCGGTTGATCGCTTCGCCGAGTTCTCGCACCAGTTTTTTCACGTAATCGTCCATTAAATTTTCCGTCGAATTTTGTCGGTCAGCCTTTCTTGCGTCGTTGTTGGCTGGCGATTTCAACCAGCTTGGCCAGCCCTGTGCGGTTGCCAATGGCGATGAGCAAGTCGCCCGCAGTCAGCACGTGGTCGCCGCTGGGATTAAAACTCATCTCGCCATTGCGCGGAGTCACTGCCACCACCATCGCATTGTGTTCGGAGCGGATGCCGGAATCTTTCAGTTTGACGCCGTTCAGCGGAGAATCTTCGCTGATGTGAATCTGCTCGAAGTTGAGGTCAAGGCCTTCCGTTTTGGTCGTGGATTCCAGAAAGTCCGCGACGGCGGGTGACAACGCAGCTTGTGCCATGCGGTGACTGCCGATCAACACCGGCGAAACGACTTTGTTGGCTCCGGCGCGCATCAACTGTCGCTCGGCTGCCTGGTCGTTGGCGCGCGCGACGATGTAAATGTTCGGGTTTAATCCGCGAGCCGTCAACGTGATGTAAACGTTTTCGGCATCGCTGGACGCGGCAGTAATCAACGTTTGAGCGTATTGTGCCCGCGCGCCTTCCAGCACTTTTTCGTCTGTGGCGTCACCGATCAAAACCAGATGACCCTGTGTCAGCAATTTTTCCGCCACTGAATCATCGTGTTCGATGACGACGAAATCCACGTCTTTTTTCGCCAGCTCATCCACGATGCGAAGCCCTACGCGACCGGCTCCGCAGAGTATGAAATGGTCTTCCAGTTGGCTGATGTCTTTGAACACTTTGCGTCTCCCAAGCGCCGCTGTGATTCCGGTTTCGACCACAGCCTGAACAATGTTGGCCAGCAGGAAGCCGAACACGCCTACGCCGACGAAAATCAATCCGATGGTGAACCAGCGCCCGCCAGCCGTCAGTGGTTTGACTTCACCGTATCCTATGGTTGCCAGCGTAATAACGGTCATGTACAAGCTGTCAAACCACGTCCAGTCTTCGATCAGCATATAGCCGAACGTTCCGGTCAGAATGATTCCGGCGATGATTATCAGCGGTAAAATTAGTCTTTTCAGCGGAGCCATCGGTTTCATCTGATCGGAGTAACGACGATTTTACGATAGGTGATTTTTTCGTGATCGCCCTGAATCATAATCGGCCCCGGAGCGGCTTCGTTGTTGTCGAGCGCACCGCCTGTGATGCCTTCGATCGTGATGTTGTCGTGAACTTTCTTGCCGTTCAGCCAGACGGAGAGTTTGTTGCCGACGATTATCGCTTCCATCATTTGCCACTGACCGACGCCCAAACTGGCGTTCACTTTCGGAGCTACACGGCTGTACAGCGCCATGTGGCCGTGAATTTCCGGCGGCTTCCCGGCGTCGTCCAGCACCTGCAATTCATAACGTCCGCGCAGGTAAATGCCGCTGTTGCTCTTGGGTTCGACTTTGTATTCGCAGTGAATTTTGAAATTCTCGAAATAATGGCGGCTGACCAGATTGTTGGCGTGCGGCTGATTGGTCATCGCGCCGTTCTCGATTGACCAGCCGAGTTCTTTGTCTTTGACCTGGCCTTGCCAGTGTTCCAGCGACTTTCCGTCAAACAGCACCACCGGCGAACCGAATTTATGCTTGGCGTTGGTGTCGGCATTGCCCCACACCGGTGGCCGTTCACCAAGCCAGGGAATTTGCTGTTCGCCAATCGTCAGCATTCCCAGCAAACGGCTTTCTTCGACTTTGGCGGTGTGAACTGCTTTGGGGGCGTTGGGGCGAGGCGCAGGCGAAAAGGTCAGTTGATTATCTTCGATTTTGATTTCAGGCAGTTTCAAAACGCTGCCGCTGCGATTCAGGAAATAACCTGCCAACTTGCCGTCTTCCATTTTCACTTCCAGCCAGTAAACCTGATTTTTGTACTGGCCAACGCCGGTGATGTTCCATTTGCCCAGGAAGGGATTGTCCTGTGCCAGCGTCATCGCCGCCGCGCACAGCCATATTGCCAGGCAGAAAAACAGACTGATCGAACGCATTTCGAATTCTCCTTATGGTTGCGATTGGGTTGATGTGAGAGTTACGACGGCCAAGAGAATGCAACCGGCGCGCGTCTTTTTCAATAGCTTGATTGACTGGTTTGACCAAGGAGAATACATTTCGTTCGCCGATGTCAGGCAATTTCCGCACATCCAAAAATTCTTTCGGAGGCTTTGTTATGAAACCGCTCAAGCTCACGGCAATCGTTTTGTCTTTTCTGGCGGTCACGTTGATCGTCGGACATTCGCTGGTGGAAACCGTCGCCAAAATGCGAGCCGCTGCCGCGATGGCTGACAGCGCGAACAAATTTCTGGCGTCGCTCAACGTCGAGCAAAAAGCCAAAGCTCATTTTGCCTTTGATAGCGACAAACGGACGGAGTGGTTTTTCGTCCCGCGCAACGAACGCAAAGGGCTGCCGCTGAAAGAAATGACCGAAGCTCAACGAAAGCTGGCGATGGAGTTTTTGCGTTCCGGTTTGAGCGCCGCCGGGTATCAGAAAGCGACTTCGATCATCGGCCTGGAACCGATCTTACGCGAAATCGAAGGGCCGAAACGCACCTGGCCGCGCGACCCTGAGTTGTATCACGTCGGCATTTACGGCACGCCGGGCGCGCGCGACCGCTGGGCGTGGAGCTTCGAAGGCCATCACCTGTCGCTGAACTTCACGGTCGTCAAAGGCGAACTGATCGCCAACTCTCCTGCCTTTTTCGGAACAAACCCGGCGGAAGTTCGCGTCGGCGAGCACAAAGGGCTGCGTGTGCTGGCTGGCGAAGAAGACAAAGGCCGTGCGCTGGTTTCGTCGCTGGATGACAAACAAAAAGCCGTCGCCATCTTCGACCAAAAAGCTCCGGCAGATATTTTGACGCTGAACAAGCTGAAAATTGATCCGCTGAAACCCGAAGGCATCGGTTATGGCCAACTGACCAAACAGCAAAAAGAATTATTCTCGCAATTGCTGGAAGTGTACTTGGGCAGGATGCTGGATGACGTCGCTGCCGAGCGCCGAACGAAGCTGAAGGGCGCGGGAATGGACAAGATTCATTTCGCCTGGGCGGGCGGAATGAACAAAGGCGACCTGCATTATTACCGCTTGCAGGGGCCGACGTTCTTGATCGAATACGACAACACGCAAAACGACGGCAACCACATTCATTCTGTCTGGCGGGACTTCAACGGCGATTTCGGAGCCGACTTGCTGCGCGACCATTACAAAGCCGCTCCGCACGACGCAACCAAAACGAAATAGCCAACACTTGGTTATGTACGAACTAAACCCGCTGATAATTGGCGGGTTTAGTTCAAGACGTTGGAAAACTAATTGTATTCGTCACCAATTGTCAGGACTCTAAATTCTCCAGCTTCCTCCACAAAAAACAGGTCAAATCCCCCGCGCTGAACACGATAGATTACTTCTCCTGGTTTCGTCGGAAAACTATTCACGTCGCCGTCGAAGATTTCTGATTTATCGTTTTCGTCATATTCACACTGATAATTTTGTTTATAGCGAATCGAGTTGAACCATTCTGCAGGAAGGTGCTGACGAAAAAGATCGCTTGTTTTATCGAAAACCCTCACGAGTTCGAGAGTGTATTGTCTAATCTGATCTTGTTGAGTACCTGTTTCTCCATAAATTTCGTCAATCTTAGCCATCTCTTTTTCCAGTTCTTCGAAACCTGGAGGTACAGCTAGGTCTTCGTTTTCAGGCTCATCAAAGGCAAGGCTGTATTCCAAATGAAGGTAATACATATTCGAAAAGCCGAAGGAGAGTCGTTTTAAGGAATCAGCATCAACCTTTCCGATTTCCTCAAGACATTCTCCGCAGTAAAGGCGGATATTGCGTTGCCGACGATCTGGGTCTGTAACGTACAGTTCATCAAACAGAATGTTTAGATCAAGCGTTTCGCGCCAGCGTAAGACGAAATGGTCAGCCGCCTTTTCAGCTTGGCGTAACTTTTCTTGCTGCTCTTTGGAGTAAGCAGGTTCATTCTTTTTCTGCTGAGCACCGTGCTTAGCGTGTGATGTGAACATCCCGCCAACCGGTTCAGAAACGGACAAGCTCAGCAACAGGATCAGCATGAAAGATTTTACAAGCATGGTCAGCCTCCTTGGTTCAGTACATGTATTGGGCGAAGGGCATTCCGCTGGAATGACTCGGCAACGAACCTGACGAGCGATGGCGAATGTACGGCGTTTGACAGGGAGAAGGCTGGCGGGCTGTGGCAGTTTTCCAAATTTTGTCCGGTGGCTTGAAATTGCCACAGTTCAACGGCGCGTTGAGTTGGCTAGAAACAATCCG
Source organism: Acidobacteriota bacterium (assembly GCA_033763255.1). GTDB lineage: Bacteria > Acidobacteriota > Blastocatellia > RBC074 > RBC074 > RBC074. Next base: position 43,184 of record JANRKX010000101.1, on the reverse strand, counting down.
ACGACGAACAGCAGCAAGGTCAAAGCTTCGGAATCGCCGAAGTTGTAGTTGGTCAGGGAACTGAGCGAAAAGCCTATGACTGCGGCGAAGGCTCCGAGCGAGAGGCCAGAGGAGAAAAGGCCAGCTTGATTGTCAGGCTGGCTTTTTTGTTTGAAGTCTTTGTAGGCGGCAATCAGCAGGGCGGCGATCCACCAGCCGTAACACAGCAGCGCAGGTACGCCTCTGTCCATCGCAATCTGAATCGGCGTTGAGTGCGTGTGTGTGACGTAATCGCCGGGGAAGCCGAGTTCGTGCCAAAGCCGCTTGTGCGAATCCAGGCCGATGCCCAGCAATGGATGTTGAGGAATCACTTTCAAGCCAGCTTGCATGTAACCGATGCGGCGAAGTGTGCTGTCGTCTTCGAAACTGGTCACGACTTGCTGGCGGGCTGAAGTCACCACGAATATGCCCAAGGCTCCGAGCAGTGAGGCTGCAATCAACCCAATCATGACAGTTCGACGACCTGCGCTGACCGAAACGACCAACAACGTCACGATAAAAGACGCAATCACCGCCCGCGAAGCCGTCAAAACCAACGCCAGTCCGAACAATCCAAACAACGTAGAACAAAGCAGCAGCCAGGTTCGGGAGTTCTGCCGACGCCAGTTCAATAAGCCAGCCAGCAATCCGCCGTAAGCCAGCAACGCCAGAATCTGCATCTGTTCGGCGTACGTCAGAAACTGCCGCGAAAATCCTGAGACTCGAAATTGGCGGCTGCTGCCGTTGGTGGTGATGCCCAGAGGATTCGATCTGGCTTTGAGTTCTTCGGTGACGACCAGCAAGACAGGTACGGGGTCACCCGCGTGCAAGGCTTCAAGCTCCAGCGTTTCGCCGGAACGATGTTGGCGAATGACGGCGGCGGCGGCTTCGGGCGAAGCGACTCGTTTGCGAGCAATCATCCAAATCACATCGCCGGGTTGCAGGGAACTTGCAGCCAATGGGCTGTCGGTTTCGATGGAAGCGATGACCATTCCGCGTCCGATGATTTTTTCGACAAAGCTGAATCCGACTCCGCACAAGGCCGAAACTATCAGCAACCCGGTTAGAAGTTTTACGCCATTGGCTTTCAGGTTTGTCGCCAGCAGGTACACCGTGGCGAACAATACCAGCGTTTTCAGCTTGGGCAGACTGACTTCCGGCTCCAGCGAAAAGACCGAAGACAGCAACGTCAGCCCGATAAAGCAGGCGAGCGGCAAATCCATTGGCGTTCGCGCGAAGTGGAATTTTCGCAAAGCCAGATCGCGTAACAACCAGGCAATCAATCCCAGACCTAAACTAATTTGGGAAGCGGCAATGGAATGCGGAATCGAAAGCGCAAAAAGAGTCAGGAAGAAAGACAGCGCCCGATTGGCCAAACGGGCAAACGAATTTTCGGCTTCAACGGCTGCCAGACGGTCGAAACTTGTACGGGGACTGGTAATTGGGCTGGGAGTCATTGAAACTTGCACGGAGCCGGTATTGAAAAACTGGCGCTCCGTTTGGGATGAGCGCCGCCAGTAAAATTGTGGCGGCGCTGCCCAAGGTTTTCAGCGATGTGTTACTGCTTCTTTATTGCTTTGATCGCTCAGCGTTTTCCAGCAACTGTCGCTCTTCTTCATACAGTTTGCGCAACTGTTGCCGTTGAGATTGATCGTTCGGATTGGCGCGAAGTGCCGTCCGGCATTGTTCCAATGATTGTTCGATTTGGGTCAGCCGCGTATCAAACTCGCTGCGGGATTGAGTGTTCCAACCCGCTTTGAGTTTGTTGATTTCAGCCAACCGCCGATTGAGTTCCGCACGAATTTGATCTTCGTCGGGCAGCAGAGCCGATTGAACTCCGGTCAAACTCAATCGAGTAGGATCGGCGCTGGGCGTACGGCCAGATAGTCCGTAAATACCCGTAACGACCACGGCGACCGCCAGAGCGCCTGCTCCGGCCATTTGTGGCAGCGAAAACGTGAATTGGCGAGCCTTGAACCGTTCCCACCACGTTTCTTTCGGGAATTCTTCTCGCGTTTTGCGTTCGGAGGCGGGTAGTTCCGCTTCGAGCGTGTTGGCGATGCGAACCCAGATTGCTTGTGGCGGAGTATGCAACGGCAATTCACGGGCTGCGGTTTTGATTTCAGTTAATTCCAGTTTCAGGCTCTGGCAGGCGGGGCAAGCGTCCAGATGTTCTTCAATTGAGCTTTTTTCGTTTTCTGAATTCCAGATTCCTTGACCGTCCAGAAAGTCAGACAACGACTCGATTACTGCTCGGCATTCCATACAACTTCCCTCTCTGTTGCTACTTACCTTTTATCGCAATTGCCAGTGGCTACCCGTGTAGCGTGAATCTTGTGAGGATTGATAAAAACCGGCAATTGACGACTGACGAGTCACGCCTTTTTGTTCAGCAAATCGCGTAGCTTCATTCGGGCTTTATGAAGTTGCGATTTCGAGGTTCCGACACTGACTCCAAGCATTTTGGCGATTTCCTCGTGCTCGAAGCCTTCGACATCGTGCAGGACAAACACCGTTCGATACCCGCGTGGCAATTCCCGAATGGCCTTGTCCAGCGACAATCGGTCAACGTGGCGCGGACGCTCGACAACCGATTGAATGATGTCCTGTAACTCTCCAATCTCGCCTTCCTCGGTCGTTTTTTCGTACTTCACGCCGCGTTTGCGGAAGTGCATCAAAACGTGATTAACCGTCATGCGATGCAACCACGTCGTGAAGGCGGATTCACCGCGAAAACTACCAATCTTGCGGAAGAGCTGAATGAAGACTTCCTGCGTCAGGTCTTCGGCCTCTGTCGCGTTGGCCAGCATGCGCAAGCACAAACTGTAAACGCGGCGATTGTGACGCTCGTAAAGCGTCTCAAAGGCTTTAATGTCTCCACGCGATGACGCCTGTGCCAAGTCGAAATCGCCCTTGGCATTGTATATCCCATTCGCTGTCACGCTGTTCGGTTGCCCCCGGAAGCAGGCACCACAGATGTCATCAGGATTGGCGGCGCGGCGTTGAAGATATGCTTAAAGAACTCCGTCGCAGCTCGTCGGTTTCTGTGATGCCGCTCTAAAAAGTGCGGTTGCTCTCTACGGATCAAATTTAATCTCGACCGGCATTCGCGGTCTGATGTGAGTTTGAAGCGACAGACGGCTCACCAAACCCGTCCGTCGTTAAGGCGCGCCATCATAGCCTAACGCTGCGAAAAGCCGCAATAAGCTGATTGGCTCTTATTGCAGGAAAATCCGCAAACTTCGCGTTCGCTTTTTGTCGGACTCGCATTGTAGAATCCGCGCTCGCTGCTGAAGCATTCGATTGTCCCATCCAAACAAATTCGCAGCGTAAATATCCCAACACCAAACCGCATTCAAACTGGGGAAATCCGTTTTATGCCACGCATCGGAATCGAACTGAACAACGTCTGCAATCTGGATTGTACACACTGTTTTCGCAGCATCTATCGCGGCGGAGCCGAAAACAACAAAGACTTATTTTTACCGCCGGAACTGTTGGACAAAATCCTGACCGAAGGCAAACCTCTGGGTTACGACCATATCGCCATCACAGGCGGCGAACCGCCCATGCATCCGCGTTTCGGTGAATGCCTGGACATCATTGCCAAACATGGCTTCACATATCATTTCCTGACCAACGCGCGGAATTTTCAAAAGACCTTGAAAGCTATTAGCGTCCCGAATCGCAAAGCCAAACTGGCTGGAATCAGTTTCAGTCTGGACGGAGCGACCGAAGCGACGCACGACAAGATTCGTGGCAAAGGTTCGTACAAGGAAGTCGTCACAGCAGTTGCCATGTGTCAGGCCGTGGGCATCGAACCTTCGCTGATTACCACCATCAACAAAGCCAATCGCCACGAAATTGACCAGTTCGCCTTGCTCGGTTCGCATCTGAAAGTCCGCCGCCAGGTGTTCGGCCACCAGAACCCGACCGAACACAACATGGGCGAAGACCTGATTTTGCCTTTGAGCGAATGGCGAGCCGTCGAACGCGATGTGGCGCGCGTGATGTCCGGGTTTCGTCATGAAATTACGATGGCTGTTGGTTTTTACACCGAATACTATTTGCCGCGCTGTGCGCCGTTAATGATGGATGACCTGAACATTGATTATAAAGGTCGGCTGACGTTGTGCTGTCAGTTATCAAATTACCGCGATGCGAAAGGTGATGGCGAAGACGTGGTGGGCGATTTGAAAAAGGTCAGTTTGCCACAGGCGCTCAGCAATTTGATGGGGCTGATTAACAAAGTCCATCACGAGCGATTGGCGATGGCCGCCATTCCCGAACAGCGCGAAAAACTGCATTACCCTTGTCTGGTCTGTGTTGACCGATTCAGCAAAACCAGCGAACAGCCAATGCTGGTGCAAGTTGCCGGGCTGAAGCTGGAAGCCAAAGCTGCGGCGGCCTGAAATCGTTTTCGTAAAAACAGATGCGGCCTGAAAAGCGATCACTCGCCTTTCAGGCCGCATCTGTTTTTGTTGAAAAGCCAGCTACTTGGCTACGATTTTGATCGGGACTTCAATGACTTTGACGTCGGCATTGTTCGTCTCGATTTTGATCTTGCCCGAATGGGTTCCCACCGGAGGCTTTTCGTTAAATCCAACCCGCAACACAATGGTTTGCGTGGTTGGATTCGAATCGTTGCTGGATTCGTTTTTGATCTTCAGGAACGGCAGATCGGACGTGATGGATTTGACCTCCAATCCGTTGCCGCGCGCCAGTTTTACCCAAACGAATTTGCTCAGGTAAGTCACATCGCCTTCAGGATCGGAAACCGGCACATTTTCAAACACCAAATTGGCCGGATTGACCGACACTGCCGGAACTACAACAATCTGCAAATCCACAGTCAATTCCGGCATTTGTTTGCTGTCGGTCGCCAGTTTTACTGTTTGCACGTGAGAACCCGCAGGCAGCGTTGGCGAACTGAGAAATTCCAGAGCGTACCGTTTGCCTTCTTCCAGCGTTTGCAGTTTGACGTTGAATGCTTCGCCACCCGGATTCATCTGGGTGATCTTGATAGCTTCAGCGGTGTTGTTGCTGATGCTGATTAATCCATTGGTGCTCATGCCGCGTGGTGAACGGGCGCTCCATTGATTGTTGGGGCCGACGACAAATGGGCCGACAATTTTTCCTTGCGGAGTCATATCGCTGAGCACAACCATGCTGACCGTCAGCGTGAACTGTTCTTTTTGAGGGTCGTTGGTGTAAACCTCAGCAGTTTTCGACACCGGGCCGGTGTAAGCGTCGGTTGCAACAGTGAGAATGATTTTGCCCTCCTGACCAGGAGGGACGACTTTGGTGAAGTCGCTTGCCGCGCATCCTCAGCTAGGCGCGACTCGTTTGATTTCCAAGTCAGAGGAACCGTCGTTTTTGAAGACAAACGTGAAGTTGGCGGCAGTGCCTTTTTTGACTTCGCCAAGATTCAGGTCTGTCTTTTTGATGGCGATCTTTGGTGCGCTTGCTGATTGCGCGAACGCCATAACTGACAAGGTCAGCCAGACGGCGCAAATCGCAGCCAGATTCAGGGTGTGTTTCAGTTTCATTTGAACTCCCAAGAGAAAGAATGTTGGGGCTACGTGTGAGCGGCGCGGAGTGTAGCAGGGCGTGGAAGTCTTGTCACCGCTGAAATCCCGCGCGTCGTTGCGGCAAAGGACAAAGTTCGCAAATCAGCAGCTCAAGCAACAAACGCGGCGTGGCCATCGAAGTTTTCAGCATCACATCGGTTGCCGCAATTCGTTGAATGCCTTTCAGAATGTGTTCGGTTTCGACCCGTCGAATTCGTTCGTTGAACCGGCCAACGACGTAAGGCGACATGCCTACGATTCTGGCGACTTCGGAATTCGGCGCGTTCTGCTTCATCAATTCTTTCGCGCCGAGCATCTTGCGGTAATTGCTGGCAATCGCGCCCAGAATCATCAAACTCAACGTTTGCGGGTTTTCAGAAGCATTGTCGAAAATTCGGTGCAACAAGCTGAGAGCTTTTTTCCGGTCGCCGTCCACCACAGCGTCTGTCAATTCGAAGTTGGAATGTTCGCGCGAATGGCGAACCAGTTCATCAATTTCGTTTTGAGTGATTCGCCCTTTGTCGCCGACGAAGGCAATCAGCTTTTCCAGTTCGTTCGACAGTCGCATCAAATCCACGCCAACCATTCCGATCAGATAAGTCGCCGAAGCCGGGTCAATCGAACAACCCGCGCGCGTGACGTAATCACGAATCCAGTTCGGTGCGCTGTCGCGTTCTTCCAGCGCGTCGAAACTGACGACTTCGCAACCTTTTCGCAGCGCCGTCGAAATGTTGCGCCGATTGTCCAGGCCGTCGCTGACGAACACCAGCACCGAAGTGTCCACAGGTTTTTTCAAATAAGCCTTCAGCAATTCAAGCTGGTCATCGTCGCTGATTGCTTCAAAGCCAGTGACGACGATCATCCGCCGCGGCGAAATCATCGGGAACTGTTCGGCCAGCGCCAGAGCTTCGTCCAAATCGCCTTGTGCGACGGACATCGCCGCGTAGTTGAAGTCGCGCACCGAAGCGTCAATTGCCGCTTCGGTCAATTTCTTCAACGCCTGATCGCGCAAATACCTTTCGCCGCCTTCAAACAGATAAAGCGGCGCGATCTGCCCGCTTTTCAGTTTGCGGTAAAAGTCGGATTGCGATTTCAGCGCGTCTGGAGAATTCGAACGTTTCATCGGAAAGGTTTACGCAGCAGTTTGTTGCTGTTTGTATTCTTCGATTTCAATCCCATCCAGGTAAAGTGTGTCTGGGCCAAAATCCTGTTCATTTGGCCATTGAACAGTGCCGAACGCGATTTGTGCTCGACGAAAGTAGTTCAAATCTTTCAGTTCACGAAAAATGCCCAGTTCCAAATATGGAGTTACGTCGAATCGCTTAAAGCTCCCATCGTTGAATCTCAACTCTAGGGAGTAGTCATCGTTTGTTCTGACTTCTACAACTTTATTCATTACACTCACTCCTTACTTTAGAGGTTCAATCTTTGAAATTGCCTGGCCGGTTACGGCCAAACTCCAGTCAGTCATTAACTCGTCTTGGTGAATTTCGATCCAAGCTTGCACTAATTTCAGCTTTGCCGTCGAGATTAAACCTGTAATTACGTTTCCATCTGGGATGGAAATTACAGCTTCCTGGTCGCCGTACTGCACGTGAATGTGAGGTTGTTGGTGTTGCCTGTTGTCGAAAAAATACATCAAGACGACGACACCATAAAACCTTGAAAGAACTGGCATCCCAACTTGCCTCCAAAATCAGAATCCTTCCAGAATCGTCGTCATGACGCTTTTGGCGAAATCGCGCGCAATGCGATCCACCGCCGGGCCTTCTTCGCTGAAGAAGGTTTTCGGGTCGCCAGCGATTTCGTACTCGCCGCGAAAGATCAGATTTTGGTTGTCGAAGAGAATTTTGTTTTTGGTTTGATCTTTGACGGTGACGGCGACGGTGATGGCAACTTCAAAGACGCGCGCGCGCCCCAAATCTTCCAAACCAACCGGGCGATAAGTGAACGCCTTGATCGTGCCGAGCATCACGGCGTCGGCATCTTCGGCGGTCGAAACCAGGCGCAAGGCTCGCGCTCGGCGCAGGGTTTCGTCAACGACAGCCGCCGTGAATCGCTGCTCGACTTTGAATCGCAAGCTCGGATTCTGAAACGGCGGCACGGCGAAGGTTTTGATGTGTTTCGGCAACCCGTCGCCGCGACCGACCGGCTTGTAACATTCGGTGTAGCCGCTGACCAGCAGCAGAATAGCCGCCAGAAACATGGTTTGAGTGGTTCGTTTCATAAAGCTCCTCAGTTAGGTCGGCAGCCAAAATCTCCCGAAACGCGCCAGACTGTCAAGCCGGTCAAATGCCATTGCGTTGTTAATGCTCACCGCTCGGTTCCGTTATGAGTTGCGGAGGAAACAATGCAAAAAATCGCCATTGAAACCCGTGGGCTGACGCGCCGGTTCGGAGCGCAGCTCGCCGTCAACGAAGTCAATTTACAGGTTCCCGAAGCCGCAGTGTATGGTTTTTTGGGGCCGAACGGAGCAGGCAAAACCACTACGATAAGAATGCTGCTTGGTTTGATTCGCCCCAACGCTGGCGAAGTCAAATTGTTTGGCGAATCCTTTACCGACAATCGGTTGAAGCTGTTGCAGCGTGTAGGCGCACTGGTCGAAACTCCTTCGTTGTATCCGCATCTGACCGGACGCGAAAACCTGGAAGTCACGCGACGGTTGCTCGGAGCCAAACGCGAATTGATTGATCGTGCTCTGGGCATCGTCAAGCTGACTGCCGACGCTCACCGCCGAGTCCGCGAATACTCGTTGGGCATGCGCCAACGGCTGAGTCTGGCGCTGGCGCTGTTGAACAATCCAGACCTGTTGATTCTGGACGAACCGGCGAACGGGCTTGATCCCGCGGGCATTCACGAAATGCGCGATTTGATTCGCCGTCTGGCTTCGGAATTCGGAATCACTATTTTTCTTTCCAGCCACCTGCTCAGCGAAGTCGAACAAGTCGCCAACCACATCGGCATCATTCATCAAGGCAAACTGCTGTTTCAGGGAACGTTGGCCGAACTGCAAGCCGAACGTCACGAACATCTGACCGTTGGAGTGACTCAACCCGATCAAGCGGCGAAATGCCTGACCGCCGCCGGTTGGCAAGTGCAACACGGCGAAGACGGTTTGCTGAACGTTGCTGCCACCACGCGCGAAGCCGCTGCCAGCATCAACAGTTTGCTGGTCGGCCAGCGATTGGATGTGTTTCACATCGCTCAGGCGCAAGCTTCGCTGGAAGACATTTTCCTGAACCTGACTAATAACTCCGCCGAACAGGAGGCCGCCCGATGATATTTTTTCGAGTTTTACACGCCGAGATGTTGAAGCTGAAACGCACCTTGGCGTTCCGCATGGTGTTTGTTGCGCCTGTGCTGGTTGTGACGCTGATCTTTTTTATCCTGTATGAAAAAAAGGAGTTCAAGCCCGATTTCGATTTGTGGGATGCGGTTTTGAAAATCGCGCTGAATTCCTGGGCGGTCTTCATGATGCCGCTGCTGATTACGCTGGAAACGGCGCTGCTCAGCGGGTTGGAGCACGGCGAAAAGCAGTGGAAACATATTTTGGCGCTGCCGGTCACGCGCAAGTCGGTTTACCTGGTCAAACTGTTGACGGTTCACATGCTGATTTTGATTAGCATGACGCTGCTTATCGTTCTGGCGATTTGCGTCGGCCTCGTTTTCATAAAAATTCGTCCGGCGCTGGCAAACACAGGCATGCCGCCTTGGGGCTGGATACTGAAACACTCGGCGTATGTGTGGCTGGCGTCGTGGTTGATTATGGCCATTCACACCTGGGTCAGCGTTCGCTGGGCGAGCTTTGCGGTGACGCTGGGAACTGGAATTGCCGGAACCTTTTTCGCGTTGTTTGCTGCCAGCGCCAAACTCGGCAAGTTCTATCCCTGGCTGTTGCCAGTGAACGTCTTTTCGGATGAACGGCTGGCCCTGGCGCTGTGGATTGGCATCGTCGGTGGAGTTGTCGCGACTGTGCTTGGCTGCTGGGATTTTGTCCGGCGCGATGTGGCCTAGCGTAGCTGGGAACGCCGAGTACCAACTCGGCGTTCCCAGCAGTGGATGACTTTATTTGATTTGCGAACCCAGCCAGTCCGTCCGCAGCTTCTTCATTTCCGCTGTCACCTCTTTGTTCAAGCTTTCGTAAGAAACGACTTCAATCGCCGGGTCTTCGGTGAAGGTCAGTTGGAAAGTTTTCTTCAACCCACGTTGTTCGGCTTCGATGGTGATGGTGTCGCCGGGTTTGTGTTTTTCCAGAATCGCTTGCACGTCCGAAGGCTTGCTTACTGCCTGACCGTCGAACATCAAAATTTTGTCTCCGCGATCCAGACCGGCTTTGTACATTGGGCCGGTTCGCAATGTCGGGCTACCGATGGTCAAGGCTCCAGCCTGCTCACGAAGCTGCCCGTCCAGCCACAATTTGCCCGGTCGCACTTTGCGAAGCTGAAATCCGGCTTTGGCCAACAGGTTTTCGTAATCCGGCACGTCGCGGCCTTCGATAAAGCGTTTGAAATAATCATTCGCAAACGCCGCGTCGCCGCTGTATTTGGCCAGCGAAGTTTTCAGGTCGGCAATCGTGTACGGTTTGGCGGGAGCGTAATTTTTTTGATGCTTGCCGTGGTCTTGCCAGAGTTGGCGCATGTACCCATCCAGCGTTTTGCCAGTGAACTTCGTTCGCAAGGTCAAATCCAACCCCAGCGCCACCCCGCTGCCATAGGTGTAATACGACAGAAAATTGTTTGTCAGGTTGTTCGGGTCAGCAGCCGGAGCGCCGTCGGCATAGACGGCTTGCTGGCTCATTTCGATTGCTCCATGCAGCACTCGCCCCGGAGTATTGACGACGGAATTGACTGTAAAGCCCAGCCCGCGCGCAAACTGAGCATCGTCGCCCGCAAAGCCCGCGCGTTTCATCGCCAGATTGCCGTAATACTGCGTGAAGCCTTCGCCGACCCACAGCCCGTCGGAAACGTTGGCGTCTTCGAAGCTGAACGGTTCCAGCGTTTTCGGGCGCAGCCGTTCAACGTTCCAGGCGTGAAAGTATTCGTGCGAAACCGTGCCCAGATTGCCGCGCGGCGAACCTTTGATCGAACGCGCGCTGGTCAAACTGGTCGAGTTGCGATGCTCCATGCCGTCGCCGCCGATTTGCGGAACGTAATTGGAAATGAACGTGTATTCGCCGAAATCGAAATCGGGAGCTTCGCCGAAAATCGCGTTTTGTTCGGCCACGATTTTTTTGCACATTTCGGCGAAAGCGTCCACTTCGGCATCCGAAGCCGCCGGATCGTTGATGGCCAGTCGAATCTTGTAGCTCTTGCCGTTGGATTGAATCGGCCATTCGCGCAGCCGGAAGTTCGCCAGCATCGTCGGCGAATCCATGAAGTATTGCAGATGCGGCGCGGTGAAAACTTGCGGGTCGGTGGTTGGCACGAGCTGCGTGGCGATTTTCCATTCGGGCAAACCTTTGAAGCGAATCGTGACAGGCGCCTTTTCAAAACCGCGCGCCCACATAAAAGTCGCCGGGATGCTCAAGTGAGCCATCGAAGCGTCAATGCCTGTAAACGTTCCTGAACCTAAATCCCCGAACAAGGTGTAACTGACGCGGACTTTGCCTTTGTGGCCGGCGATGTTCCATTGCGTGGGATTGGGCCGCGTGAAGCTGAGCGCCGCTCCGTTGCCGTCTGTTGCAAGCACGCTGTACACGTTCTTGGAAAACTCCTGCGCCGAATAACGCCCCGGCGAAGACCGGCTCATGCGAACTTCCAACGGTTTGCCCGCCGGAGCGCCCGTGAAAGTGACAGTAATTTCGGCTTCATGATGCGCGGCGTTGGGGAAAGAAATTTCGTATTCGACCTTGCCCTGTGCAAAGGCGGGCGCGACACATAAAAAAAGAGTTAAAAAAGAAATCAACTGCGAACGAAAAATAAATCGCTTGAAGTTGCCATCGAACATATTTTGGTCTCCTAAAATGGGCTTACTGTTTTTCGTCAACGATGCGGGGCGTGTGGCCGGCTTTCAGCAACCAGCGCTGTACTTCTTTGGAGTTGCCCGGCGCGACAACGGCGACGCAATCCGACAGACGCGCCACCAGCAATGGGCCGACGCGGCGGTCGGCCAGCAATTCTTCCAGCAATTCCGGTTCGGCGGTTTCAACCAGCGTCAAATGCGTGTGCAGCAACGGCGCGGGTAGCGCAGCCTTGACTGGCGCGAGCGGCGCGGTTTGCGTTGTTGCGGCAATGGATGCCGATGTGGTTTTGCTCTTCTTCATTTTTTCTTCTCCGGCGATTCGGGTGTGGGCAGCAAGACTTCTTTGCCGATGGCGAATCCATATTCGGCAAGCAGCTTGCCGAGCGTTTTGACGCTTTCCGGTTTGATCAGCACGGCGCACCCTCCAATCCGCGCCAGCAAATGCGGACGCAGGAACGTGCATTTGCAAATGGCTTCGGCGACTTCGGCGGTGGAAGTTTGCAGCAAGGGCGGAGTTGCAATTGTCGTCGGACCGGGCGCGGTCTTGTTTCCGCACCAGGCGTGAATGGCATATTGCAGGAATGGTGGCGACGTCAACGTGGCGCGATGGCTGATCCGGTTGATGATGTCGCTTGCCGTCCACCCACGATCACGCGCCGCCAATACACTGGCGCGCGTGACCTGCCAAAACATCGGATTGCTGGTTGGTTCGGCAAATGCCGATAACTCGCCCGCGATCAACAGATCGTGTTGGGTAATCAGTATTTTGCCGTCGTCCTGAACAATCAGCGAACGCGGAGGTTGCGGTTCGTAGCTGATTGTGCCGCCGAACGGCGCTGCGCGTTTGAGTTCTTGTTCCGTCTTGTTTGTCAGAAGGAAGCGTTCGCCGATGGCTGTGCCTTTAATTTTGCCTGCGTTTAACGCCGCGTCTCTTGCGGCGGCATCCGCGAATTCCAGCACACTGGCATCGAGCCGCACGGTCAGCCGTTCGCGCCGCGCCGCCCAATCGCTGAGCGTGCGTGCCACGCCGGGCGGCAAGGGATGCAGGCTGCCCGATTCCAGCGTTTGCAATAACCCGTTCGTCTCAACTCCCTTTTCCAACGCAATGTAAACGCTTTCTCGCGCCAACCGGTAAGTCACTACGGCAGCGTCTGCCTTTTGCCGTTGCCCGATGCGTTCGATAAATCCAAGCTGGCGTGGGCTGGCCTGATCCAAATAAACCAGAACCTCAAAATTAGGCTGAACGATCCAGCAGGCTTGCTCACTTGGCCTGGCTGGCGAAGATTGGCTGTCAGTTTCCACAGGTTGGCGGAAGATGTCGTACAGCGCCGCGCGCCCGGCCTCTGTCAGGCGGAAGAGAGTTTGTTGGCCAGATTTGTCTTTCGCATCGCTTGCCAGTTCGACCAGGCCAAGATGAAAAAGCGAGCCGCACAGTGCCTGTTCGATCCACACTTGTTCTCTTGATTGCCAGTTGGTCAGATACTCTTTTTCGTATTTGGCGAGCGCCTGGGCTTCCTGCTCCGGCGTCGCCTTCCACGGCACGTAATAGGAAGGCACATGGCCGAGCGCGAACTGCCTGCCGATGCGCAATCGTAGAATTTCCGAAAGGTCTGTGATGCGATACCACTGGTTTGGATCGGGCAGCAATCCCAGCGCCAGCAACAATGCCGCGCGGAGACCGTTGAACCGGGTCTGGCCGGTGTTCTCATCCGCATAAAAGTAAACGCCCGGCGGAACGCATTCGACCCAGCGCCGCAACGCACGGTAGCTTTGCGCCCAGAGACGAGCCTGAATTGTGAGCGGCTGTTCCAGCGTGAGCGGGATGTTCCGGTGCGGATTAGTTGTAATCTTGCGCGCCACGTAATCCACTTTCAGCAAATCGGCGGCAAGAAACAATCCCAGGTAAAACTCAACGGAAGGCAACAGGGAAGGTGCGCGGCTGTCTTCATCTTGCCTGTTCCAATCCAGCAGCTTGTACAGTTTGGCGAGCGAAGGATTGGCATACAATCCTTTCCCGATAATTTGCACGCTACCCAGTCGGTCGAAGGCTTGTGCAAATGATGTTAGTTCAAGCAGCAATTCCCCAGTGCGGCGGGCAACGGGAGCGACCACATCCGTAACCGGTTTGAGTGAGAGCGCTGGCGGCGGAGTCAGATCAATCACTCCGAAAAAATCAGCGACCGCGCCAACGGCTTCGCAGGAATCGGAATAGGAATAATGCGAGTCGCCGAAAATGCTATTTGATCCGTCGCAACGCATCAGCAGCCCGCGTTCCATCATTTCATTCAGCCGCCCGTATTGCTTTCCGGAAGAGTGGTAACTGGACCTGCGATCAGGCGTGATGGGATGCAGCAGCAACAGTTCCGTGGCCAGTTCTTCGGTGTAAACAACGGAACGCCCGCGCAATTTCATCAGCATCAGTCCGTCGCGTTCCACTGGCGTCAGGTTGTCGGCGAGTTGCCGGATCGCTTTCGGATCGCGAAAGCTGCGTTTCAACAATTGAATTGCCGAGTCTTTGTTGAGTTTGGCGGCATCCTTGCCAACCCAGACGCGCGCCATCTTTTTCAGCTTGTCGGCGTTGATTCCTTCCAGTCGCTTGGCGAAGTCGGGCAATCGGCTTTCATATTCGTCCAGCGTGGGATAAACGGTCAGTCGGCTCAAACTTCCTCCTCATCCAAAATGCGATAACTGTAGCCCTGTTCGGTTAAAAACAACTGGCGGTGATGCGCGAAGTCTTCTTCGTCGGTTTCGCGGCTGATCAGGGTGTAAAAATGCGCGGGACGCCCGTCTGGCTTGGGCCGCAGCACACGCCCCAGCCGCTGGGCTTCTTCCTGACGCGAACCGAAAGTGCCGGACACTTGCACCAGGACTTCGGCATCGGGCAGATCCAGCGCGAAGTTGCCGACTTTGGATAAGACCAGTGTGCGCAGATTTCCGTTACGGAATTCGGCGTACAGTCGTTCGCGTTCGCGTTGTGGCGTTTTCCCGGTCACCAGCGGAGCTTTCAATTCTTTGGCCAGCGATTCCAACTGTTCCAGATATTGTCCGATGACCAACACAGGAGCGTTCTGATGACGGGCGATGATGCGTTTGGTCAGTTCCACTTTGCTAGGATTTTCAGAAGCCAGTCGGAACTTCATCCGCGGCGGAGAAGTGGCGTATTCCATTCGCAACGGACGCGACAATTTGCAGCGGACTTCGGTGCAAAGCGCCATCGCTATCCAGCCGCGAGATTCCAAATCGCGCCACGGCGCGTCATAACGTTTGGGACCGATCAAACTGAACACGTCGCCTTCACGCCCGTCTTCGCGAATCAAGGTCGCGGTCAATCCCAGCCGCCGCCGCGCCTGCACTTCCGCCGTGATGCGGAACACCGGCGCGGGCAGCGTATGCACTTCGTCGTAAATAATCAGTCCCCAGTTGTGCGATTCAAACAGGCGCAGGTGCGGGAAGTCTTCGGTTTTGTCCGGACGCCAGGTCAACATCTGATAAGTCGCCAGCGTCACCGGACCGATCCGTTTTTCATCACTCTGGTATTCGACGATCTGTTCGGATTGCAACGTCGTTTTGTCCAGCAATTCGCGCCGCCACTGCTGCACGGAAGTCCGGCTGGTGGTCAGAATCAGCGTGGATTGGCCAAGCAACGCCAGCGCCGCCATCCCGACAATCGTCTTGCCCGCGCCACAGGGCAACACGATCACTCCGCTGCCGCCGCGTTCGGAACCCGCCAGGTAAAAGACTTTCGCCGCGTCATCCTGATAATCGCGCAGATCGAAACAATCCAGCCGCAACTTCAATTCCAGCGCTTCGCCTTCGACGTAACCGGCCAGGTCTTCCACCGGCCAGCCAACGGCGATTAAGGCTTGCTTCAGTGCGCCGCGAAATTGCAGCGGAACCTGAAACGCCCGCGCGGAAAGCGATTTTCCCAGAAACGGTTTGACGCTTTTGTGCCGGGCGATTTCTGCCAGCAACGCCTCGTCTTCAGTTTCCAACACCAATTCGCCATCGTACTTTCGCAATCGCACGCGTCCCCAGCGCCCCGCCAAATCCGTGATGTCTGCCAGTACGTTTTGCGGCACGGGATATTTGGCAAATTGATTCAGCGCCGCGCACATCGTTTCCGCCGACAATCCGGCAGCCGCCGCATTCCACAGTGAAAGCGGAGTCAGGCGATAAGTATGAATATGCTCCGGGCTTTTTTCGAGTTCGGCAAAAGGGCTGATGGCTCCGCGCGCTTCTTCGTAAAGAGGATTGTGAACTTCCAGCAGCAGACTGCGGTCGCTTTGCACAATCAGCGGATTGCGCGGGTCATAAGCGGCGTTTGTTTCCGCCGGAGAATTGGGCTTCGACATCGTTTCCGGTTTTTGTGATTCTGGTTTCGTATTCAAATGCAGATGCAAACCTTAAACCAACCGGAACCGAAACACCACGCAAGGAGAAGTCTTTCAATGAATATGATTTTGAATGATATGAGACCTTGTAAGTTTGAGAATGGCTGAGGACGCTGTGGAATTGAATTTTGGCTTCTATTCTTCCCAAATCGGTTTGAAGATTTTGGATTCGTCCACGGAAACTGAGGCCGCAGGTTGATTTACAACGCCAACCTCATGATGTGGATGGCCGCCATGACCATGCCCGCCTAGTACAGGGTCGAGCGGAGACTGATCAACTATCTCATTGTGCAGTCGTTGCCATTCGGCGAAAACCTCATCAATCCAGCCATGCAATCCCCAGAAGTGTTCATTATGCGGAGCAGTCCTGGATGAATCCATCTGCGCATCCACCAGAAGCGGATTGCTTACACCAAAGGTCTGCCGTTCATAGGCTGCCACAGTTCCATGAGTCCGATTATGGATGCCACGAACCGGATGTGAACTAAGGCGGGTCGCCTCAATAAAATTCCCCAACTCGTCTGCGGTGCCTTCTATCACTAAGCGATTCGTTTCTTGATAGGCCTCGGCAAGAAATCCAGGCCTGCTGGATTCGAAGAGATTGGCGACCCAATCCGGCAACCTTGGCCACGGTGTATAGGGGTAAGCTGGTCCTGGCGTATTGGCTAATACCCACTTGAAGATGCGCACCATTTCTCTATGAAAGCGCAGAAACTGCTCGCCGCTCCCGGCTTGATTCAAGCCCTGAAGACCTGGAAAGTGTGTTCCTGGCCCCCGCAAATGAGAATGTTCTGGCATTCGCGCAACATGCCAATCGGCATGTTGCGCGAATAACGGTTTGAGCGCGTTATAAATGTGATCCGGTAATCGCATATTTCCTTCTCCCTGATTCATCTTCCGAATTCTGGCGTGGCTGCTGTCACTGGATTTAGCTGATTGGGCCTAAATCGTCTGACCAGTCAAACCCCAACTCAATGTCCACGCAAACTCCGCCCCGGCAAAATGTTCCTTCGGGGCAGCCATAATTGTTCGGGTCTTCAGGGTTTGGAGCAGCGATTGTGTAGGTTTCAAATGACAACGCCTTCAGTGCATTTTTTACCAGATTTACTCGCTGGCGTTTGTCGCTTGGCAATAGGTGGCCATTGCTGTCATGAGTGGCCGCAAGATAGACAAGCGCTTTTCTTTTGAAGGCACCCAGTACGGCATCGAGATAAATTTCGTTTTGATCCATTGTGTTCAACTCCTTCACGGTTGTTTAGTAATGACAGAAAGCAGGCTTTCACGGGTCTGCTTTCCAAAGTAAATTCTGTTGCTCTGAGGGCCCCAGGCAAGGCTGGAGAGGAACACTTTTGGATCATTGTTCCTTGTCACCTGCCGAACCTCTCCATCAGTCAGCGATAGAATCCAGAGATTGTCTCCACCTTCTTGTGCCGCAACGAAAGAAACGTTTCGCCGATCAGGTGAAAGATAGAAATTGGAAAGATAGGCCGAAGGGAATTCACGAATGAATTGCGCCGAGTGTTGTGTTGTTGAACAGCGAAATAAACTGATTGTAACCCGCTGCGTGCGTGCCATTTCTCCTGGCGCAGCCAACGCGATCAATATTTCATTGGCAGAAGTCCACCCCAGCAGGCGCAGAATTTGATCCGTCTGAAAAATTTTCTCGGTTTGCACATCGCTGCCAGGAAGCTTTATCCATACGCTGCTGATTCTTGTTCCCCAATCTTCATTAATCCACGCAAGCTGAGTTCCGTCAGGCGACCAGCGTGGAGAAGACGTTTCCTGATTTGCATCCTGACCGGCTGAAACGGGATGCCGAACACGAGTTGTGACTTCCACCCGCTGAATATTGAATACCGCTCCCTCTTTCGCAGCATAGGCAATTTGTTGGCTGTCAGGCGACCACGCAAAATCTGCAGTCTGGAAAATATTCAGCGCAAGCCCAGTGGTTGCTCCGCCAAAGAAGACATTACTGTCAACCAGAACTTCCTCCTTGCCACCCACCGACCTGGTCATCAGGAGCTGATACAGCGATTTTGTCCGCCGCAAAAATGCGATCCACTCGCCATCAAGCGACCATTGAGGCTCAATTGCATTTGGCAAATCCTGTCGGCGTTCCGGGGCGCGGGTTTCGATGACTCCACGCACGCTTTGCCGCGGGTCCCAGGCAAAGCGGTCGCCCGGTAAAAAATGGAACGCAAGAAATTTTTCGTCGGGGGAAAGGTTGGGCCAAAAAGCCACTCCGGAATAATCAGTCAATCGCTTTTCATCGGAAGTTTCAGCATCATTTTCCACGACAAAGAGATTGGACTTATGCTGTTCGCCATAACATAACAGTTGCTGTCCGTCAGGGGAAACGTCGGTAAGGTAGTCATGTATATCATTCAAACGAAGTGTCAGTGGCTGACCGCCCTTCACCGAAATCATTTGGAGTTGAGGTTTACCATCGCGAATGGAGTTGTAAAAGACCCACTCACCTTCAGGATGCCAGCGTGGATAAAGTTGCGGCGCGGGATCGTCTGTTACGCGGATTGGAACTCCGTCAGACAACTTTACGCGCCAAATATCCGATTGACCGTTGCGCCGCGCGGTAAAAACAGCTTGCGCTTCGTCCGGCGCCAGCGCAAAACCTTGTCCCGAAAGCTCTCCCCATTGAAAGTGTGTTAACTGGGAGTGTTTTTGCGTTTGAATATCGAACCGGTACAAGTTACCTGCCAGGCTGTAGTAAATCGCTGAATCCTGTTTTGCCCAGGCCACCAACGAAGCGCGCGTGCCTTTGGTGACGGCTGAATCTTCGGTCACATGTCCAAGCCATTGCGGCGTGCCGCCCAGTGCCGGAATTTTCCAGATGCCCCAATGCCGGTCCCGGTCGGAAAGATATGCTAGCCAACTACCATCCGGCGACCACACCGGGCTGACATCCCAGGAATTTTCCTGCGTGATTTGTTGTGGCCTGCTGCCAGGGGTCTGGAGCCTGACTCGAATATGCGAAGCCCCTCCATTCACCTCGGAATAGGCAATCATTTTGCCATCTGGCGAAAAGCGGCTGTCGGAGAGCATGCCGTTTTGTTCACTCAATGCGCCAAATAGCAATTCCGCGCGCACCTCGCCCGGCCAGAAAGCAGGCGGCTCGGCAGGTTTTACCCACCAGAAGATCAAACTGGCGGCGAACACCGTCACCGCCAGAGTGGAACTGATCACCATCGTTCGGGGGCGTTCTTTCAACCAGATTGATATTCGATTCGGCAATAAATCTCTCTGATTGGTCTGCACCAGTTTTTCCTGGTTTTCAGGCAAAGGCGAATGAGCATTGAAACTGCTGATTCCGCTGATACTGATTGCCGTAGTTGTGTGCTCTTCAATAACCAGGTTCGCCTTGTCTTCCTCTTCCTTCACCTCGGCGATAAAGCGATAGCCACGTTTAGGTATGGTTTCAATGAAGCGTGGAGAGGCGGAATTTTCTCCGAGCGCGCGACGAATGACAGAGATGTTCTGTGTCAGGTTGGCTTCTTCGACAAAACTGTTCGGCCACAAACGCTGCATCAATTCTTCCTTGCTCATTGTGCGCCCACGGTTTTCCACCAACACCAGCAGGGTTTCAAAAACTTTTGGGGTCAGAGGAATGGCTTGGCCTTCACGCAGCAGCAGGTGCTCAGAAACATCCAGCCGAAAACAATCGAACTCGTACAAACATTGGGGAGTCTGGTTCATAAATGTTGATAAACCGCCGTTTTAGAAAACTTTGAGAGGTTTTTGAGACAGGCTTTTAGGATTTTTAGCCCGCCCGTTTGTCATCTTCCGTCCGTCGAAACAATTCCAATATGGCCAAGCCGAATTTATCACGCTCAATGTCTGAGGTGAATGGAATTTTGGGAATGGAGAGGAAAAGAGATGCAGATAGTCATCGAAACCAATAGAAGGCTGACCGTTAAACGTCGTGGAAAAATCTCTGAGAACTGGTGCCAGCAATGCAACCAGCCAGTGGCTTGGGTGACGCCGGAAGAGGTAGTAATCCTGGCCGGAATCAGTTCTCGCGCTGTTTACCAGATGGTTGAATCAGGCAAAGCCCACTTCACCGAAACGGATGATGGTTTTTTGATGGTTTGTTTAAGCTCTTTGCCAGTCAATTGGCGGCAAAGTTCAAACATCCCCTGGCCCTTCGCCGGAACATTGCCGGAAACGAATAAAATCAAAGAGTTGCTTCTTCAGCCAAAGGGGCAGCCGGAACCAAAACCAGAATCAGAAATTGATTCGACAGGTTCCGGCTGCATACCGCTCTTCATTCAGGAAATGCCGGAAAGCTCGGCAGGCCGGAACTTTGCCAGCGAAATGAACCATTCATCGTTCGCAGCATTGCTGGCCAGTCTGAATGCAGACGTCGAGCAGGCCGCTCAAAAATACGTGGCGCTGCGCCAGCGGCTGGCAAAGTTTTTTGAATGCCGTGGATGCAATTCGACGCTCGACCTGGCCGACGAAGTCTTCAATCGTGTTGCACGCCGATTGAGCGAGGGAGAAGTCATACGTGCCGCCGACCCGTCAGCCTATTTTTACGGCGTCGCTCGCAATGTGTTGAGGGAATATCAAGAAAGCCGCGAGCGGCGGTTCATTTCCCTGGACGACCTGACTCCATACGAAACGCCGTTGACTGACCCGGCGGAGACCGAGCTTCAGGATCAGCAGCGGCAACGACTGGGCAGTTTGATGGATTGCATGGAAACCTGTTTACGGGAACTGCCTGAAGAAACGCGGCTGCTGTTACTCAATTACCATCGCTACGAAAAACGGGAGCGCATCAAGGCTCGCAAAGAGATGGCCGAGCGAATGGGCATCACCATCAACGCTCTGAAAATCCGAGTTCACCGCATTCGTGCCAGCCTGGGGCGCAAGATCAAAAAGCAGATGCAGCACAAAACAGCCTGAAACCAATTGGCGAAAACCTCACCGCGCGAAATGTCCGCCAAATGAAACCGCCGCGCCAACGGTTCACAAGAAAGTGTAGAGGGAAAAATGAACAGTGAAGAAAGACTCAGCCAAATTCGATCTGCTCAAACGCTATCTGCTCGGCCAACTGGCGGAGCAGCAGATGCGCGAAATTGAGCAACGATATTTGGCTGATGAAGAGTTCTTCAACGAATTGCTGCGAGTCGAAAGCGATCTAATTGACCAGTACACAAATGGTCAGTTTCCGCCGGAAGAACGCAAGCAGTTTGAAGATCACTTCCTACGTTCTGCCGAACGACGCAAGCGCGCCGCCCAGGCCGAATCGCGAGCGAGAGCTTCCAGCCAGTCACCAAACTCCAAACGCACAAGCTGGTGGCGGCGCTGCCTCGCGCGGTTAGGCCGCAAGCACTAGAACATCGTGTCCTGTAATAAACCTGGGAATGAAGGAGAATTTTTATGAATCACATTCAACGCGTCATCAGCCTATGTTTGCTCGCAGTACTCAGCTTGACTACGGGTAACGCTCAAACGCTTCGACTGTCAGGCAACACCAAGCCGTCTGACATACCTAAGCCCGTGACAGGGCGGCCAACAGCCGTCGCGAGCGCGTCAACTCCGTGCGATTTTTGCGTAGTTGCCAGCAAGCCAACTAACCCGAAAGAAATAGTAGTGGACGCTCGGAGCGGCGTCTTTCTGGGAGACCAAAAATTCAACAAAGGTGATCGAGTAAAAATCACCATTACCAACAAAAACCCATTCCTCTACGAATACACCGTCATCGTAAAAGAGGATAAGGTGACGGAATCGGTAGGCGACTTTCTCGCCTTGCTGGGCGGTCCGATTCCCGATGTGCTTAAACCAGCGACTCCTGCCCCTGCTAAAACCGTCGCGGGAGGGGCTGCGCCGGCGGTTGTCGCGCCCCCATCTACATCGTGCCCTACCCCAGTTAAGCTGGGGGAACTCAATTTCTTGTTGACCGCCCTCAGCGGCGACAACCAACGTGCTTTGGACTTGAGCAACTCAATTGCCACAACGCTAGAAAGCTTGAAGACGAAACATAACATATCCAAAATGCAGTTTGAGTTGATTAAGCGCGAATTGGCCAACCAGAACGCTGTTTGCAACAAATTGTGCATATCAGCGCGGGAAATGGCCAGCCATCAAGACGGCGTGACCGCCAAGGAACTTGACGACGTGCTGGCGGAGATTGAGAAGTTACAGCGCGCGGCCAAGGCAATTAAAGACAGAGTCGAATACATCCGCACCGCATTCGCCGATTGTATGCTAAGCCCTGATGACAAAAAACTATTGGATAGCACGATCCCATTTGCTGACGGTTTGCTGGCAGGTGCACAGGAAAACTCGAAAGTGCAACAAGCCATACGCGACGACTTGGCTGCCGCCGCCAAATGGCGCGCTGCGGCTGAAAAAGTGCGGCGGGATGAAACCTTGTTGCAAAAAGTGATTGAGATCGGCCCGTTTGAAACTACGACCGAAGTGACCGTCGAATTGAAGCGCAAGCCAATCGAATCGAAAGAGGAAGCCAAAGTTCACGGCTCGGCGAAGTACAAATTCGGCGACGCTCCATTCTTTACTATTTCCGGCGGCATAGTCTTTTCCACACTCGCCAAGCGTGAGTTCGACAAGGTTCAAGGCTTCGAATTAGATCGCAGCGGCATGCGAACAGGTGCTGCCCCAACCACCATCATTGGCCTGAAGGAAGAAGCCGATACCCGGCTAAGTCCCCTTGTGATGCTTAATGGCCGGATCATTTCGACGAACACCTCCTTGCTGGATGGTGTGCATGTCTCGCTCGGCGTTACAGCCAAGAATGACGGCAAAAACACCAATATAGAATTCCTGGTCGGCCCTTCTTTCAGCTTCCTGGAGCGAAATTTATTTCTGACCGTCGGCGGTTACGTCGGTAAGCAGCAAAAGCTGGCTGGGGACTTTTACCTGGGACAGAAAGTAGACGCATCAACCAGCGTTACGGTGCAAAGCAACTATCGCTGGAGTTTCGGCGCGGCCATTACCTACAAAATCAAATAGAAAAGGAGAAACAGAGATGGCCAAAATCACAATCAACGGCGTGACGATTGATCCGCAGGCACAGGCGGCTGCGCCTGCATTCGCTAGTCTGATGAGCGCGGACAGTTCCGCATCCAACTATATTATCGTGCAAGCAAAGGCGCCACTGCTGAGCGACCAGAAGGGGGAGTTGGCGGCGTTGGGCGTGGAGATTCTCAGTTACGCACCGGAGAACGCATACATTTGTCGGTACGCGCCAGCCGACCTTAAGGTCATTCGTGATTTACCTTTTGTGGAATGGGCCAACGTTTATTTGCGGGGTTTCAAGGTAGCGCCGCAATTGCACTCGCCTTCGGCGGCGCGAACTACAGCCGACCTGCTTTCGCTAGGCCAGCCTGAAACTTCCATGGCGCAGGAGTTAAAGAGAGTCGAAGTCGTTTTGCATCATGGAGTATCTGCCGACGCCGTGCGGGAGAAAGTTGCTGCCGCGGCGCGATTGGATCCCGAAACTTTGCAGGTTGCGCCAGGCAAAATCCGCTTGTCAGTCATGCGCCAATATCTGGAAGGCCTTACCCAGATTGACGAAGTACGGCAGATCGAGGAATACCATCCGCCGCAGCTAACTAACAACGTTGCGCTGCAACTGCTGCGCGCCGACGTAGTGCATGCAAATCTGGAATTCGAGGGGCAGGGTCAGGTCGTAGCGATTTGCGATACGGGGTTCGACCGTGGTTCGACCGCGGATGTGCATCCTGCTTTTGGCGCGCGCGTGCGCAGGCTTTACGCGCTTGGCCGTCCCAGCAGCGCCAGCGATCCTAATGGACACGGCACTCACGTAGCCGGCTCGGTGGCGGGCGACGGTCAGACCCCAGCAATGGGCGGAAGAATACGTGGTGCGGCACCCAGGGCTGAATTAGTTGTCCAGTCGGTGCTGGACGCAAGCGGCAGTTTGGGTGGATTGCCAGTTAACCTGAATGATCTTTTCACTCCGCCTTACCGTGATGACAACGCGCGCGTACATACTAACTCCTGGGTGGATCGCGGATCGGGAGCGAATTACACGATCGCCGCGCATGAGGTTGACGAGTTTGTCTGGAATCATCGCGACTGTGTGGTTTGCTTCGCCGCCGGCAATGAGGGAGTAGACTTGAACGCCAACGGGGCGATAGACAACGGGACCGTGCGCGCGCCTGGCACGGCCAGGAATTGCATTACCATCGGCGCAGCCGAGAGCCAACGCCCAATCGGCGCTAAAAAATATGGCGAGGTCTGGTCAGCTTTTTACCCAGCAGAGCCAATGCACTCAGACGACTGGGCTAACAATCCAGAGGGGATAGCAGCTTTCAGCGGGCGCGGCCCGACAAGCGATGGCCGCATAAAACCTGATTTGGTCGCGCCGGGAACGGCCATTCTTTCTACACATTCGCGAGCCGCCAATGTGGGTTCCTTCTGGGGAGCGTCTAGTGATCCGCTTTATTGCTTTATGGGGGGAACTAGCATGGCGACGCCACTCGTTGCGGGCTGTGCCGCGGTCGTGCGCGAATTTTTCCAAAGTCAACACCAGCACTCTCCTAGCGCTGCTCTGGTAAAGGCGATGTTGATCAATGGAGCGCGCGACTTAGCAGGCCAATACATCCCATCCGAAGCTGGCGCGATTCCCAATAATGCTGAAGGTTTTGGCTGTATTGATCTAGCTAACACTGTTGGTCCCTTTCCAACAAACTTAAGGTTGACATTCAAAGATGAAACAACGCAACTGGACACCAACGAAGAAGAAGTAACCACAGTAAATATCAACTCACCACAAACGACTTTGAAAGTCACGCTTGTGTGGACCGACTTGCCCGGCGAGCATCTACAAAACGACTTGGACCTGATCGTTTTGGCATCCAACGGGCAGGAAAGACACGGCAATTTACCTGCTTCATCATTAGAATTTGACCGTAACAACAATGTGGAACAAGTCGTTTGGGAAAATCCTCCCATTGGCCAAATCAGAATCACCGTAAGAGCCTTCAGATCTGTTCACGCATCTCAGGCATACGCACTAATCGTACGCCTGGCGTGATAATTACGTAAGATATTGATTGGGCGCTTGATCGGCACAATTTCATTTACCTAACATCTACAAGAGGTGATAAACATGATTTTCTTTCGCTTCACATCGCTTAATGAACGCCCTGCTATCACGAACGTGCGCTTAGCAGCAGCAGCAGATCCCGACAATCCAACGGCAACTCCAACCGATCCGAAAGAGGCACTGAAAAAGACGGCTCAAAATCTTCTAGCCCATATCCCAGGCGAAGCAAGCGGTTTGTATTTGATGGCTGTTGATGCGATGCCGGACCCACTTAGCAAAAGCTCTCTAGCCATTGTATTTACGCTATCATTTACTATCCTTGTGCTTGTGCGCTGGATGGCGGGTGCCAGTAAGGGGATTATGTTGACCTCGATTGGCGCATTCATGATCTGGATGTTGGTATTAGATAAAGGCTTATTGCACACTCTGTTTCCGAATCTGCTTCAAGACCCGCTTGGTTTAGTAGTAGCTGTTTTTTACTCAACGGCTATTACAATTCTTGCGAATGCGGGAAAGTTGAAATAGGCGTAAATTAGAGCGGCGGACATAATGGCCTCGGTCTAAGTCTGCCGCTCCAGTTTTGCTTTTCAGCAGTTTCAGTTGATAAAACTCATTTTGCCACCAAGTTCACCAATCGTTTCGGCACGACAATCGTTTTTACGATATGGCGGTTTTCCAATTTGGCTTTGACGCGGTGATTGGCCAAAGCCGCAGCCTTCAGTTCTTCGTCGGAAGCTTCTGCCGGGACGACCAGCCGCGCGATCAGTTTGCCGTTCAATTGCACAGGGATTTCCAGTTCGTCGGCTTTGGCCAAGTCGGCGTCAAACGCCGGCCAAGCCGAAGTCACAACAACTTCATCGTGGCCCAGATTCGCCCACAGTTCTTCGGCTATGTGCGGCGTGAATGGCGACAGCATCTTGGCCAACGCTTCCATCGCTTCTTTCATCGCAAACTTGTCTGACGCAGAAGCTTCAACATCTTTCAGCGAATTGTCGAAGGCGTAGATTTCATTCGTCAGTTCCATCAACGCGGCGACGGCGGTATTGAAATTCATGCGTTCGCCGATGTCGTTGGAAACTCGCTTGATCGTTTGGTGAGTTTTGCGACGCAGCGAACGAGCAGCGTCCGAAGATTCACCTTCGGCATTTCCGCTCAGCTTGTCGTGCCATTTATGAACGATGCGCCAGACGCGGTTCAGAAAGCGTGAAGCGCCTTCGGCTCCGGCTTCGCTCCATTCCAAATCCTTTTCCGGCGGAGCGGCGAACAGCATAAACAGCCGCACGGTGTCAGCGCCGTAAATCTTTATCATCTCGTCGGGATCAACCGTGTTCTTTTTGGACTTGGACATTTTCTCAATGCGTCCGGCCACAGCAGCGCGTCCGCAATGTTTGCATTTGCCATCGGCGACTTCGGCAGGATTTAGCCAGTCGTGTTCTTCGCAACGGAACGTGCCCAGACAAACCATGCCTTGAGTCAGCAGTTTTGTGACCGGTTCGCCAAAAGTAATCAGTCCCAGATCGCGCATGATCTTTGCCCACAGCCGGGTGTAAATCAGGTGCAGCACGGCGTGTTCGATGCCGCCGATGTACTGGTCAACCGGAGTCCAATACGCCGCGACTTCTGGCGCGAACGGCAGCTCCTCGTTTTTCGGATCAACGTAACGGAAGTAGTACCACGACGAATCCACAAAGGTGTCCATAGTGTCTGTGTCGCGCCGAGCAGCTTCGCCGCAAGTCGGGCAATTCACGTTGACGAAGTCGGCGTGTTCGGCCAGCGGAGCGCCTTGCGTGTTGAAGTTCAAATCGCCGGGCAGTTCAACAGGCAGTTGATCTTCGGGAACGGGAACGATGCCGCACTTCGCGCAATGAATGAACGGCAGCGGAGTTCCCCAGGCGCGTTGGCGCGAAACTCCCCAATCGCGGATTTTGAAATTGGTCTTGGCTTCGCCAAACCCGCCCGCTTCGGCGTATTCGGTCATGGCCTTGATCGCGTCGGGAACTTTCATGCCGCTGAATTTGCCGGAATTGATGACCACCGCGCTGTCGTCTTTGTTGGTGAAAGCGGCTTCAACCGGTGCGTCGTCCGGTTCAGTCGAATCCGCCAGTTTGATGACGCGAGGAATCGGTAGACTGTATTTTTGGCAGAACTCGAAATCGCGTTCGTCGTGCGCTGGCACGGCCATAATCGCTCCGGTTCCGTACCCGGTCAGCACAAAGTTCGCCGTCCAAATCGGCAGGGCAATACCATTGAACGGGTTGACGGCGACCAATCCAGTGTTGACGCCTTCTTTGGCTGTTCCTTCGGCAATACGGTCTTCTTTGGAAACCGCCTTTTGCTTTTCGACAAAGGCAATCAGTTCCGCCGAAGCTTTGCCATCGGCAATCAGTTCCTCAACCAAAGCGTGTTCGGGAGCTACGATCACACAGCTTGCGCCAAAGATCGTGTCAATGCGAGTGGTGAAAATGCGAATGCGTTTGCCGTTGGTCGGGGCAAATTCCTCAGCGACGCGAAAATCCACTTCCGCGCCTTTGCTGCGGCCAATCCAGTTGCGCTGCATTGCCAACACTCGCTCTGGCCATCCGCCTTCCAGCGTGTCCAGGCTGTCCAGCAGTTCGTCGGCGTATTTCGTGACGCGAATGAACCACTGTTCCAGTTCACGCAGTTCAACCGGAACGTCTTCGTGACGCCAACAGAAACCGCCTTCGGCCTGTTCGTTGGCCAGCGAAGTGTTGCACTTGACGCACCAATTCACGGTCGCGTTTTTGCGATACAGCAAACCGTGTTTCCACATCTGAATGAAAAACCATTGGTTCCAGCGGTAATACTCCGGCGTGCAAGTGGCGATGTCTCGCCGCCAGTCGTAACTGAATCCCAGCCGTTTCAACTGCACGCGCATCGCGTCAATGTTTTCAAACGTCCAGGTGTCCGGGCGCGAGTTGTTTTTGATGGCGGCGTTTTCGGCGGGCATGCCGAACGAATCCCAGCCCATCGGATGCAACACGTTAAAACCTTCCATCCGTTTGAACGCGGACAGCGCGTCGCCAATGGAATAGTTGCGAACGTGCCCCATGTGAATTTTGCCGGACGGGTACGGCAACATTTCCAGGCAGTAAAACTTTTCTTTTGCGGGGTCTACATCGGCGTTGAAGGCTCCGGCTGCGGCCCATCGCCGTTGTTGTTTCTCTTCGATCTCTTCGGGAAAGTATTTCTCGTTCATGGCGGCCAGAATCCTTCACTCGCTCTTCAGGTAGCAACGACTCATAACGAGCGGTAGGGCTGCTTCGCAGCCGCAGCCGCCTGAAGGCGGAACTACGAACATTATTGTTATGGAAAAAGTGCAGACGGAAGGCGCAGCGCAACACAGACAAAAAGATTGCGCTGCTAAGTAAGGGAGAGGGTGGTCAATGTTTGTTCGTTGGAACCGACTACCCGATAACTGATTTTGCTAACTGCGTTCGTCATTACGTTTTGATTTCTCCGATTCAATTTCGGCACATAAACAGGCGCGGATTCTACACAGCGAAGTTTCACGCTTCAAGCCGAACTTTCAGCCGCCCAGCAAGTATCGCGCGGCAGGCGTCAATCTGTCGGGCAGGTTTTCAGGCGTGGAATTGATCCGGCTGGCTTCGCGCGCGACAAAAGTCAGTTGCAGCACTCGGCGCGACAGTTTTGAATCATTGCGAGTTCCGCTGTGGTACAGGTGACCGTTGAAAATCAAAACCGAACCGGCTTTGGCCGTGACGGTTTGCTGTTCGGGGTGATTGGCGTTGGGTTGTTGCATCGCTTTCGGCAGAGGACGTTCCCACAAATGGCTGCCGGGAATCAATCGCGTCGCGCCGTTGGTTTCGGTGAAATCATCCAGCAACCACAACGCGGTTGCGGCATAGTTCGGTTCGTAAGGCGCTTGAAACACCCAATCGCCATGAAGCCCTTGCTGACCGAAACCCGGCAGCGGATCGCGTCCGGCAAAATTTTGCAGTTGAAAGGCTCGGCGCAGGATGTGGTGAATCGCCGCCAATAACTTCGGATGCGTATGCACGCCATCGAATGCGGCATCTTTGCGGATCAAATCTGCTGGGTGTCGAGTGCCAGTTTGTTCAGCGTCGGTTTGCGAAGGTTCGAGTGCGGCTTCAAATGCCGTTCGCAACTTCGTCAGCCACTCCGCGTCAACCACGTTCGGCAACAAAATGTAACCCAGCCGATCAAGTTGTTCTTTTTCGTCGGCAGGCAAGGTCGTTTCCGTCACGCCGCATTGTCGCAGCACGTCTTCAATTTCGATTGTTGCTCCGGGCATTGGTTCGTAAAAGTATCAAAACGCAATCAGCGAATCTTGATCGTCGAACAGGTTCACCGGATCGCCGAGGACTTCAACACGGTCTTTGATTTCTTCCAGCGCCGCCGGAGACACGTACATTTCGCTGACGTGCAGTGTGTCTTTGATGCGGACGATCTTTTTCGGTTTGTGCGGATCGTGGCTGGCGCGAACGCCCCAATCGAAGGCTTGCCGGTCAGTCGCGGCGACAATTGGCAGCATGAAGTGTTCAAAAAATCCGCTGGTGACTCCGTTTTTGTAAGTCGCGTCCCAATCAATTTTGTCTCGTAACCGCCGCGTCGTCACATCCGCCAAGCCTATGCCGCAGGCGTTACCGTGCGATACGTCCGTCAGGTCTGTGATGATGATGACTTTGACGTTGGGCGATTCGGAACTCTGCGCTCCGCGAATTCGCATGCGGCCAATGACGTTCGGATCCATTCCCGAACCGCTGATGTTTTTGCCGATCTGATCCACCACCAACACGTCAATTTCTTCCAGCGGCAGACGCGGCATCATCTGTTTGGCCAGGTTCAGCAACTGCGGTTCGCGCGCGACGATTTCCGCCGGAGTCAGAGCTTCGATAATGGCAGTTTCGTCGTAAGCATTTTCGACAATACCTAAACCAAGCACGACTTTGCCGGTTGCTAAAATTCGTTTTCCGGCTTCGGGCATCAGCGTCTTCAAACCATAAACTCCGTAACGGTGAATTTCCGATGCCAGCCGCTCTTTGCCCAAACCGATGATGCTCATTTTGATCAAGCCGCTTTCGTAATCACCATGAAACGCCGTGTGCGGTTTGATGCGATTGACTAAAATCACGCCGTCGGATTCGTAAGCGTGTTTGTCCATAAACAGCGGCAATTCCAAACTGCCCCGGTCTATTTCAACGACTTCCATCGAAGAGCGAACCGGGCAACCCATCGCGGTTTCGGTGATGCCGTAAGACGCCAGAATTTCGCGCTGACCTTCACCAGTGGCTCCTCCGTGACTGCCCATTGCCGGAACGATGAACGGCTCGGCTCCCTGTGCTTTGACGGCGTCAGCCACCGCTTTGGTGATGCGTGCGATGTTGGCAATGCCGCGACTGCCCGAAGCAATGGCGATGCGCGCTCCGGGTTTGAAGCGGACTTTGCTGGGATGAATTTGCCCGGCGACGGTTTGTTCGATGTCGGCGATGACCTGTCGCTCAAATTGCTGGCGGATTTTGGTGAAGAGGTAGTTATTCATTGTGTTGTGAGTAAGGACTTCGGTTTAGCCGATGGTTTTTTTAAGGATACGGAAGCAAGCTCAAATCCGTGATAAATCGAAAATCGCGCTGGTTTTTGGTTATTAGCGGTTGGCCGTGCTCAATTGCGGTTGCGGCAATAATCGAATCTGCGATTAACAGACCATGGCTCAGACGGTATTGCCGCAGCAACTCGACTGCCTTGTCCGAAATTAACTCCATGACTTTCAACACCTGAAACCGGCGTAAGAACAATTCCAAATCACGCAGTTCCGACTTGTTTCGGCAACCGACGATCAATTCCATCTGAGTCACTGTGCTGATTGCCAGTGGCGTCTTTTGTTCGATTGTATCCAGACAGGCCACCGCATCTGGAAAGCCTCTGCCAGCATCAATCAAGATGTCAGTATCAACAACAACAAAGGCCATGTTTAACCACCCCATTCAGCTTCGCGCAGCTTGCGAACCCATTCGCTGCTGTCGCCCATATCATCGCGATCCCGCCACATGCCTATAAAACTTTCGCTTCGGATGTCGGCTGCTGATTGAGATGCCGATGGAGAGCGTGCGTACAACTGTCGCAGCGAAGCCAGAACGCCTTCGATCAAACGTTGGCCTTCCGGTGGCAATGAGTTGATTTCGCGCAGCATTTCTTCGTTGGTCATATTCATCTCCTTCGGTAGCTTATACTATCGTTGCCGTAAGGTTGAGCGGTCATTTTCCGCTTCGCTCTTTCTGAAGCTGGTCGTTATAGTTCTTTTCAAATCCGGCGATGTAATTGCGAAAACCTTCGGGATCAATAAAAGGGTTGGCCTTGGGATCGGCTTTCATGCGCGCTACCTTCGCTTCCATATCAAAAAACGGGGCGTGCGGCCCCAAAAACACATCGCAGGGGAGCGACTTCAATTTCTGAAACGATTTGGCATACGCATCGGCGATCGTCGCCCACGTAGGATTGTTGACCATCTTGACGCCGGGGTTGATGGACATGCTGGGAGCGAACAACACTTCATACTTTTTGCCGTTTTCTTCGACCGTCATTGACCAGGCGGTGTTGCCTTCGGTGTGGCCGGGCATCAAGTGAGCTTTCAGCGCTGTGCTGCCCAGCCGAACGATTTCGCCGTCTTTGATGATCCTGTCCACCTTGACCGGCTTGTATGGGTTGAGCGGATGAAAGCCTTTTGTGCCGCCGCTTTCCAACGCCAGAGCGTCCGCCGCCGAAGCGACGACCTGAGCGCCGGTGGCGGCTTTCATGTCTGCGTGACCGGCGACGTGATCGAAATGCGCGTGGCTGGCAAGAATCATTCGGACGTATTTCAGCTTGTAACCCAGAGCTTCGATGTTGGCGCGAACGATGGGCGCAGATTCCTCCATCGCGGTGTCAATCAGGACATGGCCGCCGGGCGAAGTAATCAGGTAGCACGCCAGATTGTTCGTGCCGACGTAATGAATGTTGCCGATAATGCGAAATGGCTTGAAAGGTTTGTTCCAAGTTTCAAGCAATGCCTTTTGATCGTATAGGTTTTGTGGGTGTGCTGGCAGAGAAACAAATGCCAGACAGATGAAGGCGATCAGGACGAATAGGTTGCGCCATTTCATGGGTGCTCCTTTCTGAAGCGATGACGGGTTGGACAACGATTGATTTGATTCGGTGCGCGGTGATTATGAATGAATCTTCTGGTTCTTTTCCAGCATTTCAGATTGTCGGGCAAAAAGAATTCGGAACAGGTCTTACGCAATAGGCCGCTGAACCAAATCCCACAGGTTGCCGTACAAATCCTCAAAGACAGCGACCGTGCCGTAACTTTCTTCCTTCGGTTCACGGATGAAGTTGATGCCCAGCGAAACCATTTCCCGGTAATCGCGCCAGAAATCATCGGTTTGCAGAAACAGAAACACGCGCCCGCCGGATTGATTGCCGATGAATCTCGCCTGTTCCGGTGTAGCGGCTCGCGCCAGCAGCAAGGTCGTTTCGCTTGATCCCGGCGGAGCTACAGTCACCCAGCGTTTGTTTTGTTCGGGTTGGTATGTGTCTTCGACCAACGTGAAGTGAAGTTTGCGCGTATAAAATTCAATGGCTTCGTCGTAATCACGAACGACCAACGCGATATGGGCAATGGATTGTTTCATGTTCAAAAAATGATGATTGTCGCTTGGTGGATTGATCCGGCTTTGCTTGAGCAACCGCCGCCAGAGAATCTACATTGGAACCACGTGGGCAGCAAATTTCGATGGATTTCAAGCGAGCGTTTTCTTGGCGCTTTACGGTATGATGCGCGCGAAAATCTGACAACCAAATGAAGTTTTGAAACTACTGGTGAATCAAGCTCGTCTCTGCCCAAAGAAATTGCCAAAAGAATTTGAATTCGAATGTTGTATCTGGTCATCGAACACTTCAAACAGCAAAACGCTTTGCCCGTGTACCAACGTTTTCAGGAACGTGGGCGACTGGCTCCGGCGGGATTGACCTATGTGTCCAGTTGGGTGGACGTGCTTTGCCATCGCTGTTTTCAATTGATGGAAACCGACGACCGCGCCTTGCTGGACGAATGGATGGCGAACTGGAACGACCTGGTAGATTTTGACGTGATCCCGGTTCTTACTTCGGCGGAAGCCGCTCACAAAGTGCTAGGCCAGTTGGGATAGCACCGCGAATTCCTTTCAATTCACGAAACTTATGAAACGACGAAAATTCATTCAAACACTCGCCGTCACGCCTGCTGCGGCTTTGCCGATAGTTTCCGAATCAAACCCAGAAACTCCGGCTGGCGCGCAGCGTCCGCAGGAAGAAGCGCCGAAGCTGGAAACGGCTCCGCTGGATGCCGCAGGCGAAACGATGCCGCGATTTTTCAGTGCGCCACAACTGGCCGCGCTCCGAAAATTGAGCAACATCATCCTGTCTCCGCTCGGCGGAATGCCCGGCGCGCTCGAAGCAGGAGCGCCGGAGTTTCTGGACTTCCTGATTGGCAAATCTCCCGCCGACCGCCAGCAGATTTACAAAGGCGGCTTGGATACGTTGAATGCGCAAGCGGCCAAACGATTCGGCAAAGCCTTTGCCGACGTGACCGACGCTCAAGCGGCGGAATTGCTCGCGCCGTTGAAACAAGCGTGGACTTACGAACCTCCGGCTGACCCCTTCGCTCGCTTCCTGCGCGAAGCGAAACAAGACATTCGCAACGCGACACTCAATTCGCGCGAATACGCAACGGCGAGTTCCAGCGGCGGACGACGCGGCGGCAGTGGTTTGGGGCAGTATTGGTATCCGATTGATTAACTTTTGGTCAGGAGTGAAGCGCGGTGAAGGACTTAAAGTTCATTGGTTCAAGCCTGGACGATTTGCGAGACTTCCCGGCGGAAGCTCGCCGACAAGCCGGTTTTTGAATTGTCTGCGGTGCAGAATGGCTTTGATCCATCTGACTGGAAACCGATGAATTCTGTAGGCGCGGGCGCGCGTGAAATTCGCATTCATGTGTTGGGTGAATGGCGCGTTCTTTACGTCGCCAAGTTCGCCGATGCCTTTACGTTTTGCACGCTTTTCAGAAAAAGACTCAGAAAACGCGCAAGGAAGACGTTGAACTGGCCAAGCGACGTTACAAGCAGATTGAGGAGTAAATCATGAGTGAACCTGTCATCGAATCGAGCGGCAATGTGTTTGCCGATTTAGGCTTTGACCCGGCTGAAGCCGCTGTGCTGAAAATGCGCGCGGATTTGTTGAACGATTTGCGGCGGCATTTGAAACAAAGTGGATTAGCTCCACAGCAAATCGCGGATCGTTTTCATCTGGCTCCGGGACGAGCCGCAGCTTTGCTCGAAGGCGACTGGGAAAAATTCAGCGTGGAAGCGTTGATTACTTTAGCTTCGCGCGCGGGGTTGAAAGTGAGTTTGGCATTGGCCGCATAATCGTCACCAGATTTGGAAGGCAAAGAAAATGGCAGAAAAAGAATATGACGTATTGATCGTTGGCTCCGGCGCTTCGGGCGGCATGGCGGCTTACATCCTGACGCAAAAAGGATTGAAGTGTTTGCTGCTCGAAGCTGGCGCTCTGGTGGATTTTCAGCGGCAGCGCACGATGAAGCCGGTTTATGAACTGCCGTATCGCGGCTTGGGCAAACCGGGCAAGTTGCCGCACGTAGTCCAGGCCAACGAATTCAACGCCAACCAATGGGTAGACGAACAGCAGGTTCCGTACACGCACGATCCGAAATCGCCTTACAACTGGGTGCGTGTGCGGATGGTCGGTGGCAAGTCTTTGTTCTGGGCGCGAATGTCTTACCGGCTGAGCGATTACGAATTCAAAGCCAAAGACCACGACGGATTCGGCGACAACTGGCCGATCAGTTACGCAGAGCTTGCGCCGTTTTATGACCGCGTTGATCCGATCTTTCGCGTCACTGGGCGCAAAGAAGGTTTGGCGCAATTGCCCGACAGTCAGTTTGTCGAAGACAAATCGCCCGACGGCTTGGCGCTGGAACGCATCGCCTCCGCAGGCAAATCGCGCAGCATCACGGTGACGAAAATTCGTCGTTCGTTGGGCGATGGGCAATTTGCCAGTTCGTTTAATTTGCTGCTGCCCGCCGCCCAAGCCACAGGCAATTTAACCATCGTGCCGAATGCTGTCGTGCGCGCAGTGACTACGGATAAGAACACAGGCAAAGCCAACGGTGTCAGTTTTGTGGATCGGCAATCAGGCCGCGAGCTTCACGCCAAAGCCAAAGTCGTCGTGCTGGGCGCGTCGTGTTTAGAAAGCACGCGCATTTTGCTCAATTCCAAAATCGCCAATTCCAGCGGCGCGTTGGGGCATTACCTGCACGATCAGTTTTACATCTCTAACGGCGTGATGGGCGTCATGCCCGAAGCCAAAAACGGCAAAGCGCCGCGCGGCTTGCTGGGCAGCGCGGGCTACATTCCGCGCTTCCGCAACTTGAAAGACCCGAACACGAAATCCAAAAACTTCCTGCGCGGATACGCCTGCGATTTGTATCCGGGCGCAACGCCGGACGCGAAGTACTTTCCCGCCTGGGGCGCGGAGTTGGACGAGCAGCTCAAAGCGCATCGCGGCGCGGGACTCGGAACGACGATCATGGGCGAAGTCCTGCCGCGCTTTGAAAACTTCGTGAAGCTCGACGCGACCGTGAAAGATGCTTGGGGCATTCCGGTGTTGAACTTCCAGTGCCGTTACACCGACAACGAATTCAACATGGCCAAAGACGCAGTGGACACGATCAGTCAGGTCTTCAAGGATGCGGGCTTTGAAGTCCTCAACGCCAACAACAAGATGTATCCGCCCGGTTACAGCATCCACGAAGTCGGCACCTGCCGCATGGGCGATAATCCGAAAACCAGCGTGCTGAACAAATGGAATCAAAGCCACGACGTGAAAAACCTGTTCGTGATGGACGGCAGCAGCTTTGTTACTGGAGGCTCGCAAAACCCCACGCTGACGATTCTGGCGCTGGCGATGCGGGCTTCGGAGTATTTGGCTGAGCAGGCGCGCAAAGGAGCGTTGTAACAGTGAGGCGAGGCATTAATGAATCCGAACTGGGATGAGCTGGTGACTTGGCATTGGTATGGTTCTGAAATTGACCATCAAAGACGGCAACTCACCAATGTCTACAAACTCAAGTATAAACTCGAAGATGATTTTGATTCGGTTTTGCAGTGGAACTTGCAGCGGTTAGGCAGGCTTGCACGTGAAACCTCAGTTCTGGACGCGTCAGGCAAAGAGCAGTTCAGAATTCTGCGCCAGCGACGAATGCCTTATTCAAAATACCTTTTACTTTCAGGGCACGAGCGCTTATGGACACTGACAACGCTTTCCATCGTTCGACATCGTCACGAACTTCAGTTTGCCAATGGTTCTGTTTGGAAGTTCAAGACGCCGTTCTTTTCGGTCGGCGTGACTGCTCTGGAAAATAACAATGTCGTAGTAGCAGGCGAGATTATGAAATCAGAGTACAGATGGATATTTGCAATTACCCCTTCGGTGGATTCATCGCTAACAGCGATTGCTGTTGCGCTTCTTCACGAGCATCGCTTTGGAGCGTAGAACGGAGTTAAGCAATGAGCGAAAGTGATTACCAACGTGTTGTTGAGCGGATATTGGAAAACGCTGCCAACCCGACGATTTCCACGGATACGGGGCTGGAAGCCGCGCAGCAATTCGGAGAGATGGCTACGCGGGAAGAAATCGAATGGGCACTGGCGGGTGGAATTGCGATGCACCTGTACGGCAGCCCGCGTCTGACCAAAGACGTGGATATTATTGCGTCGAATCATTTATCGCTGACGCCGCAGCATTCGCTGAGTTTTGGTGGCAGCAGCTACAACTTGCAAGTTGGCAAATATAACGTCCAGATTGACTGGATTGTGCGAAGCGATGGATATCGAGAGTTGTATCGCAAAGCCCTAAACGAAGCGATTAAGTTGCCAAACGGGTTGCGCGTTGTCACGCCGGAATGGTTGGCGATTCTGAAGTTCAACGCCGGGCGGCAGAAAGACCTGGACGATATTGTTTTTCTGCTCAGCCAGGAAAAGCTGGTAGATCGCCCTACCGTCAAACAAAAAGTCATTGAAACACTGGGCGAAGGCGGCTGGCTGGCGATGATGGCCGGGTTTCGTCGCTTGTGCGATTTGGCGGATGCCAATACGAAAGAGCCGGGCAAGTATTACGATCAAGAGTAACTCCAGAGGATTTGAAGTTTTCTATGCACAAAGAAACTCAAGAATATGACGTATTGATTGTCGGCTCCGGCGCTTCGGGCGGGATGGCGGCTTACACGTTGACGCAAAAAGGCGCAAAGTGTTTGTTGCTCGAAGCAGGCGCGGCGGTGGATATGAACCGCCAGCGCACGCTGAAGCCCGTGTACGAATTGCCGTATCGCGGACTTGGAAAACCGGGGCGGTTGTCGCTGGTTTATCAAGCGACGGAATTCAACGCCAACCAGTGGGTTGATCCCGAACAAGTGCCGTATACCTTCAGCACGAAAACTCCCTACAGTTGGGGGCGCATTCGCATGATCGGCGGCAAGGTGAATTTTTGGGGGCGAATGTCTTATCGGCTGAGCGATTACGAATTCAAAGCCAAAGACCACGACGGTTATGGCGACAACTGGCCGATCAGTTATGCGGAGCTTGCGCCGTTTTATGATCGCGTTGAACCGATCTTTCGCGTTTCCGGTCGCAAAGAAGGTTTGCCGCAATTGCCCGACGGAATTTTTGTCGAAGACGCTTCGCCGGATGGCGCGGTGATTGAACGCTTGAACAAAGTCGGCGCTTCGCGCGGCATGCGAATCACGAAGATTCGTCGCGCGCTGGGCGATGGGCAGTTTGCCAGTTCGATGAATCTCTTGCTGCCGGCGGCGCAGGCTACTGGCAATTTGACCATCGTGCCGAACGCCGTTGTGCGCGCTGTGACCTTGGAC
The DNA here is from genome assembly GCA_033763255.1 of Acidobacteriota bacterium. Classification (GTDB taxonomy): domain Bacteria; phylum Acidobacteriota; class Blastocatellia; order RBC074; family RBC074; genus RBC074. The sequence goes on along the minus strand of JANRKX010000101.1, from coordinate 5,234 downwards.
AAGAAAACCGGAAAAGCGAACGGCGTGAATTTCGTGGATCGGCAATCGGGGCGAGAGCTTCACGCCAAAGCCAAAGTCGTGGTGTTGGGCGCTTCGGCTCTGGAAAGCACTCGCATTCTGCTCAATTCCGGCATAGCCAATTCCAGCGGCGTTTTGGGGCATTACTGGCACGATCAGTTTTACATTCCCAGCGGCGTTTACGGCGTGATTCCCGAAGCCAAAAACGGCAAGGTGACTCGCGGCTTAAGCGGTTCCGGCGTGCTGGTTCGCTTCCGCAATTTGAAAACCAAAGAGAAAAACTTTCTGCGTGGTTACGCTTGCGATGTGAATCCTGGCGGAACGCCGGACGCGAAATACTTTCCCACCTGGGGCGCGGAGTTGGACGAACAATTGAAAGCCCATCGCAACGCGGGCATCGGCACGACAATTATGGGCGAAACGCTGGCGCGGTTTGAACATCACGTCAAACTCGATCCGAAAGTGACCGACGCCTGGGGAATTCCCGTTCTCAACTTCAACATCAAGTACACAGACAACGAACACAACATGGCCAAAGACGCCGTGGACACCATCAGCCAGTTTTTTGAAGACGGCGGGTGCGAAGTGCTGCACCGCAACACGATCATGAACAATCCCGGTCGCAGCATGCACGAACTTGGCACGTGCCGAATGGGCGATGATCCGAAAACCAGCGTGCTGAACAAATGGAATCAAAGCCACGACGTGAAAAATTTGTTTGTCGTGGATGGCAGCAGTTTCGTCAGCGGCGGCGCGCAAAATCCGACGCTGACGATTCTGGCGCTGGCGATGCGCGCGTCAGAATATCTGGCTGAGCAAATGCGAAAAGGAGAGTTGTGAAGCGATTGGGTCAAATCGGAAAAGCATTTCACCGCAGAGGCGCAGAGAACGCAGAGGAAGCGCAGAGAGAAACGCCAAATCTCTGCGTGACCTCTGCGAACCTCTGCGCCTCTGCGGTTGAAAAAGGTTTTGGCAATTTGATTTCCAGGCAATTGCCTAAATTCATTCGGCTTGGAATCGTGCTGGTTGTTAGTGTTCTTGGGCTTGCCGCGCAAACAGAAAAGCTGCCCGGCCCGGAACAACCGATTCCGTTTAGCCACAAACTGCACGTCGGCGGGCAGGGCTTGAAATGCGCGACTTGCCACAAGAACGCTGCCCCCGGCGAGCGAATGGGATTGGCTTCGGCTGCGATGTGCATGCAGTGCCACGAAGAAGTCAAAGCAGACAGCCCCTCGATTCAAAAGCTGGCTGGATTTGCCAAAGACAAACGCGAGATCAAATGGCGGCGCGTATACGAAATTCCCAGTTACGTGTTTTTCAGCCATCGCGTACATTTGGAATCGGGCGCAACCTGCACGACTTGCCACGGCGAAGTGAAAGAACTGGAACAGATGTACAAGGTGAAAGAAATCAACATGGCCAGTTGCATGAATTGCCATCAAGCAAACAAGGCCAGCACTGATTGCACCTACTGCCACGAAAAGATGAACTGAGCGCCAACAATCAACTTCAATAACAGGAGACAAAATGAACTCAATCAACTCACTTTCACGTCGCTCGTTTCTGAGCCTGACGGGCGCGGCTTCGGCATCGCTGGCGCTCGGAACGATTCCGACGTTTGCTGCCAAGAAACTGCCTATCGGTATTGAGCTGTACGCTGTGCGCGACGAATTGCAAAAAGACCTGATGGGCACGGTTCGCAAAGTCGCGCAGCTTGGATATGAAGTCGTAGAGTTTTATTCGCCGTACACGCAATGGACGACCGACTACGCCAAGGAAGTCCGCAAGCTGCTGGACGAACTGAAAATAAAATGCCTTTCAACGCACAACAGCGCCAACGTCTTCACGCCGGAAAATCTGCCGAAAGCGATTGAGTTGAATCAGATCATCGGATCGAAGACGCTGGTGATGGCCAGCACCGGTCGCGTCGAAGGCGGTTTGGACGGTTGGAAAGGTGTTGCCGCCAAACTGACCGCCGCGCAGGAGAAGCTGAAACCGCTGGGCATGCGCGCCGGATTCCATAATCACAAAACCGAATTCATGCCGATTGATGGCAAACGCCCGATGGATATTCTGGCCGCCAACACGCCCAAAGATGTGACGCTGCAATTCGACGTCGGCACGGCGGTCGAAGCCGGAGCGGATTGCATCGCCTGGATCAACTCCAATCCCGGACGCATTCGTTCGCTGCACCTGAAAGACTGGACGGGCGCAGACAGCAAAGCTGACAAAGGTTACCGCGTGTTGTTTGGCGAAGGCGACGCACCGTGGAAGGAAATTTTCAAAGCCGCCGAAGCCAAAGGCGGCGCGGAGTATTACCTGATGGAACAGGAAGGCAGCCGCTTTTCTTCGCTGGAAACGGCGGAAAAATGCATGGCGACCTACAAGAAAATGCGGGCTTAAACGCAAACGATAAGTGAGAGATGATGACTTACCGGAAGAAACTCTTGCTCAAGATCGTTGCGGGGTTGGCTGGAATCGCGGCTGCGATTGCGCTGCTATTGAGTGTGCCGCAGCCGTTTTTCGATTCCTCTGTCTGCGCAAAAAATCTGACGCTTTATTCAGACCAGCCGTTTGCAACGGAAGCAGGGCAGCGGGTTCTGCAACAGGTCGAAGCCAAGCTGATGACTTCGCCGTTGTATTTGGCGGAGCAAAAGCATGAGGTCTTTGTCTGCAATGCTCGTTGGCGTCAGCGGATTTTCTTCACGTATGTCTACGGCGTAGGCGGCGTCAATTATTACCCGCTCACGACCAATGTCTTTCTGCGCGATTCGCTTATCGAAGAAAACTGTTTGATAGGCCCAAAGGGAAGTCGTGTGCCGGGCGAACGCACGCTGGATTACTTCATCGCGCACGAAATCACGCACACTATGACCGGCCAGGCGGTGGGCGGAATTGCTTATCATCGGTTGCCGCAATGGAAACGCGAAGGTTATGCGGATTACGTCGGCAAAGGCGCGGCGTTCAATTACGACGAAGCTCGAAAGGCATTTCTGGCCAATGATCCCAAAATGGATTGGGCGAAGTCAGGGTTGTACTGGCGCTTTCATTTGCTGGTAGCTCACTTGCTGGACAAACAGCACTGGAGCGTCCAGCAAATGCTGACCGAACGGATTGAACAATCTGCAGTCGAAGAAATGATTCGCGCCGAACAACCATAAGCCATTTACTGAAAAGGAATGAGGACATGAAAAAATTGACGATCTGCTTGTTTGTTTTGGCAATGCTGGGACTCACTGCCTTGGCTCAAGCTCCTGCGCAACAACCGGCTGCTGCCCAACAACCGCCGAGAGGTGGTGGGCCCCCGCCAATGCCTCCGGGGCCGAATCCGAATTCGCAGTATCGGTTGGGGCCGGATTCGTTTCCGCAGGAAGGCGTGCCGAAAGGCGAAATTCGTGGGCCGTTCACGCTGCTCAGCACCAGCGGCGCTTATCCAGGCACGCAACACACCTACTGGATTTACGTTCCGGCGCAATACGACAAAGCCGAGCCGGCTGCGCTGATGGTTTTTCAGGACGGCCACGCCTTTATGAACCCGGAAGGCGACATTCGCGCGCAGAACGTCATGGACAATTTGATCTATCGCCGAGAAATTCCGGTGATGATCGGCGTGTTTATCAATCCCGGACGCACTCCTGAACAGCCAGAACCCAACGCAAGTGAATGGGGCGACCGCACCGTCAATCGCCCAACGGAATACAATTCGCTGGATGATCGTTACGCCCGCGTCATTACCGAAGAACTGCTGCCAGCGCTCAACAAGGAATACAACATTTCCAAAGACCCCGAAATGCGCGGCATAGGCGGATCGAGTTCCGGCGCGATTGCCGCCTTCACCGTGGCTTGGGAACGCCCGAATCACTTCCGCAAAGTGCTGAGCAACGTCGGCAGTTTCGTCAATTTGCGCGGTGGCCACGTGTATCCCGACAAGATTCTTGCCAGCGAGAAAAAACCGATTCGCGTGTACCTGTGCGATGGCCGCAACGACAATCGCGGCTTGCGGGCGAACGGCGAATATGACGAAAAACGCGACTGGTTTTATCAGAACGTCCGAATGATGAAAGCCCTGACACAGAAAGGCTACGACGTGAACTATTCCTGGAGCATGAACCTGCACGGCCAAAAATACGGCGGCATGATCATGCCGGAAATGATGCGCTGGCTCTGGCGTGACGGGCCGGTTTCGACGGATGTAAAGGATTGGGTGGAACGGTCTTTCCGCCAGCCGACAGCGAAGAAGAACTAAGGGGCGAATTATTGTTTCCCGGAAATCTACAAAACAGGGAGTGAAAAATATGGACACGTTGTCTCCTGCGCGAATTATGGAAGTCGGCATGGCGTTCTGGCCAGCGAAAGTTCTGCTTTCTGCGATTGAACTTGGACTCTTCACGAAACTCGGCGCTGGCGCGATGACTGGTGCTGATTTACAAGCGGCGCTTGGCCTGCATCCGCGTGCCAACCCTGACTTTTTTGATACGTTGGTGGCGTTGCGTTTTTTGGAACGTGACGGCGATGGCCCAACGTCGCTCTACCGCAATACGGCAGAAACGGGCATGTTCCTGGATAAAAATAGTCCGCAGTTCATGGGTGGCTTTCTGGAAATGGCCAACGCCCGATTGTATCCCTTCTGGGGCGACCTGACCGAAGGGCTTCGTACCGGCAAACCTCAGAATGAAATCAAACAGACGGGCGCGCCGATGTTCGCAGAGCTTTACAGCAAACCGGAACGGTTGGAACTGTTTATGGACGCGATGAGCGGGATTTCCGCAGGCAATTTCCGCGCGTTCGCTGAAAAGTTTGATTTCTCCGGGTATCGCACTCTGTGTGACGTCGGTGGCGCAAGCGGCTTGTTGTCCAGACTCGTCGCCGAACAGCATCCGCATATGCAATGCATTTCTGCTGACTTGCCGCAGGCTACCGAAATTGCACGGCGAAAAATCGCAGCGGCGGGCTTGGCGGATCGCGTCACAGCACAGCCGATAGATTTCTTTGCCGATCCTTTGCCCAAAGCCGATGTCATCACCATGGGGTTGATCCTGCACGACTGGGATTTGGAGAAAAAGATGTTCCTGATCCGTGCCGCCTATGACGCGCTGCCGCCCGGAGGAGCCTTCGTCGTGATTGAACACTTGATTGACGACGCACGGCGCGAAAACGCCTTTGGCTTGATGATGTCGCTGAATATGCTGATCGAATTCGGAGATGCGTTTGATTTC
>JANRKX010000100.1:0-25127 GCA_033763255.1 Acidobacteriota bacterium | reverse complement strand
GGGGTTCGGGGGTCTTCTTTTTCGCGGGTTTTTTACACCCCCGGTAAATCTATTCCACCGTTCGGTCGGGGGGGGCCCGCGCCGACTGATGTCTTTGGGGGCTGCCGCGACGAGGATATCTTTCTTGCACTACCCGGCGTTGAAAACGCCGGGCTAAAGTCAGCCACCACTCTGTGGCGAAAACCGGCGGAATAGTTCTTCGCCATTCAAACCATGAAACCCAAAATCCTGCCATTTTTTGCTGCCCTGCTGATTTGGTCGAGCTTGGCCAACAATCGTTCGGCGGCGATTCAATCACCAACACAAACTGCCGCGCCAACCAGCGTTTACCTGCTCAAACCTGCGCGAGTTTTCGATGGCGAGCAATTGCGCGAAGGCTGGGCGGTGTTGGTTCGAGGTGAAAAGATCGAAGCGGTTGGAGATGTCAAAACTCCCGCCGACGCCAAAGTCATCGAATTGCCAAACACAACGTTGATGCCCGGCTTGATCGAAGCGCATTCACACTGCCTGTTGCATCCTTACAGCGAAACTCCTTGGAACGATCAAGTTGCGCGCGAACATTTGAGTTTGCGCGTGGCGCGAGCGACGAATCATTTGCGCGACACTTTGCTGGCGGGCTTTACCACCATTCGCGATCTGGGAACCGAAGGCGCGGATTACGCCGATGTCGGCCTGAAACAAGCCGTCCAGCAAAACATCATTCCCGGCCCGCGAATGTTGGTAGCGACAAAGGCGATTGTCGTCACAGGCAGTTACGGCCCCAAGGGTTACGCCACCGAATGGAACGTCCCGCAAGGCGCCGAAGAAGCCGACGGCATTGACAGCTTGACGCGCACGGTGCGTTCGCAAATTGGCAAAGGCGCGGATTGGATCAAGGTTTACGCGGATTACCGTTGGGGCAAAGCCGGAGCCGCTCCGACTTTCACGCTGGAAGAATTGAAGCTGGTGGTCGAGCTTGCCAAAAGCGCGGGCATTCCCGTCGCCGCTCACGCCACAACGCCCGAAGGCATGCGCCGCGCGACTCTGGCCGGAGTTGAAACCATTGAGCACGGCGACGAAGGCACACCTGAAGTTTTCCGTTTGATGAAGGAAAAAGGCGTGGCGCTTTGCCCAACACTTTCCGTAGGCAATCAAGCGCGCAAACCCGCGATGATGAAAGCTGCGCTGGCAGCAGGCGTGACCATTGCCGCTGGCAGCGACGTTGGAGTGTTCGCTCACGGCGACAACGCGCGCGAACTCGAAGCGATGGTCAAATTCGGAATGTCGCCGATTGAAACTCTGCGTTCGGCGACTTCGATCAACGCGCGTGTGCTGCATCTGGAAAACCAACTCGGATCGGTCAAAACCGGATTGCTGGCCGATTTGATCGCAGTCGAAGGCGACCCAACGCGCGATGTTTCCGCAGTTCGCAAAGTTAAACTGGTGATGAAAGGCGGCAGAATTTACAAACAATGAACCCCATCAAACATCTCTCAACGCAACGGCTTGGTCTCTTTGCGACTTTGCTTCTTTGCGCCTTTGCGTTAATTCCCGCCCTATCTTCCGCTCAAACTGGTTGGAAGAAAATCTTTGACGGCAAAACGCTCAAGGGCTGGCAAGCGCCGGATATGAGTTACTTCTCTGTTGAAGACGGCGCGATCACAGGCACGACCACCAAAGATCACAATCCGCCTTACAACCAATTCATCGTCTGGCAAGGCGGCGAAGTCGCGGACTTTGAATTGAAGTTCAAATTCCGCATCTTCGGAGCCAAATCAAATTCCGGCATGCAGTTTCGCAGCACGGTCAAAGACAAAGGCCTGGTTCACGGCTATCAAGCCGATATGGACGGCGCGGGGAAATACATCGGCGGAATCTGGGACGAATACGGCACGCGCCGTTCGCTGGCCGGACGAGGCGAAAAAGCCTTGATTGATGAAAGCGGCAAAAGAACCGTCGCGCGCTTTGCAGAATCCGAAGCCTTGCTGAAAAACATCAAGATGACAGAGTGGAACGAATATCACATCACCGCCATCGGTTCGCGCCTGACGCTGCGAATCAACGGCCAACTCACCGCGGAACTGGACGACCGCGAAACCGGCAAAGCCGCCAGCAAAGGCGTGCTGGCCATGCCGATCATTCCCGGCGAACCGATGAAGGTTCAATACAAAGACATTCGATTAAAAAAGCTGCCCTGAAAATTTAAGCTCGGTGATAAACTCCGCCCGTGCCTCTCAGCAATCTCAAAACCCAAGAGGAAAAGAACATGGCAGGTTACACCGTTTTCCAAAGCCAGTATCTGGCGCATCTGTTGACGCTGGATGGCGATTCCGCCGACAAGCTTTCGCGTTCGATTGCCGCCGCCAAAATTGATTTGAACCCGCATCAAGTTGACGCCGCGATGTTCGCGCTGCGCTCGCCTTTGTCGAAAGGCGTCATCCTGGCCGATGAAGTCGGACTGGGAAAAACCATCGAAGCCGCGCTGGTCATCGCTCAGCGTTGGGCGGAAAAACGGCGGCGCATTTTGTTGATCGTTCCGGCCTCGCTGCGCAAACAGTGGGAGCAGGAATTGACTGGCAAGTTTTCCCTGCCCTGCGAAATCATCGAAACCAAAAACTACAATCAATCAAAAAAAGCCGGGCGCTTGAACCCATTCGACTCCGACAAAATCATCATTTCTTCGTATGAATTCGCCTCCTTGCGCTGCGCCAACGACAGTTGGAACAACGATTCAAAGCCAAAGAAGATGAACACGAAACGTTTTACAACGAGCGCGTCGAACAGTTAGACCGCTGGGCCGAAGAAGCCGAAAAAGGTTTGGAACTGGAATTGAAACTGCTGAAAGACCAAATCGCGCAGGAAAAGAAAGATTCCCAAACCAAACCGCTGAAAGAAAAAATCGCCGCCCGTCAGCGCATCAAAGACCTGGAGCATCGGCTGCAATCCAAAAAGCAAAGCATTCACGAAGAACTGGAAAATTTGCAGCAACAGAAAGACGCCTTGATTGACGAACTGGCGGATTTGATGAAAGTTGATCCGCCGCAAGTCCAACCGCTGTTCGTGCTGCGCTGGGAGTTGATGTAATGCCGGAAATCGTGCCGCCGTTCGTTACCTCGCAATTGGCGGAGCCTGTGGAGTGCGGCGGCTTGACGCCGCTTTACGTTATAAGCCAAAAACTTGTTGTTATCGGAAGCTTTCAACCGCGAACGAAAAGCGGCGTCGAGTCGCCGCACTCCATAAACTGAGTACAACCGATGAGCAAAAAACAGAAACTGGAATTGACCTGGATCGGCAAGGAAGACCGCCCGCGTCTGGAACCCCGCATCCTGCTGGAAGACCCGCAGCTTTCTCACCACGCCCCGCACCGCGTCTCCGAACAAGATCAATTCGACAACCGCCTGATCAAAGGCGACAACCTGCTGGCATTGAAAGCTCTGGAACAGGAATTCACCGGCCAGGTCAAATGCGTTTACATTGATCCGCCCTACAACACCGGCAGCGCCTTCACCCATTACGACGACGGACTGGAACATTCGATTTGGCTTTCGATGATGCGGGAGCGGTTGGAAATCCTGTGGCGGTTGCTGAGTTCCGACGGAGTAATTTATTGCTCAATTGATTCATCAGAACTGTTCTACCTGGGCCTTCTCTTCGACGAAATCTTTGGCCGTCAAAATCGCATTGAAGTTCTGGTTTGGAAAAAGAGCTATGGCGGCGGGGCAAAATCCAAATACATCGTCAACCAACACGAATTCATCATCTGTTATGCCAAAGACTTATTGGCAACTGAACAGTTTTTCTTGCCACCTGACGAACAAGCCCTGAAGTACTACAAATTCAAGGATCAGCACTTCGAGTCACGCGGTCCTTACCGACTTCAACCACTTGCAACAACCAGCATGGATGATCGCCCAAATCTTCGCTACGCCATTATTGCTGAAGATGGCAGCGAAATATGGCCTGAAAAACAATGGCAATGGTCAAAAGAAAGAGTGTTAGCAGCCCAAGCAAAGGCTGAGATTGTCATCACGAAAAAAAACGGCAAACACACCGTTTCTTACAAACAGTATCTTCGCGGCAGTGATGGAACGGAAAGACAGAGAAAGCCCATGTCCATAATTGACGGCGCATACACTCAACACGGAACTTACGAAAGCATGGAATTATTTGGGATGGTAAACAAATTTTCCTTTCCCAAACCTGAGTCATTGATTTACCAACTAATTGAATCTTGCACCAATCCCGGCGACCTCGTGCTGGATTCCTTCGCGGGTTCGGGGACGACCGGAGCCGTCGCGCACAAGATGAATCGGCGATGGATCATGGTCGAATTGGGCGAGCATTGCGATACGCACATTGTGCCGCGCTTGCGGAAAGTGATTGACGGCGAAGACGCTGGCGGCATCACTTCGGCTGTGAATTGGCGGGGCGGCGGCGGGTTTCGGTATTACCGGCTGGCGGATTCGCTGCTGAAAGAAGACCGCTGGGGCAATCTGGTCATCAACCGCGATTACAACGCCGAAATGCTCTCCGAAGCGATGTGCAAACTGATGGGCTTCCGTTTCGCGCCCAGCCGCGACGTTTATTGGCAACAAGGGCTTTCATCGGAGCGGGATTACATTTACGTCACGACGGCGATGCTGACGCACGAACAACTGGCTGCGCTGGATGACGAAGTCGGCGAAGAGCGTTCGCTGCTGGTCTGTTGCAAAGCGTTCAAGGCGAACGTTTCGGCCTTTCAAAACCTGACGGTCAAAAAGATTCCCAACGCCGTGCTTCGCAAATGCGAATGGAACCGCGACGATTACAGTTTGCAGGTGGCGGAATTGAAACCGCCCGAACCGGCTCCGAATAGGCAATTTTCGCTGTTCGATGAAGTCCGGGAAGAAGTGTTGAATCAACCGGGAAAGAAGAAACGGAAGTAACTGCTTAGCCTCTCCGTCGCGTTAGCGACGTTTGAATTTAGCCGTGGGTTTCAACCCACGGTAAGAAGCAATATGACCTCTTCGTCGCGTTAGCGACGACTGAATTCATTCGTCGCTAACGCGACGAAGAGGTTTTCTCACCGCTACCCGGCGTTGAAACGCCGGGCTAATATCAGCCGCCGCGATGCGGCGAAGAACTGGCTGAGCAGTTACAAATTTTTGTCGTGCAATTTAACGCCCCGCTTTTTAATCGCGTTGCCCCGCTTTACCAATCATTATGAACAAACACGTCAACTCCATCGCGCAACGCTTGAGCCTGCGCCCGCCGCAACGCCAATCGCTGGAAATTCTGGCCGAAGTTCTGGGGCAAATCGAACTGGCAGCCGAACCAACTGAAACACTGCAACTGATTCGCGGGCTTTATCCATCGGTCAATGATTTCGAGCGCGACTTTCCCAGTTTGTGTTTTGCGCTGGCCACTGGCGTAGGCAAAACGCGGTTAATGGGAGCCTTCATCGCTTACCTGCACGCGACGGAAGTCAGCCGACACTTTTTCGTGCTGGCTCCGAACCTGACGATTTACGAAAAGCTGATTCAGGATTTCACGCCGAACACGCCGAAATACGTCTTTCGCGGAATGGAGCAATACGCCGTCAATCCTCCAGTCGTTGTCACCGGCGAGAATTACGAAGACGGACGCGGCGTGCGGCTGGAACAGACAAGTCAACTGCGGATGTTTGAAAGCGAACGAACGGCGTTCATCAACATCTTCAACATTTCCAAAATCAACAGCGAAGTTCGCGGCGGCGCGCTTCCGCGAATGAAGCGATTGCAGGAATACATCGGCGAAAGCTATTTCAATTACCTGGCCGAACTGGACGATCTGGTCTTGCTGATGGACGAAGCTCATCGTTACCGCGCCAGCGCCGGGGCCAAAGCCATCAGCGAATTGAAACCGATTCTGGGCTTGGAACTGACCGCCACGCCCAAAGCCGTCGGCGCAAAAGCCGAAGCCTTCAAAAACGTGATTTACAGTTATCCGCTTTCCGCCGCGCTCAACGACGGTTTCACCAAAGAACCCGCCGTCGCCACGCGCAAGGACTTCAAGCCGGAAGATTACAGCGCCGAACAACTGGAACGCATCAAGCTGGAAGACGGCATTCACCATCACGAATTCGTCAAAGTCGAACTGGAAAATTACGCGCGCGAAACCAACTCCGCGCCGGTCAAACCGTTCGTGCTGGTGGTGGCTCAGGAAACCGAACACGCCCGACAATTGCAGCAAATCATCGAAGCCGAAGACTTTTTCAATGGCCGGTATCGTGGCCGCGTCATTCAGGTGCATTCCAATCTGCGCGGCGAAGAATCCGACGAAAACACCAAACGATTGCTGGCTGTCGAAACCGACGCCGAAACCGAAATCGTCATTCACGTCAACAAATTGAAAGAAGGCTGGGACGTGACCAACCTTTACACCATCGTGCCGTTGCGGGCTTCGGCTTCGGAAATTCTGACCGAACAAACCATCGGGCGCGGATTGCGATTGCCCTTCGGCAAACGAACGGGAGTGGATTCGATTGACCGGTTGACGATCATCGCGCACGACAAATTCCAGGCGATTGTGGACGCGGCCAATTCGCCCGATTCGATCATTCGCCAACAAGTGACCATCGGCGAGGGCGGCGACATTCCGATTGAAACGCCGCAATCCGTCGTCGTGCCTTCGGTACTGGAAACCTTGCTGACAGGCAACGCCACAGTATTCGGCAATGAACCCGCTACAAATCAGCCGCCGGTTTTATTCGCGCCGAGAGAGCAGGAAGTTGCCACGGTTGTGCTGGACGTGTTGAAAAAATACGAACGGCTGGAAAGTTCCGCGCGATTGCAGGAGCCGGAAATCCAGCGGCAAATCATCGCCGAAACTTTGCAGGTCATCACGCCCGCGCAATTCGCGCTGCCCGGTGTGGAAAGCGATTTGCCGAAAACGGTCGAGCGCGTGGTCGGCGTCGTGACCGAAAAGATCGTGGAATTGACGATTGACGTGCCGCGCATTGTGCTGATTCCCTCGCAAACGGTCAGCTTCGGTTTCAAGGATTTCGATTTGGAAGGGTTGGACAAAATCCATTTGCAACCGGTCAGCCGTGAAATTCTGATTCAACAACTGCGGACGAACGAACGCGCTTCGCTGATGTGGGAACACGACCAGCCGCGCGAAGAACGGCTGGAAGATTATCTGGTCAGCGCGCTGATGAATTATGACGAGATTGATTATGACGAACACGCCGATCTGTTGTACAAACTGTCCGGTCAATTAATTGCTCGCCTGCGCGGTTATCTGCGGGATGACCGCGAAATCGAAAACGTGCTGCTCTATCACCAACGCTCGCTGACGGAATTCGTTTACCGGCAGATGATGCAACATTACTGGGAAACGCCCGTGGATTATCAGGTCAAAATCAGCAAAGGCTTTTCAACCTTGCGTCCGAACAGTTTCACGCTGCCTGCCGGCATACAACCGCGCGATTTCCGCGTGCCGCTCAGTGAACGAAACTCCATCCGGCAACTGGTTTTCGGCGGATTCCGCAAATGCTGCTATCCGTTTCAGAAATTCGATTCCGACACCGAACGCCGCTTCGCAGTGTTGTTGGAAGACGACGCGACGGTTTTGCGTTGGATGAAACCCGCCAGCGGCCATCTGCGAATCGAACACAAAACCGGCGCGGGTTACGAACCGGATTTCGTTATCGAAACGGCGGCGGAAAAACTGCTTTGCGAAACCAAGATGGCCAGCCAGTTCGAGGACGGCGAAGTCCGGTTGAAAGCCCAGGTCGCCCGCCAATGGTGCGATTCCGCCAATCAGCACGCAGCGGAAAACGGCGGCAAAACCTGGCGTTACCTGCTGATTCCGCACGACGAAGTGACGCACAACGCCAGTTTGTATTGGCTGCAAAACCGCTTTCAAAACTGAAACCTTCAGAACATAAAAGGAACCGACAATGAAACTGCAAACCAAACCTGAACCGGCAATCGAACGCAGAGACTTTCTGAAAACTTCGGCAGCAGGGCTAAGCGGCGCAATGCTGACTGCGCTTCCCGCTTCGGCAAAAATCATAGGAGCCAACGACCGCATTCGCGTCGCTGCCATCGGAACCGGCGGACGCATGCGCGGCTTGTTGAACCACACCAAAACCAATTCCGACGCTGAAATCGTTGCGCTGTGTGATGTCTATCAACCGAACGCTGAGCGCGCAGCGACAACGTTGAACCTGACCAGCGCCAAACAATTCAAAGACTATCGCGCGGTGCTGGACGACAAAAACATTGATGCCGTGATCATCGCTACGCCGGATCATTGGCACGTCAAAATCACTTCGGACGCCGTCGCTGCTGGCAAAGACGTTTACGTTGAAAAACCCATCACTCACACGCTGGAAGAAGGCGCAGGAATCATCAAAGCCGTCGAAGCTTCGAAGCGCATTGTTCAAGTCGGCATGCAGCAACGAAGCTGGGCGCATTTCATTGACGGCAAAAAGATCGTTGATGAAGGCACGCTGGGCCAACTGACGACCGTGCGAATGTGGTGGTATCAGAACTATCCGGCCAGCGGACATTCCAGCAAATTGGCGTATGACAAACTCGACCAGAAAGCCTGGCTCGGCAAAGCTCCGGCGCAGGAACTGACTCCTCAAAAGTTTTACTGGTGGCGTTGGTACTGGGATTTTGGCGGCGGAGCCTTGACCGATTTGATGTGCCACTGGATTGACGTGGTGCATTGGTACACCGGAGCGACGACTCCAATGACGGCGATGACCGTAGGCAATCGTTACGTGCTGGATTGGGAATGCCCGGACACTATCAACTGCGTGCTGGAGTATCCGAAGAACTTTACGGCGAGTTATCACGGAACTTTGACCAGCAGCATTGACGATGGCGGACTGGAACTTCGCGGCACGAAAGCTACGATGAAACTCGACCGCGAACGACTGGCCGTTTACAAAGAAACCGGGCAAGGTTACACCCGTGCAGGCGACGCCAAACCCGCAATCCAAATTGACTCCAAAGGCGACGGAACCGCCACACACATTCGCAATTTCCTGGGTTGCATCAAAAGCCGCAAAGCGCCAACCGCCGACATCCGCGTCGCCGTCGAAGCGGCACGGGCGGCTCACATCGGCAATCTGGCGCTGAAACAGGAACGCAAGGTTCGCTGGAACGCTCAACAGGGTCGCGTTCAAAACCAATAGCCGAAAGCCCTATGCCGCAGAAAGACATTCATCACGACACTGTCAAACGAGCTTTGCTGAAAGATGGCTGGCAGGTGACGCGCGATCATCTCAGCATCAAGTATGGCGGACTTCACGTGCAAATTGACCTCGCGGCGGAAAAAGGCGGAACAGTTCAAAAGACTGCAATTGAAGTCAAAGTTTTCGAGGGAACCTCTTTCGTCAGCAACTTTGAAAAAGCAGTCGGCCAATACAGTGTTTACCGCTTTCTTTTGAAAAAAGCCCGAGTGGAACGCGAGTTGTTTCTGGCTATTACAGAGGCGGTTTACAATAAGTTCTTCATTCTCCCGGCGGTTCGGGAATACGTTACCGAGCAGGAAATGTCCCTACTCATTTTTGACCCTCAACACGAGGAGGTTATCGCATGGATCAAATAGCCAAACTAAATCGTTATCGGCAGATTTTGCAGCAGGTTGTAGAGCATCACGCAGTGATGCCTGCCGAGCCGGAACACATCGAATCCCTTCCAATTTGCGATCCGGTACACGGCGATTATTTGCTGATGGACGTGGATAGATCGCCCAAAGGCAGCGGAGCCGTCGTCTTTCACTTGCGCCTGAAAGACGGCAAGGTGCAGGTCGAATGCGATGGAATCGAAGACGGCATCGCACAAGATTTAATCGAAGCAGGCATTCCGGCAGAAGATATTGTGTTCACCTTTTACGGCAACAAGCCGCAACCTTACTACGAATTAGCAGCAGCAGCTTAAACCCGAATTTTTATCAGGAGCATTTTTATGAGCTTGAACAACCCCGACGAAAAAAATAGCAATGATGTTTCGCGTCGCTGGTTCATCGAACAATGCGGCGTTGGCTTGGGCGCGCTGGCGCTGAATCATCTGTTGACCAGCGAAGGATACGCGCAATCGCAAAATCCGCTGGCTCCGAAAAAGCCGCACTTCGCGCCGAAGGTCAAAAACGTCATCTTCCTGTTTATGGCCGGAGGCCCCAGCCACATGGAATTGTTCGACAACAAACCTACGCTGGCGAAGTTTGATGGAACGTTGCCGCCGTCGGACTTGCTGAAAGGGTATCGAGCAGCGTTCATCAATCCGAACTCCAAGCTGTTGGGGCCGAAGTTCAAGTTTGCCAGACACGGTCAGTCGGGCGCGGAAGTTTCCGAATTGTTGCCGCACACAGCGAAGATCGCCGACGACATCACCATCGTCAAAGGAATGGTCAGCGACGCATTCAATCACGCTCCGGCGCAATTGATGATGAACACCGGCTCGATGATTTTTGGCCGTCCGAGTTTTGGCGCGTGGACGATTTACGGAATGGGCAGCGAAGCCGAAGACCTGCCTGCCTTCGTCGTTTTCAGCACCGGCAGCAAAGGCCCCAGCGGAGGCAACAGTTGTTGGGGCAGCGGATTTTTGCCGACTGTTTATCAGGGCGTGCAGTTCCGCAACGTAGGCGATCCGGTGCTTTACCTGTCGAATCCGCGCGGCGTGGATGCCAAGCTGCAACGCGATTCGCTGGATACAATTCAGAAACTCAATCGCATGCGGCTGGACACTGTGGGCGATCCTGAAATCGCCACGCGCATCAATTCGTTCGAGATGGCTTACAAGATGCAATCCAGCGCGCCCGAATTGATGGATTTGAACAAAGAACCGAAACACATTCTGGAAATGTACGGAGCCGAGCCCGGCAAACCTTCGTTCGCCAATTCGGTGTTGATGGCTCGGCGATTGGTCGAACGCGGCGTGCGCTTCGTGCAGATTTATCACGAAGCCTGGGATCAACACGGCTCGTTGGTGCGCGATCTGACCAAGAATTGTTTGGACACCGATCAAGCTTGCGCGGCGCTGGTCAAAGACTTGAAACAACGCGGAATGCTGAAAGACACGTTAGTGATTTGGGGCGGCGAATTCGGACGAACACCGATGGTGCAAGGCGGCAGCGACGGGCGCGATCATCACCCGAACGCTTTCACGATGTGGCTGGCTGGCGGCGGATTCAAGCCCGGACTGACTTATGGCGAAAGTGACGAGCTTGGCTTCAACGTAGTCAAAGACCGCGTACACGTTCACGACCTGCACGCGACCTTGCTGCATCAACTCGGTTTCGATCACGAAAAGCTGACTTACCGTTTTCAAGGCCGCGACTTCCGGCTGACGGATGTTCACGGCCTGGTAGTGGACAAGTTGTTGGCTTGAGATTCATGGAGGCGTTTATGACTCAATTTTCGGCAATCACCCGACGCGGCTTTTTGAAAGCCTCAGCAGCCGCGGCATTGACGGCTCGCAGCTACGCCGCAGTGCTTGGAGCAAACGATACGATTCGGCTGGCGCTGATTGGTTGCAGCAGTCAGGGCGTGCTTGATCTGCGCGAATGTCTGGCCGCGCCTAACACCAAAGCCGTCGCCGTTTGCGACATAGATCAAATCAAACTCAAAAAAGGTTTGAAGCGCGCCGACGAAGCAGGGCAAAAGCCGGATGGTGTTGCGGACTTCCGCCGCGTTGTCGAACGCAAAGATGTGGACGCTGTCATCATCGCTACGCCGGATCATTGGCATGCGATTCCGGCACTGGCAGCAATGCGCGTAGGCAAAGACCTGTATCTGGAAAAGCCTATTGGCCACACCATTCACGAAGGACAGTTGCTGGTCAAAACCGCTGAGCAAACCAAGCGGGTGGTTTCCGTAGGTTTGCAGCAACGAACCGGCACGCTGTTTCTGGATGCGCTGAACGTCATTCAATCGGGCAAGCTGGGCAACGTGACTTCGGTGCATTGTTGGAACGCCTGGAACGACAAGCTGTTTTACGAAGGCGGTTATCGGCAGTTGAAAAACAAACCGAACTCGCCCGTGCCTGACGGAGTGGATTATGATTTCTGGCTGGGGCCTGCGCCCAAACGCGATTTCAACGAAGACCGATACAACGGCACGTATCTGTACTTTTGGGATTACAGCGGCGGAATGGCCATCACCTGGGGAGTTCACATGATTGATTCGGCGATGCACCTGATGGGCGCAAAAGCTCCGACAGCCGTCACAGCCGCCGGAGGCAAGTTCGTGCTCAACGATGTGCGAGACACACCGGACACGCTGGAAGAAATTTTCGAGTTTCCAAACTTCACGATGACTTATTCCTGCCGCCACGCCAATTCTTTTGCCAGCGGTAGTCAGGCGTCCGATCACGGCATTCAGTTTTTCGGCACGGAAGCGACGATGCTGCTCAACCGCGACGGTTATCGAATTGTCGGACAGGACAAAAAAGAAACCATCGTCGAAAGCGCCAAAGGTTTGGACGCCGGTTGGGGAACTCATCAACGCAACTTCATCGAAAGCCTGCGTTCGCGCAAAGCCACCAACTGCACGATGCTGCAAGGCCATCGCGCGACGACGGCCTGCCAATTGGCGAATATCTCTTATCGCACAGGCCGCAAAATCCGTTGGGACGCGGCCAAAGAACAAATCGTCGGCGACGCGGAAGCTTCGCGGTTGATGACGAAACAGTATCGCGCTCCGTGGTCGCTGAGCTAAAAACCATGAAAAAACTGATTGCCATTACTTCGTTGATTGCTTTTGTTGCCGCCGCATTTTTGATTCAGCAGTCGGCTTCTTCGCAAAACTCCGTTTGGAAAGCCAAGCCGAAGCGTAGTGACGCCGTGCGCGCGTTGGTCGTCACCGGCGGCCACGATCACGATTCGGAATTTTATTCAGTCTTTGATGACGACGGCATCAACGCCGTGGTTGATCCTCACCCGGCGGTGTTTGGCGGAGACATACGACGACGCGCCGATGTGCTGGTGCTTTACGACATGATGAAAACGCTCGACGAAAAACGGCGGAAGAATCTGCAAGCTTTCGTCGAAAGCGGCAAAGGCGTCGTCGTGTTGCATCACGCCATCGGCAACAACGTTGATTGGCCGTGGTGGTATGAAGAAGTCGTCGGCGGGCGTTGGCTGTTTGAACCGGTCAACGGCAAAGTCGGCAGTTACAAACACGACGTGGATTTGACGATCAAACCGGCGATGCAACACCCCATCTTGAAAGGCATCACGACGTTCGGCATTCACGATGAAACCTACAAAGACTTGTGGATTTCGCCGAAGGTCAAAGTCTTGCTAACGACCGATGACAAAACCAGCGACGGCCCGGTCGCCTGGATCAGTCCCTACGAAAAATCGCGCGTCGTTTACATTCAACTCGGCCACGACAGAAACGCCAACCTGAATCCGAATTTTCAACGGCTGGTCAGAAATGCGATTCAATGGGCAGCAGGAAAGTTGAACTAAAGCCAATGTACGAAATTCGCCTTGCCACAATTGAAGACATTCCTTTACTGCCTGACATTGAAAATGCCGCCGGCGATTTGTTTTTGCAGTTTGAATTCACGGCTCACCTGGCCGCCGACACCACACCGGTTGAGGACTTTGCCCAATCTCAAAAAAACAATTTGCTTTGGATAGCTACGGCGCTGAATGGAAAACCAGTCGGATTCGCTCTGGTCTACCTGCTCGACGGTGAGGCGCACTTGCAAGAACTGGCAGTTCATCCTGATTTCGGTAGGCAAGGTATCGGAACAGGATTGGTCAAAGCGGTTTGCGATTGGGCGCAAGCCAGCGGAATTCCAGCCGTAACCTTGACCACGTTTCGAGACATTCCTTGGAACGCGCCTTTTTATCAAAAGCTGGGGTTCAGAATTCTTGAAGCCGAAGAATTGACGCCGCCGCTGTTACAGTTGGTTGAAAATGAAGAGCTTCATGGTTTGAAGCGAGAGTTGAGAATCGTGATGCGGCATGAAACCGGATCGGTTTGACAAGGTTACGGAGCCAAACCGATCCGCCGCAGCAAATCAGTAAATCGCGCGTCGGTTTTCAAACCGTCGAATAAAGGTTCCAGCTTGATCCAAGGCATCCATCCGCTGCGTTCCTGGTAGGCTTTTTCCAGCCAGGAAAACGCTTTGTCTGTGTCGCCGATGTTTGCGGCAATCAGCGCCAGATAATATGGCGGAACGTAATTCGTCTCGGCGTGATGTTCGATTCCTGCCAGAATTTGGCGTGCTGCTTCGATCTGCCCACCTTTTCCAAGCGCGATGGCCATCACCAGCGTCGCCAAGTCTTTGGCTTCAGGACGATGTTCGATGACGAATTTCAGAGATGTAAGAGCTTCGTGAATTTTGCCCACGGCCAGCCACGACATGACCTGATAGTAAATTCCTTTGCCGAATGTAGAATCCATCTGCAATGTCTTTCGGCATTGAGCCAAACACTCTTCAAATCGTCGGTTAAAATACATCAGTTCTCCGAAGCTGGCTGAAACCGGCACTGACAATGGATCGAGCGACTCGGCGCGACGAAGCAATTCAAAAGCGTCGTCAAACCGCTCTTGCGAAGCGCACAAATACGCATGCCATTGGGGTGCTTCCGAGTAATTCGGATTCAATTCAGCAGCGCGCAGGAACTCTTTTTCCGCGCGATCAAATTCCCAGTCGTACCAAAACAACACCGAAGCATAAGCCGAATGTGCTTCGGCCAGTTGGTCGTCCAACTCCAAAGCTTTCATCACAGCCATTCTGGCTTTGGGAATGAATTCGCGTGGCGGCAAAAAGTAAACGCTCAAAAACGTGTAACACGAAGCCAGCCCGGCGTGAGCCAGCGCATAATTTTGATCTTTGCGAATTGCCTGAATAAAAAACTCTGCGCCCTTTCGCATGCCTTCGGGGCTGCGCTGATTCCAGCAATAACGACCTTTCAGAAACAACTCGTAAGCTTCCGGGTTTACGGTCTGGCGTTGAGCCAGTTTTTCTTCCTGCTCGCCGCCGAGTTTCAGCCGCAAACTTTCGGAGATTTGTTTGGCCAGGTCTTTTTCCAGCTCAAAGATGTCGCCCGTTTTTCGCTGGTACTGGTCTGCCCACAGCAAAGCTCCATCGTCTGAATCCACCAATTCGGCTTTGATGACGATGTCTTCACCACGCTGGAACAGCCGCCCGGCAAACACCGCACGGACTTTCAACTCGCGCCCGACTTCCACCGGGTCGGCATTTTTGCCTTTGAATCGGAACACTGTGCTGCGCGCCATCACACGTAAACTTTGCACCTGCGACAACGTGTTGATGATGTTTTCGGTGATGCCGTCGCTCAGGTATTCGGCGCTGGCGTCGTTTCCGATATTCGTCAACGGCAAAATCGCCACAGAATCAATCGCATCGCTGAACGCGCGCGAAGCTCCAGAACGCGAAGCCCCGCTTTTGCCGGAACCGGATCGAGTGTTGAAACTTGATGTGTCTCTGCCTGAATCCTTGCCCGAATCGCGGCTGATCGGACGGGTTTCCAGCGAAGCCTGTTTGCCGCTTCGCCGCAGCGCATCATTCGTCACGGTATCGCCGGATTTCGACTGTTTGACTTGCGCGGTTTGCAGTTCCAGCCGTTGCCGCAATCGTTTCAGGTCGTTCGATAATTCGCGTGCGGTCTGGTAACGCTCGTCGCGGTCTTTGGCCAGCAACTTGGTGACAATCCATTCCAGTTCTTCGGGCGCATTCGGCATCGAACGGCGAATCGGCGGCGGAGCGGTCTGCAAAATCGAACTCAGCACGCCTGTGGTCGTCTGCCCCTCAAACGGCAAGCGCCCGGTACACATTTCGTAAACCATCACGCCCAGACTGAACAGATCGCTGCGTTCATCAATCGGGTCGCCGACGATTTGTTCAGGCGACAAATAACCTGTCGTTCCGGGCATCCACCACAACCCCGTAGTCGAACGCGCAGCCGAACGATCTTTTTTACCACCTGCCCGACTCAAAGCTTCAGTCAGCTTTGCGGCTTCGGCAGCATTGAGCGGTTTGGTGCGGTACGGATCAATTCCCTCTTCCGGGCTGAGACGGATTTCGGTGGTGGCGGCGTCAACAGAAACCGGCGGTTCATCTTTCGGAGTTACCGGCGGCGGGGCTGGCTCGCCAATTTCCACCAGCATCGTGTCTTGTTCGATCAATTTGGTCAGGCCGAAATCCAGAATCTTGACGTATCCGTCTGGACGAATCATGACGTTTTCCGGCTTCAAATCGCGGTGCAACACGCCAGCAGCATGTGCCGCGCCAAGCCCCGAAACGATTTGCATCGTCACGTCCAGCACCTCTTCACCGCGCATGCGTGTGTAAGCCAGATGTTCGCGCAAAGTCGGCCCTTCGACCCATTCGTTGGCGATGAAGTATTGCGCCTCACCATCCGTCTGGTCGGAATTGACCTCGTACATCATTCGTATGTTCGGATGATTGAGCGTGGAAATGACGCGCGCTTCCTGCGAAAGGCGTTCGATGCGTTCGGCGTCGCGCGCGAAAGGTTCCGGCAGCATCAACAGTGCAACTTTGCGACCAAGCTGCGTGTCTTCGGCCAGATACACTTCGCCAATCAGGCTGGTGCCTATGTGATAGAGAATTCGGTAATGTGAGATCGTCTGTGACAACAAGGCGATGTTCCAGTGTTTGGAATTTTGGTTGCGGAATTTGCCCAGTGATTGCGAGCAGTGATTGCCGGAGGCGAGATGGTAACGGCAATCGGTTAGTCTGCCAACCCCATCTTTTCGAGCAGGCTGACAAACCGTTTTTCTTTTCTCAGTTCGTCAAACATCGGTTCGGATTTCAGGTACGAAGCCCAGCAATATCGTTCGTCGGCGGTCGCTTCCAGCATTTGCAAGGCGCGTTCGGTGTCGCCCAATCCTGCGTAAATCAGCGCCAGAAAGAACGGAGACACTTCCTTGCTGAGTGGAAAAGTCTGCAACTCCGCCAGGATGTTTTCTGCCGTTTCACGATAGCCAGCGACGGCGTAAACATTTCCCAAAGCCGCTTTGATCAAAGCGCCACCAGTCGTCAGTTCAACGGCTTTGGTCAATTGCTCAATCGCTTCGTCGTACCGCTGAAGCTGGGAAAGGCCGAGTCCCAAATAAAACCTGCCCAAAGCGAAGTTTGGTTCGATCTCTACGGTTTCGTATCCACTGGCAACTGCTTCTTCATAACGTCGAGCCTGGTAATTGATCCACGCGAAGCTGGCGCGAATGACCATCGTCATCGGCTCAAGTTCCAAAGCTTTTCGTTCGATTTCCATCGCTTCGTCGAAACGATTGCGCGCCAGCAGAAAGATCGAACCGTACCAGTGATAGCCATTTGTGTAAGCCGGATTGAGTTCGATGGAGCGTTTGAATCTACGCTCGGCTTCGATCCAATCCCAGGTGTACCAGCAATGGAAAGCTCCGAGCGAAGCGTGCGGATCGGCCAGATGTTCGTCAATCTGCAAGGCTTTTTCCGCCGCTTCTCTGGCTTTCGGCATAATCACGCGCGGCGGAGCGGCTCCGTAAACGCCAAGCAACACGAAACAATCAGCCAGTCCGGCATAAGCCAGCGCGTATTCGTCGTCGAGTTTGATCGCGGCATTGAAATGTTCGATGGCTTTTTTCAATCCCGGCCCCGATCTTTGATGCCAGTAATAACGCCCTTTCAGAAAATGCTGATAGGCTTCGGAATTTTCGGTGTATCGCCGGGTCAATCGCGCGCGCTGTTCTTCGCTCAGTCGCAGCTTCAGATGGTCGCAAATTTCCTTTGCCAGTTCCTGTTCGATGCTGAACAGGTCGTCGAGTTTTCGCTGATACTGAGCGCCCCAGATTTGCGAACCGTCTTCGATGTCAACCAACTCGGCTTTGACAATCAGATTGTCGCCGAACTGGAACATGCGAGCCGTCAGCACGGCGCGCGCTTCCAGTTCGCGGCCAATTTCCAGTGCGTCGGTTTCCCGGTTTCTATACCGCGCCACAGTGCTCCACGCTTTGACGCGAAGCTGCGGCAATCGTGAAAGGTTGAAGATCAAACTTTCGGGAATCGCTTCGCTCAGATAAACCATGTCCTGGCCGCTGCCTGCGTTGCTGAACGGCAGCACAGCCAGCGAATCAATGACCCGAACCAACTTTCTGGAATCTGAACTCGTTCGCCCTGAATCATTCGTCGTCGAATGGCGACCGGAATCGGCAGACCTGCTTTGAACAGCGTCAAACGGCATGGTTCGCAACGGACTGCTGTCCGGTTCAACATCGAATTCGCCGCCAAGCTGCACTCGTTTTTGCACACGCTTCAAATCGTTGAGCAGGCTTTTCGCCGATTGGTAACGGTCTTCGCGGTCTTTGGCCAAAGCTTTGGTGACAATCCATTCCAGTTCGTCCGGTACGTTCGGCGCATATCGAGCCAACGGCGCAGGATCACGATCCAGAATCGCCACCAACATATCGCCAGTGCTTTTGCCTTCAAACGGAGCGCGCCCGGCAATCATTTCGTACAGCACAATGCCAAAGCTGAAAATATCCGACCGCACATCCACTTTCTGCCCGCGAGCCTGTTCCGGCGACATGTAACTGACCGTTCCCAGAATCACTCCGGGACTGGTGTTCGGCGAACCGCCAACGCCCTGAGCAGTCGCAAACGGATCGCCCAGCATCCCACCAAGAGGGGCGCCTTCTGTTTCGGCTTGGGTAATCGTCGGATCGAAGCTGCGGAAAAAAGCGTTTTCAGTCAGCTTGGCCAAACCGAAATCCAGCACCTTCACGTATCCGTCCGGGCGCAGCATGACGTTTTCCGGCTTGATGTCGCGGTGGGCAATGCCCGCTCCGTGAGCCGCCACCAGCGCGTTGACCGCTTGAACCGCCACATCCAAAACTTCATCCAGTTTCATGCGCCGATGAGTTATCGCCTGACGAATAGTCTGGCCTTCGACAAATTCCATGGCGATGTAATGAACTCCGCCAGTGTCGGTTTCGGCCTGCCCGATTTCATAAATGGTCAGAATGTTCGGATGATTGAGCGCGCCGACGGATCGGGCTTCGTGGGCAAAGCGGCGCACGCGCTCAGGGTCTTGAGTAAATCGAGCGGGCAGGAGTTTCAACGCTACGCGGCGACCGAGCTTTTCGTCTTCGGCCAGATACACTTCTCCCATGCCGCCCGCGCCGAGCTTCGAAAGAATGCGGTAATGCGAAATCGTTTGGGGAATCACGATGACAAATTTCAGATTGTGGATTTGCTTTGGGGCAACTTGCGGCAACTGGGCGACAGCCGCCGGAGTCGAATTGACGCCGCGCATCTTACTCCAGTTTGCCCGCGAAGTCTGCTACGGAAATGACAATTTGCTTGATCGAGTTTGAACGGTGAAAATGCCGTCACACATGAACAATCAATCCTGGAAAGTAAGCGCAGCCGACGCAGACCTTCGGCTGGATAAATGGCTGGCAGCGGCTGACCGCCTGGCATCGCGTTCGCGCGCGTTGGCCGCCATCGAAAAAGGCAAAATCTTCGTCAACGAAATAGAACAGTCCACCGCCGATGCCGGGCGGCGAATGATCGCGGGCGAAACCGTTCGATTGTGGATGGATCGTCCGGGCAGCAGCGAACGCCGTTATTCCGAACGCCGCGAAGCCGGGCTGCACATCTTGTACGAAGATTCCGCATTGCTGGTGGTCAACAAACCAGCCGGATTGCTGGCTGTGCCGCTGGCTTCGCAACCGGACGAACCGTCGCTGTTCGATCAACTGGTCAGGCATTTGCGCTCCACCAAACGCGAACCGTTCGTCGTTCACCGCATTGACCGCGACACTTCGGGGCTGGTCGTATTTGCCAAAACCGGCGAAGCTCAGCGTAAACTGAAAGAACAATTTGAACACCGCGACGCCGAGCGAATTTATTGGGTTCTCGTTCACGGCGTCCCAACCCCCGATTCGGGAACTTGGCGCGATTTGATCGAATGGGATCGTGAAGAATTGAAACAGCAACAAGTGCAGGAAAAAACCCGCAAAGCTCAGGAAGCCGTTTGCCGGTATCGGATCGTGGAAAAGTTCAGGTACGCAAGCCTGCTTGAAGTTCGACTGGTTTCCGGCAAACGAAACCAGATTCGCATTCAAGCCGGGTTGCGCGGCAATTCGCTGGTCGGCGAAAAGATGTACGTTTACGAAGACAAAGCGCCATATCTGAAAATTCAGTTTGAACGGCAGGCGCTGCACGCCCACAAACTGAGTTTCAAACATCCGGCCAGCGACAAATTAATGAAGTTCGAAGCTCCGCTGCCCGACGATTTACAAAAATTGCTCGCTTCACTTCAGGAAAAGAAGTGAAGCACTGATGTTACGCGCTAAAGAATTGAACATTCGGTTTGACACGGTTTTCGTCCCGGCAGGGACGGTTTGATATTAGCCCGGCAGTTCACTGCCGGGAAAAGCAGCGAATGAATCGGCGTCCTGTAGAGACGCTTGAGTTTCTGCCAAAGCAGGGGTCAAGCGTCCTGACAGGACGCGGCGGAGAAAGGCACTGCGACCCGGCGTTGAAACGCCGCGCTAAACTCAACCGTCCCTACCGGGACTAAGAAACTGTCAAATGCTTTATTTGATCTGCCATCGCGTAACATCAGCGAGGCCAAACAACGTCCATCATCACAAAGGAAAACCATCATGAAAAAACTGTTCATTGCATTGCTGACCCTGACCGCTCTGCTTGCCATCAACGCTCAAGCGCAACAACGCACCGCCGAAGAGTACATCAAGCTGCTGGAAGGCGAGCGCCGCGTTGAAAATCTGCAAGTGCCGAAAGTCATCGAAACGCTGAAAATCAAATCGAATCACAAAATCGCCGACATCGGTTCAGGCTCCGGTTTGTTCTCGCGCCCGCTGGCCAAACACGTCAACAAAGGCCAGGTTTACGCCGTAGACATTGACCAGAAACTGCTCGACCACGTAGCGAAAACTTCGGCGGACGAAAACCTGACCAACGTCAAAACCATCTTCGCCGCCGAAGACGACCCGAAACTGCCTGAACCCGTTGACCTGATCGTCATCATTGACACGATGCACCACATCGCCAATCAGCCGACTTACGTCAAGACGCTGAAAAAATACCTTCGCAAAAATGGCCGCATCGTCATCATTGATTTCAACAAGACCTGGCCCGCCGGTCACGAAAAGATGATTTACAAACTGGAAGACCTGGACGGTTGGATGAAGGCCGCCGGGTATAAAAAAGTCGAAAGCTACGACTTTCTGGATAACAACTTCTTTGTGGTTTATCAGTAGCTCGTCAAAGAGCGGTATATCGAAAAAAAAATAGGAGACGTGATTTATGGCTGGCGAACCTCCCAAATCGCAATCTTGGTGGCAAACTTTGCCCGGCATCCTGACGGCAGTGGCCGCGATCATCACGGCCTCAACCGGATTGATTGTCGCGCTGAACAATGTGGGGGCCCTTTCTGGTGAATCAAAACCGGATTCCCCGACACCGACAGTCGTTTTGTCAGCCGCCGCACCTGCCACGCCTGCGACAAGCGCCGCCACGGGCCTGGACGCGATGGAGCAAATGCTGAACGCCGCCAACATCCAGTTAAGCACGGGCGGGCCGGAAGAACGGGAAAAGGTGCGCGGATATTTCGACGGCCCACAAGCTCCCTATTACCTGCTGGCTGTCAGTTGTCTTCAGATTTTAGAGAATCAACAACTGAAGAAAACCGGCTACCTGGACATGATTGACAAGCACTATTCAATGCTGGTCGGTGAAGGCAACTACGTTTCCGCCGACGGTAAATTGCATTTGGAAAAGGTGAAAGAGGCCATGGTGTTAGCTCAAAGGGATTACCACGGCGACCAGGCCAGGACAGTTGAGGAGATTGTCGAATCTCGTTGAGACGGTTGACCGTTTTCAAATCGCATAAGTCCAAAAAATTCATGCTCATCAACAATTGCCTGGTTGTCATCAAACAAACTGCGCTGGCACAAGGTGGGCGTGCGGCCAGTTTTGCTCGCAGCGGAGACGCGACGGCCAAACGAATTCTGCACGCTGACGCCGAACATCAGCGAACGATTGACGCTGTGCGACAGGCGCTCAGCAAACGAAAAATCGTCTTTGGCGATGCCTCGATGGTCAACGCAGATGCTCGCGTCAAAGGCCAACTGGCAATCAGCGACCTGGTCATCACCATCGGCGGAGACGGCACGACGCTTGGCGCGTCGCACTATGTTCGCAGTGGCGTGATGCTCGGAGTCAATTCCGCTCCCGGCGACAGCGTAGGTCATTTCTGTTCGGTCAACCGAAAGAACTTCGCCGAAAGGTTGGAAGCAATTTTGTCAGGCAAATGGAAAGCGAAGGAACTGGCTCGGTTGCAGGTGACGCTGGACGAAAAGCCGCTGGCGGAATTGGCGCTCAATGACGTGCTGATTGCACACGAATGCCCGGCTTCGACGACTCGGTATTTGCTGAAAGTCGGTCGCCGTGAAGAAGAGCATCGCAGTTCCGGCTTATGGGTTTCGACGGCGGCGGGTTCGACAGCGGGCATCGGTTCGGCAGGCGGACGGAAAATGCCGCTCGGTTCCAAGCGAATTCAATACCTGGTTCGTGAGTTGTACCGCGAACCGAAACGCAGCTATTCACTGACACGCGGATTCATCGAAGCCGATGACGAAATCATCGTCGCTTCCAAAATGGC
Organism: Acidobacteriota bacterium; assembly: GCA_033763255.1. Lineage (GTDB taxonomy): Bacteria > Acidobacteriota > Blastocatellia > RBC074 > RBC074 > RBC074. Next base: position 2,501 of record JANRKX010000100.1, on the reverse strand, counting down.
CGCCGGAGAGATGTACATTGACGGCGCAAAGACTCGTTATGATTTTCCATTCGGTGCGCGGGCAAGAATTTCTGCGGCTGAATTTGGCTTGAAGATTTTTCTCAACAACTAATTGGAGGAACACTTATGAAAAACAATCGCTCGTTGTCTATTGGTTTGGTGGCCGGATTGGTGATTGGCTTGCTGGCCGCGTTCGCCATCAATTCTGCGGTCAGTTACGGCCAGAAATCGTCGCGCCGAAACATCAACCTGCCCAGCAAAAACCCTGCGCTTCCCTTCACCGACGGAGTAATGGTCGGCAATACGCTTTATCTGGCCGGACGGCTGGGAACCGATCCGAAAACCAGCCAGATTCCGGCGGACGTTGAACAAGAGGTCAAGTTCATGCTGGACGGATTCAAAGACGTGCTGGCTCAGGCGGGAATGACGATGGACAATCTGGTGTCGGCGACGGTGTATTGCCCGGATTTGACGTTGTACGACAAATTCAATGCCGTCTATCGGTCATACTTCAAAAAAGATTTTCCGGCGCGAGCTTTCATCGGTTCTGGACCGTTGCTGCGCGGAGCGCATTTTGAGATTCAAGGCATCGCTGCCAAGTGACATTTGGAACCCGACAAACACATTGCCAGGCTTGCCGGTAAAAATTTCCGCTGAATTCACCACTTCCCGAATCGCCCTTATTACGAGGGCGATTTTTTTTATTTCTGTCTGAGGGAAACCAGCCGCGAAATACGATCTACATATTGGGACGAAATCACAAAATCACCATCAAGCGGGTTTGACCACCTGCTTGTCGCCTCATTGCTAAAAACATATTCGCAAAAATTTTCGCTTGTCTGAGCGACATTCAGTCAAGGCAGTCAAGACGAGCTGTCCCAAGTCACCACCAGCTCAAAAAACTTTTTCCACTCTTCCCCCCTACGAGGAGATAACTATGAATTTTTCGCGTTTCCGCTTTCGAACACTCATCATGCCGACCACATTGGCATTGATTTTCGGAGCCTTACTATTTCAATCCGACCACGCCTGGATGAAAGGCTCCGAGCAGGCATTCCAATCATCCATCTCAAAGTCATCTGAAAAGGCAACGCCCAGAAAGGCGAATTCTCTCTCCCACACTGGTTACGTTGCCGAGGCCAAAGCCGCCGTTTCTTCAGCAATGGCATTTACTCCGCTGGTTTCTGCAAACAAAACTGTCAACACGCCCACAGCCAGTCCGGGCAATACGCTGACTTACAACATCAACATCACCAACAGCGGAACGACAGCGACAACCGGAGTCCTGTTCAGCGACACGATTGACGCCAACACCACTCTGGTTCCCGGTTCGGTCAATACTTCGCCGCTGGCGCTGACCGACAATTACGCCTGCACCGGCAACGTAGGCATCTCCGTTCCGGCGGCAAGCGGTGTGTTGATTAACGACTTTGATCCTGACGGAACTATTCCGGCGATTGTTGGGGTCAACACGGCGGGGACTCAGGGAACGGTTTCTCTGAATCCGGGCAACGGCAGTTTCACGTTCAACCCGGCTCCCGGATTTGAAGGCACGACGACGTTCAGTTACACGCTCAGCGACGGCGTGTTTTCAGACATCGGCACGGTTTCCATCACCGTCAGCGGTATGATCTGGTTCATTGACGACAGCGTTGCCGGCCCCGGCGACGGACGATTGAGCGCGCCATTTAACAGCGTCGCCAATTTCAACTCGCTGGCGGCGGATGATCCCGGCGACAACATTTTTATTTACAGCGGCAATTATTCCGGCGCGCTAACCCTGCTCAACAACCAAAAACTGATTGGGCAAGGTTCTTCCGCTTCGCTGGTTTCGCTGGCCGGACTCACACTGCCCCCATTCAGCAATGCTCTTCCCGCAACAGGAGGAACTCGCCCGTCACTGTCAAACACCGCGACGCTGCTGACGCTGGGCAATGGAAATCTGATTCGCGGGTTCAACGTGACGAACACCGGTGGAACAGGCATTTCCGGGAACAGTTTTGGCAATCTGACAGCGAGCGAAATCAGCATTACGGCAAACAACACCTCTGCCGTCTGTGGAGCTGCTCTGAATCTGAACAACGGCAACCCGACCGCCACCTTCACCAGCGTTTCGGCATCGGGCTGTACCAACGGAATGGTTCTGACCAATCTGACCGGCCCCGTCACCGTCGCTGGAACCGGCAGCGCAGGCAGTGGCGGAACCATTCAAAACATATTGAACAACGACGGAGTCGTGCTCAACACCACCAGCGGATTGATCTCGCTGAATTACATGATTATTCAGGACATCACGGCGACCAACGACGCCACCGACGCGCTGCAAACCCACAGCGGAGCCGACGCCATTCACGGTCGAGCGGTCAGCGGAGGTTTAGTGCTGACCAACAGCACGATTCAGCGCATCAGCGACAACGCCATCAACGGCACTGTGGATGCTTCTCCGGTCACCGGCAATCCGACCAACACGACCTGGAGCGGTCTGACTCTGACCAACAACA
>JANRKX010000099.1:0-58808 GCA_033763255.1 Acidobacteriota bacterium | reverse complement strand
TGATCGTGACTCAACTGCCCGTCCAGCAACGCTGACAAACCCGTCGCCGTTGTTGGGCCAAACGAGCTAATCAAATAATCGGTGTAAAGGTCGAAATGTTCAGCATTCATCTGTCAAGTCTGCCTGAAAACCTTTCATCGCGTAACATCAGAAGTAAGTGTCATCCCACAGCATCTTGGCGCGAGTTTTGTATTTCGGTTTGGGTTTCGCGTCGCCTTCGATGTCAACGAACACTTCCGTCCATTTCGCGTTGCGCCACGCGGCATCATCGAGTTTGCCATCAATGTTGACCGCGCTGACTGCTCGCTGGCAGACGTAATTCAGCGGCTGAGTTTGATTCGTTTGACTGGTCGTCAGCCAGCCGTAACTTAGCCATAGCATGCCAACGACGAAGATTCCCGTTCCCAAAATCTGTTTCATAAATTGGTTCCTCTCAAAGGCTGGCGTTTTACCACTTCCGAACTCCGCCGCAAAGAAGGTTGCTTTTCTGCCAACTTGATTGCGACACAAACTAACTGCGTATTGGTAAAAAAGCGGTGCAGCACAAAAATGAAATGGCAGGCTGCAAAGGTGGCGGCTGAATCACGTTCTCTCAACGTCCAACTCGCATTCTCACAGATCAACCCAAAGGATATTACAGATGAACCAAGCCCCTTTTTTCACGCTGATAATCTGGACACTGGCAATGCTGTTGCCGGTCTCCAACGCCAACTCTCAACCTGTAGATATTGACGCCCAAATCGCGGAATTCAAACTCCGCCAGCAACCGCAAATCAGCCCGTCTGATGTTTCGTTCACCATCCGATTCGTCAACGATCAAAAACAATTCCGTCAAGGCGAAATCATTCGTCTGGAAATGCTCTTCGCCAGTTCTTCGCCTGAAACTTACAGACTGGACACAGCTACGTATGATCGTCGCGGCAGACTTGATATGGATACGTTTCACATCGAACCAAACACAGGTTTTACCGATCCGATGCGCGATCACTTGGGCATTTGGGGCGGTGGTTTGCGCGGCTCCGCTATTTTGAAAGAAGAACCTGAGTTGATTGTGTATGAATTGAACGAATGGTTTCGCTTCGATCAACCGGGCAAGTATCGCCTGTCTCTTACCTCGCCTCGCGTCAGCCACAAAGACCACCCTCATAGTTACTTTGGCGGTGACATTGTGCTGACTTCCAACCTCGTCGAATTTGAAATTGTGAAGCCGGAAGCGGGTTGGGCGGAACAAGAACTACAAAAAATCCTGAAAGCCTTGAACGGAAGTTCGGATCGTCGAGCAGCATGCCGCGCGTTACGTTTTCTGGGAACCAAAGAGGCCGTGCCTGAGTTGGTGCGTCGTTACGGCCAGGAAGATGCTTTTGAGTTTTACGCCGGATTGGTCAGTTCGCCGCATCGTGATTTGGTGATTGAAACGATGGCCGCACGCTTGGCCGCTCCCGATCAGGCTGTTTCCAGCAGTTGGTTTTACATGCTGGTAAGGCTGTCGTCCCCATCCTGGTGGACACCTGAATCCTATGACGAGCAGCAGGCGAAAGTTTACCGAGAGCGGTACAACGAAATCAGCTCTCAAGCCAAAGCGAAATACGCCAAACAATTGGCCAAAACGGTTGCGCTGAAAACCGGCAAAGCCAGAGCGATAAGTTTGCTCACGCTGTTTGAGTTGGAAAGGGATAAAACAAAACGGCCTGATATTTCGACCTTCTTCAGCGAATTGCCGTTGAAGGAACAACGCAGACTGCTCGAATACGAATGGAAACAAATCAGCAGCCCGACATTGCTGCCAACCTTGCGAAGGCTTTACCAACCACGCGCATCCGAAAAAATTGAAAATAAGGAAGACAAAAATGATCGAACGAAATTACGCACGCTGGCCTTGCAACGCCTTTACGAACTTGCGCCGGTTGAAGGCCGTCGTCTGATTTTGGCAGAGATGAAACGCTCTGAGCCTCGCGTTGAATTACCGGCGCTAACCTTATTGCCGGATGAAACGCTGCCGAAACTTGATCAAGTGTTCATTGGTTATCTGGAAAAAGGCTGGGTCAGCGATACCCACGGCGCGTTGGTCGAACGGTATGGCTCGCCCAACCTGTATGCTCAGGTCAGCGCCTTGCTCGCGGAAGAAGTCGGCCAGATGGTCTGTACCGAGCAAAGCCAGTTGTTGGCGTACTGCCTACGTATCAATGCTGCGGAAGGCGAGACGCTGTTACGAAGGGCGCTCACCGCACGAGAGCGCACGCGCTGCTATTCAGGCGTGCTCAGCAAGGTGGCCGAACTGCACTTCACGCCAGAAGTGGAAAAGTTGGCGCTGGAGATGTTGGAGGATTCCGACACCAACGTGGTTATCAGCGCAGTGAAAGTGTTGGGCAAATACGGCTCCGACAAAGCAGAAGCTCCGCTGTGGAAAAAACTCGAACAATGGCATCAAACCTGGAATGGACGAGAGCGGGAACTGAAAACGGCTTTTAACAACGAAGCAATTCGCAACCAATCCAGCCTTGAGCAGGCATTACAAACTGCGTTGGCCGAAGCGCCCGGCTGGCTGGCGACACCAAAAGAACTAAACCGGCTCAAACAGCTTTGCGTCACTGAAAGCGCAAAAAACACTGTGACACAGTTGCTGGAACAGTGGGGCGACAAATTCACGTTGCGATTTACGCTATACAACGATGAATGGGGAAGAGCAGAAATTGGGCATTACGAGTTGAAATCACTTGCGTCATTGAAGCAAAAGCTTGCACAGTTCCCCAACGGAACAGTCATTCGCTGGCAAACAGCCAACAACAATCATCTCGAAGAGGTAAAAGAAGACTTGTTTCGCACAATTCAGGCATTTCTGGCTGAGCGAGAAATGCGGCTTGTTCGATGAACCGCGATTGACCGACGCGGCAGGATCGGCAACATTGCAACGACAGTTTGCGATCAGGTGATCCACCTCAGTCGAAAGCTGTTCAATGAAATCATTGCTGAAGCAAACACACCAAGAATGGCTTATGACAATCAACAAAGTGACCTAACGCTCGAAGCCGCAGGCACAGCGCAAAGACTAAGCTGCCTCTGTAAAAAACCTTTGTGATTAGGAGGCAAAGATCATGCAAAACATAACTTCGTCATTACCTATCATCCTGCGTTGGGGAGCGCGAGTTCTTGGCGGGATGATCGTCTTGTTTTGGGGCTTTTTTCTGCTCGCGCATTTATTCGGTGACGCTGGCAGCCCTTCCCGCCCGCTGGTTTGGACTGATTACCTGAGTCTTGGCGCAATCATTGTCGCAGTCATCGGCTTAGCCGTCGCCTGGAAATTGGAACTGTTGGGCGCTGTCATTTCGCTGATCGCGTTTGGCATCGTCGCCGCTGTCAATTGGCGAGTCGTGGTCTTTCCCGGCACATTGATTCCGGCTGCGGCGCTGCTGTTTCTGGCGTCCTGGTGGATTCACAGGTTGCCACGTAAAGACGATGCCTTGCTCAGCAAAGTCTGAAGTTCAAGTTGAGAGCGCAGGCATCCTTGTCTACACGATTTGCAGTTGAGTAAGAAGAATCGCAACCACAAAAAGCACAGAAGGCACAAAACTGATCCCAATAATTTTTGTGTTTTTTGTGCCTTTTGTGGTGAACCAACTCTTCGCTCGAATGAGAACCGTTGTTAATTGCAAAGCTACAAAATGAACAAACCTCTTGGATTTCACGCGCAGACCTCAGACCGTTTACCGACTCGCCGCGAATTTCTGTGGCAAGCAGGCGGCGGGCTTGGCGGGTTGGCGCTGGCTTCTATGCTGGCGAACGAAAACGCTTTAGCTCAAAGCGGCCCAAACAAGAAACTGCATCATCCGGCCAAAGCCAAACGCGTCGTGCAGTTTTTCATGGCAGGAGCCGCCAGCCATATTGATCTGTTTGATTTCAAACCTGAACTCATCAAACGTCACGGCCAGCCGAGCGATTTCGGTGAACACGTCGAAGCCTTTCAAGATGGACTCGGCCCGTGGTTGCGACCTGTCTGGGATTTCAAGCCGTATGGTCAGACCGGCAAGATGCTGGGCGAACCGGTCGCCGCGCTCGGCAAAGTCGTGGATGACATCGCCTTTGTTCACAACATGGTCAGCAAATCCGGTGTTCACAGCACGGCGACTTTGCTGCAAGCGACGGGATTTCTGCTGCCCGGTTTTCCCGGAGCCGGTTGCTGGGTCAGTTACGGCTTGGGTTCGATGAATGACAACCTGCCGACTTTTGTCGTGATGCCCGATCATCGCGGCATGCCGTCGAACGGAGTCAAAAACTGGGACGCAGCGTTTTTGCCCGCTGAACACAGCGGCACCATGATTTTTCCCGGCACGGAAACTCCCGTCGCCGATCTTTTCCCGCACAAATCCGCCAAATACATCTCACCGCAAAGCGAAGCCGCCGCGCAAAAGCTGATGGCGGAAATCAATCACGCTCACGCCGCCAAGCGCGAAGGCGACCAGCGATTGGAAGGCCGCATTCGCAGTTACGAACTCGCCGCCAAGATGCAATTGGCCGCCCCCGAAGCCCTAAACCTGAAAGCCGAACCGGAACACGTGCTGAAACTGTACGGCTTGGATCGCGGCGCGCGCGAATGGCCAAAGGAAATCAACGACGAAGAAGAGACGTTTCATTTCGCGCAAAAATGCCTGACTGCGCGGCGCTTGCTGGAACGCGGCGTTCGCTTCATTCAAATCTGGAGCGGCAACGACAACAGCTTTCCTCGGCGCAATTGGGATTCACACGAAAACATCAAACAGGATCACGGGCCGCTTGCGGTAGGGATGGCTCGCGGATGCGCGGCGTTCATTCAGGATTTGAAGCAGCGCGGATTGCTGGAAGACACAGTGATTTTATGGACGACGGAATTTGGCCGCATGCCTTCCAGTCAGGGCGGCACCGGACGCGATCACAATCCGTTTTGCTTTACGAACTGGCTTTGCGGCGGAGGCATCAAAGGCGGCGTGACTTACGGCGAAAGCGACGAATTCGGCTACAAACCACTGGATCGAAAACGCCCGACGGAGGTGTACGACATTCACGCGACGATCATGCACCTGCTGGGCATAGACCACGAAGAACTGACGGTTTACCACAACGGCATCCAACGCCGCCTGACCGACGTGCATGGCCGCGTCCTCAAACCGCTGCTGGCGTGAGCAATTTCTTTATGAAATGGATAAAAACGGATATTCATGGCTCGAAACGGACAGAGAAATGGATATTCAATAAACACAGCACCCCTCAAAATTTCGCTCGAAATGCTGAAAATACGACTAACAGAAAGTTGCGTTATATTGCCTTTTTTTGCAAGCCTATCTGTCTGAAACGATGCGCCAGCGTCATAAACAACACATAGCCAATGCTTAGAGCGAAGAATGCAGGAAAGAATAATTTGTGCCACTGATCAAAACTATTCAGCCGAATGTACTGCCAAACCACAAAAACTGATAAATAGATAAAAAACGCAATCTCTACGAGCAGTTGCCCAACCGTCTGCTGCCCGCGATATGGACTCTGCCACCAATGCCTCCCCGTATCTTCTCCATACTTTGGTGTGCGTACGAAAACTCCACCTTTACATATCGCCCCATAAATCGCTGCCAGCCCATTGTTGACAGACATTCCTATTCCAATCATAGTAATCGGAAATACATATAAGATAGATAACAGGCCACTCATCCTGCCTCGATTGGTATGACTTTTCGCCACAGATTGGAAGAGGTTGATTGCGATAAAACCAATTATTAGCAAGCTTATTTCGAGTATAGAAACGAACGCATCATGCTCGGGCGTGTGGAATAGATGGATCAGAGGAAATAGTAAGCCTGCCATAAAGACCAATGTATAAACACCATTGCTCAATAAGTGTGCAGTCGCCTCAAACTTGCAATGCAACGGAATCTTAGCGATCCATATTTGCCACAGTAATTTCCGCGCCGTCTGAAGTGAGCCGCGCGACCACCGTCGCTGCTGTGTTTTGAAGCCAAGCATGTTGATTGGCAATTCAGCCGGTACGTTGATATCTGGCCGATAGATGAATTTCCACCCTTTTAGCTGTGCTCGGTAGGACAGATCCAAATCTTCAGTTAGCATCTCTGTGCCCCATCCACCAGCTTCTTCTATAGCTTGCCGCCGCCACACGCCCGCTGTTCCATTGAAGTTGAAAAAGCATCCAGATCGATAGCGCCCCACCTGATCAATAACAAAGTGTCCATCTAACAGGATTGCTTGCAGCCGAGTAAGCAACGAATAGTCTGCGTTGATATGTGTCCATCTTGTCTGGGCCATTCCTACATCTGGGTCTGAAAAGTGGCAGATGATTTTCCTTAAAAAATCCTTCGGCGGTCTGAAGTCTGCATCAAAGATACAAACCAAGTCTGCTTTAGAACGTTGTAAACCCAACGCTAATGCTCCGGCTTTGTACCCATCGCGCTTCTCACGCTGAATGTGTTCTATACGGCTACCTTTGGCTCTAAGCTCTTTTATAGTTTCCTTGATAATGGCACTTGTTTCGTCGGTTGAATCATCAAGAATTTGAATTTGAAGTTTGTTTTTTGGCCAGTCTAGTTCGGCAGTCGCACAAATCACTTGCCGAATGACGTCCTTTTCATTGTAGACAGGTATTTGCACGAGAATTTGTTGTGATGAATTTGCTTCTTGCCCAGGCGCTGGAGGTTCGTAATACCAGATTGATTTCACAACAAGAACGCATCGGTGAACTGCAAAAAGAATTAACAAGATAATCACGCTGCTGTAGAAGCCAATGAGAATAGTACCAACCCATCCTTTTGGCTCCCATGAATCAAGCAACTTGGCCAGCCATTCGACTATCCCATCTTGTTTACCAACCGTCGCTGGTATTTCTGTAAGGTAAGTATCCTCTATCCAATCGTAAAGCTTCGCCAACTCTTGATGATGCATCGGCCAACGGGTCTTCACTGTGTAACCTTTGACGTACTCGCTCCACCAGTGATTGAAATTATCTTGGCATTTGTCATCTCGCCGCATTGCTTTGAGAACTTCTCCAAGCAAATGCCAATCTGAGGTTTCTGGGTCAAATAGGAAGGGTTTTGATGTGACAATATTGCGTTCGAGAGCATCCCAAACGATCCCCTGCCGAAGTTGGTTACGAGAGCAGGGTGATGAAATCCCATTTATCATATTGGGTGACTGCCTGCGACTATTGGGTTGACTGTATAGCTCGTGAAACTTGCTCTCGAATTCGACATCTTTACTTTGTATGTTAAAGATGTGAGATTTTTGGAAGAAAATGTAGCTTAGTATTATGGTAAGTAAGGGAGTCAGAATGTGTGGGACAATTTGGCTAATTTTCTCCCAAAAGCCTTTTTGTTCGTCTGGCATATCACACCTCCAACTATTGAGTTTTGCAGGATATTACTACAGTACGCGACGAAAAATTCCTGTTGCTCTGGCGATGAATCGCCGAGCTAATTTCAACCGTCTCTATCGAGACGAGAAGTTTCTAAATGCTTTGTTTGATCTGCTATCGCGTACATAATAACGAGAGTTTCCAGCGGCAGGCTGAAGCTAGCCAAGCCTACCGCCAAGAAACTCAGCCTCGTTACCAGCAGAATTCGAGCAGGATTATTTCCCACTCGAAATTTTCTTTGTTTTCAGATTCGGATCGGATTTGATTTCGGCTTCGGTGAACAGAATCTTGCGCCATTTCTTCGCCGAAAAGAGTTCCGTCTGGTCGTAAGACTTTGGCGAAGTCGGATCGCCCGATTGCGAGTACGTCAAAAACGCTTGCGCGCGCGGGCCGTTGGCCGTGAATTCCAGAGCCATAATGAAGCTGGTTCCGACCGTAATCGGATACCCTTCTTTGGTCAGGTTGCGGCTGCCGCTGATGCGCGCCGGACTGGTTTCCGGTTCCAGCGTCGTGCGATTGGTTCCGAAGCCTACGACGTTGGCGATGCCTTCATACGGGCCGTCGCCGCCGTGAATCGGAATGCGTCCGCCGTTTTTGCCACTGTATTGCAACTTGCCGAGCGGCGCATCCACGGCAAAGCCCGCTTGTTGCAAGGTGCGAACGGCTTTGGCCAGTTTCTGCAAGGTTTCGCCGTTCTGATCCTGTGTCATGGTGTGCGGCGAGTTGACCGAATCCGCTGCGTTGAAATCGCTGGCAAAGAGTTTGCCTTTGCGTTGGGTGTCGGCGATGTCGTATTGCGTGATGAATTCGCGCCACAGCACAGGGCCAACGCTGTCAACGTCGTATCGTCCATTCCAACCTGCCAACACCTGACAAGCCTTGCTCAAATCCACGCTCTGGCCGTCCACGCTGACCGAAGAAGTCGCCTGACAACGTTTGACGACTTCGGCGCGCAACAGTTCCGCAGACATGCTGCGATTGTTGACGGCGGCGGCGGCCAATTCGTCCAATGTGAATTTGCCGTCTTTGCCCGAAGCTCCGTTGGCGCTGGTGTCGTCCAAAATGACGGCATTCATGCGGGTGCGCAAACTGCGCGGCGTGCCTTCCAATCCTTGCAGCGGCGAAAAGCCCGTTAGCAATTGATGCGGATTCGCCAGCCAGAAACTGTCGTTGGCGTTGAAGACGTAATCCTTGCGTTCCAGTTGCGGCATACGCGACCAGGGAATGACGCCTTCGCGTGTGGAAGGATCGGTGACGAATTCATACAGCGAATCGCTGCCGTCCAACAGAATCAAGCCGCGATCCCAAGCAGTTTTGGTCAGCAGGTCGCTGTCTTTGCGTTTCATCAGCGCGGCAATCGCTTCCGGTTTCAGGTTCGGCGTCGCCGAAGTGTCGGCGTACCAGGCGCGTCCGTCGGCGCTGGCGGCGATAGTGTTGATCCAGGGAATGGAGTTGAACTTGGCGTGCGCCTGTTTGAATTCGTCCAGGCTGCGCGCCGCGTTCATGGCTACGCGCTGAGCGTAAAACTGCGTGTTGTTGGCGTTGGCATCGCGCATGGTGACGGCGCGTTTCGGCGACCAACCGAATCCGGGCAAATTCACAATCGGGCCGTAATGGCTGAAAAACACGCGGCGTTCGATTTGTTTGGTGGTGCCGTCATTTTGGCGAACGGCGACGCTGACGACCTTGCTGGTCATTTCGCGTTCCTTGCCGTCGTACAGGTATTTGGTCGGATTGCCTTCAGCCAGATTCAGCGAATACAGCACAAAGCGTTTGCCCGCCGACACTGTGTGCGTCCAGGCGACGGCGCTGTTGAAGCCAATAGAAACTCCTGGCGAACCGAGCAAGCCCACGCCGTACACGTTCAACTTGCCGGGGATGACCAGATGTTTTTCCCAAAAACGGTTGCTGCCCGTCCACGGGTAATGCGGATTGGCGACCAGCATGCCTTTGCCGCCTGCCGAACGATCAGAGCCAATTGCCCAGCCGTTGCTGGCGACATCGGCTTCGGGCAAAGCAGCGTTACGAAACGCTTCGAGAGAAAAGTTGACGGCGGTTTCTTTGGTCGGAGGCGTGGCCGTCGCAATCATATCGGCAAACTGCGTGCTGGTGACGACGACGCTTTGGTTGTAAGCCAGCACGTCCACCGGGGTGATTTCAAAAACCCAGTCTTTGCCTTTGCACCAACCGCCTACGCCGTTGGCCGTGACTTCGCGCAGGTATTGGTTGTACCCGGCGGCATAACCTTCGATCTGAGCGCGATGTTCCGGCGGCATGGCTGCAAACATGGCTTTCGCTTGGTCGTAAAGGCCCAAGGCTTTCATCGTCACGTCACTGTTGAAATGACGATTGTTTTCGCCCGCGCCGAAATACTTGGCGCGTTCGCCGCGCGCTTTGATGACCTGATCGGCCAGGGAACACAGATGATCTTGTGCAAACGCATAACCTTCGCCAAAGCCCAGACTGCCCATGTCTTTGGCGGTGATGTGCGGAATGCCGTTGGTGGTGTGGCGAATTTCCGCTTCGTAGCGGGTTTGCGATTGCGAAGCGGTTCCGATCAATCCGGCGATCAAAATCAATCCGGCAATCAGCCAGAGTTTGCGAGTGGAGAAGATGGACAAAGCGCGCATGAGTGAGCCTCCGAGTAGCTAAATCGAAGCAAGAAACTTTGAGACAGGATGGACATGATTTTTTCAGGATGAGCAGGATTCAAACCAAGTTGGAACTTGATTGCTATTGATGTTCATCCTGTCAAAAGAGAATGTTTCAATGTTGCTTGCTCTGATTTAGGCGGTTACTTTCGTTCGTTAAGTGCTCGCCCGACCGGCCATTCGGTTTTCGGGCGGAAGTTGTACGGCAAAAAGTGTTGATCAATCGTGGCGTTGTTCCAGCGCGACACCAACGCCATACGACGTTTGGTCAGCAGCGTCAGCGGATCAATCAGCCGCGAAAAATTGACGAAGTCATTCCACGAACCGATGAACTTCGTCGGCCAGTTCAACCGCCTGGCCAACGGATGGTCAATTAATCGCCGGCCTTCGGTGCTGAGTTTGCGGAATGTGCCTTCGTTATATTGTTGCAGCGTGATCGGCTGCCCAGTGGGGTAATACTTGCGTTCGGCGTCGCCTGCATCTGCTTTCAGCGTCATGGTTTCCCAACCCGCCAGCAGCGAACCGTGTTTGCCCCATTGCACATTGACGCGCGGACGCATTCCGTTTCGCCGCGCGTCTGACAACGCCGCTTCTTCGCCTGCCAAAATTCGTCCGTGAAAATACGACCAGACGTTTTCCAGCCGCAGCTTGTCGGCGGAATACTGCACCCAGATCAATTCGTGATCGCAAGGATCGTTGTCTTCCGGGAAATCAATGTCGTCTTCCCAAAAGAAGTGGTAAGCGATCAGCCGTTCGGTCGGGTGAAGTATGACCGCGAAATCCTTGAGCGGGAAAAACTCCGTCGGTGTGGTGTACAAGCGCGGAGCAAAGCGCCGCGCAAGTTGCCATTCTTCGGCGGTTAATTCTCGCGGCGGTTCGAGCGCCAACACCGCAGCGTATTCCTTGCTGGCTTCGTCCAACGAACGGCGTTCGTGATGCGCGAAGCCGCGTTGATGATGCGTTGCGGCGGTTTCCTGCGCCACCGTATTCAGCCCAATTATGCACAGCAGGAATGTGAGAGTGAGAAGAGGTGCTATTTTGAGAAAGTCTTTTTCACCGCAGAGACGCGGAGAGCGCAGAGGGTTCGCAGAGTGGATTCTCTGCGCTGCCTCTGCGTACTTTGCGACTCTGTGGTGAGTGGTGTTGGCCATTGACGTTTTTCTTTTCAAACTATTTTCCATCCACGGAAAACGCCAGCAATGCGTTGCCGGGCATGCCGATGATTCTGCCGTAACCGGAATTGATGTACAGAATGCCGTTGGCAATGGTTGGGCCTCCAGCGTCAATCGTGCCGCCTTTGGCTTGTTTGCCGTTGACGGCGTCATAAGGTTGAGCCGCCGTGTCGAAGTCCCAAATGATCTTTCCGTCAGCAGTGGCATACGCGCGCAAATGGCCGTCGGTCGTTCCCGAAAACACTACGCCGGGAATCAAACTGGCCGCCGCCGATTGCGCGTTGACGCAGCGCGAAGTTCCCCACGAACATTTCACAGTCGGAGCGGGTGTTTGCCACAGTTTTTCTCCGGTAGCGATTTTGACGGCTGAAATTCCGGGATTGCGCGTGCCGGGTTTGCCGAAAGGATCGGCAACGGGAACGTAAACATTTGCCGCGTCGGCGGTGAAGCCCCATTCGATGCCGCCCAGCGCCGAACCTCCACCAAGCGGAATTTCCCAAAGCTTTTTGCCTTGATTGTCAGGATCGAGCGCATACAGAATGCCGGCTTTGTTGCCCGCCAGAATCACGTCTTTGCCATTCGGCAGTTTGCGGAGAATCGGCGAACTGCCGAAATCGAAATCCGGGCCAGCTTTTTCCGGGCAATTACCCTGGCCGGGGCGTCCGCAGTTCATGATGAAGTTGTCGTTCGGCAAGACCTGATAAGCCCAGCGAATTTTTCCCGTCGCCAGTTCAAAGGCGATGATGGAATCAGACCCTTTTTCCGGCACGTCGGTGTATGAATTGCCGGTTCCGGCATACAGCACGCCGCGCTTCACATCCAGCGTAGGAGCCGACCAGATGGCGGCTCCTGCTGGGCCATACATTTGCGTTCCGGCAGTATTTTTCTTGTACGGCTTCGGCTCTTCGGGGATGGAATGTGATTTCCAGAGCAGCTTTCCGCTGTAAGCATCCAGCGCAACCATGCTGCCGCGAAACTTGCAGCATTCGTATTTGTCCGGGCGCGAAATGGCTTCTTCAACCGAAGACACGGGCACGTACAACCGATCTTTGTACAGCACGGGCGAACCGGTGATGCGCGCCACTGGATGATCGTCGAGCTTGATTTTCCAAAGCTGTTTGCCGGTTTCGGCATCTACCGCATAAACGTTCGCGCGTTCGTCGCCAAAATACGCCGCGAATTTCGCCCCACTTTTATTGATGCCGCCGGCGGGCAAAGCTCCAACCGAAACCGAAGTTCGCACTGGCGCGCCTACGCTGACAGCCCAATACGCGCAGCCGGTTTGAGCGTTCAGGTTGATCACCTGGCCGGAATCCGTCGTCACATACAACCGATTGCCGACAATGGTCGGCTGCCCCAAGGCCATCGTCGCCGGATAAGCGAACGCCCATTTCACTTTCAATTTCGGAACGTCTTCGGCCTTCAAACCCGGCTTGGGCTGAAAGCGCGTGTTGTCCAAATCAGTGCTCCAGCCGTTCCACCCCGTTGCTTTCAGATTGATCGGGCCACCTGGCGCCTGGCAGCGATTGGCCAATTGCGAAGGATCAATCACGCCGCTTGGTTGTTTGCCGGTCAGATACACGGCAATTGCGCGAATTTCCAGCTCCTTCAAACCTGCGGCCTGGGTTTTCATCGAACCGGTGGTCAGCGCGGCAATGATGTCGTCGGGCGCGCGCCGTGCGAGCAAGGATTTTGGCGGAGTTCGGTCTTGCGGATTGCTGCCCGCGTTGTCGTGGCAAACAGCGCACCGTTCCTCGTACAGCTTTGCGCCGTCGGGCGGAGCGTCTTTGCCCGTCGAGCCGGTTGGTTGTTGAGCCGTTGAATTGACGCCGAAGAACCAGGCCAGCGACATAACAATCGCGCCGACCAAAACGAATTTTGCTGGAGCTTTCATCTGGTTGATCTTTCCTTTGTTGATGTAATTTTCGAAAGTAAGTGATGGCGCGAACAATGACTAATTTTTTGCGACCGGTCAATTGCTATATCAAAGCAGAAGACCTTGAAACAGGATTGCCAGGATTTTTTTCAGAATGAGCAGGATTCAAATCTGACAAAAGCCTTGTCGGAGTTGCTGACCCTGTAAATCCTGCCGCAAATCCTGTTCATCCTGTCAACAAGTGCGCCTCAATACAGTTTTTTTTCCAATCCGGTCACCTGGAAATTGGAAGTTTTTCCGCACCTCGCAAGCGGCTATAATCGTATCGTTCTTGGGAAGCATTTTTTGAGGTAGCAGTGATGATTACGATTGTTCGCCTTCCAAAACGAAAGAAAGGTTTGCTGATTGCGGCGGCAGTTTCCGTCGTGACGCACGTCGTGCTGTATCTGGTTGTGTATTACGCGCCGATTTTCGGATTGGCGATGAAACTGCGCGATGTGCAATTCGTCGAGGAAGATTACAACCGAGGCATCCTGATTACCTTCACCAAAAAGATGAAATACCCGAACGGGTATATGGGTTTTCGCGCTCCTGAGAAAACTCAATCGCTGGAAGATCAGAAAAAAGAACAAGCCAAACTGGCCAAGCGCGAAGCTGATCGCCGTCGCAAAGAAGAAGAGCTTCGTAAACAGGAAGAACTCGCTCAGCATGAAGCCGAGCAAAAAGCAGCGGAAGAAAAAGCCAAGGCCGAAGAACTGGCCAAAGCTCAGCAGACCGATCCCACCACCCCTGAACAGCCGGACAAGCCGGAAACGTACGGCGCGTTTGGCAGAATCAACACGGCTCCGATCAAGGATCAGGTCAAACGGCTGTATGACGCCAACAAGGAAGGCAAGCTGTCGCTCCCCGCTGGCAAGATGAAAATCGGCGTGACTGGGACGGTCAAACCGGACGGCACCCTGGCGGATTACAAAATCACCGAATCGTCCGGCATCAAGGAAATTGACGATGCGGCGTTGGCCATTTTGGCCGCCGTCAGCGAAAGCAAAGCGATGGGGCCGTTGCATCAACTGACTTCGCTGAGTCTGGTGTTGGCGATTGACCAGGAAGCGCAATTGATCGTCACAGGCTTCACCGCCAACGAAGAAGACGCGCGCAATATCACCAATCTGGCGCAAGCCGCTTTGTTGGTCGCGCGGCTGAAGAAAACCGACGACCCCGGCGCAATGTTGATGCTCAACAATCTGAAAGTCCGCCGCGAAGGTCAACGCATCCAAGCCATCATCAGCATGCCGCGCGAAAAAGCTCAGGAAAGTCTGACCAAGACAATGGCAAAAGGTCAGGGCTGAACTTCGCTTTCTTGAAGGTTTGGAAATTCCCACCACAAAAAGCGCAAAAAACACAAAAGAACTTCAAGCTTGTTTTGTGCCTTCTGAGCTTTTTGTGGTTAAAAGGCCTTTTCGCACTCCACAAAAACAAGCCAGCAATCATTTGCTTGCCGATTTCAAGTAACGACTGGCAAATTCCAAAAACGTCGGCCAGTTTGGTCCCGGCGTATGACCTCCGCTGTGTTGGCGAAACGTGATGTCGCCTGCCATCAAACCGGTTTCCATCGGCGGAAACTCCATCGTCCCCAAATCTTTTTTGCCAAGCAGTTTGTAAACCGGCCCAGCGTGCGCGGCAGCCAGGAACATGCCTTTGGCATCCACCCAGCCGTCGCCTTTTTCGACCGAACCCGCGCTGATGAACACAGGACGCGGCGCGCACAACGCCACCAGTTCGTGCGAATCCACCGGCAGATCGTTCGCCGTCAGCGGCCCAGCGTATTTCAGATAATTGCCCGCCATCCAGTGATATTCGTTCCAGGCGGCGACGTTTTCGACCATCTCGCCGTAATTGTTCCGCCGATGAATTTTGGCTCCGCCTGCGCCGGACGAACTGACGAACGCAATTGCCAGGCGCGGTTCGTAAGCCATTGCCACCAGCGTGGCTTTGCCGTAACGAGAATGACCTTCCAGTCCGACCATCTTGGCGTTTACGGCTTTGTCGGTTTCAAAATAATCCAGCGCGCGGCTGACTCCCCAAGCCCACGCGCGCAAGGCTCCCCAATCATCAGCTTTGCGCGGCTGGCCTTTGTTGACCAAACCGATGATGCCCGACGTCAAGCCTGCGCCGTTGTCGGCCTGAATACTGGTCGGAACCAGCGTCGCGTAGCCCCAGCCTTTCGCCAGCACTTGTTGCTGCCAGGGAATTCCGGGTTGTTGCGGCAAAGGCGGCGCGTTCGCCGGACGCGGCGGCAATTGAAACATCAATTCCATCATCACCGGCACGTTCATCGCTTTGGCCGGAGTCGTCAGCGTCAACTTGATGTCTACAGTGACGGCTGGATAAGCCGAATTGTCTACGTGGCCAACCAATTGTTTGGTGACAACCGGCACGCCGTACTTCTCTTCGTTGGTTGTGCTGACGACTTCCCACTTTACCTTCGGCGTGACTTTCGGCATGCGGCCATACACTTCGCGGTCGAAGTCTTCGACGATCTCCGCCCGGCGCTGATTCCACCACACTTTGGCCGAAGTCACTTTCTTGCCGTTCTTGAGCGTCAGCGGATCGGGCAGCGGCGAATACGGCTTCACTTTCGATTCGTCGTAGTTGGCGAAGTTCGGAGCCTGCGGATTGCTGCCATTCGCGCCCGGTCGCAATTCCTTGATGCCGAGCAGCGCCATCATCTGCTGATGATCTTCGCGTGTGGCGGCTTGCTGCGCTTGTTGTTCAGGGGTGAGTTGGCGTTGCGGCTGCTGGGCGAAAAGCACAGCGCCAGCAAGCGCCAAGAGCAAGGTGGCGATTGTTGATCTGAGTGAGCGTTTCATGTGTTGGATCCTTTACTTGAAAGGTGAGATTGCAGAGGGCAGGCCGACGCGCATAAAGAAGCGAGCGAAGCTTTGAGAAAAGTGCTCAAGGTATGGCGGCTTCAACCTCCACCGCAGCCCAACTTCCAGCGCGTGCTGTGCCAGCATTTCAAACGGCAAGCTATAAATCTCCCGAAAATCAACGACCAATGACTCGCGGTTGTCATCTGGATCCGTGGGAGAAGTGAGTAGGTGTAAGCCTTCTACCCGGCCTTTTCTTACTTCCTCCCATCGTCCTTTCCTTTTCATCTCCTCGTTGATCTCTTCAAACCGGGTGATTGGAAAGATTGGACACAACGCAACAAGCCGAGCCTTTTGCTGATCGAGATCGCAGCTCTGAGTGACTATGATGAGATTGTATCTTCGAATGGGAACTGTCTGAGTTGGCGCAGCGGCCACGGGCTTTTCCTGCACGACGGGAACAGGGCAAAGTGGCAGCAATTCCCCCTGGCGCAAGTCTGCGCCGGAAGTCGCTTCCCAAAATGATTCAATCACTGGCATCTATTCAGCCTCTATTTCTTCGTCATCAAAAATTCCGCTGAAGTCATAGCGTGCAGGCTCTCCTTCGCCAGCCTCTACAAAACGCATCTGCACGACAAAAGAATCTTCAGGCGGCATATGCCGCAAACTGAAAACGTCCAGACCTTCGACATCTTCCTCGCTGTACATTTCATCCAGTATTTTCAGCGAGTCTTCGGTCGAACCACTCACTGGCAGGTTCTTCAACCGCTCTTGAGTTCTACGGATGACAGCAAGCATCGCTTCATTCCGCGGTGAGACTTCTCGTGGTTCTTCCGGCTCGCTTATTTCTGCGGCAAGAGGTTTCAACAGTTCTTCGAGCGTGGTTCCCTGCCCTTCCGCCTTTTGTTGCAACATTCGCAGAATGACGGCAGCATTTTGATTCACTTCAATCGTAGTCATTGGCACGTTCATAAACTTTACTTCCTTCCAATCACTGGGTTCCGATAGTTCTGCGGCATCTTACGCCCGTCGGGTCAAACCAGACAACATTGAATCAATCAGCGCTCAGGTTAGTTTGTGACCGGTTTGTCAGGGCGCCAGAACGGTTCCGCCGCCGCAATGAATTCAATCGGGACTTCGGGGACAAAGCCTTTCAGCCATTCGGCGCAATACTTCATGCCGGATTGTTCGGACACGACGTGGCCGAGCACGATCAGCGCCTTTTTCTGCCCGGCAGAAATCATGTCCTGCGCGTATTCGACCAGTTCCCATTCGTGCGTTTCGCCGATGATCAGCACGTCAACTTCGGGGCGGGACAGAAACGGAACGCCCGGAAACAGGCTGCAATTGCCCCAACTTGCCATTGCGCGTTTGATCGGCAATTTGGGATCACCGACGACACGCATCGTGCGAATCTTCAGTTTGGTTTCCAGTTCTTTCGCCAACTTGGCGAGCGGGATGCCGGGAAAGGTGAACTGGCGAAAGTTCTGAGGATCGTTGTTTTTCTGCCAGCCCAATTCCCGAATCATTCCCGTGGCGATGCCGTCCATTGGCTTGAGTCCGTGCCAGTGATCGTGGAAATGAAACACGACCATCTGGTTCTTGTTCAGAAATTCGAGTTTGTGCTGATAGGTCGCGTCTTGTTGCAGATTGTCGGTGCGATCTTGATGCGAAAAGAACGTGGATTCGTGCGTGATGACCATGTTCTTGCCTGCGGCGGCGGCGCGTTTGACGACATCCAGCGTCGCCATCATCGTCGTGGCAATGCCTTTGACCGAAGTGCCTGGCGTGCCAGCAATGATGTTGTCTACGGTTTGCGCGCGCCAGGGAATGCCGACGTTGGCTTTGATGCGGTCAATTACCTGCCCTGCGGTGAGCGTTGGCGCGCTTTGTCCGCGGACAAGTTGCGTGGTGGCGAATCCAAGAGAAGATAACAGGAACGTGCGGCGAGATGCATCGTAAGGGGTCATAGGGTTCAGGTAGATAAAAACATGTGGAGTGCGGTGGCTCGACACCGCTTTTCCTTCGCAGTGAAAATTTCACTTGGGCAGTAAACACAAGACTGAAAGCACAAAGCTGCGTCGAGCCGCAGCACTCCACAATCGTTAAATCATCGCCCGATCTCGATTTGCTGTTTCAGTGCGATGGCTTCACGGTTTTGCGGATCAATTTCCAGCGCCTGTTTGCAATGCGCCAAGGCTCTGGCGGTGTCGCGTCGAACCAGATAAATCCTGCCGAGCATGATGTGCGCTTCGGGCATGCGCGGATTCCAGGACACAGCAGCCTGGAACGAACGTAGCGCGTTTTCGGTTTCGTTGCGGCGCGTGTAAACGATGCCTCGCAAAAAGTACGCATCGGCGTTGGCGGTGTCGGCAGCCAAAACTCGTTGGAGTTCAGCCATTGCTTCGGCGTCTTTGTTGGCGGCGAGCAACTGGCGAATGTTGTCCAGCGCCTGTTGCTGGGAAATCTGCTGCGGAGTCGCCCGCGTTTGCGCCGAAGTCCCCGATTGCTGGCGTAAGAGTTTTGCCAACGACAATTCGTCCAGGTCTTCTTTCACGCGCGCCAGCACGGGAACTTTGTCCGGCGCGACCGCCCACCGAGCATAAGAACTCAAATAGCGTTTGGCTTCGTTGTCGGCTTTGGCGGCTTCTTCGGCTTTTTCGGCGGAAGCTAGGCATTTCGACAACACAAACCACGCTTCGCCGTCGCGGGCGTTCGATCCGACGACAGCGCGAAGCTGTTGCGCTGCGTCTTCGTAAGCCTGATTTCGCCACGCGGCGTAACCGTAATTGAATCGGTAAACCGTGTCGTTGGCATTGGCCGCAATGGCGCGTTGCAGAAAAGGCAGCGCGCGGGCGTTTTCACCTTTGGCCGTCAAAGCCGCTCCGGCGTTGTTCAAAATTTCCGGCAGCGGAGCGATTCCGGCCAACGTTTCCAAAGCTGCGGCGGCATCGTTAAACACTCCGGCCTTGAACGCCGCCTGCCCCAAATAAAATAAGCCTTGTTCGTAATGTGGATCGCCTTTGGTCAGCCGCTTCAACAAAGTCACGGCTTCTTCAAACTCCGTCTGGCGATATTGCAACACGCCGAGTTCGTAAATTGCCTGCGCGTAATGACCGGGCGCTCCGGCGGTGTCGTGTTCCTGAATGGCACGTTTCAAAAACGATTCGCGCAATCGCAGATCAAGCGTCTGCACGCCTTTGACATAACTTTCATACGCGCGCGGCGGAACGTTGGTCGCGCGGCGAACAAGCTGCTCTTTGGTGTAAGTCAGCGAAGGATTTCGTTCGTACAGCACGTGCCAGGCCAATTGCCCCTGCATCAACTGCAAATCGCTGAGCGGCCCACTGAAATTGAACACCTTGTTGCCGATCAAGCGCCCGGCTTCGGTTTCGATCAGTCGCGCCGAAATGGCTATGGAGACGTTTTGCTTGTCGCCGCCGATGTCGAATTCGCCAACAACCACCAGATTGGCTTTGGCGGCTTCGGCCACGCGAATCATCGCCGCGCGCGTCAGCAAATCAGTCGGACTCAGCCGAACTTGATCGAAAGCCTGCAAGCGTTCATCGGCGCTGACCACCGTCAACCCCGGCGCGTCCAGAATGTCAGCCAGCAAAATCGAAAAACTTTCGCGCACCCAGTTGAACTGCGCCGATTGCGAGCGATTTTCAAACGGCATGATGATGGCCACATCCGCGGCAAATGCCTTCGCCATCGAAAAAGCCATCAGAAAGATAGCCAGAAAAACAATTTTGAATCGAAATCTGTTGAACATCGGCTGGATCATAAACAGAAAATCAAAAAGTCAAAAGCGCAGCCTTTCGCCACACTTTTGACTTTTGAGATTGCCCTTTGATTTCAAAGAGGGATATTTCCATGCTTGCGCGGCGGATTGGTGTCGCGTTTGTTTTCCAGCAGCTTCAAGGCGCGAATCAGTTTTTGGCGTGTGTGCTTGGGTTCGATGACTTCGTCAATGAAGCCGCGTTCGGCGGCGACATACGGCGAAGCGAATTTGTCCTGGTACTCTTCGATCTTTTCTTTGCGAGCGGCTGCCGAATCGGCGGCGCTGGTCAATTCGCGGCGATACAAAATTCCGACCGCGCCTTCGGCTCCCATCACGGCGATTTCGGCAGTCGGGTAAGCGAAGTTGATGTCCGTTCGGCAATGTTTCGATCCCATCACGCAATACGCTCCGCCATAAGCTTTGCGCGTGACGACGGTGATTTTCGGCACGGTCGCTTCGGCATAAGCGTAAAGCAGCTTGGCTCCGTGCCGGATGATGCCGCCGTATTCCTGGCTGACTCCGGGCAGAAAGCCAGGCACGTCTTCAAAGGTGATGATCGGAATGTTGAAACAGTCGCAGAAGCGCACAAACCGCGCCGCTTTCGCCGAAGCGTCAATGTCCAAAACTCCGGCCAGAAAGTTCGGCTGGTTGGCGACAATGCCTACCGGTTGGCCGTTCAGCCGTGCAAAGCCAATGACGATGTTTCGCGCGAAATGCTCCTGAATCTCAAAGAAGTATTCATTGTCGGCGACTTTGGTAATGATCTGGCGAATGTCGTAAGGCTTGTTCGATTCCGGCGGAACCACAGTGTTCAGCGATTCGTCGGCTCGATCCACCGGATCGTCGCAAGCAACGCGCGGCGGATCATCTTGATTGTTTGATGGAATGAACGACATCAGTTCGCGGATCAATCGCAAACAGTCTTCTTCGTTTTCCGCTGCAAAGTGCGCCACGCCGCTGGTTGAGTTATGCGTCATCGCGCCGCCGAGTTCTTCTTTGGTCACATCTTCGTGCGTGACGGTTTTGATGACATCCGGCCCGGTGATGAACATGTAGCTGGTGTCTTTGACCATCACGATGAAATCGGTGATCGCGGGCGAATAGACGGCTCCACCTGCACACGGCCCCATAATCGCGGAAATCTGCGGCACGACTCCCGAAGCCAGCGTGTTGCGCAAAAAGATGTCGGCGTAACCACCCAGGCTGACGACCCCTTCCTGAATGCGAGCGCCGCCGGAATCGTTGAGGCCAATCACAGGCACGCCGACTTTCATCGCCAGGTCCATGACCTTGCAAACTTTCTGCGCGTTGGTTTCCGACAGCGAACCGCCAAAAACCGTGAAGTCCTGGGCGAAGACAAACACTTCGCGTCCGTCAATCAACCCGTGCCCTGTGACAAATCCGTCGCCAGGAATTTGTTGCGACTCCATGCCGAAATCCTGGCAACGATGCGTCACCAGCTTGTCGAACTCTTCAAACGTGCCGTCGTCGAGCAGGAACTCCACTCGTTCGCGGGCAGTCATCTTGCCGTCGGCGTGCTGCCGAGCGATGCGATCCGCTCCGCCGCCCGCTTCTGCCGCAGCATTTTTGTCCTTCAGAAGTTTCAGTTTGTCTTCGATCATAGTTTGATAAACGCCAAGTCAGTACCGCGCGCGTTAGCAAGCGGCTTTTTCACAAAACCAATGCCCTTGCTTACGCGCGGGCTACCGTCACAAGCTACGCTTTCATTAACTCCATCCACAGCGAATGGAATTGGTGAACTCCGTTTTCTCGTTTGACCGAATACCGCCCTCGGTCGTAGGCGATGGATTTCAACCGCCGCTGCACTTGTTCGCAAATCCGGATGTCTTCCTGCTGAATTTCGTCGCTCAACTCAACGGTGGTTTTGATCCGCTCTTTGGCTGCTGCCGATTCGACATCGTGAAAGTACCACTCAAAAATGGTCAGCGTTTTGTCGTGGCCAACCGGCACGATCAAATTCGTCGAAAGATTATCCGGGTAAATGTTCAGCATCAGGTTCGGAAAAACCCAAAAGTACAACGCTTCGGTTTGTTCCGCCGTCGCTGAATATCGTCGTTCGGGATCGTCGCCAGTTTTGATAGGCGCGTCTTGCAGCGAAGAAAACCGTCGCGTGATCGTCCGGTAACGCTGAAAATCAATCTCGCGCATCAAACTCGGATGGACAATCGGCACGTGGTAGCCTTCGGCGTAGTTGTCCACGTACACCTTCCAGTTGCAATCAATCAGGTAATCGCGGCGTTCGGCAAACTTCATTTCGGAAACTCGGCAATGTCGGGTCAGCGCCGGGATGTCTTCCAGAAAGTCGGGCAAGCTGAACACGTTCGCCCGTCCGTCGAGTTTGGCGAAGATGAACTGTTCCCAGGTTTCAATCTGCACCGGCAGCAAACCGAAATCTTCTCGGTCGAAGTTTTCAACGCCGTCAAAATCCGGCACGCCGATCAAACGCCCATCGGTCGAATACGTCCAGCCGTGATAACCGCAACGAAAATTGGCGCAACTTCCTTGCCCTTCGGCAATCGGCCCGGCTCGATGGCGACAGACGTTGTGAAAGCCTCGCAACTCTTCGTCGCCGCCGCGAACGACGACAATCGGTTCGTCGCCGACTTCGGCGGTGAAAAACGCGCCTGGTTCGGCGACTTGATCCAATCGCCCGACCAGTTGCCACGTCCGATTGAAAATTCTCCGCTGTTCCGTTGCCAGATAATCGGCGTTGGTGTAACAGCGCGCGGGCAAGGTTTCGGCGTATTCGATTCGCTCATCAAAATCGAAGTTCAGCAAATTCATGTTCGATTGGGACTTTGGGTGTGCAGGCGTCCCGCCTGCCGTAATAAAAGCGCGAAGCTTCCTTGATTCGGCGCAAAGGGTAAGCTCTGTCACGAAGTTTGGCAATCCATCGAAACGCGCGCGCCCTCGCAAGCAAGCTTTCGACAGATGCCTGTTCGCGGAGGCGCGCGCGTTCTCAGCCCAGTCCATTTTCTTGACCGTCTTTACGGGCATTTGCTAGTATCGCGCCGCTTTCACACAAGGCAATCAACCATTTACGAGCAATTGGCTACAGCAAAACCTGCGCGAAACCAGTCAGGTTCGGAGTTTCAAGAATGAAGTGCGAAAACTGCGGGAATGATCTTGTCGGAGCTTCCATCGTTTGCCGGCAATGCAATCATAACAACGCGCAAGGCCGCGTCAGCCAATGGCGTGCGCGCCGAAGCGGCGATTTGCAACCGATTGCGGCGGCGGCTCAGGCAGTCACGCCCCGCATAATTTCGCCACTGGCATCGCCAGCCGCCGATTCCCGACCGGAAATCAAACGCACGATTGTCGAATCGAAAACTCCGTCGCCGATTCCTTTCGATCAAAACCGTAAATCCAATCAACTTGCGCCAACTCCGATTCGCAACACCGCTGTTTCTGCCGCTGCGGAAAATGACGAATTCGTCGAGCTTCCGGCGTGGCGCGCTCAGTTGAAAGAAAAGGTCAAACAGGTGCGCGAACGTCGCAGCGGCGAATTGCCACCAATTCACATTGAACTCGACGAAGCCGAAATTGATCCGAATCCGATTGTCGAATCGGCTCTGAAACGAATTCGCTGGTCGCAACATTCGCAACCGCTTCCACAAAAACAGTCACCGGTCGTTTCTGAACACTCGAAACGTGAATCTGAAACAACAGCAAAATCTGAAACAAAGATTTCGGCGAAATTTGAACCGGCAGAGGAACAAGCCGCCGAACCAAGGCCAATCACAAGACCGCAACCCGCTCCGGCCAATCCGATGTTGGCGCGAAAACCTGTGTTGCAACCGGTCAATCGCCCGGACACAGGCTCGCTTTCAAAACAACCAACAGCAAATTCGGAACCGGCTGTGCAAACGGCGGAATCCAGAGTCCGCGTCGAACCGATAGTTCAACCAAAACCGGCGACAGAAATTCACCCAATCGCGCCGAAAATCAGAACGACTGGCGAAATCAAACCGCCCGTGACCGAACGGCGTACTGATTCAGGTTCGCTTGTGACGCCGCCGCGCAATCATGTGGAAACCCAGGTCATCGGTCTGGCTCCTGCGCTGAATTCCGTCATCGGCTACGCCCACAGCGGAGCGACGACTGCTCAGCAAACCGCAGCTCAGGACACCAACCCGTTTGCCAAACCCGGCACGGCGACTTTGTGGATGCGTACTTTGGCGGGCGCGTGCGATTTTGAAATCGTCGCTGTCGCCTACTTGCCACTGTTTGCGGCATACGCGATGTTGGACACGTCGTTCGGCATTGAAACAGTGGCGATTCTGTTTGTGCTGCTCGCCGGCCTGACGTTCTGTTATCAGTTTTTGTCGCTGACCATCGCCAACCGGACATCCGGCATGGCTTTTTTGAAATTGCGACTGGTCAACATCGGCGATAAAGACAAACCTGTCAGTTTCAAAAACAAAATCCTGCGAGCCGTCGGCGCAACCGCCGCGATGTTTTTATCGCCGATCAATTTTTTGGTGATGCAATCCACCCCGCACCATCACAGCCTGCCCGATCTGCTTTCCGGCACGACGCTGATCGAACGACCACGTCGTTAAGCCCGCTCAAAAAACCAATGGACAATTTTCTGCTGCAAGCCATCGTCAATGAGCTTGAGCCTTTGCTCGCCGGTCATCGGCTGGGCAAAACGGTTCAGTTAAATACGACCGATGTGGCGCTGGATTTTCGGCTGCGTGACGGGCGCTGGCTGGTGGCATCCACCGATCCTGCGCGGCTGGCGCTGTATCTGACTTCGCGGCAACCCAAACGACTCAGCGACGAACCGCGCACAGACACAGCGTTTGTCGCGCTGGTCAAAAAATATCTGAGCGGCGCTCGGCTGACGGCGATTGAAAAACTCGGCTACGACCGCGTCGTCAGCTTTCATCTCGAAGCCGAAGACGAAGCTGGCAAAATCTACAATCGCAAATTGATCGTGTCGCTGACCGGACGCGGCGCAAACATCCTGCTGATTGAATCCAATCGCGTGCTGGCCAGATTGCGCGAAAGCGTCAGTAGCCCGACTGTAAAGGAGGGTTCAGTCAGTCAAGACCCGGCCCTTGCTTACGCGCGGGCTACTGACACAGAAAATTACATTGAACCTCCGCCGCCAGCCGACAAACTCGATCCGTTTCAATGCTCTGCCGCGCAGTTGTACGGATTGATGGCTGACGCCGACGGCAGCCTGGCTACTGCCGCTCACAAACACTTCATCGGCTTCACGGAAAGCTACGCGCGCGAATTGGCCTTTCGCGCCAAGCAAACCGACGCCGAATTGGCGCTGCGCCAATTGCTGGTTGATCTGTTTGAAGCAAATCCAGTCCCGACGGTTTATTCGTCGCCATCGTTGGAAGAATTGCAGCGCGAAATTGGCCGCGAAGAATTCCATCTGACGCTTTCGCCCATCGAACTGCGCCATCTGTTCGCTTTGCCGCCAACGTCTTTCTCGACAGTCAACGAAGCGGCGGATGCGTGTTTTTCGTTGATTGCTGATCGCCGTCGTTTCTTGGCCCAAAAGCAAAAAATGATTTCACAACTTGCCGCCAGACTGAAAAAGCAGCGCACGCTGGCGACCAACCTCGAACGCGAACGCGCGGGTTTTGCCAGAGGCGAACAGCATCAACGCTGGGGAGAATTGCTGCTGGCGAATCTTCACCAAACCGAAAAAACCGACGCCGGGTTTGCCGTCACGGACTTTTATGACGAAGCGCAACCGACGATCACCATCCCCGCCGCAGACAAATCCAACGCGCAGGAAGCCGCCGAGCATTACTTCAAGCTGGCGCGCAAATCGAAAACCGGGCTGGCGACAATCAACGTGCGGTTGCCAGAAGCGCAAAAAGAAATTGTCAGTTTGGAAAATCAATTGGCGCGATTGGCTGAAATAGTTCGCGCCGAAGAATTGAAGCCGCTGATTGAAACAGTTGGTTCGCCTGCCGCGCCCAAACAACAACAGCCGAAAACTCAACCCGGCAAAAAACCAAAGGAGGAAAAGATCGCCGGAGTTCGCCGGTATCGTTCCAGCGACGGGTACGAAATTCTGGTGGGCCGCACTGACCGCGACAACGATCACCTGACCATGCGCGTAGCCAAATCTTACGACCTGTGGTTTCACGCGGCGGATTATCCAGGCTCGCATGTCGTGCTCAGAAATCCGCAACGCCGCGAAGTCCCTCAGCGCGCCATCCTCGAAGCCGCACAACTGGCCGCGAAATTCAGTTCCGCCCGAACCAATGCCAAAGTCGCCGTCAATTTCTGCGAAAAGAAATTCGTGACAAAGCCCAAAGGCTTCAATGTCGGTCAGGTGCGACTGGCGTCGTTCAAAACAGTCATGGTTGAACCGGCGGAAGCTGGCGAACGAATTCTTTAGCCGGAGCGCGGACATCCTGTCCGCCTGGTTCGCGGACGTTCCCGTCCGCCCGTCACAAAATTCAGGAAATCTTTGAAGCCAGAAGCTCGTATTTGACTGACGTGCGGACGAAGACGTCCACACGCCAGTTTGCGGACGGAACATCCGCGCTCCGGCTAAATGCCGAGCGATTTCTGAATAAACTCAATCGTTTTCGGCTGCTGAAAATAATTGACGTGATGGACTTTGGAGTTTGTGCCGAAGTTCAAAACGTTTTTGAACTTATTCAAGTCCCCTTCCAACCCGAACAATTCCGTCATTGAGCGCGTGTTGACCACCAGATCGTTTTCGATTTCCAGTGGGTCGTTTTCGTCGCGTCCGAAGATGAAATCCACGCTGGCGTTGGCGGCGCGCAGAGCCGGTTGATCCACAAAGACTTTCCAGAATTTCCAAATGCCAACCGGGTCAGGCTGAAAATTCGATTTGACGGCGAAGTAATTCGGCAAACGGTCGTGGCTGGTTCGCAAACGTCGAAGCTCGAAATTGTTGCCGACGCGCGATTGGGCGGCCAAACCGGGAATCATCGCAATCGCGGCGTCAATCAGCGGCACTTTGGCAGTCAGGCTGGCGAAAGAAGACATGATTTTGACCAAAGTCGCTGACAGCATCAAAAACGGATTTCCGCCGCTGAACTTAACCCCGGTCGTACCGATCACGCTGCCGATATTCGCCAGAAATTCCACGCCGGAGCGCAACCGCGTCGGATCGGCCAGACTGGTTCCGCCCAGTGGCGAACCAACCAGCACGACATTGCCGGGTTTGGCGCTGCGCTCGAACACTTCCAGCCACCAACGAGTCACCAATCCGCCGCGACTGTGGCAGATGACATCCACCTGGGCTTGGGTGTTGGCAAACAGCCGCGACAAATCCAAAGCGTTCAGCATCGGGCTGACCGACAAAGTCGGATGATCGAAGGCCAGAACTTCGTCGTAAGGTTTTTTCGCGCCATTGACCAACGTGTTCAGCAGTTTTTTGCCGTCGTCAGAGGTCACGAGTTCCGCGCCGACAACGTGATCGTTGCTGCTGAACGTGCCGTGAATAAAAATCAAAATTCGTTGGTTGGATTTGGTGGCAGAGGGGCGTTCGATTGTTTCCCAAGCCTTGCTGTCTGCACCGTTGACGCGGCGCAACTTGCCCAGATTCGGCGTCAATTTTTGATCGAGCGATTCCAGCATCTGCGCGATTTCATTCAGCCGCAGCTTTTCAAACTTCAATTGTTTGACGGTTTCGCCCGAAGTCACAACGCCTGGCCCGCGCCGCATTCGGCGACCGGGGCGGCTGAACGGAATAACTCCGTCTTCCCAGCGCAACACTCCGTCGGCATCTTTAGTCAACGTGACCGTCACGACTTTTTCATCTTGCGGAGAAACCCGACGACGGCGGCGACGAAGACTCGTCGTCAATTCGCCCTTTTCGATTTTTTCGGTGGAAAGGAAGCCTAAATCTTCGACGGCTTTGTCCAGTTCACGGCTGAGCAATTCGGTTTGATCGTTTTTGGTGATTGCCATAATCGTGTTCCTTGTTTTATCGCCCGCGCATTGGAATCGGTGTGACGCGGTTTTCGTGCGCCGTCACCACGTCCAGCATTGAGTGAAACTCGCTGCGGTTTCGCAGGTTGTCCATGCCTTGAGCAATTGCATCGCCATAACTGCCGCGCGTGGTCAACAGAGTGCTTTCCAGCGGAACCAGTTTGGCTTCGCGTATGTATTCCAGCACGATGTCGTAAAACCGTTTCTCGAAATACCAGGCGTAACTCGGTTTGTACGGATCGCTTTCCCAGCCGCCGGACGATTTCAAATTGCTGCCGAATTCCGCCATCTGCTCCATGAATTCCTGCCGATAAGAATCGCTGCGCCAGTACCCGACAAAGGCATGCCCAGTCAGCAAAAACAACACCGGATACACTTCGATCAGTTCCAGGCACGAAGCCAGCAACAATGTCGTGTCAATGCACGTCGCCCGTTTGGCGTCGAAAATTTCCGACGGCGAACGCAATCGCTGCGAACGTTCGGTAAAACTCGGCGGCGGATTGGTGTAACTGACACTGTGGTCGTAAACGATGGCCGACCAGATGGCTCGAACTTGATAATCCAAATCTTCAGCGATGTCTTCAGGATCATCCGCGCCGTCAATCAAGCTCTGATACCCGTCAAAACCGGCGACCGGATCGTCGCGCAAAGCCATCAAATATCGCTGGCCAGATTCAATAATGCGCCGCACAGCCGGATCGCGCGGCAACACAAACGAAGGCAACCACGCAGTGTTCACGTCATCGTCGCGCCATTCATCCAGCGTCAGCAAAGTCACCGGATGCGTTTGCCTGTACAGTTCGTGATTGCCCCAACGCAACTGAACGGACAAAGTCGTCCGCGCGCTTTCGCCTATTTCCGCCCAGGCTTTGCTGAGCAGCGGCAACCGAATCTTGTCCCGCAAATCCAGCGGCGAATCCATCACATCCCACGAAGCGGAGTATTCGGCTTTTTGATCGCCGACCTGCAACGCCACGTCTACTTCAACGTGATTGACCGCGCGCACATGCCATTTGTGGATCAGGAATTTTTTGAACAGCGGGCGTTCGTTGTGCAGCATCGAGTAGTTGATTGTCGCGCTCGGTTCGATTTCGACAGGCAGCAAATTGCGCGCGGCGGCTTCGTCATTGGCAAATTCAGCGTCGTTCGGTTTGATGACGTTGGCTTTTTCGCGCCGCATCGCCAGTTCCAAATCGCCAAGCTCCGGCAATTTGAACGCTTCGTTTTTCTCGACCGAACTCTGCAAAAACGATTGCGCCGTCCACAGCACCACTCCGGTTCCGCTCAACCCGCGTGGTTGAGCGCGCAGCATCTGACACGCCATGACGAACGCCGCCAGCAAATCCCATTTCGATGTTCGCCAGGCGTGATAGAAATTGCCGAAAAACAATTCCGCCAATGCTTCGTCAAATTCATCCTGAAATCCGATGGCGGCGTCGGCTCCGCCCGCGACAATCATCGGGCCGATGCGCGCCGCCGAATGGTAGATATTGCACGACACCAACAGCGGCTGTTTGGAATGGCCACCTGAATCGCCAAGGTTCAAAATCTTGCTGAGTGTTTCCGCCGAAACGGCTTCAATCTGCTCGTTGGTTCCTTTCATCAAAAAACCGTCGGTCAAACTTGCTTTCGATTGCCTGACGTTTTCCGCCGTTTCCTGCTCTTCTTCCGCCATCATTTCACGCGCTTTTTTCTCTGCTTTGCGTTCGGGCGGAGTCCAAATTTTCAAACTCACTCCCTGATGAGTATCCACGCCGGCCAGATGAACGATGTCCGGGCTTAGTTGGCGAATCTTATCGCTGACTTCAACCGGAGAATCGTTAAGACTGCGTTCGCCTTTCAGCCCCAAAGCGGCGCTTACCATGTCCCGCTCTGCTCCGAAGTTGGAAGTCTCGCGTACCTTTCCCGGCGCGCTAACCACCATCAACAAACTTTCCGGCGTTCGCCCGCCGGGCGTTCTGCTGCAATCCAAATGGCGAATGATCGTCAGCGGCTGACCTTGTCGTTTGGCGCTGGTGGCGGCGGTAATCAAATACTCCCACGGCAATACACGCGCTTCCCAGCCAATTTTTTCTTTGATGAAAGGAATGCTGACTTCGATGATGCGAGCTTTGGCCAGTTCAGCAATGGCGGCTTCGATGTCGGCTTCGATTTGTTTGGCAACGTCTTCGTCAATTCGTTTTTCGACTTCTTCCGGCGCACCTTCCTGACCGTTTTTCAACGTATCCTTGAGCGCAACGATTTCAGGAGATTTCAACAGACTGCTTTTCAGTGCGTCCTTCACGTCCTCGGACGCCAGCCGCGCGCGCTCTTCGCGTTTTTCCAGATTGCCAGTCCACAAACTGCGATTGCGAACGACCGCGCGCCACTTCATCGCCACTTCCTGCAACTTCCGATTGCTGCGAAAGCTGATGGCGTAACCCTGATCGGTTCGCAAAGTGATCTTCACCCATTCGTCGCTTTTCGAATTGGCAGCTACGGGTTTGGGCGGTTTGTCTTTTTTGGGGATGGTTGGTTTGCCAGCGTTTTTTGATGATTTCGGCATATCGGCTTCTCCTCGACTGACTGAAGAATTACAGCGTCGTCATTCGACGAAAGCCGATATACCGGTAAAGCAAAACTGGGTCAAGGTTGGCTTGGCTCCTGGCTTTCCTGTCGCCGCAAAATCAGAAACGCGGCGATTCCGCCAACAATCATTCCGATCAAATCGCATTGCAGATCGTTCGGCGTGTCGTACGGGCCGTGAATCCGCATGCCCGGTTGCGGCCACATATACTTGTCGTCCCAGTATTCGATGACTTCGTAAAACCCTGAAATGGTGAACATCGTCGTAATGGCAAAAAACGTCACCACCCATAACGGCAACCGATACTCGAACCGTTTCAGCCCTTCGTTCAACAGCCAGACAATCACCGGAGCCGTCAGCGCCGGAATCGCCGTGTGCGTGAATTCGTCGTACTGAAAGTATTTGTATTTCGTGCTGTACCAGCCAAACAAATTGCCTAATCCATCCAGCGCCACTGAGGCATAAACCAGTGCCAACAACACAATCGGAATCTTCACGTCGAAGCGTTGTTTGACGTAAAACCAAATCGCCCCCAGCCACGCCACGCAAATCGGTGTGCTGTACCAGATTCGCAAATACGCCATGCGTAACAGAAAAACGGATCCCCACAACAGCAAACCGCCAACGATGACGGCATCCAACAACGTAAACGACGACGAAGCGCGGGCTTCTGTTTTATCGGGGCTTGAGAGTACCTGGCTCATGAGTTCCTCCGTTTGAAGATGATGATTGAAAGTAAGAGCGCAAATGAAATTAAGGTGATCCAGTTGCTGAAGCGACGAATTGGCGTCGAACGAAATTCCAGCGTGATTCGATGCTCGCTCGCTGGCAGATCAACCAGAATGTTTTTGACTGAACCTTCCCGAATTGGCGCAGGCTGACCATCAACTGTCGCCGTCCATCCGGCAAAGTTGCGAGTGCGAAATTGCAATTGATCGGCTTCGTTCAGACTGACGCGAAGCTGGCGAAATTCCGGCGTCCAACGTTCGATGATGATCGAACCTTTCCCTGCCGCAAGCTGCACCGGTTCCATCGGCGGATTGTCCCGCAGGCTTTCGCGCGGCAACGTGGCGTAATTGTAATGCTGCAAATTCGGCTCGAAGGATTGCGCGCGCCACATCGGCCACGCGACGTAATACCCGCTCATCGCCAACACGCCAACCAGAATCAGCGCCGCTGCCAGCCTTCGCCAATCCGCAATCCGCAATCCGCAATCCGCAATCGCCCCCGTCAGCATCGCCATTGCAAAACTGGTCAGCGTCAGCATTCGCCACGAATACACGCCGATTTCGATCTTCGGAATCCATCGCCCAATCGGAGCCGAATACTTCGTCATCAAAAAGCTGGCCAGCAATCCGGCTATGATCCAGAGCCAAATCTGATTGCGGTACTGGGAGCGTGAGCGACTTGAGCTTTTCTGATGCAGTTTCTCAGCAGAATTCAGGTCGCTCACGCTCCCAGTACTGCATCGAACGGCCACAAACCCGCAAATCAAAACCGCCGCCAGATTGAACGCCCAGATTCGATCCAGCCGGATGAAAAACGGATTGCTGATTCGGTCGTAAACCGTTTGCGAATAATCGAAAACGTAACTGGCGTGATAAGGCCAAACTCGCTGAACGTCGTCGCCGTTGACCAATCGCTGTTCGACAATCGCCGGATAAAAATAAGCCGCCGCCAGCATCGAACCGAACGCCAACGCAGCAGCGATGAAACCCAACTCCCGCCACTTCCTTGCCTTGATTACTGACGCCGCGACACACAAACCAAACACCAAAACGAATTGATAAGCCGTCGGTGGATGCGCCCACAAAAACGCGCCAACGCAAATTGCCAACCCTACAGCGTGGGACAATTTGGGAAATTGTCCCACTTCTTTTCGCCCGCCGATTTCATCAAGTGAACTCGGCTGATGGGACAATTTGGAAAATTGTCCCGTCTCTTGCCTGAACAGCTTTTCTGCAAATAGCAGGCACAACGGAATCCAAACAAAGCTGGTGAATTCTGAAATCGCTCCGCGCTGGTATTGGTTCAGCAAGTGATAAGGCGCGAAAACGTAAACCGCCGCCGTCATCATCGAAGCTCCGCGCGAGAGCGATTGCCGAGCGTAAACCCAAATTGCCGCCGCCGAAGCCAGCATCGTCAACCAGTAAAACCCAGCCCACGCTTTCACCCAATCGCGCACAAAAAAATAAACAGCCGAAGTCAGGTAATAAACTCCGGGCGGATAAAAGCTGGTCGTAGGCGCTCCGTAACCGTGAGTGTTTTCGTCCCAACGCGGATAGACAATGCCAGCGGAAAGGCTTTGCCAGAAAGCATTCATCTGGTTGAAGTGCATCCACGAATCGTGCGTCACAGGCATTGCCCCGCCGCAACATCCGATCTTTTGATCTTCGCCGATGACGAAAAACGGCAGCACTGCAATTGAAGTCATAACGACCAACACCGCCGCAATTGCCAGCCTTGTTTTCCATCTCCGATTGTTTGTGTCAGTAATGATGGTTGAAGTCATTGGGCGCGAATTCTGTCACACGAGATTCAGTCAGCAAAGAATTCACAGCAATCTTTATTCCGCTGCGTTTCTCACTCGAATACTTACACTTTGCCTGTCACCTGCAACCTGTCACCTAACACCTGCCGGACACCTGAAAGCTTTCGCCGACACCTGAAACCTTGTGCTACATTACGGCTCGCATTTCTAAACTTTCATTTCAACTCAGAGGAAAAATTCATGGACGCTTTTCGTGAAAGCATGCTGCAACTCATCACGCAGACATCAACCAACCTGCCGCCCGACGTTCGCAGGGCGATGGCCAGCGCAATGGGCGAAGAACAAGGCGGGCGCTCGCTTCAGGCTTTGAACGTCATCGCCACGAACATTGATATGGCTTGTGACAACGAAGGTCCGATTTGTCAGGACACCGGCTGGCCTACGTTTGAGATCAAAACTCCGGTTGGAGCCAATCAGATAGTGATAAAGCAGCAAATTAAAGAAGCCGTCGCCGAAGCCACCAAGCGCGGCAAGCTGCGAACGAATTCCGTCAATTCGCTGACCGGCGAAAACGCTTCTGACAATCTGGGGCCGGGCACTCCGACGATGCACTTCGAGCAATGGGAAAACGACGAAATCGAAGTGAAGCTGATTTTGAAAGGTGGCGGTTGCGAAAACAAAAACATTCAATACTCGCTGCCGATGGAAATTCCACATTTGGGCAAAGCCGGACGCGATTTGGATGGCGTTCGCAAATGTTTGTTGCACGCAGTTTGGCAAGCTCAGGGACAAGGTTGCAGCGCCGGAGCCATCGGCGTGTGCATCGGCGGAGACCGCGCTCAAGGCTACGTCAAAGCCAAAGAACAACTCTTCCGTTTGCTTGACGACACGAACGAAATTCCGGAACTGGCCAAACTGGAAGATTACATTGTCCAGACT
Organism: Acidobacteriota bacterium; assembly: GCA_033763255.1. Taxonomy (GTDB): domain Bacteria; phylum Acidobacteriota; class Blastocatellia; order RBC074; family RBC074; genus RBC074. The sequence continues at coordinate 25,110 of JANRKX010000099.1, read as the reverse complement.
TCTAACACGCTGGGCATCGGCACGATGGGCTTCGGCGGCGGAGTGACTTTGATCGGTTGCAAAATCGGCGTGCTGAATCGGCTCCCGGCAAGCTTCTTTGTTTCTGTAGCCTATGACTGCTGGGCGTTCCGGCGATTAGGAGTTGTGCTTGATGCCAACACAGGCGAAATCAAACGCTGGCTTTATCGAGACGAAAAACAACCCGACATCAAGATGACTCAAGGCGCTGGCTTTGTGATGACAGGCAAAGAAAAAGTCTTGCGCGCGCCAATCACTGAAGAACAAGTCCGTGAATTGAAAGTCGGCGATGTCGTGCTGGTCAGCGGCGATATGTTCACTGGCCGCGACGCAGTTCACGCGCATTTGATGAAGAACGATCCACCGGTTGATCTGAATGGCTCAGTGCTTTACCACTGCGGCCCTGTGGTTTTGAAAGACGGCGACAAGTACATCATCAAAGCCGCCGGCCCAACCACCAGCATCCGCGAAGAACCGTATCAGGGCGAAATCATCAAACGTTACGGCGTGCGCGCAGTGATGGGCAAAGGCGGCATGGGCGCGAAGACTCTGGCGGCGATGAAAGAACACGGCGCGGTTTACCTGAACGCCATCGGTGGCGCGGCTCAGTATTACGCCAAATCCATCAACGAAGTCTTGGGCGTCAACCTGCTGGAATTCGGCATTCCCGAAGCGATGTGGCATCTGAGCGTGACCGACTTCCCAGCGATTGTGACGATGGACGCTCATGGTAATTCGCTGCACGCCGATGTCGAAAAAGCTTCGGCAACCGTGCTGGCTACGCTGAGCGAACCGGTGTTTTGACAAGAGCAAAAAGCTTATGAACAAGAAACACAGTAAAAACGATAAGCCAATGGACATCGAAGAAATCGCCGAACAAGCTGAGCAAGGCATAGATGTATCGAGCCATTTCAGCGGACAGCATTTGGCCAAACAGTTTGTTAGCGTAGATTTTCCCCTGGAACTTTTGCAGGCGATTGACGCTGAATGCAGGCAGGTCGGCGTTACCAGACAAGCCTGGATCAAGCTGGCTTGCGATGAACGGTTGCGGCAGATTCGAGTAGGGCGAGTTGCTTATTTGCGAACTGAAATCGAAAAAGCCACTTGAGAAATCTGCAATTCACCATCTGTTGTCAAAACTTGTTGTTCGTAAAAACTGGAGAAACCAATGAAACGACTACTATCAAACTCTTTCGCAGCAATTCTGTTGTTCGTTGCGCTGGCCGTTCAAGCAGCAGCGCAAGCTCCGGCCAATGACTTAACGTCGGCCATCAATCAGGATATGGAAAAGATGTTCAAAGCGAACGACCCCGGCGCGGCGGTCATCGCCATCAAAGACGGCAAGGTCGTCTTTCGCAAAGGTTACGGGATGGCCAATCTGGAACTCGGCGTGGCAATTGAGCCGGATATGATTTTTCGCATCGGTTCGATCACCAAACAGTTCACGGCAGTTTCGATCCTGATGCTGATGGAACAAGGCAAGCTTTCACTGACTGACGAAATCACAAAATTCCTGCCCGATTACCCCACACAAGGCCACAAAATCACCGTCGAACATTTGCTGACTCATACTTCCGGCATCAGAAGTTACACCGGAATGAATGAATGGCGTCCGCTGTGGCGCAAGGATTTGAAGCTGACCGAACTGATTGACATCTTCAAAAACCAGCCGATGGATTTCGCTCCGGGCGCGAAGTGGAGTTACAACAACTCAGGCTTTGTGCTGTTGGGCGCGATTATCGAAAAAGTTTCTGGCCAGAGTTACGCGGACTTTGTCGAAAAAAACATTTTCGCGCCGCTGGGCATGAAGCAATCGTTTTACGACAACACACAACGCATCATTCCTCGCCGAGCCGCCGGGTATTCCAAAAACGGCAGCGGTTATGCCAACGCCGAATATCTGAGCATGTCGCATCCACACGCGGCTGGTTCGTTGATGTCCACTGTGGATGATCTGGCGAAATGGGACGCGGCGCTTTACACCGAAAAGCTGGTCAAACAGGAATCGCTGAAAAAAGCCTGGACGGCGTTTGTGTTGAATGATGGCAAACCGACGACTTACGGATACGGTTGGGGAGTCAACACGCTACAAGGCATGCAAATGATTACGCATTCAGGTGGCATTAATGGATTCACCTGCGACGCAGTGCGGTTGCCGGAAACGCGCGTTTACGTGGCCATCCTGACCAACCGGGAAGGCGGCGCAGGTAACCTGGCCAAAAAATTTGCCGTGCTGGCCAGCGGAAAAGAATGGGAGGAGCCTGCCGCCAAACCTGCCACGCCAGCCGCACCGGTTGCCAAAATTGACCCGGCGATGTTTGACCGCCTAACCGGTGATTACGAATTGATGCCCAACTTCATCCTGACCATCACCAAAGAAGGCGACAAGTTGTTGGGACAGGCAACAGGCCAATCAAAGCTGGAGTTGCAGCCGGAATCAGCAACAAAATTCAATGTGCCTTCGGCCAGCGCGCAAATCGAATTCGTGGTTGAAGGCGACAAAGCAACCAGCTTGATCCTGTTGCAAGGCGGTCAGAAATTGCCCGCCAAAAAGATCAAATAATGCTCGCTGAGACTTATTCGGAGAAACAAATGAACAGAGGGAACGAAGCTAAAGCCTATTTTGGGAGTTCGGAAAAAGAAGAAATCGCGGCTGCGCTCGACGGTTTGCAGCCGCAAACTTCGCTTGGCGCGAAACTGCTTGAACTGTCACGTCGCGGGCTTGAACGTGGAGTCGAACCGCTAAGCAGTGACGAAATTCTGGAATATCTGGGGCATGAACCTTATGAAAACGTTCATTGACGCCGGTGTGCTTATCACGGCCTGGCGTGGTCAGGCGGCTGAGCGATTGCGTGCGTTGACAGTATTGAGCGATTCACGACGCGAATTTGTCAGTTCGCCTTTCGTGCAGCTTGAGGTTTTACCCAAAGCCCAGTTTCACAAACAAAATGACGAAATAGAGTTTTACGAAACCTTCTTTTCCAACACACAAGTCTGGATAACAGATTGTGACCAGATTACTGCCAGGGCGATGGAGGTTTCTCGTCAGTTCGGCCTCAGCGCAATGGACGGGTTGCACATTGCCGCTGCGCTACTTTCGGGCGCTACGGAGTTTATCACTGCCGAACGCGCAACTTCGCCTTTCAGTCGAGTGACCGGCATCACAGTAAAAACGGTTCGCCGCTAACCACCAAGGAGACTCCCATGAAAAAACGCATCTTCATTTTTCTGACGCTTCTGTTTTCTCTGTCGCTGGTCGCTCAAGCTCAGCGCAGAGTCCCGACTGTTGACGATCTGATTAATGTCAAAACTGCTGGCGGAGCGCAGATTTCTCCTGACGGAAAGTATGTTGCTTACTCGGTTGGCGAAACCGATTGGAAGCAGGATGCCTTTGTCACTCAGCTTTGGCTGGCGAATGTGGCGACTGGGAAAACGCTGCAACTGACGCGCGGCGAAAAATCTTCCGGCAATGCTCAATGGTCGCCGGACGCAAGCTGGTTGGCGTTCACTTCAAACCGAGTTGGCGACAAGAACCAAATCTTCGTCATCTCGCCCAACGGCGGCGAAGCTTTGCAATTGACCAAAGCTGAAAACGGCGTTGGCGGTTTCGTGTGGTCGCGTGACGGCAAAAGCATCGCTTTTACGGCTTCGGACGCTGACAGCAAAGCCGCCAAAGAACGCGCGGATTATCTGGGCGGCTTTGAAGTCGTGCGGAAAGAGTATTCTTACACGCACCTGTTCACATTCGATGTGGCCGAAGCGTTGAAAGCTCCGGTCGCAGGAACTCAGCGAACGAAAGGCAAAGACTTCACCATTGGCAGCGCGAATTGGTCGCCAGACGGGGCGAAAATTGCCTTCAGCGCAACCATCAATCCCGATTTAATCAATGGCGGAACATCGGACATTTACCTGCTGACGCTGGCGGATAATTCGGTCAAAAAGCTGGTGGCGCAAGCCGGGCCGGACAACACCCCAAACTTTTCACCCGACGGCAAATGGATCGTCTTCAGTTCGGCGATGGGCAATCCGAAATTCTTTCACGCCAATTCGCGGCTGGCATTGATCTCAGTTGACGGCGGCGCGCCGCGTTCGATAACAGACGGTTTTGACGAACAGCCGCAATTTGTCGCCTGGAACGCCGATGGGATTTACTTCGCCGCATTGCAGAAAACGGCTTCGCATTTGTTCCGGCTCGATCCGGCAAGCGGCAAATTCACGCGCGTCAGCCAACCAGACAATTTGATGATCGCCGGCGTCAGCTTCACTAAAGACGGAAAGCAAATCGCTTTCACTGCGCCGTCGCCAATTTCGCTCAGCGAAGTTTATGTCTCGCCAATTGCCAGCTTCGCGCCGCGCAAACTGACTGCGATGACCGATCAGGTCAAAGACTTCACCCTGGCTTTGCGCGAAGTCATCTCTTGGCAAAGCAAGGACGGCGCAACCATCGAAGGCATTTTGATTAAACCCGCCGACTTCGAGCTTCCAGAAAACAGGGGCAAAAAGTATCCGCTGCTGTGCGTCATTCACGGAGGGCCAACGGGCATTGACCGGCCAACGCTGCTGGACGCTCGTTATTACCCGGCTGACATTTGGGCAGCGAAAGGCGCGTTAGTGTTGAAGGTCAACTATCGCGGCAGCGCCGGTTACGGAGAAAAATTCCGGCAATTGAACGTTCGCAATCTGGGCGTAGGTGACGCTTGGGACGTGATTTCCGGCGTGGACAATTTGATTGCCAAAGGCTGGGTGGACGGCAATCGAGTCGGTTGCATGGGCTGGTCTCAAGGCGGATACATCTCAGCTTTTCTGACAACTTCCAGCGACCGATTCAAAGCGATTTCAGTTGGAGCGGGCATTTCAAACTGGGCGACTTATTACTTCAATACAGACATCACGCCCTTCACGATTCAGTATTTGGGCGACGATCCGGCGGATGATCCTGAAATTTACGCCAAAACTTCGCCGATGACTTTCATCAAACAAGCCAAGACTCCGACTTTGATTCAACACGGAGAATTCGACCGCCGTGTGCCGATTCCTAACGCCTACGAATTGCGGCAAGGTCTGGAAGATCGCGGCGTGCCGGTGGAAATGGTAGTTTACAAAGGCTACGGGCACGGCATCACCAAACCGAAATCCATGCGCGGCGTGATGCTGCACAATCTTGGCTGGTTCAATCATTACATCTTCGGCGAAGCCAAACCCGATTTCGCCAAGCCGGATTTGCCGAAGAAAGAAGAAGCGGCAAAAGCTGCTGGGAATTGAGAGGACAAAATTATGAGCACGGCAGCAGTCGCTAAACGAAAAGTTCAACGGAAGGACTTCGTCATTTCTTTGCCGGAAAACGTGGCGGAATGTGTCATCACGCCTATACACAATTTCACCGACGATGAATTCTGGCAGTTCTGCTCAAGCAACCGCGAGTTGAGAATTGAAATGACAAGCGAGGGGCAGATGATGATTATGATGCCGGTTGGCGGCGAAGGCTCAAGCCGCAATTTCAAATTGACTGGCCGTTTTTCGGCTTGGGTTGAAAACGATGGCAGCGGTATTGGCTTTGATTCTTCCGGCGGATTCAAACTGCCGAACAAAGCCAAACGTTCACCTGATGCTGCCTGGGTAAGGCGTGAACGATGGGAAGCCTTGAATGAACAGGATCGCAAAAAACTTGTCCCGCTGTGCCCGGACTTTGTAGTTGAACTGCGCTCAGATACTGATCGGCTCAAGAAATTGCAGAGCAAGATGGAAGAGTACATTGCCAACGGCGCGCAACTCGGCTGGCTGATTGATCCGAAGGAAAAGAAGGTTCACGTTTACCGCCCTGGCGCGCCAGTGGAGATTCTCGACCACCCATCGGAAGTTTCCGGCGAGCCGCTACTCAAAGGCTTCGTCCTCAAACTCGAAGGGATCATTGATTGATCCGCTGCCGATAGTCGAAGAGGGGTTATGAAAAAGCTGCCGCTCCTGACCTTGTTGCTGATCTTGTCGGCAAACGCATTTGCCCAAACCAAAGGCGTACTGCTGGAAAATCTGACCTGGCAGGAAGCCGAGAAAGTTCTCAAGCCTGAAACCGTCGTCGTTATCGCGCTGGGCGCGGCGGCCAAAGAACACGGCCCGCATCTGAAGCTGAAAAACGATTGGACTATGGCCGAATACTACAAAGCTCGGTTGCTGAAATCAGCCGATGTGGTCGTTGCTCCGACGATCAATTACCACTTCTATCCGGCGTTCGTTGAATATCCTGGCTCGACTTCGCTGAGGTTGGAAACGGCGCGCGATTTGACCGTAGACATCTGCCGCAGCTTGTCGCGGTTTGGGCCGCGGCGGTTTTACATCATCAACACAGGCGTTTCGACTTTGCGCGCGCTGAAGCCGGCGGCGGAGATTCTGGCCGCCGAAGGGATTTTGCTGCATTACCTGGACGTGACCAAAGCCGTGGCAGACGCGGTCAAACCGATTGAAAAACAACCTGGCGGCACTCACGCCGACGAGATTGAAACCTCAAAGATGCTTTACATTGATCCGGCTTCGGTGGAGATGAAAAAAGCCGTTAAGGATTACAACCCGCGCCCGGAACTTCCGGGCACGAGGCTGACGCGCGATCCGCAAGTCGCGGCGCGCGGCGAAGGCACTTATTCGCCTACGGGAAGCTGGGGCGATCCGACGCTGGCCACGCGCGAAAAAGGCCGCATCGTCACCGAAGCGACTTTCGCGGCGATCCTGAAACAGATCGAAACTTTGAGGCTGCAAACGCCCACGCCACAGGTCAGCAGCCCAAAGTAACCAGCAAACCTTGCGTTACGGGCTATACGCTTCAGGCGGCTCAAGCTCGTGAGTTAGATTTTCATGGCTTTCGCAAAAGCGAGTTGGATGACTTCTTCGGCAGCAATATCCGAAGCCAGCACACAGGTGACCGTTCCCTCCTGCCAGAAGGCGACAGTCAGTCCATTAACGCGATAGACGTAAAACTGAATCCCGTTGTTTTCCCGCAAGATCGCATCGGGTAGCGGCAATTCAGTCACCTGTCCCGGATACATCTGGCAGACCAGAGTCTGGCCTTCTTTCCCGCGATAAACGAACAGCGAGCTTTGGCGATTGACGAGTTTATGAACTCGCCCGCCGACCAGACCGTAATTCATCATTGCCAGATCAAAGACTCGCGTCTGGAAAGCGATGCCGTTGTCGGCAAAATATCTCTCCATCTTCCCAACGTCTTCGGTCTTCAACATCAAGGGCAGTTTTTCAGCTTTGTAGTTTCGATAATCCTGCGCGACTTCGGCCTGCAACTCCGGCAGCTTTTGGCTGCGTTCACGCAAGATGAAGTAAGACAACGCCAGAACCACGCCAGCGACAAGCACAAAACCATAAGCCAGAATCGCTCTTCGTTGACGCCACCACATCCACCTAGAAACCTGGCCAAAGTCGGATTCCCGATCTTCAAGGTCAAGAGCCGCCAAAATGTTTTCTTGCAATTTCGCAGGCTCGAATTCAGCGGCGTATTGTTGACGTGCAAATTGCTTAGTCCAACGCAAAGCGTCCATCTCCTGGCGGCATTCGGCGCAAGATTCCAGATGGCGCTCGACTTCAAGACGCATTTCGGAGCGCAGCCGGTTATCCAGCAAATCCTGAATCTCATCCTTAAAATGTCTGGGTTCTAACGCCATCCTATGCTTTTGCCTTTTGAACGTAACCTTTCTTCAAAGCGTACTGCTGCAATTCGATAAACAACAACTTTCGGGCGCGAAACAGCCTGGAGCGCACAGTTCCCACCGGACAATTCAAAACAGCGGCGGCTTCTTCGTAAGTCATTTCCTCGACATCAACCATCAACAAAGCAGAGCGGAACGCTTCGGGCAGCGAGTTCAACGCCTGATCAACTTCTGTCCCCACTTGCATCTGATTCAATGACCAAAGCGGATCACAGCCAACCGCGACCAGGTTGGATTGAAACTTTTCTTCCAGTTCATCAATGGAAACAGCCTCCGGTTCTCGTTGGTCTTTACGATACTTATTCACGAAAACCGAATACAGAATGGTAAACAACCAGGCTTTGCAGTTAGTTCCCGGAGTGAAATTTTGAAACGTGCGGTAAGCGCGCAGATATGTTTCCTGAACCAGATCGCCAGCGTCTTCGCGGCGGCGAGTCAGCCGCAAAGCCGTATTGTGAATTGACTTCGCCAAGGGCAAAGCTGCCGCTTCGAATTCAGCCCTTTTATTGTCGGCGTAAATTGACGGCGAATTCATCATGAGGAACCTGTTGAATGAAATGCGAATCGAATCTTCACGGGCGTCTCAGGTAGTTTGAATTGAAACCGAGCCCAATCAATGAATCTGTTTTTCATTCAGCATTATTCCTTGTCTAAAGGTTTTCTTTCGCACCCAAGATTTCTTTTCGATCGGGAACTTTTCCACGCCTGACAATTGTTAAACCCGATGTGCGAACAAAACCGATGAAAGAGTTGCGCCTATTTTGGGGGCGCAGCAGCAAAATTGAAGCGCGACCAGAAGTGGTCACGCCTGAAAATACACAGACACTCACGCGTTTTGCTTGCCCGAAACGCATTAACAATCACTTCAGGAGATTAGCATGAAAAGTAGAAAACCGATTGCAGTTACCTTCTCACTGCTGGCGATTTTGAGCGCGACATTGATTCCCACGAATTGGAAAGCCGAAAGTGCGGTTCGACAGCAGCCTGATCGTCAAATCGAAGGCGACGGCAGATTGCATCTGATCGCATCCGCCCCTCTTTCCGCCGAGAACGGCACTCAACCCAGGCAGGAACAAACAGCGTTGACTGAAGAGCAACAACTTCGGCTTCAACGGCTAAGCGAAGCAAACACTCCCGCGTTGCGAGCCGAGCGCCGAGCGGCCTTTTACAGATCTTTCGCCTCAAGTTCTAACACCTTTACCCAATCCGACAATCAGGTGAATTCCCGCAACCCCGTATCTGGAAGCCGAGGAACCATTTCCCGTCCGACCGATGCGCGAGGAGTTGTCGAACAAGAGCAGCCAATGCCGGGTTGCCGCGTTAACCCAGCGTCGCCTTCGATTGGCGCAGATGTGCCGGAAACCTATTTCGGTCCGGCGCCTTCCACAGTGCAAAAAGAACTGATCGGCCCATTGCAATTGCTGACTGCCGGACAACTCGACCGTCGAGCAGGCACGATCCAACTGCCTCTATACCGCGGCGAACTTCGCAATGGAAAAAGCGTTTGGTATGTCCTGACCGATTCCACGGACCAAGCCAACGCGGCGGCACTTGGGTTGAACTTTTCCGCCAAACTTGCCTATTCCGACACGGGACGCGCTGTCCGTAATGCACGCCTGGAAAGAGGTGGTTTGTTGATTTTTGAAGAAGGCGAAGTGGACTTCAAACCGGAACGCCGCGTAACGCCGCGACCTGCTCCGGACGCCTTCCCGCCGCTGACCGCAGAACCGGGTTCAATCGGCGACAGACTTTATTCGCCGCTGGTCCGCATTACCAATGCAGGCGGCCACATTTATAACGCGCCGGTCATCGCGTTCGACGTTGCACCGGACAAGATCAACTTCCCGACCGGAAACCCGAATTACTCGTTGCTTCATGACTCGGTCGTCAACATTGACACGACTCGCAACGTCGTGACCTTGCGGTTGGTGCCGGGCTTCAGCTTTGCTCGGCCAGTACTCTATCTCTCAACGGACGCTTCGGATCCCGTCGTCGCCGCGTTGGAAGGCAACACGTTCGCGCCCGGACTGCAAGATATAGAAGTTGGAAACGACGACAGCGCCTTCAGCGCGGTCGAACGCCTCTTCCTGACGATCAATGGAGCAACCGGATGCGGCAACCCGCAGCGCCAGGGCATGAACAGCGCATTGATTGACGGACGCGCTCCGTTGAACGTGCTGGGTGGGATTCCAACGGTGGCGACTGATTACAGTCCTCTTTGGGATGTAAATGCGGGCGTATGGACGGCTGATGCGATTATGAAGAATTTCCGTTCTCGTGTATCTGAAGAGTTCCAGATACTGGCGCTGGCCGAAGATGGCTTCATCACGGGGCCTGGCGGTTCTCCTTACGGCTCAATAGGAGTTGTTGTGAATTGCCCAATCGTTTTCCGCTTCCTGTAAGCAATGGCAGAGAAATTGATTCCAAACAAAACTGGGAGCGAAATCGTTCCCAGTTTTGTTTTTCAGCCTCTCAGAGAAAACAATCTGGGCAGCTTCACGGGCGGCTTCCGCGAACCTAACTCCTTCACGACCGGAGGCGGAACAAATGTTGCAAATGAGAACCTGGAAGTCCTGCTTCCGGCGACATCTCTGATAAAGCCTTAACGCCCGGAATCGGCGAGGCAGACCTGAGAGTTCTGCGTTGCGGAAAGCTTAGACTTACGGGTTTTGAAACTAATTTTTCGCCTGTAAGTGATTGATTCTTCGTTTCAACAAGTGAGAAAAATCATCCTTAGTTTCAAACTTTCCGCAACGGAGCTGAGAGTTATCAATACTTGAGCAAGTCCAGAGGGCGCGGCGCATGTTTAATGCGCCGCGCCCAATTTGCTAATGACTAATCACTCGCCATATTCAGCGGCGGAATTTCCGATTCGTTTCTCATGAAAGCGCAATAACACCGCAACAAATAATGAAAGGCTAAACAGCGATTCGTTGAAAATGCGAAAACGTTCGATTAGGCTTTGCGCCCAATCGCAATAACCAATTCCATTCTTTCAGGAGCACCAGAATTATGACGATGATGAACACGCCGTTGACGATGCCGGTGTTAATGGACAGAGGCCCGATGCTTTATCCCGACAACGAAATCGTCTCGAAGATGCGCGACAAAGTTCACCGTTACACTTATGCCGAACTGGGAAAACGCGCTCGTCAATTCGCCAACGCAGTGACGAAACTTGGCGTCAAGCAGGGCGACCGCATTGCCACGCTGGCCTGGAACGGTTACCGCCATCTGGAAGTTTATTACGCCACGCCGTGCATGGGCGCGGTGCTGCACACGCTGAACCTGAGGCTTTCGGCGACAGACCTGGAATACATCATCAACCACGCCGAAGATTCCGTGATTTGCGTTGACGATGACCTGTTGCCGATTCTGGAAAAGCTGGCCGGGAAAATTCCCACCGTCAAACACATCATCGTGATGAACAACACCGGTAACCAGGCTTCCTCAGCGTTGGCCAGTTCCGCGAAGATTCATGATTACGAAGAGCTGATAGCCGCCGAATCGCCGGAATTCACCTGGCCGGAAATTGACGAAAACTCGCCGATGGGACTTTGTTACACCAGCGGAACCACGGGCCATCCGAAAGGCGTGATGTACACGCACCGGTCGAATTACATCCACACCATCACCGGCGGATTGCCGGATTTGCTGGGGCTGAAACGCGATGACACGGTGATGGCCGTCGTGCCGATGTTTCACGCCAATGCCTGGGGCTTGCCGTACATTTGCATGATGCTGGGGCTGAAACAGGTTTTTCCCGGCTCGACGATGGACGGCGCTTCGGTGTGCCAATTGCTACAGGATGAAAAAGTCACCTTCACCGGCGGCGTGCCGACCATCTGGATGGGCGTCATCAACGAACTTCAAACCAATCCCGGCAAATACGATTTGTCCAATTTGCGCGAAATGATTTGCGGAGGCTCTTCGCCGCCGCGCGCGATGATTGACTGGTTGGAAACCAATCTAGGAATTGATTTCATTCAAGCCTGGGGCATGACCGAAACTTCGCCGCTCGGCACGGTCTGCCGTTTGAAGCCGGAGATGAAGGATTTGCCGCGCGAAAAGAAACTGGACGTCAAACAGCGCGCAGGCATTTATGCGCCGGGATTGAAACTGCGCATCGTCAACGACAACGGCGAAGAAGTCGCACACGACGGAACTTCGATGGGACGATTGCTGATTCGCGGCCCGTGGATCGCTTCGACGTATTACCGCACCGAACCGACGCCGGATAAATTCCCAGATGGCTGGCTGGACACAGGCGATGTGGCCACGCTCGACACCGAAGGTTACATGGCCATCGCCGACCGCTCGAAAGATTTGGTCAAAAGCGGCGGCGAATGGATTTCGTCTGTGGATTTGGAAAACGCGATTATGGCTGTGCCCGGCGTTGCCGAAGCCGCCGTCATAGCCATCGTGCATCCGAAATGGGACGAACGTCCGCTGGCTTGCGTGGTCAAAAAGCCCGGCGCGGATGTCACCAAAGACCAGATTTACGAACATCTGCTCAAAGGCTTCGCCAAATGGTGGATGCCTGACGACATCGTCTTCATCGAAGCCGTGCCGAAAACCAGCGTCGGCAAATTCGACAAGAAAGTCCTGCGCGAACAGTTCAAGGATTTTCAGTTGAAAGGCTGAGCAAGAAGACATTTGAAAAGCGCGCGAACGACTTGAAAGTTTTCTGAGTCATTCGCGCGCTTTTTCTATTTCAAGGGAAGATATTCAACGTTGTTTGCCATGTCTTCTGGCTCATAAACGTTGGCCAGCAACTCCAGGTCATTTACGCATTGCCCTACGGTCACGTGGAGTTGATGTGCGTAAATGACGCCCACGAATGCCTCTCCTGACGCTTGGCGGCGATGCGGCTTCCGCCAAAAATCCTGATCTTGCGTAAAAACCACTCGCCCTAAATCCCCAGCTCGATTTAACAGATCAGGATCATCCATTCTGGATGCGTCGTCCTCTTGGGCGGTCAAAACATCAATCCGGCGTAATCGCAAACCATCCGTAACGGCGGCTCGCACATGCACATCAAAATAAAGTTTGAGACTCATTTCGCCGCCGCCATTTCCCTGGACCTGGCTTCAAGTTTTCGTCGCAGCGGAGAAGCTTTGGCCTTCTCCGCCAGTTCTGCCGCCCAATTGGCTTGGCCAACGATCTCCGTGTCAAACTCGATCTGGTGTTCGTAATAGTGTGCCAGCGCCGCATGAATCTGCGCCAGCGAAAGATGCGGATATTGGAAATGCATTTCTTCTGGGCTGCTGCCGTGCGCCAGCTTATCGGTGGCGACTTCAATTACTTTGACCTTCGTGCCGCTGATCCAGGCAATTCCATGCTCATCAAGTTCGATCAAGGTGTTCATCAGGACTGACATATTCGACTCCTTTTCATAATGCTTCGCTGCAATGGTAAGTTGAAAATGACCGGCCAGGCAATCGCTTATCAACGATTGCCATCTGAATCCCAGTCAGTACAATTCAGCCATGCTTACGATTGACGGTTCAATTGGCGAAGGCGGCGGGCAGATTCTTCGCACTTCGCTGGCGTTGTCGCTTATCACCGGAAAGCCATTCCGCATCGAAAAAATTCGTGCCGGACGGCGAACGCCCGGCTTGTTGCGGCAGCATCTGACTTCGGTCAAAGCGGCTGCGGAAGTCGGCCAGGCATCTGCATCCGGCGCAGCCATCGGGTCACAACAACTCACCTTTACGCCGGGAAAAATCACGCCGGGCGATTATCACTTTGCGATTGGAACGGCAGGCAGCACGACGCTGGTGCTGCAAACCGTTCTGCCTGCCTTGATGACCGTCGAAGGTCGAAGTCATTTGACGTTGGAAGGCGGCACGCACAATCCGTTTGCGCCGCCGTTCGATTTTCTGGAAAAAGCTTTCCTGCCGTTGCTGAAACGAATGGGCGCGAAGGTTGAAACCAAGCTGGTCAATTACGGTTTTTATCCAGCGGGCGGCGGCAAGCTGGAAGTGACGATTCACGGCAGCAGCAAACTGGGGCAGATGGATTTGCCTGAACGCGGCGACATCAAACGCCGATTGGCCAAAGCCGTGTCGTGCCATTTGCCGCGCAATATCGCCGAACGCGAGTTGAGCATCGTCCAGAAAAAATTGTCGTGGCCGAAAAAATGGCATCTGGTGGAAACACCTACGAACGCTTTAGCGCCCGGCAATTTCGTTTCTTTGGAAATCGAATGCGAACAGGTGACCGAAGTCTTCACCGGTTTCGGCGAACGCACCATTGCCGCCGAAGCCGTCGCCGATCAAGCAGCTTTGGCGGCTCGGCGCTATCTGGCCAGCGAAGCCGCCGTCGGCGAATACCTGGCCGATCAATTGTTGCTGCCGATGGCATTGGCGGGTGGCGGTTCGTTCACGACGTTGCCGCCTTCGCGCCACACGACGACCAACATCGAAATCATCAAAAGATTCCTCGACATCCCGATCATCTGCGAACAAACCAACAATCGTGTCTGGCGAATTCGGATTGGATGATCGGTTTTCTCTTCAATTGATCCGCGTTTGCAACAAACTACGCCTGTTCAGGTTTTGACCGTTTCCGATGGCGTGAAGTATTTTATCCGCCTTGTTCAAGCCTTCTTCCAAATCAATCAAACGAAAATCGAATTACGAAAAGGACCCCGTTTATGTCTGTACTTTTGAAACAACTGCAAGACAGTTTGCCCAACAAAGTCGAAACCGCTCTGGCTGAACACGTGCGCGTCGCCGAAAACTGGGCAACCAAAATTCGCCTGTGGCTGGCACTAACTTCACTGGTCGCGGCGTATTGGATGTGGGATCACCATTCCAACGCAAAAATCATTTATCTGGCCTTCGCCGCGTTGTGGCTGGTGACAATGTTCGTCGCCAGCGCATTGACCAAACGAAACGCTTCGCTTTCTCTGGCCACAAAAACGACCTTCTTCGATTTGACCATCGTACATCTGGGCTTGGTGGCGTTCGTATTTAACGGCCTGTTTCCGAAAATCGGCGCCGGAATCTTTCTCTGCTACTTCCCGATTCTGGCTGTCGCGGCAACTCGTTACCGAATAATGTTGGTCGTCCAGGCTTCTGCGTACGCGCTGATCGGTTACGCCGCGATTTCTTTTTGGGCGGGCAGTCCGCCGTGGTTTCGGCTGTCATTACTGGCAGCAACGGCGTTTGTCTTTGCGCTGGGATCACACAAACCCAAAGACCTGATGGTCAGCGTGGCCAAAAACGCGCTTCAGGAAGCCTTTGACCTGGGCAGCAAACAGCGCGAATTCGAGATGACTGAACAGGTGCATCAACTGTTTATGCCTGCGCCGTTGATGGAAATGCCTGAAGTGTGGGCTTCTTCCAAACACGGAGCCGGAACCGAAACCGGCGGCGATTACTACCAGATTTTTGACACGGCAAAAGGCCCGCTGATTGTACTTGGCGACCTTTCAATCGCTACCGGCAAGAAATTTGACTCGCTGGCCGCGACGAATGAGTTGCACAAAACGCTGACGAAAATCGCCAACCGCAACTCCGCCGAATCAAATCTGACCGCAATCATGGACGAATTGAACTCTGAGCTTTGCCGGAAAAGCCGTCCGTTTACCTGTGTGCTGGCTCAATGGCGTGGCGATCAATTGCATTACGTCAACGCAGGCCATCTGCCACTGGTTCACCTGAACAAACCTCAAGGCGCAACCACCGCCGGACGCAAACAACTGCCGGTGACTTGCGGAGCCGTCGGCGAAAAAGCTGACGCGAAGTTTGTCGAATCTGCCGTTCCGTTCCCTGCGCGCGATTTGTTGTTGATGTACACCGACGGAGCTTTTGCCAAACTGACCGGCGACCGCGACAAAGGTATTGTCGAGATCGAAGAAATGGCCGAACGATTCAGCGGCGGTGAAGTCACCACGCTCTGCCACCGCGTGTTTGACTGCGGCCAGCCTGGCTTCGAGCAAATAAAAGACGACGCGACTGTCGTCGTCGTTCGTCGCCAACCGGTTGCTGCAAACAGCTAGAAATCAAAAGTCAAAAGGCAAATTTCAAAAGGCAAAAATGCTGCACTTTTGATTTTTGCCATTTGCCATTTGCCATTTGCCTTTTGCCTTATGTTGATCCTCGGAATCGAAAGCTCCTGTGACGAAACTGCTGCCGCTGTAATTGCTGATGGCACGCGCGTCTTGTCCAACGTCATCTATTCGCAAATCGCCACGCACAAAAAATACGGCGGCGTAGTGCCCGAACTGGCTTCGCGCGAACATTTGGAAAAGATCGCGGGCGTCGTTGATGAAGCTCTGAAAACGGCCAACATCACTCACTCTGAGCTTGATGGAATCGCCGTCACACAAGGCCCCGGCCTGGTAGGTTCGCTGCTGGTCGGACTGAACTTTGCCAAAGCCGTCGCCTTTGCCACCGGCAAACCCATCGTCGGCGTCAACCACATCGAAGGCCACGTTTATTCGACCGCATTTGAATTTCCGCCACCCGAATATCCCGCGCTGGCGTTGGTTGTCAGCGGAGGCCACACCAATCTGTTTCTGATTCCCGAACCGGAAAAGTACAAACTCGTAGCCCGCACGCGCGACGACGCCGCTGGCGAAGCCTTCGACAAAGTTTCAAAGCTTATCGGCCTGGGCTATCCCGGCGGGCCGGTGATTGATCGGCTGGCTAAGCTTGGTAACAAACGCGCGATCATCTTTCCGCTGGCTGAAATCAAAGAAAAAGACGGCAGCGGGTTGAGCCTGGATTTTTCGTTCAGCGGATTGAAAACCGCCGTGCTGCGTCACGTCCGAGAAAACCAAATCGAACCGGTTGCCGATCCAAACAATCCCGGCGAACAAATCCTCGACCTCTGCGCCAGCTTTCAAAATGCCGTCGTTCGCGCGCTCGTCCGCAGCCTTCGCAAAGCCAGTGAACGTTATCAACCGCGCACGATCCTGCTGGCCGGAGGCGTCGCCTGCAACAGCGAACTCCGCGCGGCAGTCCAAAAGCTGGCCGACGAATTGAAGATTCCCGCCTACATTCCTTCGCCGGTGTACACCACCGACAACGCCGCGATGATCGCCGCCGCCGGGTATCCCAAACTCCTGCGCGGAGAGCATCTCGACTGGGACGCCAGCGCCGATGTCAGCCTGCGTTTGCCCAACGTGGATGTCGAAACGGCCAAGCCCAAACAGAAACAACGCTATCGGCTGTAACCAAACGGCTACTTGATTGAGACAAACAGCGGCTTGGCTGTAAAATCGCCTTGAATCTGAAAGCATCTGTTTTTTCGCAAATTCAAAGAGGTGAAGACATGCCGACCGGTCAACTGGAACTAATTGCTGATCAAGTTAAATTCCTGCCGCCCAACGATCTGGTGAAACTGATCAAGCAAGCCGTGGAATTGCTGGAACAAAAACAAGTTGCCTCCATGCAACCGGCAACGACCACAGTTACCAACCCAACAACCAATTACGCCTCGCTCTTTGGTTCGGGCAAAGGTGCGTTTGCGACTCCGGCTGAAGCAGATAATTTTTTGCGCGCGGAGCGTAACCAATGGGAAAAGTAAGTTCCGAGCTTGGCCAGCGGGCTTACCTCGACTCCAATATTGTCATCTATGCCATTGAAGGTTTTGCTGATTATGCTGACCAGATTCGCGCGTTGCTGGAAGCAATGGATACCGGCGAAATTGTCGCCGTCACCAGCGAACTGACGCTGGCCGAAACGCTGGTCAAGCCGATCAAAGATCAAGACCTGGCAATTCAACAGGCTTACCGCACGTTTCTAACACCCACCTCTGTCATGGAAATCGTTCCAATCAGCCGCGACATTCTGGAAGATGCTGCGCAGTTACGGGCGACCACCAAACTGAAACTGCCAGATGCCATTCAATTGGCAACCGCTTTTCGTGAACGATGCGATTCGTTCTTAACCAATGACGATAGCTTCAAGTCGCTGGGCCTGCCAATAGTCAAAATACTATCGGAAAAGTCGTTGACATAATTATGAACATCACCTTTCTTGGCGGCGGCGACGAAATCGGAGCCAGCAGCGCCGTTGTCGAAATCGGTTCCGCGCGCATTCTGGTGGATTGCGGCATGCGTATGAGTGGCGACAATCGCCTTCCAGATTTAGCCGCCATTCAAAAAACTCACGCCGGACAATTGGACGCCGTGCTGCTGACGCACGCTCACATGGATCACAGCGGCGCGCTGCCTGTGCTGCACCAGCATTTTCCCGGCGTGCCGATTTACACGACGGCGGCTACGCGCGGTTTGGTCGAAGTCCTGTTGCGCGATTCGATCAACATCATGCGGTCGAAAGCCGAAAGCGAGCAGGAATTGCCGCTGTATTCTCCGGCGGCGGTCGAAAGCCTGCTGGAAAAAATGACGTCGGTTCCATTCGGTTCGCCACTGGAACTTGGGCGTTCCGGCGTGACGGCGACGTGGTTTCCCGCCGGACACATTCTGGGCGCGGCTTCGGTCGGCATCGAAGGCATTGAACAAGGCCGCTCCATCCGCGTGCTGTTTTCCGGCGACATTGCCGTCGGCGATCAATTGACGGTTCCGGGAATGCTGCCTCCCGCCGGATTCAAACCCGATGTGCTGGTGATCGAATCCACTTACGGCGACCGGCTGCATTCGCCGCGCGAACTGGAAGAACAACGCTTGATCGAAATGGTTGCGGGTGTCATCGAATCGCGCGGCAAACTGTTGATTCCAGCCTTCGCCATTGGCCGCGCTCAGGAAGTAATGCTGATGCTGCTGAAACAGTTTCGCTCCAAAAAACTCGGCAGCTTTCCGGTCTGGATTGATGGAATGGTCAAAACCGTTTGCGGCGTGTATTCGCAATTCCCTGCTCACCAAACGCCTTATGCGCGTCGGTTGATCGAAAAACACGGCAATCCTTTTTTCAACGTGGTGGACGAAATTCGTCAGGTTGCTTCGCCCGCCGAGCGCGAAAAGGTTTTAGCGGGCCAGCCTTGCGTCATCATCGCCAGTTCGGGAATGTTGACCGGCGGAGCTTCGGCGTTTTACGCGCCGCATCTGGTCGGCGATGAACGCAACGGCATAGCCATCACGGGTTATCAGGACGAAGAATCACCCGGTCGCCAATTGCTGCAACTGGCCGAAGCCGAAACCCGCGAACTGACCATCGCCGGAAAAACGCTGGACGTGAAATGCTCCGTCGCCAAGTATTCGCTTTCCGCTCACGCCGATTGCAACGAAATTTCCGGCTTGATCGAAGCCATCAATCCGCGCGAAATCGTGCTGGTTCACGGCGACGGCAACGCGCGCGAAGCCTTGCGCGATCTGCTGCGCCGACAAGGCACGCGCTACCGCCCGATTCATTTGCCGCAAACCGGCGGCACACTCAGTTTCGGAGCCAGCCGCCTCACCACCAAATCCGCAATCCGAAATCCGCAATCTGCAATCGGCCAGGGCGAAGCTCTGACCGCCGCTGCCTTGCAACAAATGGCCATTCATTTGCGCGGACGCGGCGACGAAGGAAAACTGTTCAGCGAATCTGACCTGTTGAATTTGTGGCACGGCGAACACAACTGGGACGAAGATCAATACGTGGAGTTGATGCGGTTGCTGGACGACAGCGAAGATTTCCGCCGTCCAAAAGCGCGTCCGCATCGGTATCGGTTGGTGATTCCAGACGAAAAAGAAGAACCGAAAGAAGCGTTGCAATTCGCTTCGCAACAGACCATTCAAACGCGCGTCGAAACAATGATGCCCGCCGAAGCTGGCCTCTATCACAAAGGCTACGACATCGCCTCGCACACTGTGCGGCTGATGTTTGAATTCCCAGACGTAGCCCGCGACCGATACCGCGCCGAGTGCGAAGCCATCGTCGCCGAAACCGGCTGGACGTTCACCGTCAACGACAAACCTCATCAAGCCCGCCTGGCCGAAGTCGCGTTGGAAGTTTTGCCGCCCGACATTCAGCGATTGAAATCACCCGCAATTCATTTGCTGACCAAAGAAGTCGCCATCAGTTTGGAAACCGCGATTGACGCGGCAACAGCCAACTCGGCGATGACAGCCTTTCACGAACGCACTGGCTTTCGCCTGCGATTGCAAATGCCCGCTCCGGTTTTGGAAACGACTTCGGAAAAGCCTTTGGAAACACCGGCCATCGAACAACCCGCGCCGATTGCTGCCAGAAGCCTGGAAGCCGACAAACTGGAATTCTCGCCAGCCACGACGTTTCGACCTCTTTACGAAAAACGCTCCGCCGCGATGATCGAAGAAGCCTTCAGCTTTGCGCCGGAAACCTGGCAAGTGTCGCGCGTAAAATTGAAAACCGACGAACGCGGCGATTACCTGGAATTGAAATTCCTGACGCCGGAAATCGGATTACGACAAAAGCGCACGATTCAGGCGATGGCCAATGCCACAGGCCACAGGCTGAAAATCCGTCCCGGAGTGAACACGTTTGATCTGGTCGAAATCGCCAAACGGCTGATTCCCGCCGAATGGCGATTGCTGAAACAACCCGGCGTTCATCAGGACAAAGGCCTGGTCGAAGCCAAAATCGCCGCGTCGCCTTTGCCCGAAGAATTGGCTGATGTGTGCGAACAATACGAAGAAGCGACCGGATTCAAATTGTCTGTGATCTCTTGAGACGAAGTTGAATATGAAGCTGCCAAACATCGAAAACTCCGTTGTCTCCGAAGCCAAAATCACGGAATATCTGTTGTCGTTCACACACCGTGACGGGCAAAGCAAAGCAATGTTCCTCACACGATTTGGCTTTTTGGCGAATGACTGGAAAGCGTTGGCGGATGCGTTGATTTTGCACGCCGAGCAACACGAAGTCGCCAAAGTCGAAGCGACGCAATTTGGAATTCGTTACGTCATTGAAGGATCATTAACAGCGCCTGATGGCCGAACTCCTAACGTTCGAGCCGTCTGGTTTATCTCAACCGGTGAAACCGAACCTTATCTGGTGACGGCTTATCCGTTATGATCGAATGCAGGAGGCGAAAATGATTAAAGAGCTTGATAGTGTAGTGTTGACTGAAAATCTTCCTGAGCACGGATTGGAAAGCGGAGACATTGGCACAGTCGTCATGGTTCATCGCGGCGGCGCTGGTTACGAAGTCGAATTCGTCACGCTGGAAGGAAAAACGACGGCTGTCACCACGCTCCTGTCGTTTCAAGTTCGCCCCATCGCCAAAGGCGAAATCGCCCACGCCAGAATGCTGGTCGCCGCTTGAAAACCTGAACTGCTAATAACGTTATGACGCCTGAACCGAATCCTCCCAAAGTTTTCATTAGCTACAGCCACGATTCGCAGGAGCATCGGCTGCGCGTTTATGAATTGCTCAGAAAGTTGCGCGCGGATGGGATTCACTGCGTCACCGATCACACGCTGATGTCGCCGCCCGAAGGCTGGCAGGCGTGGATGGAAGACCGTATCAAAGAAGCCGACTTCACCTTGGTGGTATGCACCGAAACCTATCGCCGCCGGGCCGAAAGAAAAGAGCAGCCTGGCGTTGGGCTTGGCGTGACGTGGGAAGCAACACTCATTACTAACGAAATTTATCAAAACGCTTCGCGCAACACGAAATTTATCCCCGTGCTGTTCTCGCAGGAAGATGTTACTCACAGACCCGTCTGGCTGGAACAGGTCAGTTATTACCGTGTTGATTTGGAAGACGGTTATGAACTGCTGCTCCGGCATCTGACCAATCAGCCGCTGTTTGAAGAACCACCCGTTGCTGCAAAAGTGCGCGAGTTGCCGCCAATCACTCGTCAGAAAGATTTCGATGAAGCTGGCAAAGTTGAGGTAAATGATCCTCTATCCTCTCGATTGCCGAGCGTTGTCCGTATCAGTGACGCCTTGGTAGCAGCCGATGAACACATCAGTGTCAGTGTTGATCTTGACGCACAGGGTGATGAAAATGCTTTCGCCTTCAGCTTGATATTCGATACCGCACATTTGAAATTTATCGAAGCAGTCCTGGGCAAAGACGCCAACAGCGCAACACTTAACGTGAACACTGCTCTCTCGACCGCTGGTCAGATTGGATTGGCAATGGCTTTACCGACAGGGCAATGTATCACTGCAGGCAAAAATAAGAAGCTCATCACTGTTAACTTCCATATCCAAACTGGCAAAACTTGGAACGAAAGCAAACTACAGTTCGGCGATAAACCGATTGTGCGCCAGATTGCTAGTTCCCAAGCCAATAAACTATCAGCCTCTTGGTTATCTGGCTCAATTCGTATTCTTTCTCAACCAAAGATCATCACACCACCTACATTGCAGCTTCGCCACGAAAACTTTGTCGAAGACCTGGGCAACGGCGTGAAGCTGGAAATGATCGCCATTCCCGGCGGATCTTTTTTGATGGGATCAAACTTACGCTTCGAAGAAAAGCCGATTCACCAAATAACGCTTTCGCCGTTTCACATAGGCAAGTTTCAAATCACTCAAAGGCAGTGGAAGGAAGTTATGAGAAACAATCCGTCCCACTTCAGAGATGACAATTTGCCGGTCGAGAAAGTTTCGTGGAAGATGGCTGTTGAATTTTGTGAAAGGCTGTCAAAGAAAACCGACAGGAGTTACCGTCTGCCGACGGAGGCTGAATGGGAGTACGCCTGCAAAGCAGGCTCAACCGGCCAATACTGCTTCGGAGATAACCTGGTGTTGCTGAAAAAATACGCTTGGAACATCAACAACTCTGGTCAAAAAACGCATCCGGTTGGAGAAAAGCTGCCGAACAAGTGGGGCTTGTACGATATGCACGGCAACGTTTTTGAATGGTGCCACGATTGGTACGATGCCAATTACTACGAACAGAGTCCTGAAAAAAATCCAACTGGGCCGCTATCCGGCAATATCCGGGTAGTGCGTGGTGGCTCGTGGGACGGCTTCGATGTTCACCGCTCCGCCTACCGCACCCACATGCTCCCTGACCTTGCCAGTCGCAACATCGGTTTTCGTGTTTGTTGCGTTGCGAGGACTCTGTGACCCTTTACGCTTTTGCTCTCGGCGCTGATTTTCTTTACCCTTGCCGCGCAAACAAGGAGGCAATCAATGAACACAGCAATCGAAGCCGTTTATGAAAAAGGTCTTTTACGTCCACTTCGGCAGCTCAATCTGGTTGAGGGCGAAAAAGTCTCCGTGGTTCTGATTGAACCGGTAGAAACCAAGCTGGACGCAATGCGAGAAGCGATGAACGACCCGCTGTTTCTGGCCGACCTTCGTGAAGTGGCGGAAGACTTTCAGCACGTTGATGCCGAGGTAGTTGTGCGATGAGCATTGAACGATGGAGCGTCTGGCAAGCCAATCTCGATCCGGTTGTCGGATCGGAGCAGGGAAAGATTCGGCCAGTTTTGGTCATCAGTGAAACTACGCTCAACGATATATTGCCGGTGGTGAATGTTCTGCCCATCACGTCGCGCAAACCCGGCAGGCGCCTTTATCCCAATGAAGCGTTACTGCCAGCCGGAACTGCGGGGCTGACTTCGGATTCGCTCGTTTTGAGTTATCAGGTCAGAACGCTGGACAAACAGCGCCTGACTCGGCTTTACGGAAAGCTCACCACTGACGTGCTTCAAGAAGAAATTCTTGCTGCGCTCTGTTTCCAATTTGGCATTACGCGATAAGTCCAAGGTGAATAATAAAAGCAAAAATAAGCGTGTTGATCCGCTGCCGGATTCGTTTGCTTCCGAAGAAGAAGCGGGCGAATTCTGGGATTCGCACAGCACGATGGATTACGCAGAATACCTGCAACCCACCGAAGCCGTGATTCAAATCAAACATCGGGTCTTCGAGGTGCAGCTTGAAGAAGACGTTTTCCAGCAATTGCGACAAGAAGCGGCGTCTCTGCATCAATCCATCCCCAAAGTGGTTGACCAAATTCTGAGAAAGTCGCTGCCCGTTCGTAGCTGAACACAAACAAAGGAAAAGATCGCTTTATGCCGAAACCACGCCTGGCTGCTCTGTTTGAACGTCACTTCAAATTCAATGCAAGCATCATCAATCTGGCGCTTATTGTGATGTTGATAGTGGCCTTATCAATCACAGCCTTTGCCCAGCAGCCTGCACCTGTTCAGCCGAAACCGGCGACCACAGCGACAGCAAACCTGTCGGAAAGTCTTTCCGCCGCCGACTTTGCCAAACTGAGCCGCGAGATGTCGGAGGACGGAGGTTATTTTCTTTCGGATAACTTTTCGTCGAACGAAACTTCGTACCTGCACATCGTGGACAAGCTCAAACAAATGGGCGCAACCGGTGGAGCTTACATTGGCGTGGGGCCGGAACAGAATTTCACCTACATCGCCAAGATTCGTCCGCGCATCGCCTTCCTGATAGACATTCGCCGCCAAGCCATGATTCAGCATTTGATGTACAAGGCGATTTTTCACCACTCGCCTACTCGCGCGGAGTTTCTTTCTCGATTGATGAGCAAGCCTTTGCCCAGCGACAAACCCGCCGAAGCTGACAAGGACAAACCCAAATTGACGATTCCGAAAGCCGACGCGCCGATTGAAGAGTTGCTAACGTTCTTCAACAAGATTGCCGCGACCGATGCCGCTTACACCGCGAATCTGGCCGAGATCATCAAAACCATCGAATCGGATTTCCAGTTTCCGCTGAGCAAAGACGACCGAGCCAGTTTGGAATACGTCTACAAAAACTTTCGCGCCGATGGTTTGGACATAGCTTTTCGTATGGACGGCGGCGGAGGCTGGGGCAATTACTTTCCCAGCTTGCGCGAATTGATCTTGCAACCGGATTTGAACGGCAAGCTCGGCAACTTTCTGGCAGTGGTGGATGATTACAACTTCGTGCGCGACATGCACCGCAAAAACCTGATCATCCCTGTCGTTGGAAATTTCGGCGGAACAAAAGCTCTGGCCGCGATTGGCGATTACCTTCGCAAACACGAACTGACCGTCACGGCTTATTACCTGTCCAACGTCGAGCAGTATTTGTTCGACGGCTCTTCGTTCGAAGCTTTTGCCCGCAACGTCAAACGATTGCCGCTGACTGAAAAGAGCCTGTTCATTCGCGCCGTATTCAACATGCGATTTTCACATCCGGCGGCAGTTCCGGGACACATTTCGACTACGATGATGCAGTTGATGACCGGCTTCGTCAAAGATTTCGACTCTGGCAAATATCGTGATTACGGCGATGTGATTTTCAATGGCTACATTTCAGGCCAGAAGCCGTAACAGAGAGACAGAGAGACAGAGAGACAGAGAGACGGCGGGAAAGAGGGAGATAGGATGTGTGGACATTGATGCTACATCCCTCATTCCCTCATTCCCTCATTCCCTCATTCCCTCATTCCCTCATTCCCTCATTCCCTCATTCCCTCATTCCCTCATTCCCACAGTCCCTCCTGCCGACAGAAACACAATCCCCAACAACCTCATACACCCACA
>JANRKX010000098.1:0-7911 GCA_033763255.1 Acidobacteriota bacterium | reverse complement strand
AACGCATCGTCCAGTTTTGCCGTGCCTGTTTTGCGCCCCGGCAAAGAAACCGGATTTGCGTTCGCAACGGTTTCATTCGGCTCCTGTTCCGGTTCGATTGGCTGAAAAACACCGGTCAACGAGGCAAAAGCTTTGTGGAGTGTGCTGGTTTTACTTGCGGCATCAACAAACGAAGTTGAGTGGATGATGGAAATACCGATTAACAGCGCCAAGCCCAGCGCCAACATTGCGAGACCTGACTTCATAGTATTCGTAGATTTTTTCGATACGTACTTCATAAAAGGCGTACTCCTCCCAAGAGTTTGAGACGCATTCTCTTCGGAACTCGATTGGCAATTAACTGCAATTGTTTCGGGGAATCGGAAGCTGCTTTCAGTGCATTACTTCTTTATGAATCAAGTGAGGTCAGGGTTCGCTCCCTGACAATTTGGGCAAAATCATTCAAATGAATCATCTGAACAACAAGTTGGCGGCGATCATAACTCTAAAAGCCCCAGCCATGCCACGATACATTGCGACTTCCGACACAGATTAAAATTAAAATCCGACGCGCTTGCCAAGCTGAAACCCAGCCGCTAAAGTGCAGCCGTTTTTCGCTTTCCAACACTCATCAACGCATCAAAAACTCGGTGGTCGCCAAGTGTCGGGAGGACTTTTTCTGAGCTTGAAGTCCGCTTCACACTCCGGTTGCTGCCCTCGACTAACTGAAAAGGAGACACGGGAATGGCATCTCAACTCTTCAGTACCAAAAGCCCGGATCAGCTTCTTCACGAATCGGAAAACTCGGAACGGCAAATGAAACGCACACTATCGGCGTTTGACCTGACTGCATTGGGCATTGGCGCAATCGTCGGCGCGGGGATTTTCTCGCTGGTCGGAACGGCTTTCGCCGGTGAGACCTTTTCCAGCAAGATCAAAACTCCGCTGATGAACTTCATTATTGCCGGTCTGACAGGATCGGACGTGCAACTCGGAAGACCCGCTGCAGGTCCAGCCCTTGTGATTTCATTAATACTGGCTGCGGTTGCCTGCGCCTTCGCAGCTTTTTGTGATGCCGAAGTGGTTTCGATGATTCTGCGGTCGGGAAGTGCTTACATTTACTCCTATGCCACGCTGGAAAATCTTCGCCTGGATCATCGGTTGGGACTTATATTTTGGAATATGCCGTCGGCAATATGGCCGTTGCTGACGGTTGGTCGGGCTATTTCATCAAGCTGTTTGATTCACATAGGCGCGCAATCGCGCACTGTTTCAGTTCGGCAGGTGGGAAATGCAAAGTGAATTAAACGAAGGCTGTGCGTAATTCGGTACGGAACCGGGAGCGGTAGCGACTGGGTACTTTCGTGAGCGTTACTTTAAGCCAACCCGGTCGCTACCGCTCCCGGTTCAGTACCATCGCTCAAATTATTGATGGCAAGCCATTTTTATTCGCACAGCCCTCAATTAAACGTCACGAGCCAGCCGACTGTGACGATAACCATAAAGGAAGTAAAGAATTAAGCCAACTACTAGCCAAAGGGAAAACCGCGTCCAATTAGTCCAACCAAGTTCCGTCATCAAATACCCACAACTCAGCAGACCCAATACCGGAATCAGCGACAAATTCCGCAAGAAGCAGGCGATGGCCAGAATGAACGAAAGAACAATGTAGCCATACATTGGAATCCTGTGTTTGACGACTTCCCAACCGTGAACCGTCGGGTCAGAAAGATCGTTGCCGCTGAAAAAGCTCAACAGCAGATCGCGTTTGAAGAAGAAAAAGATGACCCAAACCAGAATAAAAAGCCCAGGAACGATGTACTTGGAATTAATATACGGCGTTCGGAATTTGCGCTCAATTTTCTGTTTGGAGTTGTCGAGAACCAACACTCCGCCACAAACCAGCACGAATGCGAAGAGAGTGCCGATGCTGGTCAGATCAGTCACCTCAGTCAGGTTCATGAACAACGAAGGAATCGCCACCAACAAGCCGGTGACAATGGTCGAAAACCATGGGGTTTTGAAACGCGGATGAATAGCGGCGAAGATTTTCGGCAGCAGTCCGTCGCGGCTCATCGCCATCCAGATGCGCGGCTGCCCGAGTTGAAAGACCAGCAGCACGGTTGCCATCGCAATGACCGCGCTGATGGAAACGATGCCCGCCACCCACGGCAGATTCACACCTTCCGGCCCGAAAACAAACGCCAACGGATCGCCCGTATCGAGTTTTTTGTAACTGATCATCCCGGTCAGCGCCAACGCAATCAGCACGTAAAGAACCGTGCAAATTACCAGCGAGTAAAGCATCCCGCGCGGCAAATCGCGTTGCGGATTCTTGCACTCTTCAGCCGTGGTCGAAATTGCATCGAAACCGATATAAGCAAAAAAGACAGCCGATACGCCTTTCAACACACCCGCTGCGCCGTTAGGCGCAAACGGACTCCAGTTGGCCGGTTGAACGTAGTAAGCGCCAAGCACGATGACCAAAAAGATGACACTGAGCTTGATCGCCACCATTATGTTCGACGCGCGCTTTGACTCTTGAATTCCCACGAAGACCAACGCCGTAATCAGAATCACGATTGCCAACGCAGGCAGATCGCAAACCAGATGAAAACCTCCAACCACTGGCGCTTGAGACCAGGCCAGATACGCCTGCACCGGGCCGCCATCCTGGCCAATCTGCTCAAGCGTCTGACCTGATTTGAGCAGCGCGTCCACAGTGTCAAAACCGCGCGATGCCGACAGAAAATCCATGGTCAGATATTCCGGGATGTGTATGTTGTACCCCGCCAGCAAGGTCGTGAAATAATCGCTCCAGGAAATGGCCACGGCGATGTTGCCAATGGCGTATTCCATCAACAAATCCCAGCCGATGATCCACGCAATCAACTCGCCGAAAGACGCATAAGCATAAGTGTAGGCCGACCCTGCGACGGGAATCATTGAGGCGAACTCCGCGTAACAAAACGCCGCGAACGCACACGCAATTGCCGTGAAGATAAAGAGGAAGGAAACTGCCGGCCCGCCGTTGTAGGCGGCTTTGCCGATGGTCGAAAAGATGCCCGCTCCAATTACTGCCGCAATTCCCAAAGAAGTAAGGTCCAACACACCAAGTGTTTTTTTCAGTTTATGGGCGCTCCCTTCACCATCGCTAAAACCGGCGGCTGCGTCGCGCTGAATCAACTCAACGGATTTCGTGCGGAACAAAGTCTCGAAGTTCATAGGCTTGATTCGTCACCTTTAAGTTTGGTTCGTTTTGCTTTTGGATTATTGAGGAATGGCACTGCTTACTGCTTCAGGCCTCTTCACAAGGCGGGCGGAGTTTGCCACACGCAGCCACAGCAGGCAATCAATTTGCCGTTGGGCAAGATGGGTTTATGGCCGCAGTGAAACCTGTCCCTAAAATTCCCAACCGTATTTCCCGATCAATTTCACGAACTGGCAAGCTCCGTGATTTTCCGTCTTCGTGCCGTCTTCGGCGCGAGTGACGCGGATCAGGCGCTGTTCTTTTTCATCTCCAATCGGAATCACCAGATGACCACCAATGGCCAATTGCTCCACCAGTGGTTTGGGAATTTCCGGCGAAGCCGCCGCCACTAAAATTCCTTTGTACGGAGCGAATTCACTCCAACCATAGGTTCCGTCGAAACATTTTATCGTCGCGTTGTTGATCCCCAGTTGTCGTAACAAATCCTGCGCTCGTTTGGCCAGTTCCGGCAATCGTTCCAGCGCGAAAACCTGTCCAGCGACTTCTGCCAGCACAGCGGTTTGATAACCTGAACCGGCGCCAATTTCCAACACACGATCCTGCTTTGTCGCTTCCAGCAATTCGGTCTGCCGGGCAACGATGAACGGTTGAGAAATCGTCTGGCCGAAATCTATAGGCAAGGCGTGATCGCCATACGAATGCCCGCGCATCGCTTCCAGCACAAACAAATGGCGTGGAAGTTTGGCCATTGCCGCCAGCACACGCTCATCGCGGATGCGATACCGCTTGCGAAGCCGTTCAACCATGTCTGCGCGTTCGCGCGCAAAGGCCGGTGTGTCGAATTGAGTTCGGTTCGGATTGAACATGCAACTAAAGATTTTCCCAGTCTTTCAGTTTTTCCAGCAAGCGGTAATCGGTCAAATCGGTTCTGAGCGGCGTAATCGAAACCAACCCTTCACTGATCGCGGCGAAATCGTTGCAGGCGTCTTCGTTGACGGAAACTTTCTGCACGCCGATCCAATAATAATGTTTGCCGCGCGGATCAACACCTTCGATGATGTTCGACACCGATGAAGCCGTGCCTTGATGAGTAAATCGCGCTCCGCGAACTTCGCCCGGCGGTACATTGACGTTCAAGATCGTTCCCGCAGGCAAACCCTCCTTCAAAACGCGCTGAGCCAGTTTGGCCGCAAATCCTGCAGCAGGTTTGAAATCGCCGTCGCGCGCGGTCAAGCTGACAGCGATGCCCGGCAATTTGAAAATCGAAGCTTCGAGCGCGCCGGCAACCGTTCCCGAATAAGTCACATCGTCGCCCAAATTGGCTCCGTGATTGATGCCGGACAAAACAATATCGGGACGTTCGGGCAGAATTTTGGTGATCGCCAACAACACACAATCCGTTGGCGTTCCATCAACAGAATATCTTCTTTCGCCGAGCTGCCGAACGCGCAAAGGCCGTGTCAGCGTAATGGAATGCGCTGTCGCGCTTTGTTCGGAAGCCGGAGCAACCACGGTTACTTCGCCGATTGATTCCAATGCTTCGGCCAGCGTGGCGATGCCTTCGGAAAAATACCCGTCGTCGTTGGTGACTAAAATTTTTGGTTTCACTTGCTGAATTTCTCTTTCGCTGGAAATGCTGAAGTAGAAGAAATCTTCGCCCATCAAACCAGCGATGGCAATAGCCGCTTCAAAACCAAAACTGAGTTTGTATAATCGCCGCGCGTATGCCCAATCACCCAATTTCATCACCGCCTGATTTGGCGCGAGTTCGCCGAATCGTGCTGACGGTCGTCCTGCTCGTTGCGATTTCCATTGCCGCGGCGTGGTTGTTGTACGCATTGCGAATGGTGGTGTTGCTGCTCGTTTTCACGGTGATGTTTTGTTATCTGATTGCGCCGCTGGTGGATTTTGTCGAACGTCCCTGGCGTTTTGGCAGTTCAAATTGGAAGCTGCCGCGTTCACTGGCGATTGCGGTTGTGTACTTGTTGCTGCTTGGGGGAATCGTTTTGGCCGCAGACGAAGTCGCCCCGCGTTTATCCGATCAGCTTTCAGCGTTTTCCGACAACGTCCCGGCTTACGCTCAGCAACTGGATCAATACGTTAAATCGCTGGAAAAACTGCCGAACCGGTATCGCTTGCCGCAAGGCTGGCGTCAGCCTTTGATGGATTGGATGGCGTCAACTCGACAAGGAGCGGTTGAATGGTTAAAAGCCATTGTCGGCAGAACTGTTCGACTGGCGCTGTTTTTGCCTTGGCTGGTATTGATTCCAGTCATCGGTTTTTTCTTTCTGAAAGACGCCAAAGCCATCAGCATTCGTTTTTTGTCCTCACTGCCGGAATCTGATCTGAGACACCGGCTGACATTCTTTTTGCGCGAAGTCAGCGAAACGCTGGCAGCGTACATTCGCGCGCAGTTGATGGCCTGCGCTGTTGTCGGCGTGATCGAAGGCGCAGGGTTGTGGCTGTTGGGAATTTCCTATCCGCTGGTGTTTGCCATCGCAGCTACGGTGTTGGAATTTATTCCGGTTGTTGGGCCGTTGGCGTTGGGAATTGCGGCAACTTTGGTGGCCAGTTTTCATTCGACAGAAAGCGCCTTAACCGTTGCCGGGGGGCTGATTGTTTTTCGTATCATTCACGATTACGTGATCTATCCGCGATTGATCGGCGCTGGCATAGAGATTCATCCGGTGGCAGTAATTTTGGCAGTCATTTGCGGAGCAGAACTTGGCGGAGTCACCGGCGTGTTTCTCAGCATTCCGGTCGTTGCATTGCTGATTGTGTGTTGGCGACACTGGCGAGATTTGACCAATGGCCGCGTTGCCAAAATGGAAAAGCTGCCAAACGATCTTGTCGCAATCGAATGACAGCCTGTGGTGTTGAAAATTGTGATGCTTATTTTTCGCGCTGCAACGTCAGAGCAATGTTTCGGATTTCGTCGCCCTCGATTTCGATCTCCGTCGAAACAGGTTGAAACCCATTGGCAAAAGCCGTTACGCGGTACTTTGCTTTTTCCGCTTTCAGTCGAAACGCGAATTGGCCGCCTTCGCCAGAAAGCTTTTCTTCTTTGAATCTCTTTCCATCTATCCGCTCGATTTTCACTCCGGCATTCGGCAGCGAATAGCCCTGATCGTAAAAGACCGCTCCGCGAATGATCGAAAACGGAGCTTCGTCACGTTTCAATTCGACCACAGTTCGCAACCTCAAAGTTTCGCCGCCGATGACCGACAAAGCGCGCGAAAGAAATGTCTTGTAGCCTTTCTTTTCAAACGAAAACGAATAATCTCCGGCGGGCAAACTGGTAAATTCAAAATCGCCTTTGGCATCACTGGTCGTTTCGTGGTTGTCGGCTTTGTTTTTTGTGCTGGTGGCCGTGACCAAAACTCCTTCCAGCGATTTGCCATCCAATTCTTTGACTTTGCCTTTGACCGCTCCGGTTTGGGCCGCTCCCACCGGAACAAGACAAAACAGAAGAACCGGAACCGCGACCAGCGCGTATTTAATTGCTGCAAGTTTCATACAACTTCTCCGTGATAAAAGTGATTGACGCGATATAGAATCCAACCCAAACAGAGCGGGATTATATCAAGCTATGATGAAATTACGCCCAATCTTTATCGTTGTTGCGCTGGCCTTCGGTTCAGCGATGTGGGCACAACAACGCGACAAATCCGACTCAAAACCCGTTCAAACCATTCGCATTGACACTGATCTGATCACGATTGATGTGACGGTCACGGATAAGAACGGGAACTACGTTCGAGACTTGTCGCCAGATGAATTTCAGGTGTTTGAAGATGGAAAACCGAAGAAGCTGGATTTTTTTGCCGTCACCGATGAAACAACATTGTCCAGACCGCTGGCCGTTGTTTTTGCGCTTGATCTTTCCGGCAGCCTCAAACCGGAAGAAATAAAAACTCTGCGTGAAGCCGCGCTGAAATTCACAGAATTGATGCAGGGCGAATCTGTGTTTGCGGCGCTGACGTTTAACTACAAAGTCAAAATTCTTCAGGATTTCACCGATAACCCAGCTAAGCTGGAAAAAGCGTTGGCCAAGACTGATCGCGTTGAAGGTTCCACCAGAATTTACGATGCGATTGATCGTGCGGTGACGATGATGACTCGAAAAGCACCGCGTTCACGCAAGAATCGTCCTGTCAGACGTGTCGTAGTGGTAATCAGCGACGGCTTCGATTCAACCAGCATAATTGATCGCAACGAATTGATCCGCAGAGCGAGCGAGGCAGGCGTCACAGTGTATTCGATGACTTTGCCTTCTTACATTTTGTCGCCGACCCAATCCACTCAACGGGTGATAACACCGTTCGATGCTTCCCGCATTGTTGCCGCAACCGGTGGACGGGACTTTTCCGCCGATGCCAACGACTTCTCGCCGATTTTCAAATCTTTGGCCGAAGAAATCCGAGCCAGCTACGCGCTGGCTTTTTATCCTGAACAGCGAGACGGAAAATTTCATGACGTGCGCGTCAAAACCTCTCGTCAGGGCGTTCAATTACGCACCAGTCGCTCAGGTTATGTCGCGCCGAACAAATAACAGTTGCGCCGGGTTCGACGCTCACGAATTTCAATAAACCTGTTGCGCGATAAGAGTTGAAAGTTTAGCTTGCCTTCGAAGGAGTCAAGCCGATGTCTTTTTACACAAAGTTAGCTCGAAAGCCGAAGCAGTTCCTGACCTTGACCGGGCTGGAACTGGGGGAATTCCA
>JANRKX010000097.1:0-18130 GCA_033763255.1 Acidobacteriota bacterium | reverse complement strand
TGGGAATCGTCGCTGGCTTGGTCAACCTCCGAGCACTGAAACGAATTTCTCAAAGAACAGGCGTTGAGTTCTAAAGCAAGCGAGCCAACAGGCTTTTATCGCCTTTCGACCTTCGCGCCTTATCACGCAACAGGTTTATTTGATAAGGTTGTTTGGCTTTCATCAACTGCCGGGTGACGACTTCGCCTTTGATGATTTCATCCTGAAACTGTTGGATGGTTTGCGTGTTGAAATCGGGGTGCGAGTAAGTGTGATTGCCCAACACCATTCCGGCATCAACCCATTGTTTGAGCAAAGCGGTTCGCGCGTTGAATTCGCCGGGAGCGTTCAATTTGACTTCATTGACGAAGCAGACCGAAGGCGCTTTATGCGCTTTCAACACGCGCAGCAATTCGTCGGTGACTCGTTTGGCGTCTTTCAAAAAGTTCCCGCCCGCGGGGTTGTTATACGGCAAATCGTCAAAGGTCAGAGCGATGGTTTTGTGCGAGGATTTTGATTGATTCGTTGGCACTGTTGCCAACGCGCAAATGCAAAAAACTGTTAGCAGCAAAGTAAAAATGATCTTGTTCATTGTTTTAGTTGGAAATAAAAATTGTAGTTGTGTTTGATTGATGCGCGAGGATTGTACCCAAGACCATGCAAAAATTCCTGCGATTGAATGCGACGACCAGAACCGATTTCCACCAATTGATCGAAGCAGTCAAAGAGGCGGTGCCGACAGCGGCGGATGGTTTATTGATTTCAAGCTTTTTTCCAAAGTGTCGGCGACGATTGATTTTGAATTGCCGCTGGAAAACTTTCTTCTGTGAATTTTTCGGATTTTAGAGTGGCCATGTTGCCTGATGTTCGGCAGGCCAGAGACTTGCCACATATCAGGCGGCAGAGCTGCTTTAGCATCATAAAGTAGGAGTAACTTTAGATTGTCAACGGCGAACCATTAGGCTGTGAGTACGAACTGTACTGGCCTGTATAGCCCAGGAGTTTCAACAGGTATTCACGGATTATGTCTTGCGCAGATCCGAGAATCTCATTTTGTCGCTCAAAGCTCTTAAGAGAAATACCTGAATGAATAATATCGTTTCTCAAATCAATGATTGTTGAAAGACCCGGTGTCATATGCCTCTCTGAAAACATTAGGTTTAGCAGTTCCTCGAATCCGTATTTCGGTTCTTTGGCCGGATCACTCTTGGGAGGTGAACTGACTTTTCTGAAATAGCCTTTTTCAAAAGGTATCTTCTGGCTATTTGCATAAGTGCATTTCAAATTCTCTAGAGTTGTGAAGGTTATTGTGAGCTGAAGCTCTTGCGGGATTTCGCTCAACTGATTCAGGGCAAGGTAGTCGAATACGACGTTGAGTTGACGTGGGTCCCGCAAAAGATGGTATTGGGGCCAAGTCTTTTCCAAAAACTCTCTCGCAATATCTCCGCTACGACTTATCAAAACAGGCCTCCAATAACGTGCCACACCAGGAATAGCCCATGACTCTGCTGTAGGCGCTACTCGGTCAAATTTATACCCATACTTTCTTATTTGTGCGCCGCACGCAAAGGAAAGTAATTCGCTGATGTCACGTGCAATTCTTTCAACACGCTCAAAATCAGACTCGGCGAGATTCCGAACCCAGACCGAAGTGCTATTAACGAAGTGTCCTTCATAGCTACGATAATTGTTTATCAATCCGGGGGCTTGATGTATCTCGAACTCAATCCCATCCAAATTCAGTCGAATGAGGTTGCGGACTTGCTGAGTTTCAGTCTCGGTGAACTCTTCGCCTAGGATGAGGCAATTGGCTAAGCCTGCCCAATAATCACTCATAACTGTTTTCTCCTCTCAATTCTTTTGTACGAAATGCTCAAATCATGTGTGCTGCTGACGAACCAGAATAAGGCTAATGCCTTATTCTGGTTCGTTTGTTTGTCTGAGCGCGGGTGCAAATACTGCTTGGGTTAATCACCCTTCTCCAATGCTAGATGTTTATCAAAACCGACCAGCATTTTGACTTCCGCCGTCCGAGCCATTTCGCTCAGTGTTTCGAGTTCACGCAAACGCAACAGCGCCGGGTGAGTCGAATACGCCTGAGCCGCTTTTTCGCGTTCGCGCAACGATTGAATTTCAGCCGCAGTTTGAACGTTGATTGCTTCGGCTTCGGCTTTGGCAATCGCCAGGCGTGAAGCCGCTGCCGATTCAGCTTCCTGCCGGGCGGATTCAGCTTTGGTTTGCGCTTCGATTTTCTGAATTTCGGCTTTGGCACGAGCCTCGACCAGATGGACTTCGCTGTTGCGTTCCGCCGCCAGCACTCGATTCATGATCTCCTGCAAATTGCCGGGGAAGACCAAGTCCTTGATGTCAGCGCGAAGAATCAGCGCACCGTATCCAGCGGCAGCTTCCTTCACGTCGTTCAGGATGTCTTCGGACAGTTTGTTGCGGTTAGTCAGCAATTCTTCCAGCGACATCGTCGCCAGCGAACGCCGCGCCGCCAGTTGCACATCGGAATACAAACGCTCCTCGTAATTTTCGACTGCATGAATTGCCGCGCGCGGATCGGTGATGCGGAATTGCACGATGACGCTGACGCGCAATGCGACTTTGTCGGCGGTCAGAATTTCCTGCCCTTTGATCGTCAAATCGCGTTCGCGCACGTCCACCAGTTGCACTTCGATTTCCGGTTTGCGCGGCGCTTTGTACCGGATCAGAAATCTACGCACCCGCTCACGGAAGCTGAGCTTTTCTTGTTCTACCAGCACGTGGCGACCTGCTTCGAGTATTTTCAGCAACA
Organism: Acidobacteriota bacterium; assembly: GCA_033763255.1. GTDB lineage: Bacteria > Acidobacteriota > Blastocatellia > RBC074 > RBC074 > RBC074. Next base: position 15,354 of record JANRKX010000097.1, on the reverse strand, counting down.
CACCATCTTCGTAATACAACCCGCGGTGCGAATCCTTGATTATGACTTCGCGTGCCGCTGATTGATTGCTCAATTGAAATACTTTGTTATTCGTCATTTCCATCTCCTTTCAAACCGTGAAGCGCGCCGATCTGACGCGCTTCACGAAAATTGGAGGCCTCGCAGCACTCTCGATGCTGGAGAACGAGCGCTTCAGATTTGGCATCTGATGAGCCGGATTCGAACCGGCATCATAACCATTGATGGCTAGCTCCATTAGATTGCCGAGGCCATAAACTGTTGTTTCTTCTCTCTGCGCTGGGAACTTGAAGCCGTGCGGCTTCTGCTGTTACGCTCCGCGCTCACGTTTTCCGCATTCACTTTCACCAACACCTCAATAAGGAGACAAGACCCGTGAAAAAATCTCTCAGGGGCTTATTGCTGCTATCGCTTTGCTTTGTTTGTTTCATCGTTACCTCTTTTGGGCAGACGCCCGCACAACCGCAGGCTCCCGCTGTACCGGCGACGTTGACCGTGCCAGCAGGATTCAAAGTTTCATTGTTTGCCTCGGACGTGACCGGCGGTCGGCTGATGGCCGTCAGTCCTGATGGCGTGTTGTTCGTTGCGCGTCAACCCAAAGGCGATGTCGTCGCTTTGCCCGACCGCAACAAAGACGGCAAAGCCGACAGCGTTGACGTTGTGGCCAGCGGGATGACTCGCCCGCACAGCCTGGCTTTCAACAAAGGGTATTTGTACATCGCCACCAACCCATCGGTGATGCGAGTCAAATATGAAAACGGCAAAGTCGTTGGCGCGCCGGAAAAATTCATTGACCTGCCTGTTTCCACCACGTCGCACTGGACGCGAACCATTGGGTTCGACAAAGCGGGCAAGCTGTACATTTCCGTCGGCTCTTCCTGCAACGTTTGCGAAGAACCTGAACCAGTCCGCACGACCATTCAGATTTGCGACATCAGCGGAGCGAAACCAACTTGCCAGGCCTTTGCCAAAGGGCTTCGCAACGCCATCGGCATGGATTGGGATCCGAAAACCGGCGCGTTGTGGGCTGACGACATGGGACAGGACGGACTCGGCGAAGAGTTCCCGCCCGACGAAATCAACCGCATCGAAGCTGGCAAGCATTACGGCTTTCCGTATTTCGTCGGCAACAACGTTCCGAACGCCGGATTGAAAGACGCCAAAGGTTCGCTGGATGCCAGCAAAGCCACTCCGCCCGCGTTGGCAATGCCCGCGCATTCGTCGCCGATTGATTTGCGCTTTTACAAAGGCACGAAATTCCCGGCGGCTTATCGCGGAGCCTTGTTCATCGCCATTCACGGTTCCAGCGCGACGGCGCGCAAGGAAAAGATCGGTTACAACGTTTCGCGCGTTGTGTTCAAAGACGGCAAACCCGTCAGCCTGGAACCTTTCGTCACCGGCTGGCTTTCCAACGGCCAAGCCAACAACGGACGCCCGGCTGGCCTGATTACCGGAGCCGACGGCGCGCTGTACATCTCCGACGACAACAAAGGCTTCGTTTACCGCGTCAGCTATGAAAAGTGAGCTTTGATTGGCAACCAACTCAGTGGGCCGGATTGGCATTATGAAGTCCGGCCCGTGGGATTTCTGTTGATAAAGCTTTCTGTGCCAGGGCAGTTGATTTACTGGTTGTAGATCGCCGAAATATCTCTACAAAGTCAGTTCACTTTTTGGCCATTACGAGTCAAGGTAATGTTAGGCCGTGTATCACGACCAGTTAATGACCTTGTAACTGATGCGGCAACGAACTGAGCGATACTGTAAGCTGACCATATTTCTCCAAATGTCCCTTCGTAACCAGAATATCGAGCTTTAATGTCAGGAAAAACAACAAGCCTTGAACCAATTGAGACTAGGTCAGTTAAACCAGCACGTACACATCTTTGTAGAGCTTCGTGAATGTTATGCCCAATTTCTTTCTTGGCAATTTCTTCAGTTAGCCCGGTTTTTTCTGCAAGATATGCTTTAAGCAGAACCTCAATTGCCATTCGGGAATCTTCAATAGCTTTGAAGTTCGGTCGTCTATGATGGTTCATCATGGATACTGCTGCTGTGAGATGCTTCTCGCTACTTCTAAAAAGCGACTGTGAAAATGTTAGTGATACATCTTCATCCTCAAAGCCACATAGCTTTTCGATTTCATAGCCATAGTCAAAGCAGTCAACCCAAAGGCGAGCATACTCTTCGCATAAGGTTTGATTGGAGGTCAGCATTTGCTTTCCTTTTTCAGGCATGGTGTCAAGGCTATTGAAGATATCTACCTTGAATGTCCCGCAAATTACGGGGATACATACTGACCAAAAAGAAGCCGCAAAGTAGAAGGAGCCAACAAACATCCAGCCAAGATACTCTCTGCTTATTGCCGTTCGAGTTTCGAACCAATCATGAATTCGCGAACAAGCTTCGGCGTACTCCGAGTCAACTGAACTATTTTTATATTGGCTTACCCACTCAGAAATAAGTGCGCTATGCCTTTCTTCTCGGTCAGAGATCGTTTTCTTTAGCCGATCATTCGTGACCTCAATCCATTCCAACGTAATTTTAGCCATTTCTCTTTACCCTTTAACGCAAACCACTTGCTTCAACGTATGCACAATCTCAACCAAATCACTTTGTGCGTTCATTACATCCTCAATGGGTTTGTAACTTGCAGGCGTCTCGTCAATCACGTCTTCGTCCTTCCGGCATTCAATGCCCTCGGTGGCTTTGGCGTGATCGGCGGTGGTGAAGCGGCGCTTGGCTTCGTTGCGAGACATTGCGCGGCCTGCGCCGTGGCTGCACGAATTGAAGCTTTCGGGATTTCCCAATCCGCGAACGATAAAAGACTTTGCGCCCATCGAACCCGGAATGATTCCCCAATCGCCACGCTGAGCACGCACTGCGCCTTTGCGCGTGACGAAAACTTCTTCGCCGTAATGCTCCTCAACCGCGATGTAGTTGTGGTGGCAATTGACGGCCACTTCGGCCAACGTGAACTTCGGAACTTCGCCTGATTCGCCGATGGCGTCCACCAACTGTTCCATCATCAGCTTGCGGTTGTACATCGCAAATTCCTGCGCCCAACTGACGGCTTCGACGTAATCGTCAAAGTGTTCTGTGCCTTCCGTGAAGTAGGCCAGGTCTTTGTCGGGCAGGTTGCGAATGTGAGCGCGCATATCGCTCTTGGCCATTTCAATGAAGAACGTGCCGATGCGATTGCCTACGCCGCGCGAACCGCTGTGCAGCATGAACCAGACCTGATCGGCTTCATCCAGGCAAATTTCCAAGAAGTGATTGCCTCCGCCAAGCGTTCCAAGGTGGTTGAGAGAATTACCGCTCTCAAGCTTCGGATACTTTGCCAGAATTTGTTTGTAGCCAGATTCAAGTTGACGCCAGACACCGATTTGTCGGCGCGGGATTTTTTTCCACGCGCCTTTGTCGTTTCTGCCGCCGTGGTCTGTGCGACCATGTGGCACGGCTTTTTCGATTTCACGGCGAATTTTTCTTAAGTTGTCCGGTAACTGGTTTGCGCTAAGCGATGTTTGCACTGCCATCATCCCACAACCCAAATCTACGCCCGTAACTGCAGGAATGATCGCGCCTTTGGTCGGAACGACTGCGCCAATCGCCGAACCTTTGCCAAGATGTCCATCCGGCATTAGCGCAGCATGTTTGAAAACAAAAGGCAGCGAACAAACCTTACGCATTTGCGAGATTGTTGCTTCATCTGTGCCGCACTCAGGAATCCAAGCTTTAACAGGAACCTGCATCTTTTCGTCTTCGATTACTTCAATCATAAATTTAGCCTCTAATTCCGTTACGCAACCGCCACCTTCTGAGGTTGACGCTCTTTTCGCTTCTTTCGAGAGCCAGGGCTGACTCTTTGATCGAATGGTTCATGACGAAACCATCCTCTTCCGGTGTCCATTGTTTTCGGTTCTCGATCTTTTTCATTTCCATTGGCCTTACCCATCTGACAATCTGCTTTGCTTTCTCCTTTTTCCTCGGCAAGGCGAGACAGCCTTTGTAATACATTGTGGCAACAAGTTTTTGGGCGTCTTCCTTGAAGACAGCGATGTTGAACACTTGATCTCTTAAATTTCTTGAGCTTGTTTTTGCTTTGCCAATAATTTTCTCAACGAAATCAAGATAACCATTCGCCATCACCTCACTGCGGGTTGTCAGTGTCAGAAACGGAAACCCATTCGCGGTTAGTCCCAAAGCCCCATCGGCGTCAATCAGTCCACGGTAGTAATCAGGCTTGGAAAATTCTAGCCGTGGAGGCGCGACGATTGATGATTTCCGCCCTTCTGGCATTCCCAGCGCGAGCAGTGTCTGGCGAAATGCAAAATCGTAGACTGTCCAAACTGCTGATTCATACTCATCCTTGAAGTTCGTTTTTCTCTGGCGCGTGGTGATGGATGAATACACCGGCACAAGCTGGGCGAATCGTTCCAAGAGCCATCTGTCTTGGCTGCTCAACTCTACGCTCAGCGCCCCTTTATTGCCTTTGATGCGGCGTAAATGCCCATCGGCTTGGACGAATCCAAAAAGGTAGGCGTGTGATGGATTTTTCAGATCAAGCATTGCTGACGCCTTTCGTCCAGGCTTTGACGGGAACGCCGTTTTCGACTTCGATCAGGTTGTAGTTCGTCTTAGTCATCTTGATTCCTTTACCTTCTGTGCTTGAATTCTCTCTTCCCAATATTCGATTGCATCTCGATACTCGTCAGCGAAGTAATCAGCGCTTCCGTGCCTTTCCAGTCCGACTTGAAGATATTCTCTGGCTATCTGGCACTGTTTGATTGATAGTTTGTTATGACGGTTTTGCTGGTAGCCGATTAATTCGGGATCCGATTCTTTCCTTAAGTGAAAATGGTCAAAGTGCCCAGCCTGAATACTTTCAATAAGATAAGCTGGAAGAAAGTAATGCCAGGCGACATCGCTTAGAAAACACATTGCGCCGCCAACTGAGAATTCATATTCGTTCTCAGCAAAGCCCTCCCATTTCTTATTTGCTAGGTCGTCTTCCCAATCCTTACATTCTTCGCAAATCGCAACGTGATCGGGATTGCCAATTATGTTTTCATTTCCAGGAAAAGGTGTGCCTGCAAAGGCCTGTTTAATCTTCTCGATCAGTTTTCCGAAATTCGGTAGCTCGTTATTTTGATTCATAGTTTTCTACATTGATGCTCGCGGTCGGATTCGAACCGACGTTTTCTACATTGATGCTCGCGGTCGGATTCGAACCGACATCCGGCTATTCGCCGGTCGGACAGTTTGGAAAACGCGATTCCCTTGCTTGTTTGTCCCCGCCTCATCTCTGAGGCCGCTATAGGTTCTACCTCAACCTCTGTCCGTGACCACCCTGCTTCTGTTTTCGGTGCGCCTATTCCGTTTTCGGCTACGCGAGCGGGGTTTCAATTTGCCGCATCGCGGCATTTGAGTTTAGCCCGGCTTTTCAAAGCCGGGAACGCGATCAACGATCAATCGCGTCGCGTAGTGACGCCTGAATCTGTCTGAATTCAGCCGTCGCTACGCGACGAGGCAATCAAATTATCGCCAAACCCGGCTTTGAAAAGCCGGGCTAAATTCAGCCGTCGCTCCGCGACGAAGACCCTACGATTCATTCTCTAAAAATAATGGTCGCGTTGCGAACCATCATACCGTTTGCCGCTCAAGCAGCAGTTTTTGAAACCGGCGACCGGAACCGCAAGGGCACGGGTCATTGCGTCCGAGTTTTTCCTGTAACTCTTTGTCGCCGTGAACCACGCGGCGGCCACGCTTGACGTGGGTTTCGGACGGATACCCTTTACGTCGTTTGCTGGTTCGTTCGTTGAAAGCATTCTTCGTCAAATTGAATTCGTTTTGCCATAACTGCCTCCGTTGTTGGACACGCACGCAAAGGCATGCGTGTCGGTTTTGGCTGAGGACGCTGTGAAAATTTTGCGACGACAAGAAGTGATGAAACAGTCCCGCTCTACCAATTGAGCTACGGCCCCGCAAAACAAATGGAGCCGCCGGGACTCGAACCCGGAACAGGCGCTTAAAAGGCGATGTAGTTCCATCGGCATTCGTCGCAAAGGCGGTCGTGACGACAAGGATCGAAGAAACGATTTGAGCTACAACCTGCGCTTCAACAAGGTCAAAGGCACAGGAAGGCGGAGATTGAGTCCGCAACCTTCAGCCGCTCGAAACGGGCGACTGACGCTCTACCATGTAGTTCCCTCAGCATTCGTCACATTCAAATTTGGATTGGCGACAAAATCGGAGAGAGTTCTCCCCCGCAAGTGATGGAGGAGGCGGGGTTTGAACCCGCTATGATCCATGTACTCCCAGCCAGCATTCGCCAACTTTCAATTCAAAGAGATTTCAGGTGTTAGGGAACAGGTGTCAGGTGTTAGGGAACAGGTGTCAGGTTTGGAGTTGAGAACGCGATTGTTTATTTCCGAAACCTGAAACCTGCCATCTATCACCTGCAACCTGTCACCTCATAAAGCCACAGACTCAATCGCGCCAATCCAGTGATCGGCGCTCAGGCGACCGGCGGCGAATTCCGCAATTACGTCGAAGACCTGATCGGAGAAACCTCCGATGTTCAGAATGTCTTCGCGCGTCTGCGCCTGAGTCGTGGCGTTGGGTTGAATGTCAATGCAGACCAAACGGGCCAACGGATTGCGCCGTTTGAAGTCTGCCCATTGTTCCGTCGTTGCCGTGGCGCGTTCCGCCAACCAGCCGCGCGTGCTGCCGTCCACCCACGATTCGTTGTCCGAAACGTAGATGACCAGATCGCCCGTAGCTTTGCGGCGGTTCAATTCGCGCAGCGGCGCGCTGCAATTCGTGCCGCCGCTGGGCAAACTGGCCAGCTTTTCGGCGTTGGTCATCACGCTGTCGCGGGCGTTCAGCGAACACTTCACGACATCGTCAGAAAACGGAACGACTTCGGCATTCGGGTTGCGGCGAACGATGGCCGCCGCGACCAGAGCCGCGACATCAATGCAACGAACCTGACTGGTTGCGCCTTTGCGGTAACCCGTCGCAGCCGAGTGCATCGAACCGGAAACGTCAGGGAAGACATAAATTTTCCCTTTGATTTTCGGCACGTTGCTGATGGCGATTTCCATCGCGTCCTGCAAGGCGTCGCGCACGTTGCCCGGAATTTTCTGGTCAGCGTTGGTAAACGCAGCCATCAACTGGTACGGAAAGACGCGAGCTTTCTTGATCACCTCTTCGTCGCGCAACCGGTTGGCAACCAATTCCGGCAAACCGGCCTGATCGAAAACTCCGTGACGCGCGAAGGTGTTCAAATTCATTCGCGTCATTTGCCAGGGTGCGTTGCGAGCAATTTCAGTCCAATCCTTTGTCGCCAGCGGCAAGCTGGTCAGCATCTGGAAAGGAACTTTCGGAACTTCCAACGCTTCACCGGCTTTGAACGCCTCGAACTGGCGAACCAGCGCGGGCAGAGCATCGGCGTTGAATTCGCGCCCGATGAAATAACCGTACAAAGCGGCTCGGCTTTCGCTGGTCGGTTTCGGGTGAATCATCTTCACGATGTCGGCCAGCGAAGGGCTTTGGCCAACCGAATCCTTGAAGATGGCTTCATCCGAACGAGCCGCCAGCCATTCGTTGATCAGACGTTTCGGAGCAGTTCCGAGCGACTTACGGCCAACCGCGCCCGAACGAACGATCTGAACAAAGTTTCGCAGCATCTTGCCGTTGTCTATGACTCGCGGGAAGACGGCTTTGAGCAACGCCACGTCTTTGACTGCCAGCACGGCGCACAGCAACGCAGGCATGTCTTTCATGTGGCCGCGTTCGCGCGCGTACACAGCGAGCTTGGCGATGAACTCGGCTTCGACTTTCTGGCAAAGCTCGATCACATTCTGAAGCTGCGTTTCGGCGTCGGCGTAAAACGTGTTGTTCAAACAACCGGTCACAGCGTACTGAGCCAGCGCAGCTTTCGGCGAAAGTTTGTAAGCGCGGCCACCGGCTTCGTTGACGGCGTCGGCTTTCGGCAGCAATTTTCCGGCGATAGTTTTGAACAGATTTTTGTTTGCCATCGGGTTTCTCCTTTTGTCACGTTCGTAGTTCCGCCTTTAGGCGGCTGCTTTCTGAACCACAAATGCCTTCAGCCAAGTCACCCGCCTAAAGGCGGAACTACGAACTTTTCTTTCGACGCCAACTAATTTGCACGGATCGTTCCAAAGCTTAGAAGAATGTCGAAAGCCATCCGAAGAAACCCGGCAAGTTGTTGATGTGGAAGGGAATTTTGGGCAAAGGAGGTTTTTCTTGGTTTGGCTTGGCGGTTTGGCTTAGCGGAGTTTATTATCCGAATCGCTAAGGAGTTAGACTTTATTCTATGGCCAGAAAAGACATTGTTGTCGTCGGATTGTTGGGGCCGAACCTGGATTCGGGCGATGGGCCGGATCGTTGGGATCGCTGGCGGCCTACGGTTTCGATTTGCCAGCAAGAAGATTTGCTGGTCAGCCGCTACGAACTTATTTATCAGTGCCGTTACGAAAAGCTGGCGCAACTCATCATTGGCGACATTCGCGCGGTTTCGCCGGAAACGGAAATTCGCCCAACGGTGATCGAATTTGACGATCCCTGGGATTTGGAAGAAGTTTTCGGCGAGTTGCTGGATTTTGCCAAAGCTCAGAAATTCGACGCCGAACGCGAAGAGGTTTTGGTTCACATCACGACTGGAACTCACGTCCAGCAGATTTGCATGTTTCTGTTGGCCGAAGCTCGGTATTTTCCCGGCAAGCTGGTTCAAACGGCGATGGTTGATAAACGCGAACGCGAAGTCGCCGGTTGGTATCGCGTTATTGATTTGGATTTGTCGAAATATGATCGGCTGGCTTCGCGCTTTGCCAAAGAGCGCGCCGAAAGCGTGACCTTTCTGAAGTCCGGCATTCCTACGCTCAACAAACAGTTCAACAAACTGATTGATCGGATCGAAGAAGTTTCCATTCGTTCGCGCAATCCGATTTTGCTGATGGGGCCAACCGGAGCAGGGAAGTCGCGTTTGGCCAAGCGCGTCTATCAACTCAAACGCGAGCGGCATCAAGTGACTGGCGATTTCGTCGAAATCAACTGCGCGACGATTCGCGGAGACGCCGCGATGTCTGCGCTGTTCGGCCACGTCAAAGGAGCGTTCACCGGCGCGTCGAAAGACCGCCCTGGTTTGTTGCGCGCGGCCAACAACGGTTTGTTGTTTCTGGATGAAATTGGCGAGCTTGGAATTGACGAACAGACGATGTTGTTGCGCGCGCTGGAGGAAAAAGTCTTTTTGCCATTGGGCGGAGACAAAGAAGTCCGCAGCGATTTTCAATTGATTGCCGGAACTAATCGCGATTTGGCCGCGATGGTGCGCGAAGGCCGATTCCGCGAAGACCTGTTGGCGCGCATCAATCTGTGGACGTTCCGGCTGCCAGGATTGAAAAACCGCGCCGAAGACATAGAACCCAATCTGGAATTCGAGTTGGAAGAATACGCCAACCGACACGGCGCGCGCGTCACGTTCAGCCGCGAAGCGCGCGCGAAGTTTTTGAAGTTCGCCGTTTCCGGCGAAGCGCAGTGGCAGGGAAATTTCCGTGATTTGAACAGCGCGATTACGCGAATGGCGACGCTGGCTCCGGGCGGGCGAATTTCCGCAGAAGTCGTAGAAGAAGAAATCGAACGGTTGCGCGAACAATGGGCAGAGCCTTCAGCCAGCGAAGACGCTTTGCTGGAATCGTTGCTCGACGCAGACAAGCTGGAATCAATGGATTTGTTCGACCGAATGCAGATCAGTGCCGTGATCGAAATTTGCCGCGAATCGCCTACCTTATCCGAAGCCGGGCGGAAGTTGTTTGCGACTTCCCGCGAGAAAAAGAAAACCGCCAACGACGCTGACCGGCTGAGGAAATATCTCGCGCGATTTGGGCTGAGTTGGCAGGATTTGCAGGACAAACGCTGAAAGCAAATTAAAGTCTGAGTTTGCCCAAACCGATGTCTTGACAAGATCAGCCGTGCCGAAGAAAGTAGCCGCCGCTGGGTACACATCACAGGCATCTCATCCCGAAATCCCCGTTGCCTGAAAACTTCACCATCCAAGTTATCGCTGCCGAATTTGGTTCGGCTCAATCGTTATAGGCATAAACGCTGACTGCGTTTCGGAGACTTTCTTTATGGCTCGACGCTTTTTCACATCCGCGGCGAATACTGCAACCGAGCATCCCGCCTTTTTTCGCGCTTTAATCGTTTTGACAATTTTGATTGCTTGTTTGATTGCAGGCTTGACGACAGGTTTGCCGGAGCGCGTCAGTTATGCCGCGACTTTGCCGAGTGGGTTTGCCGAAACGCTGGTCGCTTCGGGAATGAGCAGTCCGACTGCGTTTGCCATCGCGCCGGACGGGCGAATTTTTGTTTGTCAGCAAGGCGGCAGTTTGCGCGTGATTCAGGGCGGGAGTTTGCTGGCCACTCCGTTTATGACCTTGTCGGTAAATTCTTCCGGCGAACGCGGTTTGTTGGGCATTGCCTTCGATCCGAACTTTGCGTCGAATAACTTCCTGTACGTTTACTACACGACTTCGACCTCGCCAATTCACAATCGTATTAGCCGCTTCACGGCCAACGGCAACGTCGTTCAGGCCGGCAGCGAACTGATCCTGGCCGATTTGGAAAACCTGTCAGCGACAAATCACAACGGCGGAGCCATGCATTTCGGGCCGGACGGCAAGCTGTACGTTGCCGTTGGCGAAAATGCCGTCCCCAGCAATTCGCAAACGCTGAACAACCGGCTGGGCAAAATGCTGCGCTACAACTCCGACGGCACGATTCCCAGCGACAATCCGTTTTTCAATACGGCGACGGGCAACAACCGCTCCATCTGGACGTTGGGATTGCGAAATCCTTTTACGTTCGCCTTTCAGCCGGGAACGGGACGAATGTTCATCAACGACGTTGGCCAGGTGACCTGGGAAGAAGTCAACGACGGCATTGCCGGATCGAATTACGGCTGGCCGACCTGTGAAAGTCCCTGCTCGCCGACAAATCCGAACTTCCGCGATCCGATTTACTGGTACTCAAACGACGCCAGCACCTGTGCCATCACTGGCGGAGCTTTCTACAACCCAACCAACGCGACTTTTCCGGCGCAATATGTCGGCAAATACTTTTTGGCGGATTACTGCGCGGGCTGGATCAAATACATTGACCCGACTTCGCCGCCGGGCGTAGGTGCTGCGACTTCGTTTGCGACGGGCTTGTCGCTGCCAGTGGATTTGCAGGTCAGCAACGACGGCAGTTTGTATTACCTGCAACGCGGCAATGGCGGTCAGTTGTGGAGAATTCAGTACACGGCCAACCAGGCTCCGACAATTACGCAGCATCCGGCGAATCAAACCGTCACTACTGGCCAGACGGCGACCTTCACTGTGGCGGCTTCGGGAACTGCGCCGCTCAGTTATCAATGGCGAAAGAACAACGTGGACATCAGCGGAGCCAATTCCGCCAGCTACACCACGCCTGCGGCAGTGATTGGCGACAACGGAGCGCAATTCACCTGCTTCGTCAGCAACACGTTTGGCAATGACACCAGCAATGCTGCGACATTGACGGTGACGACCAATCAATCGCCGACGGCGACCATCACGTTACCGACCGTCGGCACGTTTTACAGCGGAGGCCAGACGATCAATTACGCCGGAACCGGAACCGATCCCGACCAAGGCACGCTGCCCGCAAGCGCCTTCACGTGGCAGGTGGATTTTCATCACGACACGCACACGCATCCGTTCATTGCAGCCTTCAGCGGAGTCACCAGCGGATCGTTCGTCATTCCGACAACCGGCGAAACCGCGACCAATGTCTGGTATCGCATTCATCTGACTGTCACAGACGCTGGCGGATTGAGTCACTCAGTTTTCCGCGACATCAACCCGCGCGTGGTCAACCTGATGCTGACCAGCAGCCCGGCGAGTTTGCAATTGACTCTGGATGGCCAGCCGGTGGTTTCGCCGCACACTTTCGCTTCGGTCGTGGGCATCGAACGCAGCATTGGTGTCACTTCACCACAGACCATCGGAGCGACAACTTACACATTCAACAACTGGTCAGACGGCGGAACGGCAACTCATACAATTTCGACTCCGGCGGCGGACGCGACTTATTCAGCCACGTTCAGCGGAGGCGGATTGATGTTTTATCCGCTGCCGCGCCCGATTCGGTTGCTGGACACACGCGCCGGGCAACCAGGTTGCGACGCTCCGGGAGCGCCGATTGTCGCCGGAGTTGACCGCACTCAACTGGCGCGGAGAACTTGCGACGGCATCACCATTCCTTCCAGCGCGCTGGCCATCACAGGCAACATCACGCCCGTGCCGAACAGCGGCGGATTTCTGACTTTGTATCCCAGCAATGCCAGCCGCCCGCTGGTCGCCAATTCCAATTTCGTCGCGGGAGAAATCGTCAATAACGTTTTCACTGTCGGGCTTGGCAATGACGGCGCATTCAAGATTCATGCTTCGACAACGACCGAAGTCGTTGTTGACGTGACGGGGTATTACGCTCCGCCGGGAGCGAGCGGTTTGTACTTTCATCCGTTGCCGCAACCGGTTCGTTTGCTGGAAACCCGCTCCGGCCAGCCGGGTTGCGATGCTCCGGGCGTGCCGATTTTTGCCGGAACGACGCGGACTCAACAGGGGCGTGTGATGTGTGATGGCGTGACGATTCCGGGCGCGGCGCAAGCTCTGGTTGGAAATGCGACGGTCGTCAATCCGGCAGGAGCGGGTTACATCACACTGTTTCCGAGCAACGCGACTCAGCCGCTGGTGTCCAGCGGCAATTACGTTGGTGGCGACATCATCAACACGCCGTTCAATGTAGGCTTGGGAGCCGATGGCGCGTTCAAGATTTTTTCCCTGGCGACGACGGACATCGTCGTGGATGTGCTGGGCTATTTCAGCACCGAAGCAAACGACATCAACGGCGCGGGATTGTTGTTCTTTCCGTTGGCGACGCCTGTCCGTTTGCTGGATTCGCGCGCAGGGCAACCGGGCTGCTTCACGCCTGGAACGCCTTTCGTCGGCGGAGTCGAATACAGCCAGCAAGCGCGCGGAACTTGCGGCAGCCAGACAATTTCGACGACCGCGCTGGCCGTTGTCGGCAACGTGACGACCGTCAATCCGCAAGCAGGATTTTTGACCTTGTGGCCGAGCAACGTCTCGCGCCCGCTTGTCGCCACGTCAAATTTCAATACCGGGCAAATCGTCAATCGCCACTTCACGGTCGGACTGGGGCCGGATGGAGCTTTCAAACTCTATTCGCTTGGAACGACCGATCTGGTCTTTGACCTGTCAGGCTACTTCGCGCCTTGAAATATATGGGTGTGACAATTTTCCAAATTGTCAGCGTCCTGACCTTCGAATTGTCTGGTTACTTTGAATATGTGAGTGGAACAATTTGGAAAACTGTTTCGCTCTATACGCACACAAACTACATCACGGAGCTTTCATGACCGCTAAACATCACTCGCCGATTCTGTTTTTTGTCGCCGCGCTGTTCATCACACTAGCAGCCGGATTGATTGTCGTTGGTTTTTTGAACGGCGAACACTCAGCCAGCGCCGCGCCCGCCTGGCAAGCTAAAGTTTCCGACTGGGTGATGGCCAATACCGCCGACGGCAAAGAGGCAGAGTTTTTGGTCGTGCTAACCGATAAAGCCGATATTTCTAACGCGGATCGCTTCAATGCCAAAGCAGACAAGGGGCGATTCGTCCGCGATTCGCTGATGGCCAAAGCTTTGGCGACGCAAGCTCCGATCAAGGAATTGCTGGCTGCTCGAAAACGAAAGATGCAATCGTTTTACATCGTCAACGCCATGCTGACTTTCGGTTCGCGCGAACTGGTTGAAGAACTGGCCGCGCGCGACGACGTTGCCCGCATCGAAGGCAATCCGCAAATCAAAAACAATCTGGTGGCTCAGCCGACGGCAGAAGAAATCAACGCCGCCGTTCGCAGCCTGACTTCACCAAATGCTCCCGAAGCCATAGAACTTGGCGTGAATTCAATTCGCGCCCCCGAAGTCTGGGCGCAAGGTTTCACCGGGCAAGGAATCGTCGTCGGAGGAGCCGACACCGGCATCAAATGGGATCACGCCGCTTTGATAAACAAATATCGCGGCTGGAATGGGACGACTGCCAATCACGATTTCAACTGGCACGACAGCATTCACAGCGGCGGCGGCGTGTGCGGCGCAAACACAACTGCGCCTTGCGACGACAACGGACACGGAACTCACACAGTCGGAACCACGCTCGGCGACGACGGCGGCAGCAATCAAATCGGCGTCGCGCCCGGAGCAAAATTCATAGGCTGTCGAAACATGAACCAAGGCAATGGGACTCCGGCGACTTACATTGAATGCATGGAATGGTTTCTCGCGCCTTATCCGATTGGCGGAACTCCGGCTCAGGGCGATCCGGCGAAAGCTCCACACATCACTGTCAATTCCTGGGGTTGTCCGCCTTCCGAAGGATGCAGCCCGAACACGCTGCAAGCTGCCGTCGAAGCTCAGCGCGCCGCCGGAATCATGATGGTCGTCGCGGCTGGTAACAGCGGATCGGCTTGTTCGACTGTCAGCGATCCGCCTTCGTTTTATGCGGCTTCGTACACAGTCGGGGCCATTTCAGCCAGCAACGGAGCCATTGCCAGTTTCAGCAGCCGAGGTCCGGCTACCGCCGATGGCAGCAATCGCCTGAAACCGGAAATCACAGCGCCCGGCGTCAGCGTTCGTTCGGCGACTTCCAGCGGTGGTTATTCGACCTTGAGCGGAACTTCTATGGCGACGCCTCACGTCGCCGGAGCGATTGCCTTGCTCTGGTCGGCGCGCCCGGCACTGAACGGCCAGATTCAGCAAACGATTGATTTGCTGAACGCCGCGGCGGTGGATGTCGCGTTCGCCGGATGCAGCAGCAGCGGAGTTCCCAACAACGTTTACGGCTGGGGGCGGCTGGACATCAAAGCCGCTTACGACGCCAGCGGCTGCAATTACGCACTGAATCCAACGAACGCAAATTTTTCGTCAGCAGGCGGAAATGATTCTGTCAACGTGACGACGGATATGTCGTGCAATTGGATGGCTTCGAGCAACAATTCCTGGATTCAGATCAGTGGGACTCCGGGAGGGACGGGTAATGGGGTGGTCAATTATTCCGTCTCGGTCAACAACGGTCCGGCTCGTAATGGTTCGATGACGATTGCCGGGCAGGCTTTCAATGTCACTCAAGCCAGCGGTTGCACGGTGATCACTGTCAGTCCGGCTTCGCTGAATGTCGGAACCGTCGGCACGGCGTACAACCAGACGTTGACGCCT
>JANRKX010000096.1:0-3641 GCA_033763255.1 Acidobacteriota bacterium | reverse complement strand
TGGGAATCGTCGCTGGCTTGGTCAACCTCCGAGCACTGAAACGAATTTCTCAAAGAACAGGCGTTGAGTTCTAAAGCAAGCGAGCCAACAGGCTTTTATCGCCTTTCGACCTTCGCGCCTTATCACGCAACAGGTTTATTTACCAATCAATGAGTCTTCGGTTTCAAGAAAAGCCAGATTCAGGTATAGCTGCGCTACAGAAGGTGGCACCGGCCAAAGCGCCATTGAAAATTGATTTTGTGATTTTATCCAATCTGGAAGGTCATAACTGAATGGCAAGGCGTTGTATGTTTCCAGCCGTGACCTATCGAAAAAATAAGCCATTTGAGGACATTTTGTCTAGTGATAAAAAATTGCCTGGTCAAGTCAGAAAAAGTGAGGGATTTCCACTTAAGCTATGACAGCCAGTGTGCCCAACAGCGGTTGGACAAACTTTTCTTCTCCGGTCACAGCAATCCGCTTGGCGGCGTCTTCGCGCTTCAAGCCTTTGGTCATCAATCGCCACGCCGTGTCCTGGTCGAATTCAATTCGGCAAACTACGTTGTCCGCAACGCCGACGAACAATTGCCAATCTTCGGTGCGACGAACCAATGTCCAGACGCCGCCCGCTTCGCCTGTGACGACGAACGAAATTTGATTTCCCGGATTGGCAGAAGCGGATTCGTAATTCACCGGCAAGGCTCGCACAAACGCATCCAACACTGGATGCAGCCACTTCTTTTCGTAAAGCGGCGGAGCGCCGACGGCATCACGAATCTGTTGTTGGTGATGCCACTTTTCTGTGTATTCGCGCGCGACATCAAACCAGTTCGCTGAAGTTTCCTCGCCAGCCCACGCGACTCCGAACAACGCAGGCGCAAACGGATCGAGCGATTTGAAAAGCGTCGTAACCTCGGCTCCAGTGATTGAAAGAAACTCGACCAGCAGCGGCGGGCTGATGCGTTTGGTCGCCTTGACCCAATCGGCGTTGAGTTGATTCAGAAAGCCGACCAAATCGGCGTAACTTTCAATCGGCTTGTCTGGCGGAACCATCGGAGCCTGATCGCGCTGAAACGACAGTCGCCGAATGTCGCTGTCCAGCAAATGAGCCACGATGTCGCGCACCAACCACTGACCGGCAACTGTCGGTTTGTACCAATCTTCGGCGGACAAACCACGCAGCAGCGTCAGCAACTCTTCGTGAAGTTCGCCAAACAGGTCAGCGGCAAAAATGGGTTCGACAGGTTTCATACGTTTTCTTCCACGAAGCCACACGAAGAATCACGAAGAAGAAAATAGACAGGATTGACAGGGTTTTTCAGGATTTGTTTTTAACCGGGTTGGCCTCAGTTCACTCAAACTCCATCTTGTTGAATCCTGTAAATCCTGTAAATCCTGTCAAAAATCTTCGTGTCTTCTTCGTGTAGTTTCGTGGACGGAATTTTTACCGCAGCATTTGCGCCGCGATTTCTTTGACGATTTTGGCGCAGACGGTTTCGGTCAAGCTGGCCACATCCATTCGCGGGTTGAATTCGACAACATCGGCTCCGACGATTTCAGCGTTCAGGTTGAGAATCGTGTTGATCGCTTGCCGCGAAGAAAGTCCGCCGGGTTCGCGGTGCGACACTCCGGGAGCGAACGCCGGATCGAGTCCATCCACATCGAACGAAATATAAACCGGCGTGTCGAAATCTATCGGCCAATCGTCGCGCCAGTCGCGCATTTCGATGACTTCAACGCCGAAGCGTTCGACTTGTTGGCGCTGATGATCGGTCATCGTGCGAATGCCGACTTGCACCAATCGCTCGACCAACCCCGCTTCCATAATTCGAGCGAACGGGCAGGCGTGAGACAAACGATTGCCATCGAGTTCGTCGTACAAATCAGGATGAGCGTCGAAATGCAGAATGCTCAACCGGCGATAGCGTTTGGCAAAGGCGCGAATGATCGGAAAGGTGATGGCGTGATCGCCGCCAAGCGAAATCGGCTTGAAGCCTTGCTCGATCAACGCGGTGATTGCAGTTTCGATTCGCTGCATCATCGCTTCGCTGGTCGTGGCTTCAATGTCGCCAGCGTCGTGAATGGATTCGCGCGTGACGGCGATGCCGGATTCGCTGAACGGATTGCCCGCCGAAGAAAACAACGCCGCGCGAATCAACGGCGGAGCTTCGGCGGCTCCGCGCAAGTAAGACGACATTTCATCCCAGGGAAGTCCGATCAGTGCTGGCTTCATTGAAATCCTTTCAAACCACTCTGTACGGAACCAGGAGCGGTAGCGACTGGCTGGCCTTGTATGCCAACCCGGTCGCTACCGCTCTCGGTTCCGTACCAATGCCAATAGTGTTATCGGTTGTCGTCGTTCAAAGGATCAACCGTCGTTGGTTTGCCGGGAGCGCGCTCTTCCAGATGCTCTTTCAGCTTCAGATGAGGCACGCCTTCGATCCACCATTTCGGAGCCGATTTTCCTTTCAGGTGATGATCGAAAAATTCGCGCATCCGCACGGTGTAATCTTTCATGTTTGCCGGAACGCGCAGGCCGTGGTTTTCGCCTTTGTATTGCAACATCACGACGGGCTTTTGCAGCCTTCGCAGCGTGTTGTAATAAAAAATGCCTTGCGTGAAATCCACTGCGCCGTCTTTGTCGTTGTGCAAAATCACGAGCGGCGTCGTGACATTCTTGGCGTGTGTGATCGGCGAATTCCGCATGTAAGCTTCAGGCACGTCCAGCGGGCTGCCGGTAAAACGTCCCTGGCTGCTTTCAAAAATCGCCATGTTGCCGCCGCCCGAATTCCAGTAAATCGAGTTGTACATCGTAATCATTTCGGTCAACGGTGCTCCGGCCACCGCCGCGCGGAACGCATTGGTTTGCGTGACCAAAAATGAAGTCTGGTATCCGCCCCACGAATGCCCCTGAATGCCTACACGGTCTTTGTCCACAATGCCGGTTTTGATGGCGGCCTCCAACGCAGGCAACACGCACCAGACGGCGGACATTCCCGGATCATTCACCTTGTAAACGATGTCCGGCATCAACACGGCGTACCCATTGCTGGTGTAGGTCGTCTTATTGAAGCCGTTGTAAGTCGGCACGGTGTAACTGTTCAGCCCTTGCGACAGTTTCTCGTAAATGTAGACGATGGTCGGATAGCTTTTGCCCGGCTGGTAATTCGCGGGCAGGTACAACGCGCCTTGCAGCTTGTCGCCTTTCGTCGAAGTGTAGTCCACGAGCTTCGAGCCGGAAGACCAGAAGAAATCTTTCTGCTGCGGGTTCGCATTCGTCAGCTTTTGCCCATTGGCGAGCGAGGCATCGGCTAAGTAATACGTGGGCGATTCGTTGAATGTGTCGCGTGAGAACAGATAGCTGTCGGCCTTCTTCGCCTTCATCAATGCGCCGTAACTTGCATCATCCCACATCAACATCTTTGCGCCGGGTTTGCCTGCTTCGAGCCGCGCGATGCCCGCTTTTTTGGTCCATTCGCCGTACGCACGCAGGTACATCGGCTGCGTCAGATCAATACCCTTTTCTTCGGGATCAAGGCGGTAACGAGTTTGATAGCGAATTTTGTCTTTCTTGCCGTTAACGGTCAGGTTGATGGCGTTGCCGCCTTTTGCGGGGACTTGCCAAATGTCCCAATCGTCAGTGAGCAACACGAACTTACTGT
>JANRKX010000095.1:0-24654 GCA_033763255.1 Acidobacteriota bacterium | reverse complement strand
AGGTTGGTTCGGAAAGCGACCCGCGCGCTTATCGTTTTGACGGTGAGTTGAATATCGCTAACCGGGGTATGATGGAATTTATCGAAATGCTGAAGAGCGACGAAAAATTCTTGTATGTGCTGTTAACGCTTTCGCAGGAGCAGAACATCAAAACCGGTCGCTTCGCCATGATTTACGCCGACGAAGTGATCGCTTCGCACACCAACGAAAACGAATACACGGCGTTTGTCGGCAATCGTAAATCCGAAGCTCTGCAAGACCGTATAATCATGATTAAGGTTCCGTACAACCTGAAGGTCACGCAGGAAGAGCGCATTTACGACAAACTGTTAAAACAATCCGAAGCCATGAGGAGCATCCATCTGGCTCCGAACACGCTGAAAATCGCCGCCATGTTCGCCGTCATGTCCCGGCTGGAAGAACCGAAAAAAGCCAACGTGGACATCGTCAAAAAGATGAAGCTGTACGACGGCGAAGATGTCGAAGGCTTCAAGTCGAAAGACGTGCGCGAATTGCAGGACGAAACCGTCCGCGAAGGCATGGACGGCATTTCGCCGCGTTACATCATCAACCGGCTGTCGAACGCACTGGTCAAAGACAACATTCGCTGCATCAATCCGATTGACGCCTTGCGCGCGATCAAGGACGGGTTCGATCAACACACCGGCATCAAAGCCGAAGAACGGGAACGTTACCTGAGCTTGATTGCACAGGCACGGCGCGAATACGACCAAATCGCCAAGACCGAAGTGCAGCGCGCGTTCGTCTATTCGTTTGAGGAGATGGCGAAAAACATGTGCAACGCCTATCTCGACAACGTCGAAGCGTACTGCAACAAGGAAAAGCTGAAAGACCCGATCACCGAAGAGGAGTTGGAAGCCGATGAACGGCTAATGCGTTCCATCGAAGAGCAGATCGGAATTTCCGAAAACGCCAAGAACACCTTCCGGCAGGAAATCCTGATTCGCATTTCGTCGTATTCGCGCAAAGGCAAGACCTTCGATTACAACTCGCACGAGCGGTTGAAAGAAGCCATCGAAAAGAAAATCTTCGCCGACCTGAAAGACGTGGTGAAGATTACGACTTCGACCAAAACGCCCGACGCCGACCAGCTTCGCCGCATCAACGAAGTGATTGACCGGCTGGTTACTGACCACGGTTATTGCACGGTCTGCGCGAACGAATTGCTGAGTTACGTCGGCACGTTGTTATCGCGCTAAACGGCGGGCTGGTAATTCAACTGCAACTCCGCCCGCGCTTTTTCATCTTGGAAAGCGCGGGCGTTTTAGTCCGATCAAGCTTATGTCAGTTCAACGCAACGATTGGTCGTTACAACGCAAAGGCATCATTGACCAGGATCGCCACAAAGAGCGCATCAAGGAAGCGGTTCGCAAAAATCTAGGCTCGATTGTTTCCAACGAATCCATCATCCTGTCGAATGGCCGTAAAACCGTCAAAGTGCCGATGCGCGCGCTGGACGAATACAAATTCCGCTTTGATTTCCGCAAACGCAAACACGTAGGCCAAGGAGACGGCAAAACCAAAATCGGCGACGTTATCGCCCGCGAAGATCAAGGGCAGGGTCAGGGAACGGGGCAAGGCGGCGATCAGCCCGGTCAGGATTATTACGAAGCCGAAGTGGACATTGACGACATCGCCGCGATGATTTTTGAAGATTTGCAGCTTCCTTTTCTGGAAGACAAAGCCAAACGAGCGGTTCCGTCAAAAACCACCCGCTTTACCGAAATTCGTCGCACCGGAGTGCTGTCCAATTTGGACAAGCGGCGAACGATTATGGAAAACATTCGCCGCAACGCGCGCGAAAAAGGTCAGGCGAAAATTGGCGGCTTCAAAAAAGAGGACATGCGGTTCAAAAGCTGGGAAGACGAAATCCGCTACGAATCAAACGCGGCGGTGATTGCGATGATGGATGTCAGCGGTTCGATGGGCGAATTCAAAAAGTACATCGCGCGGAGTTTCTTTTTCTGGATGGTTCGCTTTTTGCGAACGAAATATGACAGCGTCGAAATCGTCTTCATCAGCCACCACACGGAAGCCAAAGAGGTCAACGAAGAGCAGTTCTTCACTCAGGGCGAATCTGGCGGAACGGTCGTCAGTTCGGCCTATCAACTGGCGCTGGACATCATTGCCGAACGTTTTCCACCGCGCGATTGGAATGTCTACCCCTTTCACTTTTCCGATGGCGACAATTATTACTCCGACAACGAAGACGCCGTGAAGATGGCTGACCAGTTGATCGAAACCTGCAATCTATTCGGTTACGGAGAAATCGGCGAAGAAGGCATGGCCACCTATCGAAGAAGCTCCGGCGCGCTGCTTTCGATTTTCAACGACAGGCTGAAAAATCAGGAGCGATTTATCGGTGTACGAATTGATGATAAGGAAGATGTGTATCCGGCGTTGAAGGAATTTTTCGGCAAACGCGGCGTCGAAGCTTGAAGCTTCGACCAAAGCCTTTCACTCACTCACGGCAAAATTTCGCTGGCGGCGCGAGCCAACGTCAGAACGTTGACGGCTCGCGCACCTCCGTTGAGCAAGGTTTGAGCAATTTCGTTCGCCGTGCTTCCGGTCGTCATTACGTCATCCACCAACAAAACAATTTTGTTTTCGATCAAACGTGGCGCACGAACGTTGAAAGCCTTTTCCAGCGAACGCGCCCGTTCGCGCGCGCCCATTCCGGCGCGATGTTTTTCGGTGTGTTCGGCGCGGATCAAACTGGCGGTATCCACCGGCAAACCTGTTAGTTTCGCCAATTCGTTGGCGATAATTTCGGCCTGATTGAATGTGCGTTCAGCCAAACGATCTTTGTGCAGAGGAACCGGAATGATGGAATCGCTCTGCTGTTTTTCGTGAAGACCGGCAACAGCGGCCTTCAGCAGTTCGCGCAATCGAGCTGGAATGTGTGGATGACTTTTCAGCCGCAACACGCTTTCGCGCAGCGCGCCTTCGTAAACGCCGCACGCGCGAGCAAAACTGAACGCCAGTTCATCGCATCGTCCGCAAGATCGTTCATCAAGATTGTTTGACTGAGCCGGCAACGGCATTCCGCATTTCACGCAGAGACATTTCTCGTTTCGGATTCGTTCGATTCGTTGTTCGACCGCAAACCAACAGTCGGCGCAAGCCGCCCCATCACGCAAGGATTCGATCATCGCCCCACACACGCGACATTCAACCGGAAAGAACATCGCCAACGTCGCATCGCGCAACGTTGACGAAGCTTTCTTCGCTTGCGGCAACCGCGAACCCAAGATTGATCTGAACGGTAAATTCATCGGCTGGAGCCTATCACAAGAAAGATGCGGTTCAAGACAGGCATAAAACAGCAAAGGCGATGGAATCACTCCATCGCCTTTGCTAAAAAAGCCATTGAATTGTTGTGGCCAGCTTAGTAACGATAACGATCATTCTTGGCTTTGTTGCGGTGATACAGATACCCGCCAGCGGCTCCGATGCCTGCGCCGATCAAAGCGCCTTTTTTGCCGCCAATCACCGCGCCTCCCAGAGCGCCAACGCCAGCGCCGATGCCAGTCCGTTTCAGAGCTTTGCCGGTTGTGTCTTCACGGTCGCGGTAACGATAATCGCGGTCGTCGTAATCACGATAATCGCGGTCCCGGTTATCGCGGTTGTAATAATTGTTGTTGTTGTAAACCGATCGAGAGTTTCGGTTATTGGTTCGGCAGCGGTTTTGCGCCATCGCTTCCGGAGCGGCCAGCACGAACATCACTCCCAACGCCAACATTGCCAGAAACAGATTTTTGTTCATCTTCAACATCTTTGTCCTCCTTGGGGCTGCTTCGGTCAGAAGCTGCCAAATCAATTTTGCGTTCAGTCTTCAATTTTCTGTGGGGAATCAATCCGAACACCCAGCAAGTATTCAACCGGCGTGCCGCTGAAATCCGATCGAAAAAAGTTTATTGAAAATGCTGAAAGTACGTGACTTAAAGACAGAGAAACGCTCTTTTGGCTGAAAACGAAAAACACAGTTCATGATCGAAAAGCCCTTTCGGGGTAATTCAACAACGAAGCGTGCGGCAAATGGGGTAACAAAAATCCCTCAAACCTGTTCGGTGGCTCGGCGGATTTCCGGTTCCATCTTATCAGTCAAAATCAGCGCCCACATTTTCCAATCGGCGCAAAACGACCAAAACGGATATTTGAACGAAGCAGGTTTGTTTCGTTCGATGAAAAAGTGGCCAACCCACGCAAAGCCATAACCGAGCAACAGCCCCAAAGGGAAAAACCACAAAATCCCGGTGCCAAGCAGCACCATCAGACAAACCAAACCAAAAGTGCTGCCGATGAAATGCAAAGTGCGATTGGTCGGATGCGAATGCTCCCGGACGTAAAACGGCCAGAATTCTTCAAAGCTTTTCAGACGATTATCGGGGTTCGACTGAATCATAACGATCTCCTTGTTGATTGAATCGCTGCCTTTGTTGATGCTGGTAAATACGGCGGCGACATTTTAGCCGCTCAGGCGATTGCTGTCAGCGGAAAATCCTCCATCGGCGGCGGCTACAGGTTTGCGATGGCGTGGACTATGATACGCCCGTTTTTTGCCATGGAGTTTCCGTATGGTTTCCGCGAAATCAATTTGCCGAAAGCTGTCTTCATTCGCCGTTTGCGCGACGATGTTTGTCGTGTTGACGAGCGCAGCCGAGACGGATTCGTGGCGATGGCAGAACCCTCAACCACAGGGAAATCCGCTGTACGCCATTTGGTTTGGCGACGCCAAGCGAGGTCTTGCCGTCGGGCGCGATGGAACGATTCTGAAATCAGACGATGGCGGAGCGAAGTGGGAATTGACGCGCAGCCCCATCAACACGCCCCTTTATGGATTGGCGGTCATCGGCAAAAAAGCTTGGGCAGTTGGCGCTCGCGGAGAAATCCTGTTTTCTGAAGATCGCGGCGACAACTGGAAAGCGCAAAAA
The DNA here is from genome assembly GCA_033763255.1 of Acidobacteriota bacterium. GTDB lineage: Bacteria > Acidobacteriota > Blastocatellia > RBC074 > RBC074 > RBC074. The sequence goes on along the minus strand of JANRKX010000095.1, from coordinate 19,699 downwards.
AGCAAAACGAAAAACCATTTGTACGGCGTATGGTTTAACGATGAACGCACGGGCTGGGCCGTCGGCGTCGAAGGCGTGATTCTGACGACCAACGACGGCGGCCAACGCTGGTCGGAACAAAAAAGCGGCCTGACCAAACAATTGTTCGGTGTGGCGTTCGGTAACGACAAAACCGGAGTGGCGGTCGGCAATGAAGGAACGTTGTTGACAACCAACAACGGCGGCGTTTCGTGGCAAGCGAAAGTTCCGCCATCATCGGCCAATTTGCTTCGAGCTTTTGCAGTTGCGCCGAACAAGTTTTGGGTGGTGGGAACCGGCGGAACGATTTTGCACAGCAACGACAGCGGCGAGACCTGGATCGTTCAACAAAGTAATTCGTCCAGCCACCTGCATTCGATCACGTTCGCCAGCGACAAACTCGGCTGGGTGAGCGGCGCTGACGGAACGATTTTGAAGACCGAAGACAGCGGCGAAACCTGGAGCGCGCAATTGTCGAACAGCGCACAGTTGCTGAGCGCAATTTATTTCGCAGATAACAAAACCGGTTGGACAGCGGGCGAAGGCGGTGTGATTTATGCCACCACCGACGGCGGGGAAAAATGGTCGCCGCAAACCGATGGCGGAGCCAAAGTCCGAGATATGCTCAACGCGGCGCAGTTTGCCGACAAGGATCGGGGCTGGGTGGCGGGAATGAACGGCAGCGTGTTGGTGACAACGGATGGCGGCAAGGCCTGGCAGTCGCAAAGTTCCGGCACAACGGCGAATTTGCGAGGCGTCAGTTTCGTTGACGCTCAACATGGATGGATCGTTGGCGAACGTGGCACGGTGTTACGAACTTCGGATAGCGGCGCGAACTGGCAAGCCAAGCCATTGCCATCTCAACTCGATCTGCATGGAGTCGCTTTTGTTTCCACCACCGAAGGCTGGGTTGTTGGCGAAGAAGGGCTGATCCTGTTCACCTCTGACGGCGGAGATTCCTGGACGGCGCAAAATTCCAACTGCCGATTCTGGCTGGAATCCATCAGCTTCACAGATGCAAAAACCGGCTGGGCAGTCGGCGAAGCCGGCAGCGTCGTTCACACCACCGACGGCGGCAAAACCTGGAAGTTGCAGGAAAGCGGCACGCGCCGATGGCTGTATTCGGTTTCCTTCGCCGATGCCAAAACCGGTTGGGCGGTCGGCGAAGAAGGTTTAATTCTGCGAACCAATGACAGCGGTGAAAACTGGGCGGTGCAAATCAGCAACGTTCCCAGCAATCTGCTGGGCGTCAAAGCCGTCAACGCCAAACGAGTTTTCGCCATCGGTTTGAACGGCGTCATTCTGCAAACCGAAGACGGCGGCAGACGCTGGCAACGCGATGCCAGCAACACTACTACACCGCTGCGCGCCATCGCTTTCATCGGAGACGACGGCTGGGCGGTTGGACGCGACGGAGTGATTCTGCGTTACGCGGGAAAGAATGCTGGCGAGTTGCGAACGATTCTTGGAAAGTAGCTATAATCGCCCAAAGCTTGAAAGCAAGGAGGCAAACAATGGAAGTAGCGCCCAACATCACCGTTGATCCGAAAATTCATCACGGAGTCCCAATCATCACCGGCACGCGAATGCCCGTTTCGATTTTGGTAGGTTCGCTGGCTGGCGGAATGAGTTTGGATGAAGTCGCCACAGAGTATTGTGTGAGCAAAGAACAGATTGAGTCTGTACTCGCCTTTTCCTCAAATTCAACATACTCAGGAGAGATTCAATGAAGCATTCAATGCACAACTGGATGAGACCGGAACCGATTGAAACAACGCTCGAACGGCTGCATCGCTTAGGGTACGACAGCATAGAAATCAGCGGAGAGCCGGATCGTTACAACTGGGACGAAGTGCGCGGCCTTATGGACAAATACGAAATCGAATGTTGGGGCGGAGTGACGTTGATGTTCGAAGGCCGCGATTTGATTCATCCTGACAAATACGTTCGCGTCGGCACGATTGCTTATATGAAAGATTGCATTCGGATGGTGAAGGCTCTGCGCGGAGAGATGTTCTGCATCGTTCCATCGGTCGTGGGCAAAGTGAAGCCGCTGGCCTCTGCCGCCGAAGAGTGGAAATGGGCCGTGGAAAGTTTGAAAGAGGTCTCCGCCTTCGCCGCCGACCACGGCATCAAAACCGGCATCGAGCCGCTGAACCGTTTTGAAACCTACTTCATCAAACGCCACGATCAGGCCTTGCGATTGGCTGAAGAAGTCGGAAACGACATGCGCGTCGTGCTGGACGCCTTTCACATCAACATTGAAGAAGAAGATTGGCGACAGGCGATTCGCAATGTCGGCGACCGCTTGCTGGATTTTCACGTCGCCGACAACAACCGCAAGCCGTGCGGGCAAGGCCGTTATGATTGGAAAGAAGTCGTCGGCATTTTGAAAGAAATCAATTACCAGGGGCCGATGACGGCGGAATTTGTGCTGCAAATGGATCGCACTCCGCTGGCCAACGCCGGAAAAGGCATCAGCGAAATTGAAGCTTCCGCCGCCGACCTGAAATTCATTCAGGAACACGGTTCGGGATTGGTCAGTGCCGCCGAATATGACACCTGCGTCGAAGCCAACATCAAACACCTGAAAGCAGCCGGAGCATGAACCGATTTACCGAAGCAGCCGCCGAAATCGCTCATCAAGGATGGACGGTAATCAGCGATTTTCTGCCGCCGGAAACCATCGCCGCCTTGCGTGGCGAAGCGCAACAGCTTTGGCTACAAGATGAATTTCGCAAAGCCGGAACAGGGCGTTTGGGCGGTTACGCCATTCGGCCAGAAGTTCGTAGCGACCATATTCACTGGTTGGACGATCAATCGCCGACCGAAGCTCAGTCGCTGTATCGCGCAGCGGTCGAAGAGCTGCGACAGGAAATGAACCGCCTGTTGTTTCTCAGCCTTTCCACTTACGAAGCCCACTTTGCCATTTATCCGGCGGGCGCGTTTTACCAAAAACACCTGGACAGATTTAACAACTCCGACGAACGAACCATCTCCTGCACGTTTTATCTGAATGAAAACTGGCGAGAAGAATCTGGCGGGCAATTGCGGCTGTATCTGCCGAACACTTTTGTGGACGTGTTGCCAACCGCCGGAACCTGCGTGCTGTTCCGCAGCGACACCTTCTTCCACGAAGTGCTGCCTGCGACAGAAACCCGATTCAGTTTAACGGGCTGGTTTCGGCGACGTTCGCTGAGGCTGGTTTGACGGTACGGAACCGCGCGCTTATAGCAGTTTTCATTTGGGCGCGACTCAACGCAAAGGCGCAAAGTTGCAAAGGCGCGGAGAAGAGAAACAGGGAAGCAGTCCATTTAAAGCTCGATTGCCCTTTGCGTCTTTGCTTCCTGGCGTCTTTGCGTTGAACCGGGTCTCATCCAATTGAAAATCGCTATAAGCAAGCGGCGGTGCTGTATCACCGAAACAGGTCCCGCTCTTTGGCGCGCACCAGTTCTTTGGCGCTGCCGTCGCTGTGTTCAAAGTAAAAGCCGCGAACGACGACCACAGGGATGCGCGAAGCTTTTCGCATCAACAATCCCGTCGAAGCCGCTATCTCATCCGCCACTGCCAACACCGTCGCCGACAGTTCCTTGCCGTGATCATCGCGTTCGCCGCGAAAATCTTTCAGCGGTTTCATGCCGGCGACTCCTATGGCGACGTTGGTCAGGCCTTCGCGCCAGGGACGGCCAAACGTGTCGGTGATGATGACGGCGACGTTCACTTTGAATAGTTCGGCCAATCGAGTTTTCAACAGCAAAGCCGAATCATCCGGTGCGACGGGCAGCAACGCCACCCAATCTTTTCCGGCGACGTTCGACCGATCCACCCCGGCGTTGGCGCAGATGAATCCATGTTTGGTTTCCGTCACCAGCACGTGATCGTCCATGCGAATGATGCTGGCAGATTCGCTCAAGATGACTTCGACCAGACGCGGATCGCGGTGCTGTTTGGCGGCAATTTCCACCGCCAGCGCGGACGGCGTGACCGATTCCAAATTGACCAATCGGCCTTCGGCTTTGGAAACGATTTTTTGCGCGACGACTACAACATCGCCATCGGCCAGCGCGAAGCCTTGCGTTTCAGTCGCCTGAGCAATCAGCCAGCCCAGATCGTCTCCGGGTCGGACTTCAGGAATGCCGCGCACGGCAGTGAGTTGGATGTCTGAATAAGTTTTGGGATTCAAGGGTGTCGGTTTTCTCCTAGCTGTCGGTGACAAAGCTGCGCGTATGCTAATGGCAGCAACCGCACCTGACAAGCAAAGCTTGCGGCTGGCGGAACGCAATGCAAAAATCGTTTGCCAAACCAAGCAACAAAAACTTTCGACAGGATTTACAAGATTCAACAAGATGAAAACAAAACTTGGCCGGGTTGATTCTCAATCCTGCGCAATCTTGTCTATCCTGTCTATCTGATAAACATTCAGACTTCACGTCACAAAATCAGGAGGCTCCCATGAAACCGCTTTGCCGTTTTGCTGCCGTCGTTCTCACTTCGTTCTGTTTTGTCGTTTCCGTTCAAGCCCAGACGCCTAAACCGGAAATCGTTTCCTTGCTCGGCGTCAAACAGTTCGCCAATGCAGACGAAAAAGGCGAAATCGCCGCCGCCGAAACCAAGCTCGCCGCTGATCCGAAAAATATGGATTTGCTGATTGCGCTTGGACGCGCTCAAGCCAACGTCTGGCGATACAACGACGCGATTGAAACTTATACGCGCGGCATCAAACAGGCTCCGAATGATTGGCGGCTGTATCGCCATCGAGGCCATCGGTACATTTCGATTCGCCAGTTCGACAAAGCTGTTGCTGACATGGCTCAGGCAGCAAAGTTGAACAACAAGGATTTCGACGTTTGGTATCACCTGGCGTTGGCGCATTACTTGAAGGGAGAGTTTGCCAAAGCCGCTGAAGCGTACGAACGTTGCCGCCAGGTCGCCGAAGCCGACACCACAGACAAACGCGACGATTCGGTGATCGCCGTTTCTGACTGGCTGTACATGACTTATCGGCGGATAAACAAACCCGCCGAAGCCGCCAAAGTGCTCGACCGCATCACGCCCGACATGAAGGTCAAAGAGAACAAGTCGTACTTTGATCGGTTGCTGTTTTACAAAGGCTTGAAGAAGGAAGAAGAGCTGGTGAACGTCGAGAAGGCGACGGATTTGGAAATTGCGACGGTCGGTTACGGCATCGGCAACTGGCATCTGTACAACGGCAACCGCGCCAAAGCCGAAGAACTGTTCCGCAAGATCGTCGGCGGAAAATACTGGCCAGCCTTCGGCTTCATCGCTTCGGAGGCGGAGTTGGCAAGGAAGAAGAAATAACTTCAAACATAGCCGTTCGCTTCAAACCAGCGGACGGCTTTTTCAAATGCGGCTTCGATTGAGTTTTGCGGCAGGCCGAGTTCGCGGACGGCTTTGGATGAATCGTAGTACATCGCCTTCCGCGACATCTGCACCGAGTAAAACGACACTTGCGGAGTTTTGCCGAAGTACCGAGCCAGAATCAGTTCATCCACAAACGCCGCAGCCAGCGGCAGCAAATGCGGAACGGCAAAACGCGGCGCAGGTTTTCCGGTAATCGCCGCCAGCATTGCCAGCATTTCTTTCAGCGTCAGGTTTCGATTCCCCAAAATGTATCGCTCGCCTGTCTTTCCTTTTTGCCAGGCCAGAATGTGGCCGCGCGCTACGTCATCCACGTCAATCAGGTTCAGGCCAGTGTGAACATACGCGGGCATTCGGTTTTGCAGGAATCGCAAGATGATGTCGCCCGTCGGCGTAGGTTTCACATCGTGCGCGCTGATGGGCGTTGACGGGTTGACGATGACCACATCCAGGCCGTCGTGTGTTGCTTCGAGTGCAGCTTGTTCAGCCAGAAATTTCGACTTTTTGTAATCGCTGACCAACGCTTCGACAGTCGTTTGAGTTTGTTCGTTGGCGAGCGTCGAAGGCGCAGGAACTCCGATTGCGGCGACGGAACTGGTGTGGATGAATCGTTTGACGCCTGCGGTTTTGGCTGCGGCCAGCAGGTTTTTCGTGCCAGTGACGTTGGCTCTGTAAGTGGCTTCGCCGTCTTTTCGCCACAACGAATAATGGGCTGCGACGTGAAACACCGCGTCGCAGCCCAAGATTTGTTCGGTCAATTGTTGTTCGCTGCCCAAATCGCCCGTGACGATTTCCATCGGCAATCCGGCGACGTTGCGCTGGTCGCTGCCCGCTCGAACCAACGCGCGCACTTCGTAGCCATCATTCAGCAGCATTCGAGCCAGGTTGCCGCCGATGAACCCGGTTGCTCCGGTGAGAAAGACTTTCATTCGAGGAGTCGGGAGCTTTTCTACTGACTCCCGACTATTCCCAATCAGATCCCCATGACTTGAACGTGGACTTTGCGATTGTTCGGACCGTCAAATTCGGTGAACAGGACTTGTTGCCAGGTTCCGAGTTTCAGCTTGCCGTTTTCGATCGGAATGGAAAGGTTCGGGCCGACGACAATGGCTCGCAAATGAGCGTCGGCGTTCAGGCGGTCACAATCGGAAAACAGCGGATCGTTGTGTTTGTAATACACGCCGTGAGGAACGATTTTGCCGAACAGGTCTTTGATGTCGGCCAGCAATGCGTCTTGAATTTCGTTGAGCATGATACCCGCCGTCGTGTGCAACGACGAAATCTGCACCATGCCTTCGCGGACAGGAGCTTGGGAAACGAATTCGGCGATTTGTTCGGTGATGGTTTTCAATTCGACTCGTTCGTGGGTGGTGATGGCCAACGTTGTCGAAGCCACTTTGTAAGTGCCTTCTTTGGCGACGATTTTCGGCTTAACCTCTACCGCTGTAGCTGCCGCGTTTTTCATGTGCTGTTCTCCTAAATAATTTTCTGTCGGGGGGCTTAAAGCGGCAGCGGAGGAGCTTGCTGCGCCGGGGCCACGCATCAATTAGTGGCAGACTCTAGGCGAGCCATAACTCCATTGTCAATCAGGCAAATCCAGTAATTTTTTACGGTTTGGCTTTACCAAATTACACTCTCACAACGACTTCCAAGACATTTCGCAACGCCGCCAACACCGGCTTCAGGCTCCGCAAAAACCGCGTGGAAGCCGCTGGTCGTTGCAACATCGCCGTTGCCATTCGTCGCGTATTTACTGTGCCATCGGCTTCAGCAGCAAAATTGAAATCCGGTAAGTCGTGTTCAGCTTCGTCAGAAATCACGCGAACTACAGCCGCTGGCACCCCTCGCTTCGCAGCGACTTGCAACGCATCGAAGCTTTCCATGTCCACGGCCAGAGCTTGGTGCTGCTGCCCCAGCCACAATTTGTCTTGGGCATTGATGACAACTCGGCTGACCGTGATCCCAGAACCGTAAAAACTGCTGAGTGCTGTTTCGCGCAAAGCATCCAACAAAGCTCTAACCAAATCGGCTTGCCCGTGCGGATGCTGAATCGCCGAAGGCGTGGCGTTTTCATTCGCTTCACGGGCATCAAGACAGCAATCGTAAACTACCGCGTCGCCTGTTTTCAGTCGCGGATCAAGCCCTCCGGCCAGCCCAACGACCATCAGCGTGTCGTAAGAATTCGTTTTCAGATGATCAGCCAGCCAATCGGCAAACCCACGCGCGCCCATTCCGCTCTGCAAAACCGTCACCGCGCGGGCGCTGACAACTCCGCGACAGATTTTGAATCTGGATTCGACTGAAAAAGTCTTTTCAGCTAACAAAGACGTGGCCGTTTTGAATTCGATGTCTACGGCAGTGACCAGGCAGAGTCGCTTCAGGCTGGTTGAGTTCATACTGTCGGTCATTTCAGCGGCAATCCTCGTTGAGAAATCCAATCGAGCAATTCCCCGCCGATGACCGCGTGACGAGGCGTCAATTCGGCGACGCTGGCGGCCCCGCACAACATTACTGCAACGCGCAGTTCATCAAAAAAAGTCTGGAAAAACGCTTCGACGGCTTCGATTCCGCCAGTCGTGTAAGCACGCAACACAGGCAGAGCCACGCCAACAACTTTCGCGCCCAGCGCCAAAGCTTTCGCCGCTTGCAAGCCCGTGCGAATGCCGCCCGAAGCAATCAGGTTCAAGTTCAACCCGCGCAATTCGCAAACGCTGGCCGCCGTCGGAACTCCCCAATCCCAAAACGCTTCGCCCAGATGGCGCAACGCGCGATTGCGAATCGTTTCGACGCCAACCCACGAAGTCCCGCCCGCGCCCGAAACATCCACCCAGCGAACGCCCGCCGCCGCCAGCTTTGCGCCGCTTTCGCGCGCAAACCCACAGCCGGTTTCTTTGGCAATGATCGGCAACGGCGATTCAGCTACTAGCCGCTGAATCGTCGCCAGCGAGCCGTGAAAATCGTGATCGCCATGTTCCTGAATCACTTCCATCGCCGTGTTCAGATGAACGCACATTGCGTCCGCGCCAATCGTTTCGCCCAGGCGGACAACTTCCGCCGAAGTCAGTTCTCGCGCCTGAGCAATTCCTATGTTGCCGAACAGCAACACGTTCGGCGCGACATCACGAACTTGAAATGTGTGGGTGATTTCGGGATGGCGCAACATCACGCGCTGCGAACCGACGCCAAACCCAATGTCCAGCCGGTCAGCCAGCGCAGCAATTTCGCGGTTGAACACGCCGACTTCTTCCGCGCCGCCGGTCATTCCGGTGATGATGAGCGGATAGCTGAGCCGTTTGCCCAAGACTTCGACACTAAGGTCAATGTCTTCCAGCGCGGTTTCGGTCAACGGTTGATGAATCAACTCGACGTTTTCCAGCAAAGTGGTTTTGGTACGGAATTCGACTTCGTGATGGGCGCACAACTCAAAGTGACTGAGTTTGCGATTGATGATTTCGGTTGGCACAGCCATTCGGTAAAGCGGTTGGTTACTTGCCGAAAACGACAGCCTCAAGTTAAGTTAGCCGCCGCCTGAAAACAGACTAAATCAGAACAAACAACACTGAAAAACTCTTTTTTTGACAGGATGAGCAAGATTTGCGGCAGGATTTACAGGAGCATCAATTCCAGTCAGGTTGCAGTGGTTTGAATCTTGTTCATCCTGAAAAAAATCCTGGAAATCCTGTTTCAAAGTTTCCTGGTTTGATTTAGTTAAAGCGAAAGCGATTATAGGCTTGGCTTTCCGAATGCGTAAATACCTGCCAATTTTGCTGCTGCTGGCGTTCACGGCAGCGGTTTTTCTCGCCACATCGTTTCAACCTTCGCTGCTGGATGACGCCGACGCCACTCACGCCGAAGCCGCCAAGGAAATGATCGAACACAACGATTGGGTGACGTTGCACGTCAACGGCATTCGTCATCTGGAAAAAGCTCCGTTGCTGTATTGGCTGACGGCTGCGTCGTTTCGCGTGTTCGGCTTTAACGCCTTTGCCGTGCGGTTGCCGATTGTTCTGGGAATTTTGGCGCTGGCGTTTGTCGCATATAGGTTTGGCAGTTGGGCATATTCTCAAACCGCCGGATTGTACGCGGCAGCGACTTTGGCGACGTGCGTTGGAATGTTTCTGTTCACGCGCGTGATGATTCCCGAAGCGATTTTGACGCTGTGGTTCACGCTGGCGCATTTCTGTTTTCTGCGCGGATTTTTTGGCGAAGGAACTCAGAAGCGATGGTACTACGGGCTGTACGCTGCCATCGCGCTGGCCGTTCTGACCAAAGGTTTGATCGGAATCGCATTCATTGCCGGACCGATTGGATTGTTTTTGCTGCTGACACGAAGCCTGCTGACCGAGCTTAAACATCTGCGATTGCTGACTGGCTCGTTGTTGTTTTTGGCAATTGCTGCGCCCTGGCATTTGCTGGCCGGGTTTCGCAACGAACGATTCTTTTGGTTCTACTTCATGAACGAGCACGTGTACCGCTTTCTGGGCAAACGCGAACCGAAGGATTACAACCGTGTCCCGTTCGTGTTTTATTGGTTGATGCATTTGCTGTGGCTGTTTCCCTGGAGCACTGGCGTGCCGCTGCTCGCTTCGCAAAAACCTATGATCAACTTGAACGCCGACCGACAGCGGTTAATCAACTTGTACGTGTGGATTTGGGCGGCGTTGATTCTGATCTTTTTCAACATCTCGACCAGCCAGGAGTATTACACCTTCCCGGTGTATGCTCCGCTGGCGTTGTTGCTCGGAGCGGCTTTCGCGGCGGCGGAATTTCGTCCTGAAGCACAAAAGATTTTGCTCTGGGCGCAAGGCGCGTTGGTTGTGATTGGCTTGATTGCCGCCGCCGCGTTAGGCGGATTGGTTTGGTCGGCTCGCGGCGTTCAACCGACAGGCGATTTATCCGTTTTGCTCAATCAAGCTCCTTCGGACGCCGAACAGTACACGTTGTCGCTGGGGCATTTTTTCGACCTGACGACAAATGCCTTTGCCGAATTGAGAACTCCAGCGATTGGCGCGGCGCTGACCTTGAGCCTGGGCTTTTTGGCGGCGTTCTGGTTTCGGCGACAACAACGTCATTTGTTGGCGACAGCGGCGATGACGATTTCGATGGGATTGATGTTTGTTTGGGCGAACCTGGCGCAGCAACAATTCGATCCAGTGTTGTCTTCGCGCAATTTGGCGGATGAAATCCAGCGCCGCTGGGAACCGGGCGCGAAAATCATCTTCAATGGTGAATATGAAACCGGATCGTCCATCGCGTTTTACACCAACGAACAAATCTTGCTGCTCAACGGTCGCGTGACCGGAATGGCATTTGGTTCGACTTACCCCAACGTGCCGCCGATCTTTCTGGAAACCATTGACGTAAGACGATTGCGGCAAAGCGGCAACCGAATTTTCTTTTTCACCGAAGACAACAAAAAAGAAAAAACATTGAATTCCATCGAAGGCTTGCCGGTCTTTCCCGTCGCCAGTCGCGGCGGAAAAACTGTGCTAAGCAACAAACCTTAGCGAGGCGTTATGGCTGGAAAAGCAAAAAACATCGAACAGGAAATTGCCGAACTTCGGCAGCAAATCAATCAACACGATTACAGCTATTACGTGTTGAATTCGCCGACCGTCGCCGACGTTGAATATGATGCGTTGATGCGGCGATTGAAAGACCTGGAAACTGAGCAACCCGAACTCATCACGCCTGACAGCCCCACGCAACGAGTTTCCGGCCAGCCTTCGGAAGGTTTTGAAGAGTATTTCCACAAACGCCCGATGATGTCTTTGGACAACAGCTACAGCGTCGAGGATTTGCGCGATTGGGCACGGCGCTGTGAAAAACTGGCCGAAGGTCGCAGCTTTGATTTTGTCGCCGAATTGAAAATTGACGGGCTGTCGTTGTCGCTGATTTACGAAAATGGTTTGCTGGCGCGCGGCGTGACTCGCGGCGATGGCACGCGCGGAGAAGTCGTCACTGCCAACGCCAAAACCATTCGCTCTGTGCCGCTTCGCATTGAAACCGATCGAACCGAAGAAATCGAAGTTCGCGGCGAAGTGTATTTGCCGCACGAAGCTTTTGAGCGCGTCAACCGCGAACGCGCTGAGCAGGAATTGCCGACCTTCGCCAATCCGCGCAACGCGGCTTCTGGCGCGATGCGGCAACTTGATCCGCAAGCCGTCGCTGACCGCCACCTGGATATTTTTTGCTATCAACTCTTATTCAACGGTGAGCCTGCCTTTGCAACTCATCTTGAATCGCTTGACTGGATGGTCGCGCGCGGCCTCAAGGTAAACCAGCATCGCAAACTTTGCCGCGACATCGAAGAGGTCATTGAATACTGCAACGAATGGGACACCAAGCGAGACGGGCTGAATTACGAAACCGATGGAATCGTTATCAAGGTCAATCAAGTCGCTATTCAGGATGAACTCGGCACGACGGCGAAAGCTCCGCGCTGGGCGATTGCGTACAAGTTTCCGGCGCGACAAGCTTCAACGCAATTGATGGACGTGATTTATCAGGTGGGAAGAACTGGAGCCGTGACGCCTGTCGCTGTGCTCGATCCGGTGCAACTGGCCGGAACAACCGTGTCGCGCGCGAGTTTGCATAACTCGGAGGAAATGTTGCGGCTTGGGGTGAAGCGTGGCGATTTCGTCTTCATCGAAAAATCCGGCGAGATCATTCCGCAAGTCGTCAAAGTCATCACCGAACGTCGCACCGGCAACGAAACTGAGTTTGAATTTCCGACGCACTGTCCGGTTTGCCAAACCTCACTCATCAAAACCGAAGGCGAAGCCGTAACCAGGTGCCCAAATTTGCAGTGCGCGGCAAAGCTTCGCGCTGGGTTGCTGCATTTTTCCGCTCGTAGAGCGATGCGAATCGAAGGGCTTGGCGAAGCTCTCGTAGATCAATTGACTTCGACGCGCACTCAACGCGACAAAAAAAGTGATGCGGTTCTTGATGAAACTGGTTCGCCAATCGTGTTACCGCCGTTGGTTGCCAACGTTGCCGATTTGTATTTGCTGGCTGAGAAAAAAGACGACCTGCTGGCTTTGGAAAGAATGGGCGGCAAGTCTGTTGATAACCTGTTGGCTCAGATAGAAACCAGCAAAGAAGCTGGGTTGGCTCGGCTGATTTACGGGCTGGGCATTCGTCATGTCGGCGAGCGCACCGCCGTCATCCTGGCGAATCAATATGGGAGCATGGAAAAACTCGCAGCGGCTTCAGCCGAAGAGCTGGCCAATGTGTTCGAGGTAGGAGCCGTAGTCGCGGCTTCGATTTTCGACTGGTTCAATCAACCGGGAAATCAGGAACTGATTCAACGATTGAAATCCGCAGGCGTCAAAATGGAAACGGCTCAAGCAGCAACTGAATCAGCCCCCAAAGTGTTTGAAGGCAAAACCTTCGTCATCACCGGAACGCTGCCCACCATGAAACGAGACGACGCCAAGCTGTTCATCGAAATGCGGGGGGGGCGTGTTTCCGGTTCTGTATCAAAGAAGACTGACTTTGTCCTGGCTGGGGCCGATCCCGGTTCCAAGCTGACCAAAGCCGAAGAATTGGGCGTCAAGGTGATTGATGAAGAAGAGATGCTTCGTCTTGGACAATGGGCGAGCGAAACTTGAGAACCTGGAGTTATATGTGTCTTGAAGCAGAAAATTTTCGGAAAATCTTTTCTGTTCTTGGCCTGAAATGTCGCCTAAACTACTAAAAAGAAAGCCACTTGCGCCAAATCCGAGAATATGGATTTTTTTTTGACACCCTATTGCCAAATCTAGGTATGGCGAGTATATTGCCACTCAACTAGCAGCGGTAAATACCCTAATGGCTGAGGACGCTGCTGAATCGGGGCACCGAAAGGGGCCCCATAAATTTTTTAAAGCGACAGTTTTTCAGTATCTGACACGAACCCGATAACTCAGCACAGCTTCCCCATCTTTTACCACTGGAACATTGAACCGAGCCGCAAAGGCAGCCGTTTTTTCCGCAGGAAAGCTGGAGTTGATGATTTCCCAATCTCCACCAATCGGTTCATTGACGACAACTGTCACCGCTTCTTCCTTGTGATTCCTGATTCGGATTTCGTAAGCGTACTCGAAAACTCGGCGAGCAATGTTTTTGTAATCGGTTTGCTTGCGTTCGGCCACGACATCAAACGCATCGCCAAGTTTGATCCTGACCGCTTCGTCTTTTGGAGTGTGATCTATACGATCTTCACCAACGAATTGCTGAGCGCCTGTGCTGTCGGCTTTGTAAACGCGAACGATTCCGGCGGGCAGCGGCTGGCCAAGCCCGCTTTCCTTTCCGTTTTTGAAGCTCACATACACGCCGACCTTTTCTTTGATCGGCTCGCCTGGGTTGTTGTAGCCCTGAAAGTAATAAGGCTGGCCGTTGATGACCAATTCTTTTTTGATGCCGAAATCCGCTGCTGACAACAAGCTGATCTGCTTGGTTTCGTTGTTTTTAATCGTGGTTTTTCGTTGCAACGTGTACAGGTGATATTCAAAAAACGCCTGTTCTTGAAATTGTTGCGGAGCAGCAGCGGCAGCCATTTCCATTACGCGCATGGTTTTGGCCATACCAACTTCATCGCGCACGCGATTCACGTCACCGGCAACAAGTTTCAATTCGGCATTGCGATACGCCGTCCCGCTGCTGTTGGTCAGCGTTACCCAGCCATTCAAATCAGCTTTGGTGTCGGTTTGATTAACCACGACCACGTAATCTGATCGCCAGTTCAAACCTTGCGTCAAATACGAAGCTTCGACCGTATGAGTGTCTGCGCCTGTATTGTTGAGTGTCCAAACCAGTGTTGGTTTGGCGATCAAATCCTGCGGCAAACGTTCAAAACGGATTTCGGCGATATTGGTTGGATTGATGACAATCTGTCCGCCGATTTGCCAAACCTGTCCGCTGTTGTTGGAAAGCAAGGTTGCCCGTGTCGGCGTCAGTTTTTCAGAGTTGTTTTCGACCGTCCGCAAAACCAGGGTCAATTCCTGGCCGACGTATTTGTCGAGCAGCTTTTGCGGATTGAGCAAATCGTATTCGTAACTTTGCTCAACGACGCTCAGCGCATCCGGCGAAGTCGTTGATTTGATATGAACCGTCGCGGCGTTAATCAATTGTGCCACGTCCATAAAGCGGAGTTGCGAAGTTCCGCGCGGTAGTTTCAGAGTTCGCGTGTCTTTCACCAAACCCAAATTGGAGTTGTAAACGGTGATGGCTACATTTTTTTGATCGTCAATCGTGCTCGTTCCGGTTTGAGTGGCTTGCCCGCTCTGAGTGGTTTGCGTGGTTTCAGTCATCTTTGCTCCTTCGCGTCGCGGCTGATCAGACGCAGTTGTGGAAGACGTTGTTCCCAGCAACAGCGCAAATGTCAGTGAATGCGCTGCCAAGGCTTTGCCAAAATGTTTTGGTAAATTCATCGTTACTCCATCTCAATTGGTTTTGCGTTCGGGGATTTTGCGACGGTTGAACGCCAATCAGTTTTCGGCTTGCAGAAACAGCAAACGCCTGAGCCGGACAATAGTTGCAGACGGTTGGCGAATTGTTGACAGCTTTGATCCGCTGCCACTACATTCCCGAACCATGATCGGAAGAAAAATCATTCTTTTCGTGTTGAGTTTGAGCTTGCTGGCCAGCATCGGTTGCGGCGCTCAGCTTTACAAAGTCGCTCCGCTGCCAACCAGCGCGTCTGCCGACAACATTGCCGACGGCGAACAAGGCTTGATTGCCGTCACTGCCATTCTGGACGGCGATCAATCGCTGGAACGATTCGAAGCCAATTTGCCGTTGGCCGGAGTCATTGCGGTGGACGTGCGTTTGATGAATCGAACTGCTTCGCCTGTCAAAACTGATTCGCTGAAATTCAACCTACGCGATTCGTCAGGCAACAATCTCACTCGCATTCCGCCCGACCAGGCATTGAAAAAGGTGATGAAGTATTACGGCAACAGCTTTTATCGCAAAGACGCCAAGCTGCGAACCATCGAAAGTTACGAAAAAATCGGATTGCCCACCAATGCCAACATCGAGCCGCAAGGAAATCTGCGCGGCGTTATATTCTTCGAACGACAAAACAACCGAACCTCGCTGGGCGGATTGACGTTCTCTGCTGTCGGCGTGACCAAACAGATCAACATCAACAACAATTGAACCTATTCAACCGTGACACCAAACGAAACCATTCCAAATTACAAAAGCTACAAAACAAATTCGGCGAATCCGCTGTATCACTTCTTTTGGGGGATCCGATTTTTCTTTGCGGGATTGCACATGCTGTTTCGCAATTCAGGACTTGTTGCATTATCGCTGGTTCCGATTGTACTGACTGTTGTGTTGTTGCTGCTGTTGACTGTTGGCAGCGCTTGGCTGGTTGGGCAGTTCGTGTCCGGCTGGTTTGTGGATGACTTAAAAGTGCTGGCGCAAGTCGTGACGTTGGCGCTGGCTATGTTGCTGAGCTACTTCTTGTATCTGCCGCTGGCGCGTGTCTTGCTTGCGCCATTCGCCGAAGCCATCAGCCGCAAAACTCACAACATCTCAACCGGAGAAAGTGGTTTTCACGCCGACGTGAACTGGCTGCGCGCGATGAAAGAAGGGCTGAAGATCGCCCTTCTTCACCTTGTGGTCGGAGGCTTTGCCTTGGCGCTGAACATCATTCCGCCCATCGGCCCTGCCATCGGAATTGTTATTGCCATTGCGCTTTGTGGGTTGGATTTTCTGGATGTGCCACTGTCAGCGCGAGGAATTTCTTTCAAACGGAAGCTCGGCATCGTCTGGCGAAACAAATCTGTCGCGTTTGGATTTGGCGCAGCAAGTTATTTGATGCTGCTGATTCCCGGCGTGAATTTGTTGTCGTTGCCCGTTGGAGTCATCGGCGCGACATTGCTGACCGATCAGCTCGATCTGGATTGAACAGACGACGCAACAACCATTCGACATTTTTCAGTCAACCACCGCGGCGCCGAACCCCAGTAGGGCAAACAAAACCCGAACGACAAAGATGATGAACCACAACGCCGTCAACCCGCTCCAGATGACGGCAGCGATGATCGTGTCGCGTTTGGCCTTTTCATAATCCGGGTCGGCAGTTTGCAGTTTGCTATATTTCACCCACCAGCGAACCAGCATTACCGGAACGGCGATAAACAAAATCAGCGATCCCCAACCGACCAGCGGCAGAAACGGAACCCAACTCAACAAGTAAAAGACGACGAACGCACGAGCAGTGATTTTCAGATAGCTGGCGTCGCTGCACGCTTGCCCGACTTTGGCCTGCACATTGGCGGCAGCAATTGCTGAGTCGTAATTGATCGCCACTCCACAGTACGAGCAATTGGACATTGAGGCGTTGATGAATTCGCGGCAGTTTGGACATTGAAACGCTTGCGGCTGATTGAATGCAAAGTCTTGAGCCATGATTTTCTCCTTTTTCGAGACGGAGTTGACGGTTCGCAAACCATAGCAACAGTGCTGAGGCTGAATCGGTTTGCGGTAATTTGTCGCGGTTGAACTGCGAGCGCAGTTTAGCGGCTTGCATTGACGTTGAGAAGCTCTTTGTGACGGCTGAAAAAATCTTTGACGATCAAACTGGCGTCGCGTCGTTCGACATCGGCTTCGTAATTCATCTGGCGCATTTCCTGATCGGTGACTTTACCCGCCAGCCGTTCGATCAACGCGCGAAGCTCAGGATGAAGATTCAACGTTTCTGCACGCACCACCGGCACAGCGTGATACGGCGGAAAGTAACGGCGGTCGTCTTCCAGCGCGAACAAATCCAGCTTGGCAATCAATCCGTTGGTCGCATCGCCCGAAATCAGATCAACTTGCCGTTCGGCCAGCGCGCGATAAGTCAGCGACAAATTCATGGCCAAAGGCGATTCCGCAAACTTCAAACCGTAAGTTTGCACCAAGCCTTTGTAGCCGTCTTCTCGATCCAGAAACGCAGAGCCGAATCCAGCGCGCCAGTTCGGAGTTTGTTTCGCCGCGTCGGAAATCGTCTTCAAGCTCAGCCGCCGAGCTTCATCGCCTCGAACCAAAATGACGTAGGTGTTGTTGAAGCCTAGCGGCGGCAACATCGTTCGCCCTGTAGCGGCGTAGCTAGCCGCAACTCGCGCGTTGACCTGATCACTGTCCAGCAAGACAGGTTGTTTGAACACCGCCGTCAGCGCAGTGCCTGTGTATTCGACATACAAATCCAAATCGCCCGCGCGCATAGCTGTTTCGCAAACCAGCGTGTCGCCCAGATTGAGTTTGCGCTGAACTTTGATCGTCGTGTTTTGTTCGATCAACTGCGCCAGCAATTCGCCCAGGATGACTTGTTCTGTGAAATCTTTCGATCCGATGACGACGCTTCCCGCTGAGCGTTCAGACCAAAGCAAACCGCCAATCAACAAACCCAGCGCAACAATTCCAGCCGCAGTTGCCAAAACGAACTTAGACGATTTGCGCGAAGAGCGTTCCGGCGAAAACCATTGCTCGGTTTTGCCAAGTAGAAAATCTGCCAACAACGCCAGCGCAGCCGCCGGAATCGCTCCGGCCAAAATCACCGTGCTGTCCACACTGGCTACGCCACGAAAAATGTATTCGCCCAAACCACCTGCGCCAATCGCAGCCGCAATCGTTGCAGTTCCGACACCGACCACGGTGGCCACGCGAACTCCGGCCAGAATTGCCGAACGCGCCAGCGGCAATTCGACTTGAAACAACAATTGCCGGTCGGTCATTCCCATCGCCAGTCCCGCTTCGCGTACGGCTGGATCAACGGCTTTCAATCCGCTGACCGTCGTTCGCATCACCGGCAACAGCGCGTACAGCGTCAAGACGATCAACGCGGCTTTGGCTCCGATGCCGCCAATCACCGGCAGAGGAATCAAAAAACCGAACATCGCCAAACTCGGAATTGTCTGAACAACATTCGCCAGACCAATCAACGGATTTCCCCAACGCGGACGCCGATACGCCAAAACCCCAAGCGGAACTCCGACGGCCACGGCGATTCCGGTCGCTGCCAACACCAACGCCAGATGGCGCAGCGTTGCCGCCAGAAATTCGCTGCTGTGATTGAGCCAGAATTCGAGAAGGCGCATAAATGAATGATGAATGATGAATGATGAATTCGGAATGATGAACGAGTTCAGTTCATCATTCCGAATTCATTATTCTGGGAAGAGCGTCGAGAAAGATTTTGACTTCGGGATTGTTCGACCGCGCGATTTCGCTCGGTGGAGCCAGCGCCGCCAATTTGCCCGCGGCCAGCACGCCGAGTTTGTCGCCCAGCGCAAAGGCTTCGCCCATATCGTGTGTCACACAGACGATGGTTTTGCGAACTTGCGATTGAATGCGATGAAATTCGCGGTGCATTTCGGCACGCGTCAAAGGATCAAGCGCGCCGAACGGTTCGTCCATCAACAGAATTGGCGGATCGGCAGCCAGCGCGCGGGCCACGCCGATTCGTTGCCGCTGCCCGCCCGAAAGTTCGCGCGGAAAACGGTCGCGGAACTTCGCCGGTTCCAGCCCGACCAATTCCAGCAATTCATCAACACGTGGATTAATTTTGGATTCAGGCCAATTTTCCAGGTGAGGAACGACGGCGACATTGCGGCCAATTGTCATGTGGGGAAACAGCCCGACTTCTTGAAGCACATATCCGACTCGGCGACGAAGCTGAATCGGATTCCAATCGGTTGTCGCGCGGCCTTCGATGCGAACAGTTCCGGCTTGCGGCAACAGCAGTCGGTTGATGAGTTTCAGAATCGTCGTTTTGCCCATTCCGCTGCGCCCGACCAGCGCCAGCGTTTCGCCACTGTCAATTGCCAGCGAAAACTCGTCGAGGATCGTTGCGCCACCCGCGTGGCGAAACGTGACTCGATCAAATTCGATGGCGAATTCAGCCATTTCAGCAAATCGAAAACTCGTTGACGAAAAATGGGGACAGAAAAAACCTTGCTTTTCCATCTCCATCTTCAGCGGATTCCGACATTTCAGCAAACCGAAAACTCGTTGATAAAAATTAGGTCAGCAACAACTCTGCTTTTCTTCCTCACTGATGTTACGCGCTAAAGAATCGAACATTCGGTTTGACACGGTTTCGTCCCGGCAGGGACGGTTTGATATTAGCCCGGCAGTTCACTGCCGGGAAAGCAGCGAATGAGTCGGCGTCCTGTAGGGACGCTTGAGTTTCTGCCAAAGCAGGGTTCAAGCGTCCACTACGGGACGCGGCGGAGAGAGGCACTGCTACCCGGCGTTGAAACGCCGCGCTAAATTCAACCGTCCCTACCGGGACGAAGAAACTGTCAAACGCTTTATTTGATCT
>JANRKX010000094.1:0-9925 GCA_033763255.1 Acidobacteriota bacterium | reverse complement strand
TGGGTTTAAACCCACGTAATACGCTATATGCCCCCCCCTTCGGTTTTGCGACGACTGATTACTGCCGTGGTTAACGCGACGAGGAGCTTTTTTCACCGCTACCCGGCGTTGAAACGCCGGGCTAATATCAGCCGCCGCTATGCGGCGAAGAATGGGCTGAACAGTTACGATGCGTGAACGAAATGGGCAGGCCAGGATTTCACCGCGTTGCGGATTGTTCATACGCCGCTTCCTCCTCATCCATGCGTAGGAAAGACTGTAAAGCGCAGTGCTCAATCTCTTCGTCGGTGAGCGGGCCAGGGTCTTCGTAATCGTAAACTGGCTCGTTCGCCGGTTGGACTTCGCGCAGCAATTCGAGAATGGTGTTGCTGTCGAATTGATTCAGCAACCAAATCGCAAGCTCGCGTTTTTTCGCTTTCGGCAAGGCAGAAATCTTTTCTTGGGCTAGTGCGACAGTGATGACGCTCATTTGGTTTACCTCCAAGTTCGATTATGTCACGAGCGCGACGAACGACAGAAGCCTGTGAGTTGTCAGCGACCCATTAGCTCCAGCGGAGCGGCCTGTTTATAGCAATAGGGGAAAACCGATTCCCCAAGCTCCGCCAGGAGCGGCCTGTGCCACATTTCGCTCCTGACGGAGCTTGGGAATTATCGCGCCTTTGTTCTATAAACAGGTCGCTCCGCTGGAGCTAAAGAACCGGCGAATTCCCAAATGACCTCTGAAACTCAAACACGACGATGCACAATCCCTTCACCATAGGCAGCATGATTCAAAACTCGGCGGAATTTGTCGGGCGCACGGCGGAGTTGCAGTTCCTGCTGACGCGGCTGCGGTCGCTGCAAAGCTGCTCGGTCGTGGGCGAGCGGCGCATCGGCAAGTCTTCGTTGCTCTATCACCTGCACCAGACGGGCGCGGCCCGGTTGAGTGAAGAGCTGGGCGAAGCGGGTTTCCGGTTTGTTTACGTCGAACTGGCCGATGCCGCCGCGCAAACCGTCGTGGATTTTTTGCGCACCGTGCTCGACGCGGTGCAATGTCCGACTGACGGCATCAAAGACGACAACAAGCCGAGCCGCAACCTGACGGCCTTCGATCAGGCGATCAAGGCGAGGGCCGAAGCGGGCGAGCGTCTGGTGCTGTGTCTGGATGAATTCGAAGCCCTGTTTGAGAATCCGGCGGAATTCAATAATGCGTTTTTCAATCACCTGCGCACGATGGTCAATCATCGGCGGCTGGCGTTGGTGACGGCTTCGCGGCAGCCGCTCGAAATTTATTCGCTGGAAAAGCGGCTGACCTCGCCATTTTTCAACGTCCTCAGCATCACCGCGCTCGGCGATTTCACCGAAGCAGAAGCCTTGCAGTTTCTGGCGCTCCATCACCCGCACGTCAATTTTACGGAAGACGAACTCCGATTTATCAATTCGTGGCTCGACCCGCATCCGCTCAAGCTGCAAATTCTGTGCGATCAAGTATTGCAAAACCGTCAACGACTAAATTGGCAAAATGATATGGTGAAGATAGATGAAGTCGAAAAGGTGTGTCGCCAATTCCTCGGAGAAAAAGGCGTAAAGAAAAATTGGTACCAATTCAAAGGCAAGATCACGCTGGATTCCATCAGCAAAACGCTGGCAAACCTCAAAACTGGAAGAGATCTGCTCACAGGAAAGTAAACGATGCTGAACTATCTCCGTGAATCACTGCACTGGTTACATCTGGCTTTTTGTAAGCCGGTTACATTTGAAAAGCAGGTGGCGGAATTAACCTGGGTACAAACCGTCAGCATGTTTTTCAGAGTTCATCTTGTTGCTGCTGCAATTTATTCCCTTGTGCTGGCAACGTGCGGCGTAGGTGCAACACTCGCTTATTATTCATTCAGTTGGAAAGAAGCCTTTGGCCGATTGATCGCAGGTTTGGGAGCAGGACTGGTAATTGGACTGTTCGGTTGTCTGGGCAGCAGGCTGACTGTTTGGCAAGTCGGAGAATTATATCCTTTTGCTGTGTTGTTCAGTGGGCTTGGCAGTTGGTTAGCTGCTGAGTTGTTTAGTGGGCAGGTCGGCAAGATGGCGATCTTGTTATTAGGCGAGCAGGAGGGAGGATTTTACGGAAGTATGTTCGGCAGGCTGGTGATTGGTTTGTTGGGCGGAATGCTAATAGGTGCCTTTTTAATTGGTTCTGTAGGCAGGTTGGGCGGCGGCCTGATTTTCGGGTTAATCATTGGCTTGTCATTCGGGTTAGGCAACGGAATAGGTGGCAAGGCAGGAGCAGGGCTTAGTGTTGGTCTATTCTTAGGTCTTTTCTTCGGGTTATGTGGCGATGCTAGCAGTGAGTCATTGATCTTAATGTTTGTATTGACGGCGTCATTAGTAATAGCAGGCCTGTGGCTGGTTAAGAGCAATTTTGTTTTACCACTCGCACTGATCTTTTCTCTATTTGCCTTTTCTATCACGTATTTTCGCCCCTTTTATTTATTACCATACGTTTTGCAGTATCGTCGTGCTCGTGTTGCTTCCGACCCTCTTCAGGCATTTCGTAACTCGCCGATCTATTGGGATGAAGTCATCGCAATACGTTTGCCTTACTTGAAGGATTGGCTGATGAGTTTGCTCAAGCATGACCGTGACTGTGGATTACAAGAAATCCTGTTCATTGCAAATAAGTGCCGCTATCAGCACAAGGCTTTTTTCAAGGTTTTGCTTTTCGTTATTGAGCAGGATTTGAATCGCATCCATGATCTGAATGGCCTAGCCAAGGCTGCAGATTGGCTGAAGGGAATTCCAATTGGAGGGTGGGGCGTAGACGACGCACAGCGCCACCTCAATATGGTTTCTGCGTTGGTGCAGGTTTATCAAACGCGCCTTACACCGGATGGCCAATTGAATGTACTTAAAGAATTGCACGACGAGTTAGAGACTATGCGACGTGCAATGGTTTTGGTGAAAACTCCGGTTGGCAAGACATTTCGGTCGCTGGCAATGCACTGGTTGGATATGGTCAAGGGCGAACAAGCTGCAGCTCACGCGCGCTTACGATTTACTACACTGCCCAATCCTTATGTTGCTGGCGCGCCGCTCCAATCGCGCGATTTCGAGTTACTCAAAGGGCGGCGCGACATCATCCTGGCGGTTGAAAAATATATTATCAACTCGAATCAACGACCTTCACTGTTACTTTATGGCCGCCGCCGCACTGGAAAATCATCAACGCTATTGAATTTGCCGCGACTGCTCAGCAGCCAATTCGAGCCGGTTTACATAGATTGTCAGGATGCGAAATGGCACGAGAGCGATCAGGCATTTTGTTACAACCTGGCGCGCGAGATCTTCGAGCGGCTGTTTCAAAGCGATGACGTGAAAGGCATTCGTCAGCCGCAAGAGGCGCAGTTCGAGAAAAACGCCTTTACGCGGTTGGACGAATACCTCGATCAATTCGAGCGGCTGGCGACGGAGCGCGGCAAACGCATCCTGCTGGCGTTTGACGAATACGAAGGGTTGGAAGAAAGCATAGCGGGCGGCGACATCTCGAAAAACGTACTGGGCAAATTGCGCAACATCATTCAGCACCGCGCCCGCATCGTCGTGCTGGTGTCGGGCAGCCATCGTTTTGAAGAACTGACTGGCGTGAACTGGGCGAGTTATTTGATCAATACGCGCACGCTCGAACTCAGCTTTCTGGACGAGGCGTCCGCGCGCGAATTGCTGACCGAACCCGTGCCGGAGTTGCAGTACGAAGATGGCGTGCTGGATGAAATTATCCGCCTCACGCATTGCCAGCCTTACCTGTTGCAAGCCGTCGCGTCGGAACTGGTCAATCACCTGAACGAATTGCAAAAGACGACGGCGACGCGCGCCGACCTCGACGCCGCCGTTGAGAAGGTGCTGACCAGCGCGGGCGCTTACTTTGCGAATACGTGGCGCGAAGATAACTCGGCGACTGAACAAACCGTCTTGCGCGCTTATGCCGAAGGCGCGGGCGCACGCATCGCTACGGCGGAATTCCAATCGGCGCTGCAAAGCCTCATCCGCAAGGAAATGATGGAACGCGACGGCGACGCTTACCGGCTGGCCGTGCCGCTGTTTGGGTTGTGGATTTTGCGGAATCAGGTGGATTGAAACGGCGCTCAAGCAAAAGCTCCAGCGGAAATCGTCGAGCGATTGAGACGCCGCAGCCGGTTCATTCAACCATAAACATCAGCGGCTTTTAGTTGTTCAGGCGAAATTGGTTTGCTTTTGTGGAATTAATCGAACTCGCTTATGCTGCCCGTCACCTTCACAACATTTTCAAAAGCTCTCTCAATCGAATGGAACTAATCAAACAATTTCTCGACCTGATTCTTCATCTCGACAAACACCTGGTTGACCTTGTCAAAGATTACCAGTCGTGGACGTACGGCATTTTATTTCTGATTATCTTCGCCGAAACCGGTTTGGTGGTGACGCCGTTTTTGCCGGGCGATTCGCTGCTGTTCGCCATCGGCGCGCTGGCTTCCAAAGGCGAACTGAATGTGTTTCTGGTTGTCGTGCTGCTCAGCATTGCGGCGATTCTGGGCGACACGGTGAATTACTGGACAGGCAAAATCGTCGGCCCGAAAGTTTTTACCAGCGAAAGTTCGCGTTGGTTGAACCGCAAACATCTGGAACGAACGCATGAGTTTTATGAAAAGTACGGCGGCAAAACGATCATCTTCGCGCGTTTTATGCCGATCATTCGCACATTTGCGCCGTTCGTCGCCGGCATCGGCAACATGAGTTACGGGAAATTTTTGCTGTACAACGTTGTGGGCGGGATTATCTGGATCGCGGGCTTTACTTATGCTGGATACTTTTTCGGAGAAATTCCAATCGTCAAACGCAACTTCACGCTGGTGATTCTGGGCATCATCATCTTGTCTGTGCTGCCTGCGGTCATAGAGTTTCTGAAAGCGCGGCGCAAAGCCAGGACGAATTCAACGGTTCAGTAAAACAGATACTTTCGCCAGGCTTCGTCCGAACGACCAAGGTAACGCATGATCTGGCGATTGACGTGCAAGCTGAACGATTGAGGTCGTTTCAACAATTTCATCCCGACTTCTTCCGGCATTTTGTTTCCTTTGTGATTGTTGCAGCGCCGGCAACAGGCAACCAAGTTGTCCCAATTGGAACTGCCGCCGCGCGAACGCGGAATGACGTGATCCAACGTCAGATCAGCCGGGTTGAAAACCTTTCCGCAATACTGGCAGGTGTAATGGTCGCGCAGCAGAATGTTTTTTCGCGACAGACTCTTTCGCTCGAACGGGATGTGCTTGTATTCCATCAACCGAATGACCGACGGCACGTGCAGCGAACTGCGCGCTGAATGGTAAAAACTCTCGTGACGCTCTTCGGTTCTGGCCAGTCCTTTCAAGATCAACACGACGGCTCGTCGCGTCGAACAAACGTTGATCGGTTCGTAAGTTGAATTCAGAACTAACACTCTGCCATTCATCAAAACACCTCTTGAAAAACAGAAACGCACTGGCAAAAACGCCAGTGCGTTGCGAGGAAAATAGCTGTATCGGTCGCGTGAGCAAACGCGCCCGATGTTTTGACTCTTAAGATGATGAAATTTGTCGGAGATGGAAGCGCACGGAAGTACGGCTCGCGGCTGGCGCAAGTTTGTATGATTGCGAACGATTGAGAATGAGAAGGTTTAGCTAAAAGCCTGAAGATTGCACCTCTTCAAAAACTACTGGAATCTGTGCCAATCAAACTCTCTTTTCAAAAACGTCTTGTCAGTTCATTCGATCAATTATTTGGGAATCACCCGGCCATCACGTCCAGACTCGGAAAACCAATCAGAGAGTTGGAACGACGCGGCGGATTATACAGCACCACCCGCCAACACTGTAAAGTTAAGATCAAGTCAAAGAACCAAGCCAAAACCGTGCCGCGCGTTTGCCCAAAGCCAGGAAAATTCATCAGAGTCAAAATCTGAAATCCGCAATTCGCGCAGCGTTGGGCTATAATCCGGCTCGCGTTTGTTGAAGTTGCTCCGCCCCCAAAACAATCGAAAAAAAGAGGGAAGATGGAAATCCATATCCGAACCAATGGAAACGTCACGATCATTGATCTGGCCGGAAACCTGACCATAGGCAAAAGCGAAGAAAGTTTGCGCATCATCGTGACGCAACTGATCGCCGAAGACAAAAAATTGTTGCTGTTGAATCTGGCCGATGTGCCGACGATTGACAGTTCCGGCATTGGCGCAATGATCAAATCTTTCACCAGCGTAAAAGCCGTCAACGGCAAACTGAAAGTTTTGAAACCGTCGCGGATGGCACATCAACTGCTGACCATCACCGGGCTGCTTTCCGTGCTCGAAACTTTCGAGGATGAAAAGGCAGCGATTTCGTCTTTCTGATTCAAGCTCCACAATGCAAAAGTCGGCGCAACTGAAAATCATGAACCGGTTTGGCGTGACGCGCATTTTGCCGCTCAGCAAAGCCGTGTTCACCATCGGGCGCAAGGCGGAAAACGATCTGCAATTGCTGTCGGACACTGTTTCGCGCCAACACGCCGAGATCGTTTACGAAGACAACACCTATTACTTGATAGATGTTGGCAGCAAGCGAGGCACTTACGTCAACGATCAGCGCGTTGAACGCTGTGCATTGCATCATCAGGATCGGTTGCGAATCGGCGGCGACGACGAACAGCAAATCATCTTTCTGGATGATTCGGTCGAAAACGCTTCGGCGATTTTCAGCAGCAGCCCGAATTTGACGCTTTCGTCTCCGTCAAAGGACCGCGCGCCTATCACCTCCGCCAACGAAGAACTGCAAAAACTAGCGCGCTTTGTCGAAGTCAACCAGGCGTTCAAATTTTCGATGACGCCGGACGATGTGCTGTGTCTGATCGTGGATGCAGCGATCGAAATTACCAGAGCCGAGCGCGGGTTTCTGATGTTGCTCAATGCCGAAGGCAATCTGGAATTCAAAGTTGCACGCGACCGAAATCGCAATTGGATGCTCGGCAACGAATTCGAAATGAGCCGGTCGGTCGTCGAAGAATCCTTCAAACAAAACCGCAGCGTCATCATCAACGACAGCAAAGTGACCATGGCCGGATTGCCGCGCGACAGCGTTCGCAATCTGGATTTGCGTTCGATTGCCTGCATCCCGCTTCGCCGGTTTCAGATGACTGAAAACATGGACGCGACGACCATTCTGAAACGCGATGTGATCGGCGTGTTGTACGTGGACAGCAATGTGTCCGGCGGAATGCTGACGCAAACCAGTTTGAAACTGCTGGAATCGCTGGCTTTCGAGGCGACCAAATCGCTGGAAAGCGTCCGGCTGATGCACGAAGAAGCCGAGAAGAAAAATCTGGAAGTGGAATTGGGCATGGCGCGCGAAGTCCAAATCGCTTTGTCGCCTTCGGCCATTAAAGCGATGGAGCATTTTGAAGTCGCCGCCAGGAGCGTTCCTTCGCGGTATGTCGGCGGCGATTTTTACGATTTGATTCCGATGAAAGACGGGCGGTTCGTCTTTGCGCTCGGCGATGTTTCCGGCAAAGGAGTCGCAGCCGCGTTGCTGGCCGCAATGGCTCAGGGCGCGTTACAGGTGCAATTCGCCAGCAATCATTCGCTGACAGAAGTCATCACCAGTTTGAATAAAGTCCTGGCGCAACGCTCCGAATCCAATCGCTTCATCACGCTGTTTTGCGCCGTGCTTGATGGCGAAGGCCATCTGACTTACATCAACGCCGGTCACAATCTGCCGATTCTGGCTCGCACCACAAGCGAAACCGAAACGCTGACGACTCGGTCGGTGTTGCTCGGAGCGTTTGATTTCGTCGAATACAAACCTCGCCAGACGCGGCTAAATCCCGGCGACGTGGTGGTGATGTACACAGACGGCGTTACCGAAGCCGTCAACAGCGACAACGAAATGTTCGGCGAAGACCGTTTGGAAGAACTGGTCAAACAAAGCGTAAACCTGAGCGCGGAGCAGATTAAACAGCACATTCTGGATGAAGTCATCAGCTTCACACGCGGTTTGCCGCAAGGCGATGACATCACTTTGATTGTGTTAAAGCTGAAAGGCTGAAAATTCCTGAGAGGAGAACATTCTGATGAAGAAAACCATGATTGCAGTTCTGGCCGTTGTTTTGCTGACTTCGGCTTCGGCGATGGCGCAAACAGAAAAGGACGCGGCTCGTCCCGGCTTGATGAACGTGTATGAGCATTGGAAGCAAAAGGAACTGGCCAACAAAGCCGAATTGCCGGAGCATTTGGTGATGGTGGTGGTTTCTCAGCGCGTTGAAGAAGGTCACGCTCAATTGGACTTCGCGCTGTTCAACACCTTCGGCGAGGGCAGGCTGGGTAATGAGCTGATGCTGGAAATTCAGCCGATGATGATGCAGCGCAATGCCGATGGTCAGCCGGGTGAATCGCTTGCCGTCGGAACTCCCAACAGAACGTTTGTCACCGCCAATAGTGCTACCAGCGCCAGCCTGAGTTCGCCAACCACACTCAGCGTGTTGGTTCCCGCTGATCCGCGAGCCAACACCGTGACCGTGAAATGTGTGCTTTCCAAACGAACGGCGGACGACAAACAAACCTTGTCTAACACCACCATGCATCTGTTTTTGGACAGCGCGCCCAACTCGAACTTGACGGCCATCACCAAAGCGAAATCGTCCGAGCGGTAATTGTCGTGGAATTATCGCGCCGCAGTTTTGCGAGTGGTTCGCGCGGCGTATGTCTCGAAAGAAATCTGGCCGAGTCCGGCAAGGTCGTTGCCGTAACGCTGTTCCTGCGTTTCGATGGCAGCCAGGTAATCGTGAATAACGAAGCCTTTGCCGGATTCCGCCGCCGTCAGATGCTCGGTGAAAAACCGATGCGGCAGGCTTTTGCGGCTGCTTTCGTCCCGCCAACGAATCACCACTTGAACCGGCAAAAAATAGACCTCGCCAAATTTGCTGAATTCCACCAGAAACCCCGCGATGGCTCCGAACCGCGCCGCGCGTTCCAGAAAACCAATTTGATGCGCGTGCAGGTTGTCGAAATCCAGCAAGTTGCGCCGCGTGGTTTTGGCGTCGTAAAAAATCGCCCGGCCATTGGGGGCGACCACTCCGCCGTAATCCGGTTCGGCTTTTGATTCGGGAATGAACTTTCGCCAGTCGCTGACTTTGTGTTCTTTGACCAAACGGCTGAGTTCGGCGGAAGACATTCGCGCCTGCCCGGAGCCGGAGAGCGAATCCACATTCGGCAGCGACAGCCCTTGCCGAGCTTCTCCGCGTTCAATCAGATATTTTCCGGGAATGGCTTTGCGAGTGATGAAGGCTCGCCCGGCGCGTTCATAAGCTTCATTGGTGCGATTGATCGCTTCCTGAAAACTGCTGCCTGTTTCCGCGCCGCGGCGTTTGAAATTCATTTGTAGAGTAGACAGTAGACAGTAGTTTTGTAGGCTGTGCGTTGTTTGACAATGCTGTCTACTGACTTCTGTCTACTTTTTTAAGTCAGGTCAGCGTCGTCCACCTCGAAGTTGGCGTAAACGCTTTGCACATCGTCGTGGTCGTCCAGCGCGTCGTACAGCTTCAACATCTTCGTCGCGTCCGCGCCTTCCAGCTTGATCGTGTTTTGCGGAATCATCGCCAGTTCCGCAGACATCGGTTCGATGCCTTGGGATTTGATCGCTTCCAGCACGGAGTGGAAATCTTCAGGAGCGGTGAAAATCTGGTGCGTGTCGCTGTCGCTCGTCACGTCATCCGCTCCCGCTTCCAGGGCGATTTCCATCATCTCGTCTTCGCTTTTCAGCGCCGCGTCAATCACGATCTGGCCTTTGCGATTGAACATCCACGACACTGAATTCGATTCGCCCATGTTGCCGCCGTTTTTGGAAAACACGTGGCGGATTTCAGCAACAGTGCGATTGCGATTGTCGGTCGTCGTGTTGACCAGCACGGCTAC
>JANRKX010000093.1:0-44711 GCA_033763255.1 Acidobacteriota bacterium | reverse complement strand
GAGATGGTAAAACGAAACGAACACATCGGGGTGATCCTCCTGGTGCAAAGTTTTTGGCAAAACCTGCATAGGAGATTTTCGCCCTGATGTGAAGTCTTCAGCCCATCATTTCAGAAATTCTTTTTCCCGATTTCTATAGTCATCACGGGCATATTCTCTCATAGCGTCAAGAAAAATCTCCGCATCACCACGACGTTTAACGAATTCAGGTATAACTTCTTGCCTGATGCTTTTGTAAAATGCATCTCGGTCAGACAAATAATCAGGGTACCTTATCCAAGGTCTTTTCCATTCCTGGCGTGCAGTTGCCAGATATTGAAAAGCATATTGTTTTTGTAAGTCGTTAGACCTTTTTGCCATAACCGCCTTCTTCGAAATCCGTTGCAACAACTTTCAATTCATCGCCTTCGTCTTCTCTTCATACCGCAAGATCATTCCGCGGTCGCCGACGGCCCAGCCTTTGTAAGGAGACAAAAAGAAGATGCTGCGGATGCGGCTGCCTTTGGCGGTGAAATCGTTTTGCCAGGAGAGGCCTCCGTTGTCGGTTCGCATCAGGGAGGTGTCGTAAACGACGGCTTCGGCGCTGCCTTCGCGCGGAGCGAATGCGGCCATCCAGCCGTTGGTCGGATCAAGGAATTGAGTGCTGTGCGTGGCTCGGCTGGGAGTACGGTTTTGTTCCCAGGTTTTGCCTCCGTCGCGGGTGTGCAGCGCGAAGAAAAAGCGGTTTTCGCCGTCCCGCATTTCGCCGGTGACGGAGCCGATGTTTTCGTCCGTGAACCGAACCGAATGCAGCAATCCCGGCGTGAAGCGGCCCGAAACGTGTTGAGTCTGGAACGTCAGCGGCAATCGTTTCCAGGTGTTGCCGCCGTCGGCAGTGACGAACAAACCGCCGATGTTGCTCTGCGCGCGTCCGTAAAAGTTGCCGATCAGCCAGCCGTGATTGGCGTCGAGGAAATACACGTCCCGAAAACCGAAGTTGTAATTCGACGATTCGACCGGCAAGCCGATGACGCTCTGGATTTCTTCGACTGGTTTCCAGTCGTTGCCGCCGTTGGTCGTTCGCAAAACAGTGGCGTTGCGGCCAACGGCCCAGCCGTTTTGCAGGTCAGAAAAATGCACACTCAGCAGATTCGGAATCTTCTGGATCATCCAAGTGCGACCGCCGTTGATCGTGCTAAGCAAGACAGTTTCTCCGTCGTCGTCTTTACTTGTGGAATCGCCGATCATCCAACCGTGATTCCAATCCAGAAAATTTACGAAGTTGATATTGGCGGAAACTCCGCTGAGCAGCGGTTTCCAGGTGCGTCCCCCATCGGTGGTGCGATAAACGGCTCCGGCGTCGCCCGCCGCCCAGCCGGTCATTGAGTCCACAAAGTGAACCGCACGAAGATTTTTATCGGTTTCAACCGTGCGACGAACCATTCGCCAGTTTGTTTTGGAAAGACTGGCTTCAGTCATCGCTTCGGCCAACGGTGGAGCCGCGATTTTCGGTTCCGCAGACGAACCGGTGTCGGCAATGGCGGGCTGCGTAATGGGCTGTTCAGGTTTCGTCTCGACGGGTTTTTCTTCCGTTTTTATTTCTGACTTTGTTTCAGGCCGAGCTTCAGGCTTTGATTCAGGCGCGGTTTCCGGCTTGGTTTCAACTTTGACATCTTCTTTTTCGACTTCTTCTTTTGCCGCTTCTTTGGTGTTGGCCGGATCAAGTTTCACCGGAGCGGTAGCTGGTTCAGATTTAGTTTCGACCGGCTTGGCTTCTTCAATCGGTTGGGCGGCCAGTTTGGTTTCTTCGGGAATGGCCGTTTCGGTTTTGTTGGTTTCAGGAGCGGCGAGTTGTGTCGTTTGCAGTTCGGCGGCGGGCGCAGCTTTAGGTTTTTTGACTTCGCGGCGTGCGACCAGCGAAGTCTGTGGCGGTTCGTAAGACATCACAGCGAATTCGCTGATCGAACCGGCATTGACCAATTTGTTCGCGGCGGCTTGCGCAACAGGCATAGTCGGGAATTTGCCTATGCGAACACGGAAGCGTGTGCCTTTGCCTGGAACTTCGGATTTGACCAGGTACGCTTCAATGCCCTTGGATTTCAGAGCGGCAGCGATGGCTTGGGCTTCAGGCTCGTTTTCGACAGAAGCGATCTGAATGGAAAAGCTGCGGCTTTGCGCCTGAATGTTGGAAACGAATAGAAGGTTGGTCGAAAACGTAGCGGTGGTGAACAAGAGGGATGCCACCGAAAATGCGCTCAGGAAAGGAAGTCTCAAGAGTTTCATAACGATCCGGATTGATTTGGAAAGCGGGGCGCTGTTGGTGTGCGGGGTTAATGACGAGTGCGGGTGCATCATAGCACCGCACTAATAATTTGTCCCGCTTTTTGTCGAAATCTTTGCTGGCCAACTACGCCAGCCGCCGGTACAATGCCGACGACTCGGAACTCCTCCGAGAGATTCAAGCTTAGAGCGGTTATCACTGAAATCATCTTTGTATTTTCTTTTTGACTTTGAGGACTTGATGAATCGAACTCATTTGCGCTCATCAATTGCTTGCGGTGTGAGCGGTTTGCTTGTGGCTGCTGTGTTGTTGGCCGGATGTGGCTCGCCGACATCGCCCGCTTCGCAATCGTCACACTCTGACCATCAATCTGGCTCCCAGGCGGCAAACTCGGCAGTGACAAATCCTACTCCGCGAATTCCTGCTTTCTTTGACAGTCTGGATCGCGCGAAACCGCTGCCGGCTGTGCTCGACCCTCAACAATTTTCCGACCCCGTAATTGCAAAAGCTTACAGTTACGCTCAACAGAACCCTGAAATCTTCGCGCAACAGCCTTGTTACTGTTACTGCGATGCTGGGGAAGGGCATAAAAGTCTGCTGGATTGTTATGCCACAACTCACAGCGTTGGCTGACAGCTTTGTCTCAAGGAGGGGCTCCTTGTTCACAAGCTGATAGGCGAAGGCAAAAACGCGACTCAAATTCGTGACTTGATTGTCGGCGGCGAATGGAAAGATGTGAAGCTGCAATAAGCTTGTCACAGTTGTTTTTTTAGCCCCGATTACCAATCCAAACTCATAATAAAGTTGAAGCTATGCGTGCAGTTTTTTTCGTGGGATTGCTTCTGCTTGTCTGCCAAGGGGCATCGGCTCAGACCATCTCGGTCAGCAATTTTCTTCATCCAGACGCTCCGATTTCGCGGGAATCGTTTGCGGCGATTGATGGCCTGAACTTCACCGACGTTCAGTTGGTGGAGCCATTTTCGCCGCCGACTTCGCTGGGCGGAGTAACAGTCACTGTGGATGGGGTTGCCCAGAGAATTCGCTCGGTTTCGCCGACACGAGTTGTGATTATCGTGGATTCGCCAGGGGCTTCGCAGCGGTCATTGGAGTTGAAGACGAAGACCAACGTCATTCATCGCACAGCGTTGAAGTTGGCGACTTATTGGCCGAGTCTTTTCGTGCAAAGCACAGGCGAGGACAGTGAAGCGTTTTATCCTTCGGGATTGTGGACGACAGACGGCATCACGTTGCGTCCATTAACCAGTTCGGCAATTCCGGTTGGACCGGCCAATCGCCCGACGCTGGTCGTGATTCAAGGTTCGGGCTGGAGACTGAATTCCACCTTTGTGCAAGTCCGATTGAATGGAGCGCCGTGTGTTGTTATTGCGGCACGGCCTTCGTCGTTGTTTGCCGGGCAGGATGAATTGGTGTTTCAGGTTCCACATTATCTGGCTGGCCGCGGCGTGATGGATTTGACAGTCTCGGTTGCAGGGCGCGATTCCAATTTTTCCAGAATCAATCTGGGAGATGCCGCAAGTTTTTCAGCCCGCTGATTTCAAAGAAGAAATTGCTGAATTTGCCGATTGTCTCGCCTGCACGTATAATTCGCGCCAGCCGAAATTAAACCGTAGGTAAAGATTCAATGCTTTGCCTGAAAATCTACCAACTGGAAAAGAATGACCAAGGACTCACTCGGAATCGTTAAGCGCCCTCAAGTGGGCGGAGACATCGAAACCCGTTGCGGAAAATGCAAAGAAAACCGCGCTCACGTCATCGTTGCCTTAAAAGATGATGGTGATATTGCGCGTGTGCAATGTGGATTTTGCGGAAGCAACCACATATACCGACCGGGCAAAACCACAACCAGAACATCTTCAACCCGCACGACCAGCCGAAGCAAAAAAGAATCGTCTGAACCGAGCGGCCCGCCGCGCCCTTACTCCATGCAGGATCGTTTTGCCGCCGGGGATCAAATCGAGCACCCGAAATTCGGCAAAGGAACCGTTGTCGAAGTTCGCTCCGGCAAGATTGATGTGAAGTTCGGCAGGGAACTGAAGACATTGATTCACGCCGCTTAACAACGGCGTGAATCTGTTACGGCTTTTAACTCTTCAGCCATTCGATCAGAAATTGGCGAGCCTGAAGCAAGGCTTTGCCGCGATGGCTGCGCGGGGCTTTCTCTTCGCGCGATAATTCCGCGAAGGTCAGCCCAAGCTCCGCATCCACAAAGACCGGGTCGTATCCGAAGCCGTTTTCACCGCGCGGTTCGTAGGCGATTGAGCCTTCACAACTGCTTTCAAAAGTCTTGTTTATTCCGTTGCCGACCAGCGCGATGCAGCACACAAAACGTGCTGTGCGTTTGGGGATTGGCACATCCTTTAACTCGCTGAGCAGCAATTGAACCTGTTCGGTGTCCGACAAATGTTCGCCGCCATACCGTGCGGAATAAACGCCCGGCCTTCCGTCCAGCGCATCTACTTCCAAACCGGAATCATCTGCCAACGCCGTCAAACCTGTCAGCCGATGGTAGTGCTCTGCTTTGAGCAAGGCATTTTCTGCAAAAGTTTGTCCGGTTTCTTCAATGGTAGGTGGATTTTCCGGTAAGTCAGCAAATCCGATTACCTGGCAATCAAGGTCTGCCAGCATTGCGGCTAGCTCAGAGACTTTGCCGGGATTTGAGGTCGCAATCAGTAAAGTTGTCATGCAGGGGATCAAAAGGTAAGAGTGATGTCTGTGCCGACACGAGCAATGGCGACAGTGATGTTGTCGTTGCCGCCGCGCTCGATGGCCAGTGCGATCAGGGCTTCGCAGGCGTGAGCGACAGGCGCGCATTGAGCCAGTCGGAAAATTTCTTCGTCGCGCACCAGATTGGTCAACCCATCAGTGCTGACGATGAAAGTGTCGCCTTCGGTCAACAAAATCGGTTGAGTCAATACGTCAGGCAGGATTTGCGACCTCAGCCCCAGAGCGCGATCCAGCCAATTGCGGTCTGGGTGAGTTGCCGCTTCTTCTTCAGTAATTAAGCCGTCGTCGAGCATGCGTTGTGCGCGGGAATGATCGCGTGTCAGTTGGCGAATGCGATTGTCACGAAGCAGATAAATGCGACTGTCGCCAACGTGTGCGACGTAGGCGGCCTCATCGTCGAGCGCCAACACGGCGCAGGTCGAACCCATTCCTTTGCAATGGCGGTCACGTTCGGAGCGGTTGAAAATCAGCCGATTGGCTTCGGCGACGGCCAGCGCCAGACGGTCATTGATTGAAAAGCCGGAGCTGGTTGTGCTGAAAAAGCTTTGGCGGATGGTTTGAACTGCCAATTGACTGGCAACCTGACCGCAAGCGACTCCGCCCAGCCCATCGGCAACGACAATCAGATTACAGCCGTTGGTTTCGTCGCTGACGCAGGTGATCGAATCTTCGTTGTCTTTTCGCTCAAGCCCGATGTCTGTGCGATGAGCGATGTTGATCTGGCGACGCATAGGAAAATCAAAAGGCAAATGGCAAAAGGCAACAATCAAAAATCCCAACGTTGTTTCTGGTTTTCAGTCATCGGTTGTGAACTTTCGACGACTGCCTTTTGCCTTTTGATTTTTAAGAGGTGCGCTGTGTGGAAATAAAGGTCAGGATCGTATTGCCCAACCGGACAGCGTCATAACTCTGAAGAGGATGAGCTTCACTGATTTCGCGGCCATTGACGAATGTGCCGTTGCGCGAAAGATCGTCCTTAACCAAAAAGCGGCCTTCGCGGTAAACAATAATTGCATGCGAACCGCTGACGGTTTCGTCATCAATCACAATGTCGCAAACCGGATTGGCTCCGATGCGGTTATATCCGGCGTAAATTCGAAAATCTTCGCCGTCGGGATTGCGGTTATAACTGACCAGCCAGCCGACCAGTTTGCCTTTCGTCGAACGCTGAAGCCCGGCTTCGTCGGCGACGAGTATGGTTCGTCTCTCTTCGTCGCGGTCAACGGCCTGAACCGGCGGATAATCAGGTGGATTCGGCGCAAGCGGTTCGGGGGAAGGCGTGAAATCCGCAATATCGTTCGACACCACGGTTGCTGCCTGAGCCAACGGCGGCGGTGGAGGCGGTGGGGCTGCCTGAACTGCTGCGGCTTCGGATTTTGGTTCGACGGTGATTGCGGGCATTTCGGCTATGGTCGTTTCGGCCATGTGCGAAATCATTTCGGTTGGCGCATAAGCCTGAGTCGGCACGGATTGCGCTGCGGCCTGGTGGCCGAGCACTTCCGACACATCAATGCCGCCAATTTTGGTTTCAAACATTTCCGGCGAACCGTTCGGTGGTTCAAACGCTTCGGCGGCTCCGACTTTGGTTTCAAAGTTCGTGGCAAACGGTTCGGCGTTGGTAGCGAATTCGCCTGCCGGGAAGCCCGAAACCGAATTCGACGCTGCCGCTGCTACGGCAGGATAGGAATTCGGCGGCTCGAATGCCGTCACCGGTTCTTCGATTCTGGTGGCGAAGGCGTTTGATGTTTCCGGCGACGACGATGTGGATTCCGGCTGTGGGCAATAGGGGCAGTATTGATAAACGGCACTGTAAACGTGTCCTTGCGGGCAGTTAATCAGCGAAGACGTGGGCATCGAAGGGCGCGGAAACGGGTTTCCGCAATTGCCACAAAACTTGGCTGTGTCCATGTTCTGGCTACGGCAGACCGGGCAGCTCAGCATTTGAATCATCCTCCTCAAACTCAATTATCTTTGATTGCTTCAACATTGTTACAACTAACAGCTAACAAATTCCTTGCCTGACCTTCACGGGTACAGCGGAAATCCGAAGTTTCAGAATATCGTTGGGGGATCAAGCAAGAATGGGCGCATCTTAGCACGAGCAAAGCCGTTTGCGAGCACAGTTTCTGGCAAGGCGGCCTGTTGGTGTTCGGCGAATTAGAAAAGAGATTCAAGTTGACGCTATTCATGCCATTAAGTACACTCGCGCGCGCCAGTGAACGCTACTCACACCGGCATTGATTTCAACGAATCTCCTCGCTTCAGCGGCAAATTTTGTCTTGTGACTACGCTGCGGATTTGTTGAAAAGCGTCGCTGACAACCAGAGCTTCATGTCCTAAAAAACATAGAGTGAATTTGCGACAAACTGCATAAATTTTTACTCTGTTGTTTGGATTCACGACGCTGGGCCACGTTTTCATCATCGCCCCTGACAAACCATTTAATAGTGCTTCGCGTTGGCTGACGCGAAGCGGCATCCTCATCACAAAGCTTTTTCACTTTCGTTTTTGTCAGGTGTAACCGGATAAAACACCCTGAACCAGGAGAGACATTTTTGACATGCCGACTTCATTCATTCCCTCACTCAAATTCCGAAACAAATCCCTCTTTCGTATTTTCATTGCGCTGTCATTGATTCTGATTTTTGCGTTGCCGTTGTTTTCGATTTGGAAAACTACGCGCGCAGCCAAACAAAATGGTCAGAATGAAGCTGTCAGCGTCGGCGAACGGAAAGCCACACTGACCGGCTACCGCAGTGCCACCGGCAAACACAAGCTTCGCGTGACTGACCCGCAACAAGCCAGGGAATTGAAAAGGCTCGGCGCAAAGTTGGTGGCTGATTATGGTTCGTTTCAGATTTTCAATGCCGACGAAGCCATCGTTCAGGCAATGAGCAAAAACCGCTCGCTGGCGTTCAGCGACGAAGACAATCTGGTGCTGCTCAATGTCGGGGCGTTAGACACCACCAAATCGGAATTGCAGCAACAACGAGGCAGAACGGCGAATTTCAGCGGAGGCGAGCCTTCGTTGCATCTGGTGCAGTTTGCCGGCCCGATCAAACCGAACTGGATCGAGGAATTGCGGGCGACCGGCGTCAAAATCGTCAATTACATTCCGAACAACGCTTACTTGGTTTTCGGACATGAGCAGAATTTGGCCAAAATGTCGGAATGGGCTGCTGGCGCGGATTACGTCCAGTGGGATGGCGAATACAAAAGCCAATACAAAATTGATCCGGCGACTGCCGCTCAAATGCGCGGCGACGGGACGTTGCAGGAAAACGATCAACTTTTCGCCGTCCAACTCGCGGACGACGGCGAAGGCAATCAACTCACGTTCAACGCGATCAACAGTCTGAAAACCGATTCGATCCGCAGTCAGTACAGCGTCCTGAAATTCGTCAACATCATCGTCAAGTTGCCGATTCTGTCTGTCGAACGACAACTGGCCGAACGCCCTGACGTGATTTCGATTGCGCGTTATGTCGTGCCGGAAAAGTTCGACGAGCGCCAGAACATCATCATGACCGGCAATCTGACTGGCAATTCGCCTACGCAGACGAACTATCTGACTTTTCTGACCAATCAAGGTTTCAATCAAACTCAATTCAATACGTCCGGATTTGCAGTCAATGTCGTTGATAGCGGAATTGACAACGCCACGACTTCGCCGAATCACTTTGCGCTGTATGTCAGCGGAGTGACCAGCAATGCCAGCCGGGTTGTGTTCAATCGTCTGGAAGGAACCGCCAATGGCGTGAACAGCACGTTGCTGGGTTGTGACGGACACGGCAACATCAACGCCCACATTATCGGCGGCTTTATTCCCAACGGTTCGCCATTCGATGCTTTCCCGCACGCGGACGACAGCGGATTCCGGTACGGGCTTGGAGTCGCTCCGTTCGTCAGACTGGGTTCGACGGTGATTTTCGATCCGAGCATTTACACCTTCCCGAATCTGACAGCCATCGAATCGCGCGCTTATAACGACAACGCGCGAATCAGCAGCAACAGTTGGGGAGCGAACGTCGGCGGAGCCTACAACATTGATTCGCAAACTTACGATGCGCTGGTGCGCGATTCGCAACCGACCGGAGCGCCGTTTACTCAAGCCGGCAATCAAGAAATGGTGATTGTTTTTTCGGCGGGAAATCAGGGGCCGTCTTCCAGTTCGATTGGAGCGCCGGGAACGGCCAAAAACGTCATCACCGTCGGAGCGGCGGAAAACGATCAGGCGTTTGGCGCAGCCGATGGTTGCAACATTGCCGACGGCGGAGCGGACAATGCCAACGACATCATCAGTTTTTCCAGCCGAGGCCCGACAACCGACGGACGGCGCAAACCGGAAATCGTCGCGCCCGGAACGCACATCACCGGCGGAGTGGCTCAGGCAAGCAATCCTTCCGTAACCGGCACTGCTAATCCTTGTTACACGGGCAGCGGAGTTTGCGGCGGGCCTGGCGGAGCGAATTTTTTTCCTGGCGGCCAACAGTTTTATACGGCTTCGTCCGGAACCAGTCATTCGGCTCCGGCTGTTGCCGGAGCGGCGGCGTTGGTTCGCCAGCGATTCATCAACGCGGGATTGAATCCGCCGACTCCGGCAATGACCAAAGCCGTGTTGATGAATTCGGCGCGATACATGACTGGTTTCGGAGCCAACGACTCATTGTGGTCGAACGTTCAGGGAATGGGCGAAGTCAATTTGACGACGGCGATGAATTTGTTTTCGGCTCCGGCGGTTTTGCGCGACCAAAGCGGAACCGACACCTTCACGGCAACCGGTCAATCCCGCACTTACACCGGCAACGTGTCGAGTTCAGGGCAACCGTTTCGAGTGACATTGGCGTGGACGGATGCGCCCGGTTCGACGACCGGCAACTCTTTCGTCAACAACCTGGATTTGGAAGTCACGGTCGGCGGACAAACATACAAAGGAAATGTGTTCAGTGGGGCTTCGTCGGCGACAGGCGGTTCCGCCGACACGCGCAACAACGCCGAAAGTGTTTTTCTGCCAGCGGGCGTCAGCGGAACTTTCACTGTTCGCATTCTCGCTTCGAACATCGCCGGAGACGGCGTGCCGAATTTCGGCGGAGCTTTGGATCAGGATTTTGCTTTGGTGGTCAGCAACGCGACGTTGAATCCGTTGCCGGTTATTGCTACGGCCAGTCAGACGATCACTGCGGAAAGTTGCGGCACGGGGAACGGCGAAGTTGATCCCGGCGAAACGGTGACGGTTGATCTGGCGCTGCAAAACGTAGGCAATGCCAACACAGCGAATTTGGTCGCCACCTTGCAAGCCACAGGCGGCGTCACCAGTCCCAGCGCCGCTCAGAATTACGGAGCATTGATTGCCGCAGGCGCGTCCGTCACGCGACCGTTTACGTTCACGGCGACTGGAACCTGCGGCGGAATCGTCACTGCGACTTTGGCTTTACAGGATGGCGCGACGAATTTGGGATCGGTGATTTTTACTTTCCGGCTGGGAGCGACGGTGTCTGGATCGTCTTCGTTTTCCAACACCGGTTCGATCAGCATTCCGAACGGAGCGCCTGGTTCGACTTCAGGCAATGCCTTGCCTTATCCATCGCAAATCACTGCTTCGGGGTTGAACGGAACAGTCAGCAAAGTCACAGTCACTTTCAACGGATTGAACCACACCTTCCCAGACGATATGGATGTGTTGTTGGTTGGCCCCGGCGGACAGTCTGTGTTGTTGATGTCCGACGCTGGAGGTTCGACCGACATCGTCAATGCCAATGTCACATTTGACGATACGGCGGCGGCGATCCCTGATTCTTCGGCGGTGACGACCGGAACTTATGCTCCAGCAGATTACGGTGGAGTTACGGATGCGTTTCCTTCACCAGCGCCGAGCGCGCCGTATGCGACGTCGCTTTCAGTGTTTAACGGAACTTCTGGCAATGGCGTCTGGTCGTTGTACATCGTGGATGACGCCGACACCGAAAGCGGCAGCATTACAGGCGGTTGGTCATTGAATATCACGACTGGAATCCCGGCTTGTTGTGCGCCGATGTGTCCGACGATTACCGTTGATCCGCCGACGCTGAACAGCACTCAGCAAGGTGTGCCGTATAGCCAAACCTTCACGCAAAGCGGCGGGACAATTCCGGTTACATTCGGATTGACCGGAACAATGCCGCCCGGATTGATGTTTTCCGGCGCAACCTTGAGCGGCACGCCGACCACTCCGGGAACTTATAACTTTGTGGTTTCGGTCGTTGACGCCAACGGTTGCACAGGCAACACAAACTATTCGTTGGTGGTGACTTGTCCGACCATCACTGTCAATCCTGCAAGTTTACCGAACGGAGTCGTTGGCAGAGCTTATAGTCAACAATTGAGTCAATCCGGCGGAACAGCGCCGGCTACATTTACGCAAACGGCTGGCACGTTGCCGACTGGATTGACACTCAGCAACGCCGGATTGCTTTCCGGTTTGCCAACTGAAACTGGCTCGTTCACCTTCACTGTCGAAGGCAAGGACGTAAACAACTGCACAGGCACGCGAGAATACACAGTGATGGTCACGCGATTGCAGTTTTATCCTCTGCCTGCGCCGATTCGTTTGCTTGACACACGACCGGGTCAGCCCGGATGCGATGCTCCCGGAGCGAAAATCCCCGGCGGAACTTCGCGCACCCAAACCGCGCGAAGAACCTGTAGCGGTCAGACGATTCCGGCCAACGCGATGGCCATCACGGGCAACATCACTACGGTCGAATCCGGCGGCGGATTCCTGACGCTGTATCCCAGCGATGTGACTCAGCCGACGGTGGCCAATTCAAACTTCCTGCCGAATGAAATACTGAACAACGTGTTTACAGTGGGCTTGGGCGAACCGGACGGTGCGTTCAAGATTTTCGTCACCTCGAACACAGACGTAGTGATTGACGTGACCGGTTATTACGCGCCGCCGGGAATGGGCGGATTGTATTTCCATCCGCTGCCGAAACCGGTTCGGTTGCTGGAAACTCGCACTGGCTTTCCAGGATGCAATACGCCCGGAGCGACGATTCCTGCTGACACAGATGTCACGCAAACCGCACCGCTGACTTGCGACGGAGTGACAATTCCGGCGAATGCCAGCGCCATCGTTGGCAATGCCACCGTGGTCAATAACGTCAGCGGAGGCTTCTTGACTCTGTTCCCGGCAAACGTCACCCGCCCGTTGGTCGCAAACTCCAACTTCACGCCGGGTCAAATCATGAATGCGCCGTTTACCGTTGGCCTGTCGCCGACAGGGCAGTTCAAGGTTTACTCGACTACGGTGACGGATTTAGTGATTGACGTGCTGGGTTATTACAGCCCGGACGCGACGGATATTAACGGTCAAGGATTGCTGTACACAGGTTTGCAGCGACCCGTGCGATTGCTCGATACCCGTGCAGTGGCTTCAGGTTGCAATACGCCCGGAGTCCCGATCACTGCTGGCAGCACTTTGACACAGGTCGCACGCGGGACTTGCGATGGAATAGTCATCGAAAATACTGCCGCAGCGATTGTCGGCAACGCCACCGTCGTGAATACGTTGGGTTCCGGCTATCTGACCTTCTGGCCGAGCAGCGCCACTCAACCAACGGTCGCCACATCGAATTTCACCGTCGGCCAAATTTTCAATCGGCATTTTATTGTCGGTTTGGGAGCGGCGGATGGAGCATTCAAGATATTCTCGTCTGCGACGACTGATTTGGTGATTGATGTGTCTGGCTATTTCGCGCCTTGATGAAAATCCAAGAGCAAGTGACAAAGGAGTGTGACGAACTGCCAGTTCTTCTCACTCCTTTTTTCTATTTGGGTTGAGGCAAGTTTTTACAGGCTTTTCTGCATGACGATCAAGGCTTGCGGCAAGACTGACGGATCGTCAACGAAGTCACGAAGGGTCAGATACTTCGCCCATTCGCGCTCGACATAACCGCGCGGGATGACGCTGTCGCCATATACCGAACCAGCCAGTTCCGGATTGTCGCCGCCACCATTTGCCGCGTACAGAAACTCGCCTCGGTCGTAGGCTGCCAGACATTGTTCTGTTTCCAAAAAGGAGTTTGCCAATAATTGTTGATGCAGATTGAGTGAGGCTTTGTGGGTGCGAAACGAAGCGCAGTATTCAATAAAGCTTCGCCGTTGAGTCGTCACGACAATCAATCCGCCCGGACGCAACAGTCGGGAAAATTCCTGCACCCATTGGAGCGCCAGTGTTTCCGGCAGGTGCGAAAACACCGAAAAGGCATAAATCACATCGAAGCTGTTCGCCGGAAATTCCAATGGCGGGAAGTTGGGAATAACTGAAAACTGGCCTGGGAGTTTGGATTCGTGGCAAAGCTTCACAGCGGATTCCAAAACATCCACACCGTAGATGTTTTCCGATTTTACGTCGCGCATGAACAATCGGGCGATGCGTCCCCAGCCGCAACCGAAATCCAACACACGACTTTGCGGCGTCAGTTCGCGGCCAAACTCGGCGGAGTATTTTTTGATTTGCTGGTAAAAAGGAAAGATCGAACGCAGCGCAGTTTCCGCCGATTCTCCGACGAAGCTTTCCTGAATTTCGGTGGGCGGAAATCCGGGCAGTTCGAAATTCTGAAAGCGGGAATCGCGTACGCTGCCCAGCAGAACCTGCAACCATTCTTCCTCGCTCAATTCGTTGAGCGAGGAAATCTGGCGAATTGGTTGATCGTTGGATGAGACTGCTTGTGTTTCTGGCGATGAAGCGGCGGCAACCGTTGCGGAATCTTGTTGGCGGCGAGGCGAGAAAGCCGTTTTCAATCGCCACGCGCGTTGCAGCCATTTCCAGCCGTTACTGCCGACGATGGTGTTCAGTTGGCGATTCAATTCTGCGATTTCAGTTTGCAGATGAACGATCCGGCGATCTTTTTCCAGGATCGTTTGGTTCAATTGCTCGATTTCTTTTTCGGTCGTCATAGGCGCCTCAGCTTTGCGTTATTGAATCTCTTTTGCGACTGGCCCCTTGGCAATCTGAACAACCCGGCGAGTGGTTTCCAGATAATGGCGACCGAATTGGCGATCCGGTTCCAGGTGCGCGCCTTCGCCCCATTCGTTCCAGGCGTTGATAAAAACGAGTTGTTCATCGCCTGAAAGCGTTGCCGCCGTTTGCAGAGCGGCCTGTCCCAGCCAGTATTCGTAAGCTTCGGGACTGGAATGCACATACACATGTCCAACATCTCGTCGTCGTGCTGTGTTATCCCAACCGGGCATCACTGTTCTGAAGACTTTGAAATCCGAAGGTGGTTTTTGAGTCATCGCCGTCAGCATCGAACCGTAATCCCGAACATTGCCCAAAAACTCCGGGTTGAGCCGGGTGACCTGCCAGATCAGATTTTCGCAGGTGACATTGAGCGGCGGGAATTCAACGGCGGCGTCGTACCCGAATTGGCGCGGGTCTTCAAAACCACAGGTTTGTGCGGCGACCAGATACAACTCACCCA
Source organism: Acidobacteriota bacterium (assembly GCA_033763255.1). Taxonomy (GTDB): domain Bacteria; phylum Acidobacteriota; class Blastocatellia; order RBC074; family RBC074; genus RBC074. The sequence continues at coordinate 30,242 of JANRKX010000093.1, read as the reverse complement.
AACCAGCACGTCGGGCTTCTTCGCGCCATCGTTCCGCAGTTCGAGCGGCAGATGGCAAAACGTCCACGCGGTAGGTAATCAGCAGCGGTTTACCGTTGATGCGAATGTAGCGGTGATCGTCGAACGCCGGGAAAAGGTTTCGTATGAAATTGCGGTCGTCTTCGTCTGAATGGTTTTGCCCGATCAGGATTTCGTGTTCCAACCCATCCCATCGTCGAGTCCAGTTTTCATTCGCCCAGCAGACGCAAAATGGAAAATCGGGCCGCCCGCTTTGCAGCACTTCGTTGAACGGACGTTCGAGCAAACGGCGCCCGCCAAACCAATAATGGTGATAACAGAACCCATGAATGCCATGCGCTTTGGCCAGTTCTGCTTGTTGTTCGCGGATTTCCGGCAGGCGCAGATCGTAAAATCCAAGCTCGCCGGGCAGGTGCGGCTGGTAATGCCCGACGAAGTTCGGTCGGGCTTTGGAAACGTTTGTCCATTCAGTAAAGCCTTTGCCCCACCATTCATCATTTTCCGGGATTGGATGAAATTGCGGCAGGTAAAACGCGATTACTCGTAAATCTTTGGCGGGCTGTGCTTGCAACGCCTGGTGAGTTTCACGGTTCAGCGAGTCCAGCATTTCCGTCGTCAGTAACGGTTCTGGAAAAGTTGCGAGAACCGCACTGTCCTCATTCGGCGTAGCTTCGACAGGCAAGGTTACAGTCGGAGCGGGCGGCGTTTCGATTAGCTCTTCGCGCTCGACTTGCTGGGCTGGTCTGACTGGTTGAACTGGCTGACTGGGCGTCAAAATTGCGCGCGGCTTGAACAGCGAACGCAGCCGCCACAGCAATTGCAGCATTGCCCAGCCTCTGCTGCCTGTAATCAAATCCAGTTGAGTGTGTAGCGCCCGGATCGTCTGCTGATTTTGTTCATACAGTTTGGCCTGAAATTCAGCCTGATCGGCCAGTTGTTGATGAATTGTGGCAAGTTCATGGCGATGAATTGTCAGATCGTGTTGCCGGGCGCCTGCCATTTCCGCCAGGTTTCGATTGAGCCGGATAATTTCTTCTTCGTGTTCCTGCTTGCGACGTAGCAACAGAATTCGCTGGCCAAGCGCGAAGAAGATTCGCCGAATGGCAGCAAGTTCACGTCCGTTGGCTTCCAGCAGGGAATGAAATGCGGCTGGTTGTTCGCTGCCGACAGCCAGGACTCCCAAACCGTATCCGTGCAGAAACTCCAGGTGCGGATAATTGTTTTTGATTTCGTCGAAGAATCGGCGGACGCCGAATTTGCGATCAAGCACATTGGTATCGTGAAACAGCACGACTCCACGAGTGCTCATTTTGGGCAGCCATCCGTCAAAATCGCTTTTGACGGCTTCGTAAGTGTGTGTGCCGTCAATGTGCAGCAGATCAATCGAACCTTCGGCAAAACCAGCGCGCGCTGTTTCGAAATCGTTCTGCACCAGATTGGAAAAACCGCCATACAGCGGGTCGTGATGTTCGCGCAATTCATCCAGCACGGCAGAACTGTATTCGCCGATATGAACATCGCCTTGCCAGGTGTCCACGGCATAACAGCGTGTCGCCAGTTCCAGTTCCTTCACCGTCTGGCAAAAAGCGCAGTACGAATCGCCGTAATGAGTGCCGAGTTCGACCAGCAGCCTCGGTTCCAGCAACTGCACCAGGAACATGCCGAAAGGAATGTGTTCCTGCCAAAACGAATGCCGCGTCAGGCGAATCGGAGTAGAAAACAGAATCGGGTGATCGAGAAAATTGAATGCTTGCATGTCTAACTTTCAGCAGGACACTGCCAATACACGCCTGTCCAATCAACTTGGTGAATCGGGGCGGTGATGTTGTGAGCTTCGCGGTAATCGTGAACTGCCTGTCGGCACGATTCCAAATACCCGTAATCGTCCACAATCAAATATCCACCCGACGAGAGTTTGGGATACAGATGCGTCAGAGCGTCCATCGTGGATTCGTACATATCGCCATCCAGCCGCAACACCGCCAATTTTTTTACTGGCGCATTCGGCAGCGAATCCCGAAACCAGCCGGGAAGAAATTCCACTTGATCGTCCAGTAATCCGTATCGGTCGAAATTCTGTTTGACCTGTTCCACCGACACAGCCAGATGAGAAAGCAGATGTAGTTCATCGCCTTTGTCCGCCGGATAGCGGATTTCGTCCGGCTCCGGTAATCCTTGAAAAGAATCCGCCACCCAGACTTTGCGATTTGTGATCTGGTGGGCTTTCAAAATGGCACGCATAAAGATCGTCGAACCGCCACGCCAGACACCTGTTTCCATCAAATCGCCCGGAACGTTGTTTTTCAACGCTTCTTCGACGCAGAACTGCAAATTGTCCAGCCGTTTCAATCCGATCATGGTGTGTGCCATCGAAGGATGATCCAGGCCTTCCAGCCGCAACTTCGGGTCGAATTCGATGTCGCGCATCAATCGCAGTGTCTGCTTTCCATCACCTACGGCCAGCAACGCTCGCCAGGCTGTTCGTTGGGCAATGGGCAGTTGGTCAAGTTCCACTTGTTTGGGAACTTCGCCCCAAATGGAAAACGAAAGACATCGCTTCATCAAATCCAGATACAGGCCAGTTGAGTTCATAAGCTTTATTGGGAACAAGTCGCCGTCAACGGTGAGTTGCCAAGTTCGATGGGCGCTCCTGAAACTTTCACGCTGATCGAATGCTGACGACCGTCATTCAGTTGATCCGGCGGGCGAAACGTAAAACCGTGTCTGCCGTTTCCTTTGCCCGCCACCAGCAAATCCTGTCGCGTCAGGTTGGCTGGAATTGTCGTCAGCAATTGGCCATTGTCGTAAATGTCCACTTTTAGCGAGCAGTTGGGCAGGTTTGTATTCCATACCCAGCCGCGAATGGTTTGGCAGGTTGCCTCATCCAAATAGCCTTCATAAACAGGTTGAGGCTGGTTGTTCGCTGCCACCGGCAAGCATTCATTTGATCGCAGGTTCAACGTCTCGCTTGCCATCGTGGCGGGCAACGGAGTGCGGCGGAACACGTGAGCTGTTTCGCTCGCAAAAACCAATTCATACAAATTGCCGGTTGGACGTTCAAAAGGAGAATCGTCTGACAATGTCTGTCCTTGATGCGACAGCAAAATCCAGGTCGGTTTTTCGGTTTCAACTTTGGCCAACCATTCTGCTGTCTGTGGCCAGACGAAATCGTATTCAATGCTTAAAACGCGAGGCCGCAAATGATAAGGCAAAAAACTTCCGCCGTTCAGGAACACAGTGTCTTCATTGCTCGCGTGTGCATTGATAAATTTCACTCCTGGATAGCTCAGTCGAAAATCGTTCAGCCAGACATCCCGCTCGGATTCCGTGATTGGCGGATAAAATTTTCTGGCATAGATCATTTTGTTGAGTTGCACGAAAGTCGGCAAAGCGAGGCACAAAATCACCACTGCCCAAATTGCCAATCGCTTGGATGGCGATGCAAGTATACGATTGAAAATCCATTCCAAGCTTTCGCAAATCGCCAGTCCGATCATTGGCAAGACCGGAAACAGAAACCTGAGCGCCTGGATCGAAAAAAACCAGGCAGTTATGAAATACAAAATCCAGCCAGTCCACCACCGCACAGAGCGATCCTTCAGCGAAACGATCCAGGCTAATGGCCAGATGATGACGACCGGGAGAAATGATAAATGTTCGTCCGGGAAAAACTTCTTCGGATGAACCACCAGTTCGTATGGAAGGCGGATAAAATTCCAGAGCGTGTGAGGAATCCCGACGGATTTGCCGAAATCCTGAACTTTCAAAGAACTGTAATTCCACCACCCCTTACTCAGTTGCGGAAACATCGGCCACATAGGATTTCCCGCGTGATAAGCAATGAAGCCGAACCAAGGAATCAACACCAATGCTGCCAGTGCCCATCCTTTCAACAATTGATTACGCGAAAGCCAGTTTCGCCATGTTGCCCAGAAACTCCAGGCCACGATTCCGGCTAAAAAGATCAAGCCGGGCATTTTGGTGCTGGCGGCCATTGCCGCCAAAGTGATGGCTAGAAACCACCACTCGGATTTCTTTTCATCGGCAAAAAGCTTCAGGGCGTACACGGCCAGAAATGAGTAACAGGTCAGCCCCATATCCACATAAGCCGTTCCCTGAAACAACAACACCAGCGGATGCGCCAACCACAACGCTGCGGCAGTCAACCCAACCGCCGGTCGTCCCTGCCGGATTCCAAAAGAGATCAACCCAGCGGCTGTCAGAATAAAAAAAGTGTGCCCGATCAGATGAGCATGCAGATCATCGCCCAGTGCCATTCCCCAACTGAACAGCAAATGCTCCAACGCTGGAACCACCGGATAAGGAAGCCCCATGCGAAGTATCAGTTTGTGTGCGTTCAGGTAATCCCTGGCCAGCGGTAAATGGTACAGCGTCGAGTCCCAGGCGATGGGCGGAAACAACGACAACCAAACCAGATGGATTTCATAAGCGACAACCAAAACGGCCAACGCCGAAAGCCCAAACAGCTTCAGCGGCGAATGCAGATATTCACGGCGAATCCAGTCGCGCCCACCTTTCAACCACTCTCTGCCGAACAGATTCGACCGCCAGCGAAAAATTCCGTAAGTGGCGATCAGGATCGTGACCATTTGAATCAAGCGAGGATAAAATACACCGCTGATGGCCAGCACGAACCACAGCAACGAAACCAGCCCTAATCCAAGAGCGATGCGGAAGATCGTTTTTTCCAGCCACGAATTGAATTTGACGTGTCGCAGGCAAACATCGCCCAGCGTGGCAGCCGCCCAAAGCATCAACAGCCAAACACTCAGATGAGACGCCAGCCAGGGGGCAAATTTGATCAACAGGCTAATCATTCTTTCTTTTTTCCATCAATGATCTCTGGCGATGTGATCGTGAGCTTCCAGTTTGAGCGGCACATTCTGGTGCGGCTGCCAGGCGGTTTGCCATTTGGCTTCGTACTGTCGCTGGTTTTCTTCAAAGAGACGGTCGTAATCGCCGGATTTGATGAGTTTGCCGAACGCCGCCTGACCGAAATGATGCACGAACACATCCGCTGTGCAGACCAACCGATAGCCCGCCTGTTTGACGCGGACAGAATAATCGTCGTCTTCGAACATGCCTATGCCGAATCGTTCGTCCAGCGGGCCGATTTGTTGGAAGACTTCGCGGCGGATTGCCACGCAAAACATCGCCAGCATGTGAATGTCCGATACCAGCAAATCGTGTTGCCAGGTGTGTTCGTGCGCGAAGTTTTCCATCTCTCGCCACGTGGAGTATGGAACTTCGATCTTGGCTTCGTTGCCGACGAAGTTCGTCACAGGGCCGACCATACCGACTTGCAGGTCATTCAAATGGCGCAGCAAACGGCTCAACCAGCCGGGCGGAACAATCGTGTCGTTGTTCAGCAGCACGATGAAATCGCCCGTCGCCAGTTCGATGCCCTGGTTGTTCGCTTTGGCAAAGCCGAAATTCTGATCGTTCAGAATCACTTTCACCGTAGGTTCCAGTTCAGCCAGTTGGCGCAGGTAATCGGGCGTGCCGTCTTTCGACAGGTTGTCCACGATGATGATTTCGACGTTCGGGTATTCGGTGTTTCGCAGCACGCTTTCCAGGCACAGCCGCGTCAACGCCAGATTGTTGTAAGTGACTATGATGATGCTGGCTCGCGGAACCGCTTGCCGAAGTTGCGCTTCTATCCGGTCATAGCGATTTTTCCACGTATGTTGGCGAGCCAGCGCACGACGCTGTTCCGCCAACTGCGAATCGGTTTCAGCAATTGCCGCGTCGAGCTTGGCTGCGAAGTCTTCTGCGTTATCGGCCAGATAAATGTGTTGGCTGTATTGCTGAAGCTCAGACATTTTAGTGGCGACGACGGGCTTGCCGCCGCTCCAGTATTCGTACAGCTTCACCGGATCGGTCGCTTCGGTAATCGGGTTGATCTTAAAGGGAATCGTGCAAACGTCGAAGTGATGCAGATACTGCGGCATCGTTTCGTAAGGTTGCTGACCCAACAGTTTGACGTTCGGCAGCGATTGCAAACCGGAAACATCCACGTCGAACACTCCGCCGAGCAAGACGAAAGAATAGTTCGGTCTTTGTTTGGCGACTTCTGTCAGCAACTCAACGTCAAACCAGTCGGCGATAGCTCCGAAATAACCGATGATCGGATGTTGAATGTCGGGCAACAACGAATTCGGCTGGCAACGACTGGCGTAAAATTCGTAATCTGCGGCGTTGCGCGCCAGCACGACAGGTTTGCCCGCTTCACTGCGCCAATGCCATTTGTCGGCCAGTCGCTGAGCCGTCACCACCAGCAAATCACAAGCTTCGACCAGATGATGTTCGGCTTCCAGGCTGGCAGGCTTAATGCCTGGGAAGTTTTCCCATTCATCCATGCAATCGTAAACAACCTGCCAGCCCCAGCGTTGCCGAGTTTCCAGCGATGCCTGGCTCCACGAAGGAATCATTACATAGCCGATGGCCTGATTGATCGAAAGTTCGCGGCGCAAATCGTCCAGCGCATCCAGCGCCAGTTCCAAATCTTTGCCTTCGATGACTTCATGAAAGATGTCCAGCGGGTAACGAGAGGCGATTTCCACTTCGTAAATGTTTTCGGCAATCGGCGTGATGGCGAATCTAGGGCGAGAATAGCGGCTGCGAAACTTCGACACGCTCAGGTAAAAGACTCTGTGGCCGTTGGCGGCAAATTGCGACATCAATTGTTGAGGGCGTTGAAAGCGAAACGACCAATCAATGATCGAAAAACAAATCACGTCGGGTTTGGCGCGCGAAGTCGCCGCCAGTGGTCGGTTCAGAATCGCTTCCACATCGGGTTTGGGCAAATGCGGCAACAACGTGACGGAACGATAAAAATCGTTGCCGGAGGAATCGTTCAGCGAAATTCGCACACGTTTTTTCGTCTGAAAATAATCGGTAATCAGGTTGCTGAGCGGCAGCAAGCCAAACCGGCTGCGAACGAATTGCACGGCTCGTCGGCGCACAGGATGCGGAACCATCACACGCAACGCGGCGCGAACAGCTCTGTAAGTTCCGTTGTGCAATTCCTGACGGACGGCAAGCCGCGTTCTTTGAAACAGGTTGAATTTGGAATCAGCGCCGGGCTGACCATGGATTTCGGGCATAACGGTAATTTCGCGCAACCGACAAAGATGAGGCAGGAACGATTGGAATCCAATCGGCGAGGTTCCCGCAAAAGCGGGGCGCACTATACAACAGCGCCGTTGACGCGACCAAACGCGGCCAGACAAATGCTGAATTGACTAAACCGCAACCGTCACCTATAAATCCTGCGGCGTCGGTTGGCCTGTAAATTTGTTGTTCAGATCGTCGGCGCAAAGGCTTTTATCCGGCCCTGAAACTCGTTCATCACCAGACAAACCATGTCCGCACAAATCAACAAGATCAATTTTGCCGAGCGGCAGTCTGCCAAAATGCCGGTCTATGATTCGGCGTTGCTGAACAATCCGGCATTGTCGGAGTTGAAAGACCTGTGGCAATACCGCGACCTGCTGATGCAGTTAATCGCGCGCAACATCAAAACCAGGTACAAACGGTCTGTGCTGGGCATTTTGTGGACGATGCTGAATCCGTTGCTGATGATGTTGGTGCTGACGTTTGTCTTTTCGAACGTGTTTCGGTTTCAGCAACCGCATTATGCGGCTTATGCCTTGGCGGGGGTGGCGCTGTGGAATTTCTTCGCGCAGACCACGACCGGAGCGATGAGCGAATTGATCTGGGGCGGCAATTTGATGAACAAGATTTATCTGCCGCGTTCGATTTTTGCCGCCAGTGCGCTGGGAACTTCGCTGGTCAACCTGTTGCTGACGCTGATTCCGCTGTTTGTGGTAATGGCCATCACTGGAGTTCCGTTTCGCCCGGCGTTGCTGATTTTGCCATTGCCGATTTTGTTGACGGCGATGTTTGCGCTGGGAGTCGCGCTGATACTGTCGCGCGTGGCAGCGTATTTCGCCGATGTGTTGGAGATGTACCAGATTTTTTTGACGGCCTGGATGTATCTGACACCTATCATTTATCCGAAAGAAATCATTTCGCCGGATTTGCAATGGTTGTTCAACCTGAATCCGATGTATCACCTGATCGAAATTTTTCGCGCGCCGCTGTTGATCGGCTGGCTGGCTGGGCCGAAAACTGTGCTGGCTTCGGCGGTGGCGGCGTTCGTCACGTTGGCGTTTGGCTGGTGGTATTTTTCCAGGAAAGCCGATGAGCTTGCTTACCGAATCTGACAATCCGAAACCCATAGACAGGCTGACCGAAACTGCCGCCAGCGATAACGAGATGGTCATTCGGCTGGAAAACGTGTCCGTCGTTTACCAGGCGCCGCGCGAACGCATCAAAACCTTCAAAGAGTATGTGATTCGCAAAGTGAAACGGCAGGTCGAACATCAACAGTTCAACGCGCTCAGCGATGTCAGCCTGGAATTACGACGAGGCGAAGTGTTCGGGTTGATCGGTCACAACGGCGCGGGCAAAAGCACTCTGTTGAAACTGGTGTCGCGCGTGATGAGACCGACTCGCGGGCGGGTTTGGGTCAAGGGAAGAATCGCTCCGTTGTTGGAACTCGGCGCGGGGTTTCATCCGGAACTGAGCGGGCGGGAAAACATTTTTCTCAACGGAACGTTGCTGGGGTATTCGCGCGCCGAAGTGGAAAAACTGTTTGACGGCATCGTCGAGTTTTCTGAAATCGGAGATTTCATTGATGCGCCGCTGCGAACTTATTCGACTGGGATGACCGGGCGTTTGGGATTTGCCGTCGCAACCGCGACTCGCCCGGATATTTTGATCGTAGATGAAGTTCTTTCAGTCGGTGACGAACAGTTTCAGGAAAAATGCGCCGAACGAATCACGGAGTTTCGCCGACAGGGAACGACCATTTTGCTGGTGACGCATTCGTCCGAATTGGTGCAGCGCATTTGCGACCGAGCCGCCTGGCTGGATCACGGCAAGTTTTGCGGAATTGGGCAGCCTGCCGAAATTATCCATCTTTATCATGAACGCTATCACTTAACTTCGCTCGTCACCGTATCGGAAATTGTCGAGTCGGAACCGATTGAACCGAAGCCGGTTGAGGCCGAGCCGGTTGTAGCGAAAGTGATCGTCACGGAAGATTTTCTCGCCGAAGAAACCGAAACGTTGTCCGAAATCATTGCCGTCAGCCGCGAAGTGCTGGCGCTGGAACAGCAGGCTTTGGAAAAGGAATGGTTTTATCCTTACGCGCTGCCGAGCGGTAAAAACGTGCAGTGCTATTTGCCGCCGGAAATCGCCACCATTCATGCCAATCGTTGGGCGATGGTGAAAACGGTGTTGCGGCAAACCTTCGGGCAAAACTGGTCGCAATTGGATTGTTTGGACATCGGTTGTAACCAGGGTTTTTTCTCGGTCAAGCTGGCCGAACAAGATTGTCGCAGCGTTGTCGGATTGGACGCTCGGCAACAAAACATTGATGACGCTGAGTTGATTCGCCAGATTTACGAACTGAACAACGTCAGCTTTCGGCTTGGCGATATTTCCAAAATCGAACCGACAAGCCTGCCACAATTCGATGTGACTTTGATGCTGAGCGTGCTGTTCTGGCAGGAAAACCCGATTGGCGTGTTGCGCGCGGCAAAGGCGTTGACCAAAAATCTGTTGATTATCGAAACGCCTGTCGCGCCGGAAATCTTCGGTGAAATGGATTGGGGCAGCCGAGAAGTTCATAAACCTTTGCAAGGATCGTTTGCCTTGCTTGACCTGACCGAAGAATCAAAAAGGCCTTTGGGCAGTATGACCGATCTGTCGTTTTGTCCTGGGCGCGAATCGTTGATCTGGTTGCTTCAGAAACTAGGGTTTTCCAGTGTTGAACTTGTCCTGCCCGCGCCGGACGCTTACGAGCAATTGACTTCAGGCAGCAGAATGATGGTTGTGGCGCGAGTTTGAATATAGACCCGGATGGATGGGGACATGAAAAAGCTGACGATTGGAGTCATCACCTACAACAATTCCGAAGAGCAACTTGCGCAACTGAGCAAATCGCTCAGGCTGGCTGTGGAGCATCTGACCGTCCCCAATCGCCTGGTCGAGTTGCTGGTGATTGATAACGGGGCGGAAAGCCATTGGCCGGAACCGGTTTGCAACATGACCAAATTGCCTTCGCAAGGCAACATAGGTTTTTCCAAAGGCATGAATTGTCTGATGGATGCTGCGTTTCGAGACGCAACGTGCGACGCTTTTTTGTGTTTGAACCCTGATGGGGTCTTACATCGGATGGCGCTTCAGGCGATGGTCGAAACCTTCGAACGCGAGCCTTTGTCATTGCTCGAAGCACGGCAATTCCCCGAAGAACATCCGAAACCATACGACGAAACCACGTTTGACACTCCGTGGGCTTCCGGCGCTTGTCTGTTGATTCCTCGTGTGATTTGGCAGCGGCTGGGCGGATTCGACACCAACCTGTTTATGTATCTGGAAGATGTTGATCTTTCCTGGCGAGCGCGTTCGGCTGGATTTTCAGTCAAAGTCGTTCCCAACGCTCTGTTTGGACATGCAGTTCTGGGGCGAAAACCGAATCGCGACATCGCCAAATTTTTGCTGCTTTCGGGCAGGTATCTTGCGCGCAAATGGGGAAACGAAAAGTTTCTGAATTGGGCAGAAGGCGAATTGGTTTCGCAGGGATTTTTCGCCAGCCGCAAAGACATTCCCGCCGTTGTTTCCAGCTCGGATGAGCCGAGCGCGTTGGATTTTGGCGTCGCGGATTTCGACAACCTTTTTTATTTCTCTATTCCCAGATGGACGTAAGTTTATGTTGACCGGCTTGGCGGTTCCTTCAACGGATAATCACACCTTGAGCGTTATCATACGATTTCACGACCCGAACCGGCTGGCTCTGCTGGAAGAAGCCATTTTTTCGCTGGCACTTCAGTTTTGGCGCGACATCGAATTAGTGGTGGTTATTCAAAATGGAACAGCGGCCATTGAAGCTCAGATTGCGGAACTGATCGAAAAACAGCCCTGGCTTGGCCAGCCACTGTATAAAGTGCTGTCGTTGCAGTTTTCCCCAGGTTTTGATGGGCGCAGCAAATTGTTGAATTACGGAGTTCAACACGCAAAAGGCCGTTATCTGGCTTTCCTGGATGACGACGATTATGTGTATCAGCATGGGTATCGCGTTTTGATTGAAAGTTTGAACGGAAACCAACAGGTTTTGGCGGCGGGCAAATGTCGCGTCTCCAGAAGCCGCAAAAGCAATGGCCATTGGCACATTTATCAAAAGAATTCGCCTTTTGAATGGGGGCGCAATCTGGCTGATTTGCTTTTCGACAACTTCATTCCGATCCATTCTTACGTAATTGATCGAACGCGCATTGCACCGGAAGATTTGTGGTTCGACGAACAATTGAACCTGCTGGAAGATTATGATTTCCTGCTGCGGCTGGTGGCCAAATACCGGTTCGATTTTTCCAACCTGGATAACCCTGTTTGCGAATACCGTTATCACGAAACCAATAGTCTTCAACCTGACCTTGGTCTGAATCCGGCTTCGACTCCGAAAATCCTACAAGCGCGTGAATTGATTGACGCCAGAAAAAACAGTTTGATCATCAGTCTTACAGTGCTGGACTTGCTGCAACTGCGAACCGAGCTTCAAGTCGTCGTTCCCACGCCGATTCTGGAACCGAGCATTGATAAAAAGCTGTTGATTGATTTGCTGACCAAGCAAAATCGCTCGTTGAACAAGGTGGTAGATAAAATTTACGACTTTGCTCATCAACATACAGGGCTGATTTCGATTCTGGTGTTCTGCACTCGCAGTGTTCGGAAATTCCTGGCTGCTTTTCGGTAATTCGACTCGGCAAAATCTTCTGGCAGGTGAAGCTCGTTTTTCGGCAACCAGACAAGAGGCACGGCAGATGAAAGTTTTATCCATTTTCGGCACGCGCCCCGAAGCCATCAAAATGGCCCCGGTGGTGAAAGAACTCAGTCGGCATTCCGAAATCACCAACAAGGTTTGCGTCACGGCCCAGCATCGTCAAATGCTTGATCAGGTCTTGTCTCTGTTCGCCATCTCGCCCGATTACGATTTGAATTTGATGCAGCCCAACCAATCGCTGGCGCAATTAACGGCAGTGGCATTGATGGAATTGGATGTTGTTCTGGATCGGGAGAAGCCGGATTGGGTGCTGACTCAGGGAGACACGACAACGGCAATGGTCGGTGCGCTGGCTGCGTTTTATCGCGGAGTGAAAGTCGGTCACGTCGAAGCCGGGTTGCGAACCTGGGACAAATCCCAGCCTTTCCCTGAAGAGATCAATCGAAAAATTGCCGACGCTGTTTGCGATTTGCACTTCGCTCCGACAGTTCAATCCCGCGAAAACCTGCTGCGTGAATCGGTCAACCCGGAAAGCATTATCGTCACCGGCAATACGGTGATTGACGCTTTGCTGGAAGTCGCCGCGAAAAATTACGACTGGAACTCCGGCGAACTGGCGGCAGTCCCATTGGATAAACGAATCATTCTGGTGACGGCTCATCGGCGAGAAAACTTCGGCCAGCCGCTGCTGGAAATCTGTCAAGCATTGAAAGAGATCGCGGCTTGTTCAGCCGATGCCCAAATCGTCTACCCGGTTCACCTGAATCCAAACGTGCGGCAAGTTGTAACGGCTGAGCTTGGCGACATTGCCAACATTACGTTGCTGGAACCGCTGGATTATTTGCCGTTGGTGCAGTTGATGAAGGCTTCGGTTTTGGTGCTGACCGATTCCGGCGGCTTGCAGGAAGAAGCGCCTGGATTGGGTAAGCCGGTTTTGGTCTTGCGCGAAGTTACAGAACGACCGGAAGGCGTCGCAGCCGGAACCGTCCAACTGGTGGGAACCGACAGCAACCGCATTGTCGCAGCGACGATGCGGTTGCTGTCGGACGCCGATGAATACAATCGAATGGCGCGCGCGGTAAATCCTTACGGCGACGGCAAATCCAGCCAGAGAATTGTCGAAAGTTTGCTGTCGTTTGAAAAATAAAGATTGACCTCTTGCAAGTTGAAAACCTGAAACGTAGACTTTGCGCCGTCTTTGCCGGGGTGGTGAAATTGGTAGACACACAGGACTTAAAATCCTGAGACTCGAAAGGGTCGTGCGGGTTCGATTCCCGCCCTCGGCATCGAACTTTGCCAAACACTTCTTTTGAAATCAGTGAAATGCCTTCAAAAAGTGACCTCCATCAGTCTGCGACTCTTCCCAATTCTTACTTCAACTTCAGACGCAAAATAGTCAGCGAATGCGCCGGAAAGGTGTACGTGAAGCCATTGTTTTCCACAGTGGCCGTGATGTTGCGCGTCGTGGGGCGAACTTTCTTGTCATCGCCGAAGGTGTGCGTGACTTTCAGGTCGGGGTGATTCAATTCCCAAACGCCGACGGCGTTCGTCAATTGGCCTTCCTGATTTTCGATGCGCGTTGTCAGGTCTTTGTCCTTGCTGCGATTCAGCACATTGACGAACAGAGTTTTCTCAGCCGCGTTGTAGGTCGTCGAAACGTCCAGGTATTTCAGCGGAGCGCGATTGCCGATCTTGTACGTGGGCGCGGAAACAAACACGTCCAGCGATTGATTGTTTTTCTGTTTGGTGAATTCGACCAGCGGGAAGTAGATCGTCTGCAAAAACAGCCCTTGTTTGTTGGTCGTGATCGGCGCAATGACGTTGACCATCTGCGCCAGGTTCGCCATCTTCACGATGTCGGCGCGGCGGAAGAACGAATTGAAAAACATCCCCATCGCCAGCGCGTCTTCGAAGTTATAAACCTCTTCGAGTTTCTTTTCGTTGAAAGCGCGATACCAGACGTTCCATTCGTCGTAAGCGATGTAAATCGGACGCGGAGTTTGCTGGCGGTTTTGCACTTCCTTGATCTGAGCCGCCGTGACATTGATGTAATTATCAATCGTCTGTGACCAAGCCATGAACTTTTCGAAATCGTTATCGCGGTTGTTGATGTAACTGTGAATGGCGATGTAATCGGCCTGGTTCCGCAGCGTTTCCAGCACCGTGCGATTCCAGTGCATCCAGTCAGCGTTTGGGCCGTAATTGCTGGAACCGCTGGCGATCAATTTGATGCTGTTGTCGGTGGAGCGCATGGCTTTGCCGGCTTCGAGCGCGAATTTGGAATACTCTTCGGCGTTTTTGTGTCCGAGTTGCCAGGGGCCGTCAATCTCATTGCCCAGCGCCCAGTACTTCACGTTGTAAGGTTTGTCCCGCCCGTTCTTGCGGCGTTGATCTGCCCAGTAAGTATTTTTTTCGACGTTGGTGTATTCAACCCAATGCCGCGCATCATCAATTGTGCCCAAGCCTGCATTGATGCAGATGTAAGGTTCCGCGCCGATCACTTCGCAATACTTCAAAAACTCATCCGTGCCGAAACGATTGCTTTCCAGATCGTTCCAGGCCAAATCCATCCGCACCGGACGTTGATCTTTCGGCCCGATGCCGTCTTTCCAGTTGTACCCCGAAGCAAAGTTGCCACCTGGCCAACGCAAAATCGTCACGTTCAGTTGTTTGACGACATCCATCACGTCTTTGCGATAGCCATTCGCGTCTGACAGCGGGCTGCCTTCTTCATAAACGCCGCCGTAAATCATCCGCCCCAAATGCTCAGCGAAATTGCCGAACAAGTGCGGATGGATTTCGCCGATGGTGCGGTCGGTGTCTATTTTGATGCGGGCTTGCGGCGCTTGGCCTTCGACAGAAGTCAGACTGCCGAACAACAGACAAGCGACGATGATCGTGGTGGTGAACAAGCTTTTCGTAACGGGTCGCATGTAGATTCTCCTGTGTTGGTGATGTTTACGATTACTTCTTGCAACTTATTTTTGAAACAGCCTCGGCGCAAAACCGTGCAAGTCGCGCCGCCACGTTTGCCATTCGTGGTCGGTGCCCGGCGATTCATAAAAGACGTGCTGAATCTTCGCTTCGGTCAATGCGTTGTGCAGCCGGTGAATTCCCGCGCGCATGCGTTCCGGTTCAGCCGTGCCGATGCTCAGCCAAAGGACTTTGACCTTTTTGGCAAACGCCGCCGGATCAGCAAAAGCGCCATTGTAATCAGTTTTTGGATTCATCTTTTGATCAGCCGACAGAAATCCGGCTGCGCCGCTGAATCCGCCGATGTGCGAAAAGAGATCAAGGTGTTTGAGCGTGATCTGGTACGTTTGCATGCCGCCCATTGAAAGCCCCGCCATTGCGCGATTCTCGCGGTTTGCCAGCGTGCGGTAGGTCTTGTCAACGAACGGAATCAGCGCCTGTGTGAGGTCGTCTTCAAACGCCGAGAACATTTCCTGCATCGCTTTCATTCGGTCAGGCGAATTGCCCGGAGGGCCGGTCACGGCGGGAGCAGGCTGACCAGCACGGCGAGCGTAGCCATAAGCCATCACGATAATCATTGGTTTGGCTTTTCCTTCGGCAATCAGGTTGTCGAGAATCACGTTGGCGCGTCCCTGGCGAATCCAGCCTGTTTCATCTTCGCCGCCGCCATGCTGCAAATAGAGTACAGGAAATCGCTGTTTGGTTTGCGTCTCGTAATTCGGCGGCAAATACACCATCGCGTGCCGCCAAGTGCCTGTGACTTTGGAGTTGTACCAAACCTCGCGCACCTGACCGTGCGGCACATCTTTCATTGTGTAAAAGGTCGTGCCGGATTCGGGCACTTCGACGGCGCTGGCATATTTGCTGCCGCCGAAGAACGCCTGACTGCCAGTGTCAGTGGCTTCTGCGCCATCCACGACGAAGTTGTAATAGTGCAAACCCGGCACCATCGGCGGCGTGGTGAACGTCCAGAATCCATCAGCCTGTTTGGTCATTTCGGCTTTGGGGCCGCTCCAGAAATTGATTCTGACTTTGGTGGCGTCGGTAGCTTTCACACGCAATTGCACTCGCCCCTGGCTGTCTACTTTGGGGTATTCCGCCCCCCAGACGTTCGTCGTCGCGGGCTTAAAATCACCTGCTTCCTGAGCCGTTGTAGTCTGGACGGCGGAAAGCAGTAATACGGCAAGTAAGAACATCATTTTATTCATTTTCATAACGGTCGGCTCCTGATGAAGGTTGATCGGGATAGACAAAAATTTAGTCTTCGAGCGGCATCATTTGCAGCTTTTCGCAAAGCAGAGATGCTTGCTGAAAAACGGCATCACGAAGTTTTGAAAACGCACTGCCACGGCGCTGGTATGCGTGCCCGGATAAATTTCAAAGCCGTTGGCAATGCCGTACTTGTCCAGCGCGTTGTGCAACTTTTCTGAATCCGCTTTCAGCCCGTCTTTGTCGCCGACATCAATCGAAATCGCGCGATATTGCCGCAGGTTTCCGATGTACTGATCTATGAAAGCCAGCGGCGCATTGGCCGCGAATCTTGCCAGCACGTCCGGTTGCACTTCGCCGTTTTTGCGCGGCAGGTCGAGATAAAGCGGAGGATTTTTGGGATTGGGTGCCCAGGCGGAAGCGGCGGCCAGATTCGCCCGCGCGCCGAATCCTAACTTGGCGGAATCTTCGGGCGTCTTCACGGCTTCCAATGCTTTTTCGATCTCTGGGTTTGTCGGGCCAGCCTGACGCGGCGACAAGCAGCACGGACTCATGATGTACACGCTGCTGAAAACATCTGGGTGCTTCATCCCGATCCGAGTCGCACCATAACCGCCCATCGAATGGCCGACCAGCCCACGACTCGTTCGTTTCGGAATGGTGCGATAGTGCGCGTCAATATAAGCAACGACATCACGCGCAATGAAATTCTCGAAATCGCCCGTTGTTGGCGAACTAGAATACATTGAGCCGTTGTGAATGGTCTTTGAATCGGGCAATACAACGATCATTTCCTGCGCGCCATTGGCAAAAGCGCCTTCGATGGTTTGCGGAACGTGGATTTCCTTGCTCCATTGTTCAGCGCCGATGGAATAGCCGTGCAAGGCATACACAACCGGATAACGCCGCGATTTCGACCTGGCATAACTCGGCGGCAAAAATACCAAAACATCCCGATCAACGGCATTGCCTTCGAGATTGCCTTCCAATGCTGTTCCGTGAATTTTGATGCGCTCGACTTTGGCAGGCTTGGCATTGGGAACAACCGGCGGAACTTCGGTTTGCACTTGGGCTGCCAGCGGCAATGCAAGCGCCATCGCCAGCGTTAGCGCGCTAAGGGCTTTTGTCATCATCAATGTCCTCTTTTGCGGATGGGTGAATCTGTGTGGCGTCAGAATTTTTCGACGACTCCTGGCTGTCAAGCTAACCCAACCGGCACGCCTCAAAACGCAAGGCCGAGCGGCTTGGGAGTGCAGGTTCGCCGATGTACAACTGCCACTACGGCTTCGCGTGGCTGTCTGTTGTGACTGACGCGCCTTCTTTGACACTGCTCAGTTTCACTTTAACCGACACCTGTACGAACGACAATTGACCAACGCTGAGTAATGCCCAATGCGGTCAATGATGTGAGCAATACTGGCATCCGCTACGTCACGATAAAGCGCGGTTTGTGCTGGTTCATCCCTTTGTCCCGGTCATCGAGTTTGGCTTGCAGCTCCTTCGCTTTGTCCTGGTGTTCGTAAAACAGGTTGCGCCGCTCGCCCGGATCGCGTTCGAGATCGAAGGGCAAGACTCGAGCAAAACAAGAAATAAAGTTGCAGGGAAAAGTCGGGCGAATCGTTTCATTTCTTCGGTGGTATCCGCGCATCCAAATGATTTTGCACTGGCGGAATTCCTTTTTTGTGTTCTTCGGCCAAACGGCGCATTTCCGCAATCACTTCAGGATGCTGCTCGGCGATGTTGTATTTTTCCGATGGGTCAACATCGAGGTTGTACAACTCCGGCGTCGGATGCATCACGGGCGCTCCGCCGCCGTATTCTGCTTGCGTGATGAAATGTGCCTTGAATGAACCGTGACGCAACGCCATCAGTCGGGAGCCGCGCCAGTACGCCATCATCTGACGCGGGCTGTTGCCTTTGCTCAGCAACGGCGCACTCAAATCATAACCATCCAGCACACGATCCTTCGGAGCCGCTGTACCCGCCATCGCGCAAAACGTCGGCAGCAAATCCATCGTCGAGCCAATGCCTGTGACGACGCCGGGTTTGATCGTGCCGGGCTGCCAGAAAATCGTCGGCTCGCGCATGCCACCTTCGTAGGTGCCGCCTTTCGCGCCGCGCAACAATCCGGCGGAACCGCCTTGTTCATCGAACAAAGCCCAAGGGCCGTTGTCGCTGGTGAAGACGACCAGCGTGTTTTTGTCGAGTTTCATTTGCCGCAGCGTGTCGAGAAGGCGACCGACGTTCGCGTCCAACTCTTCGATCACGTCGCCGTACAGTCCGCGCTGGCTTTTGTTCTCGAATTTCTTCGAGCGAAACAGCGGCATGTGCGGCATCGAATGCGCGAGGTATAAGAAAAACGGTTTGTTCTTGTTCGCGCTGATGAATTTGATCGCTTCGTCCGTGTAACGCTCGGTCAGGGTTGTTTGCTCTGCCGGACGTTCGAAGATTTCTTCGTTGCGCATCAGCGGGACGTTCCAGTATTCGCGTTTCGGATTTTTCAGCGAACGGAAATAGTTTTCGCGCGGCGTCGCGCTGAACGTCGCGTCCATGTCGTTGGAATACGGAATGCCGAAATACGAATCAAAACCCTGCTTCATCGGCAGGAATTCTGGCTGCCAACCGAGATGCCATTTGCCAATCGCGGCGGTTGCATAGCCTTTCGTTTTCAGCAATTCGGCAATCGTGATTTCGCTGGACGGCAAACCATCGGCAGAATCAGGAAACAGCACACGGCGGGTGTCGGAATACATGCCGGTACGAATCGGCAGGCGGCCCGTCAGCAAAGCTGAACGGCTCGGCGTACAAACGGAATCGGCGGAATAAAAACTCGTCCAGCGTTGGCCTTCGGCTGCCATTCGATCCAGATGCGGCGTGCGAATCGTTGGATTGCCGAAACTGCCCAAATCGCCGTAGCCAAGATCGTCGCAAAAAATCACGACGAAGTTTTGCGGGCGGCGGTTGGCTTGGGCGAAAGCAAGCGAAGTCAGGAAAAGCAGGGCGATGCATCGGAAAATGACGGTTTTCATACCCAAAGTCTCCATCCTTGTTGTAGTTAAAAGCAAAAATGCAGGTGCCGTTTACAAAGACTGGAATAAACGGTCTTTGACGACAGCTCATGAAATAATAATTGCGAAAGCTTATGACTGAATTCATCGCACTGGTTGTCACTTTTTGCAACCTCTGTCGTTCCTTTTGGTTTTAACAGAAGCAAGTTGCCGGTGCGTTCGCCCAACGCAAAGAGGTTTTCGAGGGGGACAAGTTGGGTGGTTTGAAATTGATGTCTGGCGTGTCTTGTCGTATTCAGCGGGCAAAGGTAAAGTGCGGCTTCGATCAAATCTTAAACTTTCCATTCCGCCAAATTGCAAAATTTATTGCTGACCGAGTTGGTTATTGGGGCAGCGGTTTGCAGTTTGTCGAGCATTCAGGAGGAGTCCATCAACAATGCAAATCAGTGGGAATACGTTTTTAGTTTCTGGCGGAGCTTCCGGTTTGGGTGGCGCGACTTCGCGGTTGCTGGCGGCTAGCGGAGCTTTTGTCGTCATCGCCGACATCAACAAAGAAAAAGGCGATGCTCTGGCTAAAGAACTTGGTTTGAATGCGATGTTCGTCGAAACCAACGTCACCGATGAAGAGAGCGTCCAGAACGCTGTGGCCAAAACCGCCTTGTTCGGCCCTTTGCGCGGAGCGATCAATTGCGCGGGCATTGGCACTGGCGAAAAGACTGTCGGAAAAGATGGCCCGCATTCGCTGGCTTCGTTCAAACGAGTCATCGAAGTAAATTTGATTGGCACGTTCAACGTCATCCGGTTGGCTGCTGCGCAAATGTCTTCGCAGGAACCGAACGCTTCGGGCGAACGCGGCGTGATCGTCAACACGGCTTCGATTGCGGCGTTCGACGGGCAGATTGGACAAGCGGCTTATTCGGCGTCGAAGGGTGGAATCGTCGGCATGACTTTGCCGATTGCGCGCGATCTGGCCAGGACTGGAATTCGTGTTGTGACCATCGCGCCGGGTTTGTTCGACACTCCGTTGTTGGCCGGGCTGTCAGAAGATGTAAGGAAAGTTTTGGGTTCTCAAGTTCCTTTCCCGCCACGTTTGGGCGATCCGGCGGAATACGCTGCATTGGCCAAACACATCATCGAAAACGAAATGCTCAATGGCGAAGTCATTCGTCTGGACGGCGCGCTGCGTATGCCGCCGAAATAAGAAAACCGTAGACAGGATTTAGGGGATTTTTCAGGATTGTTTTTCATCCCGCTGAACTCTGTGAACCCTGTTCAATTTCGACTGGAGACATTACCCGTGAATAAACTGTTCAAGTTGTTCGTTCTGACCGTCATTCTTTTGACTGCTTCAATCGTCGCTTCTGCTCAAGCGACTCCGCCGCCAGCGCCGACCATCGCGCCCAGCCCTTCGTTGGTCAAAGACGGCAAGTGTTACGAAATCCGCACCTACATCGCTGCGCCCGGCAAACTGGAAGAACTGCACAAACGGTTCCGCGATCACACGATCAAGCTGTTCAAAAAACACGGTATGGAAGTCGTTGGATTCTGGGGGCCGACCGATAAGGAAAAAGGTTCTGAAAACACTTTGGTGTATGTGATGGCTTATCCCAACCGCGAAGCGCGCGACAAAGCCTGGAGAGCGTTTGCCGCCGATCCAGAATGGCAAAAAGCTCGTACCGAAAGCGAAAAGAACGGCAGGCTGGCTGAAAAAGTCGAATCCGTGATTTTGGGTGCGACCGATTACTCACCGATCAAATGAGTTCACAGTTCGCGGTTCGCAGTTCACGGCTAAATCAGAACAAGCAACATTGAGACATTCTCTTTTGACAGGATGGACAAGATTTCCGGCAGGATTTACAGAATCATCAAATAGCAATCAAGTTCCAACTTGGTTTGAATCCTGTTCATCCTGAACAAAATCCTGACCATCCTGTCTCAAAGTTTTTTGCTTCGATTTAGTCTGAACTGCGAACCGCGAACCGCGAACCGCGAACTGCGAACTACAAAATGAACGGAGCAGAAAGTTTAATCAGCACGTTGGTTGGCGCAGGCGTCAACGTCTGTTTCGCCAATCCTGGCACGACCGAAATGCCTATGGTGCAGGCGCTGGACAGCGTTCCCGGAATGCGCGCCGTGCTTTGTCTGTTTGAAGGTGTGGCTACCGGCGCTGCCGACGGCTTTGCGCGAATGACTGGCAAACCCGGATTGACGCTGCTGCATTTGGGGCCGGGCTTTGCCAACGGAATTGCTTATCTGCACGACGCAAAGCGAGCGCGCTCGCCAGTGGTTAACCTGATTGGAGATCACGCTTCGTGGCATTTGCCAGCCGATGCGCCGCTGACCAGCGATATTTTTTCGTTGGCCAACCCGGTTTCAAGCTGGGTTCGCCGCAGCAACTCCGCCGAAGAAATTGCAGGCGATGTCGCCGAAGCCATTTCCATGGCCTCAACCAAACCGGGCAGTATTGCTACGTTGATTGTTCCGCACGACGCGCAACTCGACGCCGCCAGCGGAGCCATCGCAGTCGCTTCAATTCCCACGCCGCCAGCAGTCAGTGACGCCGCGATCAAGCAAGCTGCGGAAACTTTGCGCGGAGAATCCGCCGCGTTGTTTTTGGGAGCTTACGCTTTGCGCGAACGCGGCTTGAAAGCGGTAGCGCGAATTGCCGCCGCGACGGGCTGCAGATTGATCTGCGAAAGTTTTCCGGCTCGGTGGGAACGCGGCGTCGGCACACCGATTATTGAGCGGCTGCCCTATTTCCCCGAACCAGCTATCGCCGCGCTTGCGCCGTACAAATCCATCGTGCTGGCCGGAGCGCGCTCGCCGGTTTCTTTCTTCGGCTATCCCGGCGTGCCGAGCTATTTCATTTCGCCGGAGCAAATCACAGTCACGCTGACTTCGCCGGTTGAAGATGTTGAATCGGCGCTGGAAGCTTTGGCTTATGCGTTGAACGCGCCGAGTGAAATCATCACAAATTCCGAATTGCAGCTTCCCGCGTTGCCGACCGGTAAGCTGACGCCGGAAACTTTGTCGGCGGTCGTCGCTGCGCTGTTGCCGGAAAATTGCATAGTCATGGACGAAAGCAACACCAGCATGGGGCCGTTCACCAAACTGGCTCAATCGGCGCAACCGCACACAGCTTTGTATCAACCCGGCGGAGCCATCGGTTTGGGCTTCCCGTGTTCAACTGGCGCGGCCATCGCTTGCCCGGATCGCACGGTCATCAATCTGCAATCGGACGGCAGCGGAATGTATACGCTGCAAGCTTTGTGGACTCAGGCGCGCGAAGGTTTGAACGTCAAAACGATTGTGCTGAACAACAACAGCTACAGGATTTTGGGAATCGAATTGATGCGCGCCGGGGTGAAGGAGTTCAGCCCGCTGGCCAAGAGCTTGATCGGGTTGAACAATCCGCCGATTGATTGGGTCAGTATCTCGAAAGGCCTGGGAGTTCCGGCGGTGCGTGTCGAATCCGCCGAAGCATTGGCGAAGGAGTTGAGTCGCGCTCTGGCTGAAGCTGGGCCGCAATTGATTGAAGCCGTTTTGTGACATCGGGTGAAATGATGAACGATTTAGCCTCAGCCAAAAACGAAGATTACGATAGTCCTTGGAAAGACGTGCTGCGATTGTTTTTCCCGGAGTTTATGCAGTTTTTCTTTACGCAAGTTTATGACGCCATTGACTGGACGCGTGGCTTTGAGTTTATGGACAAAGAGATGCAACGGTTGAGCGCCAAAGCTTCCGTCGGTCGTCGCACTGTGGATAAGTTGGCCAAAGTCTGGCTGAAAAGTGGCGGCGAGTTGCGCGTGCTGATTCACATCGAAGTTCAGGGACAGCGCGAAACGGCTTTTGCCCAGCGAATGTTCGTTTACAACTATCGTTTGTTCGACCGGCACAAATCGCCTGTCGCTTCGTTCGTGGTTTTCACCGACGAAGATGAGAACTGGCGTCCGAACGAATATCGCGCAGAGATTTTCGGTACGGAACTCAGCCTAAAATTTTCAGCGGTCAAACTGCTGGATTACCGCGCTTGTTTGGAAGAATTGGAGCAAAGTGATAGCCCATTTGCCGTTGTTGTGCTTGCCCAACTGGCAGCCAGCGAAACTCACGGCAAGGCTGAAAAGCGATTCTGGAAAAAACTGGAGATCGCCAAACGGCTTTACGCGCGAGGTTACGAACAGGAAAGAGTGATTGCTCTGTTTGAATTTCTGGATAGCTTGCTTCAGTTGCCAGACGAATTGGACAATGACTTTTACGAAAAACTGGACGAGCAACAGGAGGGAAGAAATATGAAGTACGTCAGCTCAATCGAACGAATCGGAATTCGGAAAGGATTGCTGGAAGGCAAGGTTGAAGTCACACTGCTGATATTGTCACAACGCTTTGGAGCTTTGGATGAAGCGATTGACTCCCACATTCGCCGCTTGTCGCTGGAACACGTCGAAGAATTGAGTGGGCAGTTGCTGAGCTTCACTTCGTTGACCGATTTGCAATCGTGGTTGTCGTCGCACCCGCCTTCAAGCCCTGTCAACGGCAACTCAATGGGCTTATTGGAATTGGAAGACTGAAAATCTACGAAAAGGATTCACCCAAATGAATTTTGAATACTCTGACAAGGTCAAGTACCTGCAAAAGAAACTCTCGGATTTTATGGACGAGTACATTTATCCGAACGAAGCGACGTATTACGAACAGAACCACACGGGCGAGCGCTGGAAAGTCATTCAAATCATCGAAGACTTGAAACCCAAAGCCAAAGCTGAGGGATTGTGGAATCTGTTTTTGCCCGAAAGCGGACACGGCGCAGGGCTGACCAATCTGGAATACGCTCCGCTGTGCGAAATTATGGGGCGCGCTCCATGGTCGGCGGAAGTGTTCAATTGCTCTGCGCCGGACACCGGCAACATGGAAGTCATCTCGCGTTACGGAACCGAAGAGCAGCAAAAACAATGGCTGCGTCCATTGTTGGATGGCGAGATTCGTTCGTGTTTTGCCATGACCGAACCGGAAGTCGCTTCGTCCGATGCGACGAACATTCAATCAAGCATCAAACGCGAAGGCGACGAATACGTCATCAACGGTCGCAAATGGTGGACTTCTGGAGCGGGTGATCCGCGTTGCAAGATTGCCATTTTCATGGGCAAAACCGATCCCAGCGCGGCTACGCATAAACAGCAGTCCATGATTTTGGTTCCGATGGACGCGCCGGGCGTCAAAGTTTTGCGAATGCTGAATGTGTTTGGTTACGACGACGCTCCGCACGGCCACGCCGAAGTGTTGTTTGAAAACGTCCGTGTGCCCGCGTCAAACATTTTGCTGGGCGAAGGACGTGGCTTTGAAATCGCGCAAGGCCGTTTGGGGCCAGGGCGAATTCATCACTGTATGCGTTCGATTGGATTGGCCGAACGCGCTCTGGAAGCGATGTGCCAGCGCGTCAAACATCGCGTGGCTTTCGGCAAAACGCTGGCAGAGCAGGGAACGATTCGCGCGGACATCGCCAATTCCCGCATTGAAATCGAGCAAGCCAGACTGTTGACCTTGAAAGCGGCATATATGATGGACACTGTTGGCAACAAAGCGGCTCGTGCGGAAATTGCGATGATTAAGGTTGTTGCGCCGAATATGGCTCTGCGAGTGATTGATCGCGCATTGCAGGCGCACGGTGGCGGCGGAGTCAGTCAAGATTTCTTCTTGGCCAACAGTTGGGCGCACCAGCGGACTTTGAGATTTGCCGACGGCCCGGACGAAGTTCACCGCGAATCCATTGCCAAGCTGGAATTGAAAAAGTCTGAGTAGGTTCTTGGTGAAATTATTCCCCGATCAGTTGTTGGGAAAATGAAAAGCGTCTCAAAAACTGTGCAGTGATTGGGACGCTTTTGCGTTCAAGATTCAATCGAAAAGATTTGCTTGCATCTGACCGGGTTGGAATTAGAATACGCCCGGCTTTTGACCCCAGAAGCCTTAACGTTACGAACTTAACATTTGCTGAGATGAAGACTGACGATTTCATAGCACGTCACTCCAAACCGATTGCGGCGCTCTTTAAGGGCGTCACTGAACGGTATGGCGTCACGGAAAGGCAATTTGCCGACCGTTTGGCTGCCATCGCCGTTCGTTCCGGCGAAGATGGTGGCAGCGCAAAAGAGTTTCTGGCAGGGATCAAGGCCGACGAATTGTGTCTGGCGGTTGCTTGCGAAAATGGTGACGGCGCGGCTTGGGAGAAGTTTGAAACCGAGTTCCGTCATTCGATGCAGGGAGCCGCGCGAGCTTTGACCAAAGACGAAGCCGAAGCAGAAGACTTGGTGCAGTTCGTGTACGGCGAACTGTTCGGCGTCCGCACCGATGGCGACAAACGCTTGAGCAAGTTGGCGCATTATTCCGGTCGAGGCAGTTTGGGCGGCTGGCTGCGCGCGGTTGTGTATCAATGCTTCATTGATCGCAAACGGCAAACGGCGCGTTTTGAACAAGTCGAAGAGGCTTCGGAATTTGAACGGCTGGCCAACAACGCCGCGATGAACGGCAATGGTTCTTTGCAGGTTCATCTGGCTGCGCCGGACGATCTGGAAGACACGCGGTTGCGACGCGCCACCGAAGAAGCCATCACAAAGGCTTTTGCTGAAATGAATCCGCGCGACCGGTTGATGCTGAATTATTACTATTTTGAAGACCTGACCTTGCGCGAGATCGGCTTGCTGATGAGCGTTCACGAAGCAACGATCAGTCGCTGGCTGGCCAAAGCGCAGCGCGAAATCAAACGCAAAACCGAAGAAATTTTGCAACGCAGTTATGGGTTGCGGCGCGGAGAAGTCGGCGAGTGCATTGAAATCGCCGCGCGTACCGAGCTGGACGTTCGCAAACTGATTGGCGATGTCAAAGGCGTGGTTGCCGAACGCGCACCGTAAAGTTCGTGCTTGTAGTTCCGCCTTTAGGCGGCTGGCTTTGGCTTGAACAGCCAGCCGCCTAAAGGCGGAACTACAAACGGAGTTCGCAAGAGATTCACTACCGCACGTTCAAGATGCGGGCTTTTGGAAAAGAACCCAATAAATTCAGGCAAAAATTCACTAGCCTGAACCTTCAAAACTCAGAGCATAAAGCAGTGGCACTCGAACAACACAACACGGCGTTAGATTTTGAAACGATGCTGCGACGCCACCTGTCGCGCGGCGGTTCTGTCGTCGAAGCTTGTATGGGCTTTAACGTGGACACGGCTAACGCTTATCTGGAAAACGCGCTCGGCGCTTCGGCACGTTCTCAATACGATTCACACCTTGCCGGATGTCCTTCCTGCCGACGCCATGTCATTGAACTTTCCCGCTTGATGCAATTGCCGCAGCCGGAAACCAACCGCGCTCCGGTGGTTGCACCGCCCAGCATCTGGTCACATTGGAAGTCGGTCGTCGCCGATTGGGGCGAATGGCTAGGAATCACAACCTGGCAACAGGGCTGGGCTACTGCCGGAATCGCCGCGGCAATTTTGATTGGCGTCGTTTCTGTTCAGCTTTGGCGGCAGCAAACTGCCAAGCCCTCTGAAACGAACGTCGCAATTACCGAACCAGTTAATGGCAATTCAACATCGCAACTGGATTTGAATTCGGCAGCTTCGAATTTTGGCGCTCAGGGTGAAACCACCGTTACATCGGCGCAAAGTCTGACGGCGAATAACATTCCCAAGCCGGATGTCAGTCCAAATCCAAATGGATTGTCTTTGGTCGCTGGCAGTAATTCAGCGGTTGGAACTGCTTTCGCCCAACCTAATGGCGGCCAGTCCTTAACTTTGGTGGCAACAACGCCGCCCTCTTTCCCAGAAGCGAAACCGACCACAGGCATATTGGTGTCTTCTCTGGCTGGCGGACAAACGTTCAATGTTCCTATCGCTCGAACTGCAGCGGATGAATCAGCGGCTCCGGTTGCACCGCCGGTTGCTGAAGCGGAACCAAGAGAGAATGTTGTTACTGCTCAAATCGGCCCTTTGCCGAGCGACAACCCGATGGTGAAAAAAGGAAAGGAACCAAAGCCACCGAAGATTTCTTCGAGTGTGATGGATAAAGCCTTCAGTTTTTTGCCGACTCGCAAATCCGAAGACGCTCGCAAACTGGAAGAAAAAGAAATCGAAAAGGACGCGCCATCTCTGTTGTCAGTTCGTCGTCGTGACAAGGTTTTCAACCATCAGGGCGGTTTTTGGGTGGATAGCGCCTATAAACCGGATATGGCCTGGCGAGTGACGAAAGTGGTTTTGGACAGCGAAGAATACAAGCACTTGCTCGCCGCAGAGCCAATGCTGAAAGAATACTTCGCTCACGGGCAGGCCATCGTGGTTTGGAAGGACAAAATTTATAAGGTCGTGGCGAAGTAGTCAGAATTCGTTATGTGAATAGAAAAGGCCAGAAGTCGCACGACGATTTCTGGCCTTTCTTTTTGCGCGGTTTCTTTTCATCGGACGAGCAAGCTCCTATAATCGCTGCGCCTGTCAATGCGATCATCCGCTATCGAAGTTCAACTTATTTTCAAGGAGCAAGCCCGTGAAGCGAATTGCCGCTTTCGTTTTGTCCGCCATTCTGTTGTCGGTTTTGCCGTTGCCGAGTTCCGACGCGCAACAAATCCAGGTTTCCCCGAAACTCAACCCGCAAATTGAAAAGATCGTCAGCGAAATTTCCGCCAAGAACATCGAAGGCATCATTCGCAAACTCGTCAGCTTCGGCACACGGCACACGCTTTCGACGCAAGACGATCCGAAGCGCGGAATTGGCGCAGCGGCTCGGTGGATCAAATCCGAAATGGACCGTTACAGCCAGGAATCCGGCGGACGGTTGCAGGTCGTCAACGACGAATTCACTCAACCCGTCACGCCGCGTTTTCCGCGCGAAGCCAAACTCATAAACATCGTTGCCACTTTGCCGGGCACTCAAGCCGAATCGAAAGATCGAATTTATGTTGTCAGCGGACATTACGATTCGATCTGCTCGCCGTTCAGCGATACGGAATGCGACGCTCCCGGAGCCAGCGATGACGCTTCGGGCACGGCGGCGGTGATGGAAATGGCACGAGTCATGTCGAAATATCAGTTCGATGCGACGATAGTTTTCATGACCGTTCCCGGCGAAGAGCAGGGATTGCTGGGCGCACATCACTGGGCGGAAGAAGCCAAAAAGAAAGGCTTGAACATCGCGGCGATGTTCACCAACGACATCATCGGCAACACTCTGGGCGGCAACGGAGTTCGTGACAATCGGCGGGTTCGCCTGTTTTCCGAAGGCGTGCCGACGACTGAAACCGAAGCCGAAGCCCGCGCTCGGCAATCCGTCGGCGGAGAAAACGACGGCCCTTCGCGGCAACTGGCCAGATACATTAAAGAAGTCGGCGAACGTTACTTGAACAATTTTGAAGTGACGCTGGTTTATCGCCGAGATCGGTACGGGCGCGGCGGCGACCACAACGCATTTTTGCAGCAAGGGTTTCCGGCTGTTCGGTTTACTGAACCGAACGAAGACTTTACTCGCCAGCATCAACGAGTCCGCGAAGAAAACGGTATCAAATACGGCGACGTGTTCGAGATGGTTGATCCGGCTTACGTAGCGCAAGTCGCTCGCATCAACGCCATCGCGATGGCTAGCATGGCGCTGGCTCCAGCTCCGCCCAGTGGTGTGCGCTTCAAAACCGGTCGGCAGGAATACGACACCACTGTTGCCTGGCAACCGAACAAAGAACCTGACGTTGCCGGATACCGAATTGTCTGGCGTGAAACTTATCAACCGTTTTGGCTTCGCAGCATTGAAGTCGGCAATGTCGCCGAATATGTGATGAAGAGTTTGTCCAAAGACGATTACTTTTTCGCCGTCCAGGCAATTGATAAAGACGGCAATGCCAGCGTGCCTTCGTTCCCAAGATCAGGGCAGAGCAGACGATAGATTTTTTGTAGTCGCCCTCATTCCGTAGTTCCTCAACACGCGCCCTTGCACCGGCAGGCGTCGGATGCCCGAAGCGCGTGCCCCGTAAATCGGACGTTGCTTCACGAAGGAGAATTTTTATGGATGCTACTGGTTTGTTGATTTTTTTGCTGGTCGGAGCCGCCGCCGGATGGATTGCTGGCAATTTGATGCGCGGAGGCGGATTCGGATTGGTTGGCAATATCGTTGTGGGAATCATCGGAGCTTTTCTGGGAAGCTGGCTGCTGGGACTACTGAAGGTTTCCATCGGCAGCGGCCTGATTAACTCCTTGGTCACGTCGGTCATCGGAGCAGTCGTCTTGCTGTTCTTGGTCGGCTTGGTCAAGAAAGCTTAAAGGCAGTTTCCAGTTCCCGGTTTCCAGTTTGTGGCTGACCGTAAAACTGGAAGCCGGAAACTGGCGACTGGAAACTGCACTGGAGATTTATGCAGTACCGAAAATTTTGTTTGTTGTCATTTCTCTTGCTGATCGTTGGCACGGCTTCGGCTTTGGCTCAGGAAAAGCCGAAGCGCCCGGTCAAAAATCCGCCGCAATACCCGAACATCATTGATCTGGAAAACAAAGACTCGAAGCCGGGCGCGCCGAAACAAACCGCTCCGGCTTCTGACGCGCAGCAACCGGCAACCGTCACGGTTCAGCCGGACGCGCTGACCAAAGCCTTTACGATCATCGCCGAAGAGTTGAAATCGCTGTCCCAGGAAGTCAAAGCCCTGAACGTGCGGCAGCAGTTGGAAATCGAATTCCTGCGGATGAATCGCGTCGAACAGCGAATCGCCACTTACGAAAATTCTTTGCGACCCATCCGCGAACGCATCGCCGCGCTGGAAGCCGAAGACCAGACCTTGCAGCAATTGATGACGCGCGAATCCTTGCTGGCGCAAACGGCCAACATCGGAACGTTCAACCGCGACGCGACAATGGCGCAAATTCGGTATCAACACGAAGCGCGGCTGAATCAGGTGCGCGCCGAAGTTGAACGGCTGCGCGGGCTGGAAGCCAGCCAGGTGCAATCGCTGGAGATTTACCAGAAGCTGAGCGACGAAATCGAAAAGAAGATTCAACAGGCTGAAGACAAGCTACGGCAGTTTGAAACCAGCAAAGCTCCAGCGACAGAGCAAACTGCCAAACCCGAATCCAATCAACCCAACTCACATCAGGAGAAATAATGAGCAACGAACAAAACCAAAAAGATTTTTTTGGGCGCAGAGAGTTCATTCGAAAC
>JANRKX010000092.1:0-23981 GCA_033763255.1 Acidobacteriota bacterium | reverse complement strand
ATGCGAATCAAGGGTTAAAGCAGAGCATATAGAAGGCTGCGGTCAGTTTCCCGTAGCAGTGGACTCGTAAGCCTTCACTAGAACGAACCCTTGCAGCATTCTGAATGCCAGTTTTCTCCACCAACCAATTGAACATTGACTCAATTGGTTGGCGCATTGCGGAAACGAAGCGGGACCACAAGCCACTTTGGCCAACGCCGTAGACTTTCTGCCCTTTCTCTTTCTTGTCCGGTGTGCAGATCGTCGTGCCGTGTGCGGCCAGCGCCTGTTTCGTCGCCTGATCGAGGTAGGCTTTGTCGCCAAACAAGGTGCCGGGCAAGGGGACAAAGACTTCTTCTTTCAAGACCGGCAAATCGTGGCGCGAGGCTTCCGTCAAGCAAAGGCTCAAGGGAACAGGCAGTCGGCGGTACTGCTTAGAGCCGAGCAGGTGGAGTTTGACTCCGTGGTACCAGAGCTTTTTGCTTTCACAGTAGCCTTTGTCGGCTTGATCGCGGGCGACCTTCGCATTGGTCGAACGTCCGCGCACGGCCAGCATAATGGGCAAGGAATCCAGCATTTGATCTGTCTCAAGGGCTATCGTCGGCATCTCCATTTGGGACATCAACTCGCCGAG
Organism: Acidobacteriota bacterium; assembly: GCA_033763255.1. Taxonomy (GTDB): domain Bacteria; phylum Acidobacteriota; class Blastocatellia; order RBC074; family RBC074; genus RBC074. The sequence continues at coordinate 23,368 of JANRKX010000092.1, read as the reverse complement.
CAGCACCGGACAAACCTCCTCAAGCAGGTTGAGGCGATGATTGAAGGCTTGATAACTGGGCAGGTGCGGAAACCAAGCGATCCAGTGCTGCTCGATATAGCGATGGATGGTCTTGAGTTTGAATCGTTCTTGCAAATGTCCGAACAAATAGATGGTTATCGCTTCCTGATCCGTAAAAAGTGGTTCGGTCGTGTTCCTGCTCCAACGTTGATACTTCAGCGTCGGATGCTTATCGTAGACGGCGCAAACCCACAGATAGAGTTGTATGAGTTGAATTTCTGGTTTCACAACCCAACTTTACAACCTCTGTTGGGTTTGCGCCCTTACCCTTGATTCGCATTTGTAGATAATCAAATCTTCAGGCGAGCAAACTATGATTTTAATTCCGCCTGGCACTTGGATTTCTCGTCCGCGTTCGATGACTTGCTGGTCAAAACTCAGGTCTGCCAACAGCAAATCTATGCGAACGCCAGTGTCATCACGCGTAAAGAGAAAACCGAATTGGCGCAGGTCGCCTTCAGGGTCGGATGATTCAATCGTGTAACCTTTGGGCAAGGCATTGAGCAATTGGGTAGCTTGGTCACGAGTCAACAGAACTTTCAGGTCGGCGTCTTTGGTTGCGCGAGGGTCGCCCCAGACTGCAACTGCAATTCCGCCAATCACCGCAGAAAGAATTCCCGCGTTTCGCAAGGAAGCCTGGAGGCGGGAGACACTTTCAAGTTGATTCTGTAACAGTTCCATCTTGCTGCTGTCTCCATTCCCCGAATTTACGCAACCGTTCCTGTAATTCCGTCAAATAGGCAGCACGATCAGCCAGAAAGACGCTTCTGCTTTCTTCGAGAAACGGAGCCAACGAATGACAAAGAGAAAGATAAGACTTGACGCTTTCTTCAATCGTCATCTCACGCAAGGACCGCAGATTGGCGCGATCCATTGCTTCCCATTGTTGCTTCCAATTCTTCAAATTCAGCAAGGCCTTGCCTCCGGTTGAATCACCGCTGTTTTCTCGAAACCACTTTTCCCAATGCTCCCCAAATCAACCACACTCAGCACAAAATTGCCAGACTCTGAACAAGAAAAACCGCGTTGACAGTCTGCGATGGCATCTCGGATACTCCCCCAGCCATGAACGATTCCCAAAAACAACCAGACCAATTGGCGAATTCGCCCGCATCATCCGGTGGAGCCTACCCTGCTTCCATCGAAAAGATGAGCGAGCGATGGCGCGAAATTCAGCGACAGGAACAAAGCTCCGACGAACAACCGCCGCGCAAATTTGTCGAAAAGAATTATCTGGCAATTGGTTTAGGCATCGCGCTGTTGATTCTTGCTTTGGTGGTAGTTTTTGGCGGCTTGGCATTTTTGATCTTGCGTGCTCGGTAGCCTTGGGAACGCAAGCGCCCTCGCTTGCTGTGATTGAAGCGCGTAGCTTCCTTTTCCTGAACTTCAATGAACAAAATCGCACTTGGAATCGAAATCCTGCTCCGCGACCGCCCGCAACTGCTCAGCGGCATTCGTACAGGTTTGATTTGCCATCCGGCTTCGATAAATCACAACTTTCAACATTCGGCTGACCTGCTTGGCAACCACTCCGCCATCAAGCTGACCGCACTGTTCGGCCCGCAACACGGCATTCGCGGAGAAACTCAGGACAACATGATCGAATGGGAAGGTTTCCGCGATGCACGCACCGGAGTCATGGCTTATTCGCTTTATGGCGAAGTCCGCAAGCCGACGACGCAAATGCTCAGCGATGTAGATACGATTGTGTTTGACGTTCAGGACGTGGGAACTCGCGTTTACACCTTCATTTACACGATGGCGCTGGCGATGCAATCGGCTAAAGAACTTGGCAAACGCTTCATCGTCTGCGACCGGCCAAATCCGATTAACGGTTTGGGCATCGAAGGCAATACGCTGGAACTCGGCCACGAATCTTTTGTCGGAATGTTTCCGATTCCGATGCGACACGGCATGACCGTCGGCGAACTGGCGCGAATGTTCAACGAAGAGTTCGGCATTGGCTGCGAACTGGAAGTCATTCCGATGCAGGGTTACAAACGCGAATTCTGGTTTGACGACACAGACGCGCGCTGGGTGCTTCCGTCGCCGAACATTCCGACGCCAGAAACGGCTGTGGTTTATCCGGGAATGGTTTTGGTTGAAGGCGTTAAGTTCAGCGAGGGGCGCGGCACAACTCGCCCGTTTGAAATCACCGGAGCGCCTTACGCCGATTCGTACGAACTGGCCGAGTATTTGAACAACCATAACCTGCCCGGCGTCCACTTCCGCCCGCACAGCTTCAAACCGACGTTTCAAAAACACGTCGCGCAGCTTTGCCACGGAGTTCAATTGCACGTCACCGACCGCGAAGTTTTGAAACCCGTCATCACTGGCATCGCGCTGATCAAAGCCATGCACAATTTGTGGCCAGAAGGTTTCAAATGGCAAACGCCGCCGTATGAATACGTTTACGACCGACTGCCGTTTGATGTGATTGCCGGAACGACGAAGCTGAGGGAGCAGATTGAAAGCGGCGCTTCGTTGGAAGAGATCGCCGCTTCGTGGCAAGCCGGAGAAAAAGACTTCGCCGAACGCCGCCGTCCTTATTTGTCGTACTGAGTCAGAACCGCGACCGGTAGGAAGCGGGTAATTCACCATGAACACACTTGCCGAATATCTGACAGAAGCCGAGCGCAATCACGGCCACATGTGTCCGGGTCAGGTGCTGGGTGTGCGGATGGCGATGTTGGGCTGTCGCTTGATCGGTATCGAAGAGCCAAAAGTCGGCAAGCGGTTGATCGTCTTTGTCGAGATTGATCGTTGCGCGGCGGACGCCATCAACACCGTCACCGGTTGTCGCTTAGGCAAACGAACCTTGAAGTTTCGTGATTTCGGCAAACTGGCCGCGACGTTTCTGAACACCGAAACCAACGAAGCCGTACGTGTTGTCGCCGTCGAATCTTCGCGCGAATTGGCCGCGCAACTTTTCAGCCACCTGCCCACCAAAAAAGAACAGCAACTGGAAGCATATAAAACTCTGCCGGACGAAAGCTTGTTCACGTGGCAGCGAGTCCGCGTCAACCTGCCTGATTCCGATAAGCCAGGCCATCCGCTGACTCGCGTCGAATGCGATGAATGCGGCGAAGGCATCAACGATCACCGCGAAACTCTGCGTGAAGGCCGCACGCTTTGCCGTGCCTGCGCGGGTGAGCGATACTACCAGCCGATAAACTGACCTGGAGGTGATGCTTATGAATGCTTCAACTGCGACATTGGAAATCGCTGCTGACCTGGCGATTGCGATCAGGACAAACGCGCTGGCCAGACGGCAATCTTTAGATCAATACCTGAGAGAAATGATTGAACTCGACTCGATTCAGGCAGTCGAAACTCTTGGAGCCGACGTTACCGAGGCCAAGCCAACACCGAATTACGCTATGCTCGAAGCTATAAGAAAAGTTTCGGAGCGCAATAAAAACAGGCGATACACGTCAGGCGAAGACACACAGCGAATGTTACGTGAAGCCAGAGCAGGAGCGATGTTCGGATATGAGCCAAGGGATTAACGCTGACGCATTGGTGATTGATGCCAATGTGCTATCGCCATTTGCGCAAAAGAACAAGGGAAATCCGACACTGCGGAACTGGCGATGGCAAATTATGCAAACAACGGGTGGGCGTTTTTTGCGCCAAACGTAATCGTTAGTGAAGTGTTGTATGTGCTCTGCCAAAAATTTCAGGATGGAATGTTGACTGAAACGGAATATGACGAGTCGGTCGAAGATTTCCAGGATCAGTTAAGCGGAATCCGCTCATTACCCAATGGCGACTTTTCTCTGATCAAACGAGCCAAAGAAATCAGACAAAATTATGGTTGCAGTCGCTCGTCAGATAGTCTGTACATTGCCTTGGCAGAGGAACTGGCGACGTCTCACAATGTTGAGCTTCTGACCTTCGACACTGGATTCATCAATCAGGCAGCCAAAAATGCGCCAGCGGTTAAAGTGAATTTGCTCCCAGTTTAAGAAAGTAGCCACGATGAGCGCTCCGGCATTTCAACTTCATCCTCACGACCACGCGCAGCATCTGCACGACCATTCGCACGAACACCATCATCACGACCACGCGCGCGGAGCTTCGCAGCGAACGTTGCTGATCGTACTGGCGCTGACATTCGGATACATGTTGGCCGAAGCCGTTGGCGGATATTGGGCGAACAGCTTGGCGCTGCTGTCGGACGCCGGGCACATGTTCACAGATGTCGCGGCGTTGGCGCTGGCATTGTTCGCGGTGAGATTCGCCGCGCGCCCCGCGACTCAGAGCAAGACTTATGGATTTTATCGTTTGGAAATTCTGGCGGCTTTGGTCAATGGCGTCACGTTGATTGCCTTGTCAGTGTTGATTTGCGTCGAAGCATTTCATCGCTTTCGCCAACCGGAAGAAGTACAAGGCTGGACACTGGTTTGGATTGCCGTTGGCGGCTTGGCGGTGAACATTGTTTCGGCGTGGTTGCTATCGCGCTCGCACCATCATGACAACTTGAACATGCGCGGAGCTTATCTGCACGTGCTCGGAGATTTGCTGGGTTCGGTGGCCGCGATTGCCGCCGGAGTGTTGATTGTCTGGAAAGGTTGGCGCTGGGCAGACCCGTTGTTCAGCGTGGTCATTAGTTTGTTGATCGTCTGGAATTCGTGGCGAATCGTCGCCGAATCGGTCAACGTATTGCTGGAAGGCGTGCCTTCGCACATCAAACCCGCTGCCGTTGAACAAGCCATCAAAACAATTGCCGGCGTGCGCGAAGTTCATGACCTGCACATTTGGACGATCACTTCAGACCGTCACGTGCTGTCGGCTCACGTCGTAGTCACCAACGCCGATCAAAGCTGTCGCGTGTTGCGCGAAGTCCGCGCGTTGCTGGCTGAACGCTTTCACCTGTCGCATTCGACCATTCAGATCGAAGACCCTACGTTTTCAACTCTGGTGAATTTCAAAAAATCGGTGCGGAACGGGGAGCGGTAGCGACCCGGTTGATCGCTGAACTACAGAAACTATGAAAACTCTTTTTGCCATTTTGCTCCTGTGCATTGCTCACCCGGTCGCTACCGCTCCTGGTTCCGTACCTACCAGGCCTTCTGCCAACCTGGTTTTGCTGAACGGGAAAATCTGGACGGTCAACGATAAGCAGCAGGAAGTCGAAGCCGTCGCCGTGGTTGGCAATCGCATTGCTGCCGTCGGTTCGACCAAAGACATTCGCCGCTGGATCGGCGCAAACACCAAAGTCATTGACTTGCAGGGCAAGCGCGTTGTGCCGGGATTCAACGACGCTCACGTGCATTTTCTGGATGGCGGAGCGGGCTTGGCCGCCGTGCAATTGCGCGACGCCGCTTCGCAGGAAGAGTTCCGCAAACGCATCGGCGAATTTGCCGCCAAGCTCCAAAAAGGTCGGTGGGTGCTGAACGGCAACTGGGATCACGAAAACTGGCGGCCCGCGAATTTGCCTACGCGACAGTTGATTGACGCGGTGACACCGGACAACCCTGTGTTCATCAACCGGCTGGATGGCCACATGGCATTGGCGAATTCGCTGGCGTTGAAGCTGGCCGGAATCACGCGCGACACCAAAGACCCGGATGGCGGAACCATCGTCCGCGACTCAAGCGGCGAACCGACCGGAGTGTTGAAAGACGCGGCGATGAACTTCGTTTACAAAGTCATTCCCGATCCGACCGAAGCCGAAATGATCGAATCCATCAAAGCTGCAATGCGCTACGCCGCCGAAAACGGAGTGACCAGTGTGCAGGACATGTCCGCTTCGCCCGACGTGCTTGGCGTTTATCAAACGTTGCTTCAACGCGGAGAATTGACTGTGCGCGTCAGCGGCCATCAACCGTTGGCGGTTTGGCAGCGATTGGCCGCCGCAGGAATTCGCGCGAACTTCGGCAATGACAAATTGAAAATTGGCAGCTTGAAAGGCTTTGCTGATGGCTCGCTGGGTTCGACTACGGCGTTGTTTTTTGCGCCGTATCTGGACGATCCGAAAACCGCGGGCTTGCCAAGCGATGAGATGTTTCCCGAAAGCAAGATGCGCGACCGCGTTGTTGCCGCAGACAAAGCCGGGTTGCAGCTTGCGATTCATGCCATCGGCGACAAAGGCAACAAACTCATTCTGGATTTTTTTGCCGAAGCCGAAAAACAAAACGGAGCGCGCGACCGTCGCTTCCGCATCGAACACGCTCAGCATTTGCGAATGGAAGAGATCAAACAGTTCGCCAGCCAGCGAGTGATTGCTTCGATGCAGCCGTACCACGCGATTGACGACGGGCGTTGGGCAGAAAATCGTATCGGAGCCGATCGCGCCAAAGGCACTTATGCCTTTCGTTCGCTGCTGGATGCCGGAGCCGTGCTGGCGTTCGGCTCCGACTGGTTTGTCGCTCCAATGGAACCGCTGATGGGAATTTACGCGGCAGTGACTCGGCGGACGCTCGATGGCAAACGACCGGGCGGCTGGGTTCCCGAACAAAAGATCACCGTCGCCGAAGCCGTCAAAGCCTTCACGCTCGGATCGGCTTTCGCCAGCTTTGACGAAAAGGTGAAAGGTTCGATTGAAGTCGGCAAGCTGGCCGATTTCGCTGTGCTGTCGGCGGACATCTTCAAAATCAATCCGGTCGAAATCCAAAACGCCAAAGTCGTCATGACGATTTTTGACGGCAAGTTGATTTACGAACGCCGCCAATGACGGCACAATTTCCAATCACAATCTGAACAAAACGGAGCAACAGTTTGGCCAAGAAAAAGTCGAAAGCATTGATGGAAGTTTCGCCGGAACAGCATCTGGAAATCCGCTCGACGCCGCGCGAAGAAATGCACCTGATTCCGCTGGATACGTTTGCGTACGAACATCCGGGCAAGCGCATCGAAATTCAGTTCACCATCCCTGAATTCACGGCGATTTGTCCGTTCAGCGATTTCCCGGATTTCGCCACGCTGCATTTGCGCTATGTGCCGAATCGCCGCTGCATCGAATTGAAATCGTTGAAGCTTTACATCAATTCGTTCCGCGAAGTGAAAATCTTCCACGAACACGTGGTCAACGTCATCCGCGATGATTTCGTGGCGGCTTGCGACCCGTTGGAATTCCATCTGGAAGGTGATTTCAATGTGCGCGGCAACATCAAAACCGTCGTGCGAACAAGTTACGTCAAACCGGAAAAGCGAAAAGGCAAGAACTAGGACTGAAAGAGAATCGTAATCAGAGCCAGCCGCCTGACGGCGGAACTACAAACACTCCCAAGGAGATTCGAAATGTATTGTCCCAAGTGCGCTGCTCAGGCTGTTCCCAATCAACGATTTTGCCGAAGTTGCGGAACCAATCTGGGCGTAATTCTGGATGCGATTGACGGCAAACAACCCGGCCCGATTGATTTTGAAGCCTTGAAAAATAACCTGCGTGAGCTTGGTTCAAACCTTCGCGCCGGGTTTGAACAAGCCAGCGCACAAATCAAAAACACCAAACGGCTTGATCAAACTCCGCCGCAGATGAATCAACAGATGAATCAGGCGGGCAATTTTCCTCCGCCGCAAGTCGTGCTGGCCGATATGGCGCGCGACCTGAAAAGTTTCACCAAACACGAAGTCAAATGGAGATTGAACAAAGTTCGCACTGCCGATTCCCGCAAATACAGTTTGCAACAAGCGACGCTTTCGATTTTTGGTGGCGGCGCGTGGATGGTGGTTTGGAATATCTTGCTAGGTGAAGCCAACGGCTCAGGATTGTTGACCAGTCTGGAAACGCTGATTCTGCGAAAGACTCGCTGGGAAGTCGTCGGACTGGTTCCGATCTTTCGTTTGCTGTGGTTGTTAGGGTTGATTCCTGTGGCCAAAGGCGTGGCGCATCTGCTGAACGGAATTTTCTTCGCTCCGAAACCGGAAACCCAAATCGAAGAGCCGGAATTCCAGCCGCCGACGTATATGTACTCTGTGCCTTATTCCGCGCCGGTTTCCGCCGTGTCGCCAGCCAGTCACATTGCCACAACAACCAATGAGTTGAACGAAAAAGCCACAGCCCAAGCTCAGCCCAGCGTGACCGAAGACGCAACTCTGCGATTCGGCGAAACCAAATGAAGTTATTAGGTCAGCGGAACGTGTTCGACGATTTCCAGATCGAAGCCTTCCAGCGCGTGCAATCGCGGCGAACGATTGGACAACAGTTTCAGCTTCCTGACTCCTAGTTCATGCAAAATCTGCGCGCCAGTTCCGTAATCACGAACATCCGGCATGGAAGCTCGCGGCGGATTCGCCGTTTGATCGTCGCGCGCATTGACGCCGGGTTCGCGGTACACCCGAAGCTGGTCAGCCAATCCCACGCCACGCATTTCCTGCTTCAGATACAACACGATTCCCCGCCCTTCGCGTTTGATGTGGCCAAGCGCCGTTTGCAATTGCGCGCCGTGACTGTCGCGCACGCTGCCAAACACATCGCTCAGCACCGATTGCGTGTGAACGCGAACCAGCACAGGTTCGTCGGCGGAAATTTCACCCATGACCATTGCCAGATGAACTTCGCCGTTCAACAGATTTTCAAACGCCACCGCCTGAAATTCGCCGTGAACGGTCGGCACAGTCGCTTCGGCGACGCGACGAACGCTGACTTCGTTTTGCATGCGGTAACGAATCAGGTCAGCCACCGAGATGAGTTTCAAATTGTGTTTGACGGCGAAAAGTTCCAGTTCCGGCAAACGAGCCATCGTGCCGTCGTCGCTCATCACTTCGCAGATCACGCCTGCCGGCGTCAGCCCTGCCAGTCGAGCCAAATCAACGCTGGCTTCGGTTTGACCGGGTCGCATCAACACTCCGCCGCGACGGGCGCGCAGCGGAAAAATGTGGCCGGGGCGAACCAGGTCGGACGCTTTGGAATTCGGATTGACGGCGGTCAGGATGGTTGTGGCACGGTCGGCGGCAGAAATACCCGTCGTCACGCCGACGCGCGCTTCGATGGAAATGGTGAAGGCAGTTCCGAACTGCGTGCCGTTTTCGTCGTGAGAAACCTGCAACGGCAACCGGAGCTCGTCGCAACGCTCTTCGGTCATCGGCAGGCAGATCAAGCCGCGCCCTTCGCGCGCCATGAAGTTGATGATTTCGGGCGTGGTTTTTTCGGCAGCACAAGCCAGGTCGCCTTCGTTTTCGCGGTCTTCGTCGTCAACGATGATGACCATTCGACCAGCGCGAAAATCTTCGATGGCTTGTTCGATAGAAGCTAATGGCATGATTGAGTTGGAACTACTGCTTAACCCCAAAAGAACACGGTCATTGCTGAATCAATCTGGCTTTTGCAGACAACACTGAATCGTCTTCGCTGAAATGGTAACGGCTGCCGTCGTACCGCGTCATCGAAGACATCCCAGCCAGTTCCAGCGTGTGGCCGCTCCACACGCCTTTCAGCTCCTGCAAAACGGTTTGGCGTTCGGGTGATGGTTTGGCGTCAATAGCTTGAAGTTGAATGATGACTTCCGAACCGCTGCGATTGGTGCTGCCGAACAAGTCGTAATGAACCAAGTTGCCGAAATCATCCGGCATTTTCGCCCAGCCGGTGAACGCGCCTTGCAGTGGATGTTCATCAGCCAGAATGCGACGATAACTGTTGAGCGGATTGCGTTCAATTCCCAAGCTGAGTTCGCGGTTCGCTCCATTGTCAAAACTCACCCGCCCACGCCAATGACCGGTCAGCGTAGCTTCGCCCCGCAGCGAATATGCCCACGGGTGAGCAATCACATCCACAGCATAATGAAAATAATCGGGGAACAGGGCAGCGGCAACGAAAAACACCACTGCGCCAACGCCGATGGTGCGACCAAGGATTCTTTTCATAACCAGATTTTCAATATCCAAGCTTGGCTAATTTTTCAATTGTAAGCGTCTCTTTCGGCTGGTTCGCATAAGCACCGATCATTCGTTCGACGTATTTGGCGATGATGTCTGCTTCCAGGTTAACCACTGCTCCACGCGCCAGCGTCGAAAGATTTGTCACTGTCCAGGTGTGTGGAATAACAGCGATTTCAAACCAGTTCGCGCCCAGCGCCGCCACAGTCAAACTGATGCCATCAACTGTAATCGAGCCTTTTTCGACGATGTACCGAGCCAGTTCGGCGGGAAACCCAATCCGAACTGTCCAGCTTTCGCCTACCGCTTTGGCTTCGAGAAATTCGCCTGTGCCGTCCACATGGCCTTGGACAATATGACCGCCGAAGCGTGAGGTCGCAGCCATTGCGCGTTCCAGGTTGATTCGGCTGCCAATGCGCGCCTGTTTCAAACTCGTCCGGCGCAAAGTTTCCGCCGAAACATCCGCCGCAAACCAATCCGCAGTGTAATCAACGACAGTTAAACAGACGCCGTTGACCGCGATGCTGTTACCAAGTTTTACATCGGACAGCGACATTTTCGCGGAAACTTCCAATCGCGCGCCGTCTTTTGCGTTGGTGATTTTACGAATCGTGCCGAGTTCTTCGATGATGCCTGTGAACATGTTTACTCGAATCAATTGCCGCGACTTTGTTGCGAAACCAGACTGAGAATTTTTTCCACCACTTCATTAATCGTCATCGCTGATGAATCAATGTAAACCGCTCCGTCTGCCTGAACCAGCGGCGAATCCGCACGCGATTTGTCGCGGGTGTCGCGCTCTTCGATTTCGGCCTGCGTAATCAGCAGCGAACCGGTGTTGATGCCTTTGGCCAGATCGTCCGTGTGCCGACGTTCGGCGCGCGCTTCAGCAGAAGCGTCGAGGTAAATTTTGATCTCGGCATCGGGAAAGACTTGCGTGGCGATGTCGCGGCCTTCCATCACTACGCCGCCCGCTTTCCCCATTTGCTGTTGCCGAGCCACCAACGCTCGCCGCACCGCCGGAATCGCCGAAACAACTGAAGCCGCCTGACTAATAGTCGGCGTCACAATGTCTTCGGTGATGTCACGGCCATCAATCAACACGCGCATCGCGTCCACCGTTCCGGTCAATTCGATCAAGGAACCTTCAGCCAGTTTGCCGACGCGATTGGCGTCATCCAGCGAAGTTCCAAGCTGCAAAGCTTTCCACGCGACGGCTCGATACATGGCTCCGGTGTTGATGAACAGATAACCAAGCTGCCGAGCCAGCGTTTTGGCGATCGTGCTTTTGCCCGCGCCTGCGGGGCCGTCAATAGCGATGATTGGTTTTCTATCGGACAAACGTTTTTAGACAGGATGGACAGGATTTTTCAGGATGGTTTGGAATCTCGTCGTCGGTTATGAGAATCGTCCGACAAGCTACCAGTCATTGACCTCTGCACAAGTTGAATAGTCGGTTTTCGTCCTGAAAGGACGGCGGATATTAGCCGGTGGTGAGCGAAGCGTAACCACCGGAATGACCGATTTGAGTGCCAAGCCCTGAAAGGGCGACTGACCGAAGCCTTGTCTGTCGCCCTTTCAGGGCTTGGTGGTCTTTGGCCATCGTTTCCGGTGGTTTCGCAAAGCCTTCACCACCGGCTAATTTCCGCTGCGCCTCCGGCGCAAAGACATGTGTAGATACCTTTGGATGGCAGCTTGTCGAACAAATAATAACCATTTGGACTTAAGCCCCAATCCTGAAAAATCCTGTTAATCCTGTCTACCTCCCCAGAATTTCTTTTGTAATTTTGATCGTCTGTTCAATGTCTTCGCGGCTGACATCGTAATGCGTGACCATTCGCATTTCGCGCGCGTTGATGCCGTTGGCCAAAACTCCGCGAGCTTTCAGTTCAGTTGTCATCTGCGCCGTTGAAACTCCACTTGCTGCAATGTCGAAGATGGCGATGTTGGTTTGCACTCGTTCGGGATCAATTTTGACGCCGGGCAATTCGGCCAAACCTACCGCCAGGCGTTTGGCGTTGGCGTGATCTTCGGCTAGCAACTTTGGCGATTCTTCCAGAGCGATTTTTCCAGCCGCAGCCAACACGCCGACTTGCCGCATGCCTCCGCCCAGCAGTTTGCGAACGCTGACGGCTTCTTTGATGAAGTCTTTGCTGCCGACAATCATCGAACCAACCGGAGCGCCCAGGCCTTTCGACAAACAGAACATCACCGAATCAAACGGTTTGGCGATTTCGGCAACCGTTGTGTTCAGCGCCAAAGCCGCGTTGAAGATTCGCGCTCCGTCCAAATGCGTAGGCAATCCAAGCGCGTGAGCGTGCTGGCAAATGTTGTTGATTGTCGAAAGCGGCAACACTGCTCCGCCAGCCATGTTGTGCGAATTTTCCAGCGCCACCAGCGAAGTCGGCGTCACGTAATAGGGCGCGCTGTGATGAATGGCCGGGGCGATCAAATCCCAGTTCAGTAAACCTTCTTCGCCGCGCACAGGACGACAGGTCACGCCGGAAATCGCCGCCGCCGAACCCATTTCGTAATTGAAAATGTGGCTGCGCTCTTCAACGATGATTTCGGTTCCGGGGCGAGTGTGCAGCCGCACGCAAATCTGATTGCCCATCGTTCCCGTTGGAACAAATAGCGCGGCTTCTTTGTTGAAGAGTCCCGCCGCGAGTTCCTGCAAACCGTTGACAGTCGGGTCTTCGCCGTAAACGTCGTCGCCGACTTCGGCTTCGGTCATTGCGCGGCGCATTGCTGCGGTGGGTTTGGTGACTGTGTCGCTTCTTAGGTCAATAAGTTTCATAAGATTGTTTTCAACGCAAAGGCGCAAAGTACCAAAGTCGCAAAGAGGGATTGTACTTTGCGTCTTTGCTGCCTTGCGTCTTTGCGTTGAGTTAGACGAACACTGAGAAAATTTCATTTGCCAGCACTGTGCCAGCGCGCGAAATCTTCAGTGTGTCGTTGTTCAGTTCGATCAAGCCCGCTTCGTTCAACCTAGCCAGTTCATCGGCATACCGTTCAGTTACTCTGACGCCGAATCGCTGTTCGTGGTCAATCAGGTTGACGCCTTCTTTCAGTCGTAAACGCAGGAACAGATTTTCGCTTTGCAGGTCGTCGGCGTCCAGCGTTTCGCTTTCAGCAACGGCGGATTCTCCCGCTTCGATTTTGGTCAGGTATTCGTGAATGTTGCGTGTGTTCGACCAACGACGCGCGCCGTCATACCCGGCGGCGGAAACTCCGAACGCCCAATAAGGCGCGCCAGTCCAGTATTTCAAATTGTGGCGCGATTCAAATCCGGGCTTCGCCCAGTTGGAAATTTCGTAATGATCGAAGCTGTGACGTTCGGCTTCGTCTTTTAGCGCGAAATACATTTCAACCGTCAGTTCGTCGTCAATCGCGCGCAATTCGCCTCGGTTGATTCGATGAAGCAGCGGCGCGTCCTTATAAAGTTCCAGCAGATAAACCGACAAATGATCCGGCGCGAGCGCGAAGGCTTCTTCGAGATTTCGCTTCCACGTTTCTATTTTCTGTTCGGGCAAACCGGCGATCAGATCAATGCTCAGGTTTTCAAACCCGGCGGCGCGCGCCATTCGCACGGCTTGCCGAGCGTCTTCGGCGGAATGCGAGCGTCCGATCATTTGCAGTTCGCCATCGTCGAACGATTGCACGCCGAAGCTCAGGCGATTGATTTCGGCAGCGCGCAGGCCTTCCAGAAATTCCAAAGAAATTGTGCCGGGATTGGCTTCGCTGGTGATTTCGGCGGTTGGAGCGACATCGAACTTCGCGCGGCAGAGTTCGATGATGCCGCTTAGTTGTTCGACCGTCAGCGTCGTTGGCGTGCCTCCGCCAAAGTAAATCGAATCAACTTGCCGCATTCCGTTCGTGACTTCCGCCCGCTCAATTTCGGAACGCAGAGCAGCCACGTAACGCCGCGCCAATTCAGATTCATAACCGCCCGTTGCAAAATTGCAGTAATGGCAGCGCGTTTCGCAAAACGGAATGTGGATGTAAATGCCTGAAAAGGCGTCCATTTTGTCACCGAAAATGTGTCCGTTATCTTGTTCTGTGAAAGCCAGTTATAAGGATTTTGCCGGATAAAATGTTGCAGCAGATGTCGCACTTTATGTTAGTTCCCAAAATGTGGTCAAGCAGGCTAAACCACCAGCGCCCATTCAAAAAACGACCACAGCAACAGCAGTTGAAGCAGGCACATCGCAATCAACCCAAGCGCAATAAGAAACGGATGCTTGATTGCCACAGCTAAGCTGGCAAAAGCGGGAAACGCCGCCAGTACGTAACGGCTGGAACTTTGCAGCAGTGGGTCGGTTTTTTTGGTTAGGAACATCAGCAGCGCCGACAGGGAAAACAAAACGTATTCGGCTCGGATGCGTTTGAGGAAAGCTGGAACGAAGACGACCGTCAGCGCCGCCAAATTCAACATCAAGACAACGTCGAAGTTCGTGAAGGCTTCGCGCAAACTCGCCCACAGCGTCACCAGCGGAAAAGCGATTTCCGTTCGCCAGTGCTTCGGGTACGCATCCGACGCCAGCGAATTACCTGACAACCAGATCGTCAGCGTCATCAACGGGGCCGCCAGCAATGGCAAAAAACTCGGCCAGGTTCGCCAGCGCCATTCCTTGAAAGCCAAAACCGCCAGCGGGACGACGATGCAAAATCCGGCAGCTTTTGTCAGGCCGGCCAGCAAGCCCAAAGCTCCCGCCAGCCACCAGTTTCCGGCGCGAGCAAACCACACTGCCCAGATCATCAACGCAATCAGCAGCGATTCGGGATAACCCGCGAACAAGATGAAAGCCGTTGGCCACAGAGCGAAAAACAACAAAGCGCGTTTGGCTGTGTCTTCAGGCAAATCCAGCCGAAGCAGCTTTTGAAATCCCCAGAAGACGAAAAACGCCGCGACAGTTGAAACAATCAACGCCGAAGCCAGCGGCGAAAGAACGACCGACAACAAGCGAATCAGCGCGGGATAGAGCGGAAAGAAGACTACGGCATCAGGGCGGGCGTAACCGTGCTGAGCGATTTCCAGATACCACAGCGTATCGAAACGTTCCCAAATTCCGAGCAAACGATACGGCCAACCGGTTTCGCGTGACATCAAGTTGCCGGTCAGGTCGTTGCTGCGAATCAGCGCCGGGTTCAATTTCAAATACGGCGTTGCCAACGCACCCGCTGCCGAATAAATCAGCCGCAGCGCGAGCGTCCAAACTAGAGCGGTTTTCAATTCGGAGTTGGGTTTGGTCATTTGCGTCGAATCAGTTGAAAGCCAATCACCAGCCCCAGAATCGCCCATGCCGTAATGGAAAGCAGGTTAGCCGTTCGCGCCAATTGGTAACGCGCCTCGTATTTCACTCTCAGCCGGTGCTGACCAGCGGGCAGTTCAACCAGCATTAACCCGGTTTCGGGTTCCGATTGAATGGCAATTTCCTGGCCATCCAGTTGCGCTTGCCAGTTCGGATGGTTGTGAGTTTCGATGCGCGCTTTGGCTGGCGATTCGCTTTCGATCAAAAACTCTCGCCGAGCGATTTCCAGCCGTTCGGTCGTCACTCGGCCTTGCGATTCGATCAACGACAAGCCGCCGGGTTTCGACGCGGGCGGGTACAAAATGAACGCCGAACCGGTTGGGCGAAAATAAAGCTGGTTGCTGGTGTAAGGCGCGTATTTCAAATCGTCTTCGTTTTGAAGCGCAGTTCCTTCCTGCAAGTTGACCGGTTTGGCGTCGGCGGCAACCAGCAAGGCAGCGACCTGTTCGCGCGTCACGTCATCGTCGTCCAGATGAACGAAGATTGCCGTGAAGATCAGTTGAATGACAATCAACCACATCAACCCGGCCATCAACAGCATGCGAGGAAGTTTTTTCAGCAACGGGCGGCATTCAACAGCGACAACGGCCAACAACCCAAGCCCCAGCGCCACGAACGGTTGAAAGCGCCATGGGAATTGAATGAATTTCAAACCCGGCAAATATCGCCACAACAAATCCGACACTGGCAACGAAATCAAAAAACCGAACGCGACCAACGTTGAACCAAACCAGACCACCGGCGACGATTTATCGCCGCGAAATTTCGGCCAGCAACTCAACGCCAGCAACAATCCGGTCAGCGATTGAATGACGATCAAATAGCTGGTCGCGTCGTTGAACCCCGACCAAGCCTGACGATAGCGACTGTCGTTCGGCGGAGCCGCAAACAAAAAGTAATTCCGGTAATCCTGCTGCACCAGTTGCAGTTTCAATTGAACCCAATCGGCTTCGACCAGTTGCGGCAACAGGAAAAACGCCGTCAGCATCAAAGCCACAAACACGGCTCTGGCCAGCGACAAAATTCCTCGCCAACCGGCTTGGCGAATAAATGCCAGCGCCAAAAAGCCTACGGCCAATCCGGTCAGATACGTTGTGATGGCATGCGAAAGAATGATGGCGCTGAAGCAAAGTGCAAACGCGATAATGCAGAACCGGGAGCGGCAGCGACCAGGAGATTTCAATGGGGTAATCTCATTGGTCAGCCCAGTCGCTACCGCTCCCGGTTCAGTACCAACCAGCAACCGATACGCCCATTTCACAGCCAGCGGAGCGAAGCTCAGCGCAAAGGCGTTTGCCAAAAAAACACGATGCAAACAAATCAACGGAAACGCAGGCAGCAAAACATAGCCCAACGAAACAATCAGACTTTGTCGGCGATTGAAAAATTCCCGCGCCAGCAAATACGCCGAAACTTGCGCCAGAAACAGCACCAGAAACGAAACGCCTTTGATCGAACTAAGCACGTCCAAGCCGAACAGCTTCATCAACAACGCGCTGACCAGATAACAAAGCGGCGGATAAAACGTGAACAGCGCGTCGCCTCGCCCGCCATCCAGCAAACCAGCCCAACGTGGCAGCCAATCGCCTTCGGCAAAACTCTGCGCGTAACTGCGCGTGATGTGGTAATGCAGCGTCAGATCGCCTTGCACGCCAAAAGCTTCGTGCGTTAGCCGCGAAAAAGACAACAGCGCAGCAACGGTCAGCCACAGCGCGAATAAACCGACAACAATTTTTACTTTGGAAATCGGCGGCTGAGATTTGGAGTGCGGCGGCTCGGCGCCGCTTTTGTTTTCGATTGAAGTGTTCACTGGTTTCACAGGGATTTTCTGGTGACAAAAGAAAAGCGGCGTCGAGCCGCCGCACTCCAAAGATTACTCCAAACTCAACAATGCCAGCGAATTTTGATCTTTCACCAACACCCGTTTGCCGCTGATCGCCGGGTGCGCCCAGGTTTCAGATTGAGCGACGTGATATTTTTTGATGACCGTCGCGCCTTTGCTGGCAACGCTGGTGACGATCAAATCGGCGTTGTTGGTCAACGAAAAGATCGCATCTCCGGCAATCAGCATCGCGGCGTTTTCGCCTTGTCGCGGATCGCCAGTCCACAACGTTTTGCCTGTCACAGCGTCCAGGCAGAAAAACTGGCCTTTGTTTTTGTGCGACATGCCGAACAACAGATTGCCGCTCAGCACAGGCGAGTTCATGTACATCGCAACTTCTTTGTTGTGCCAAACGGTTTCTGTCACCCAACGATCTTTCCAACCCACGCGCACGGCAAAGACGCCTTTGTTGATGCCGGAAAAAATCAGCAGGTCTTTGTACACAATCGGCGTGACGATGTTTTGCACGTATTCGGTATCGAACGGAATCTTCCACAACAAACCGCCGTTGTCCGCCCAAATGCCTATGATGTGTTTGCGTGATTGCGTGACGATCTGGCGTTTGCCCGCAATTTCGACGGCAATCGGCGAAGCGTAACCTGGCCCGTCTTCTGTCCAAGCCCATTTTTCAGCGCCGGTTGCCACGTCCAAAGCCACAAGGCCGCCTTTGTTATTGCCGCCCGCGTGCAAGATCACCAAACCTTTATCCACCATCGGCGACATGGAGGTTCCGAAATCCGGCGACTTTTCGCCGAAGCGTTGGCCGAATTCCTTGCGCCAAACCAGCTTGCCTTTGGCAGTGTCGTAACAAGACAGTACCCCGGTGATGCCAAGCGTGAACAGTCGCCCGCCGCTGACCACAGGAGTGGATTTCGGTCCTTTGCCGTGACCGGTAGCCGCCATGTTTACCGTGTAATCCACCATGTAACTGTCTCGCCAGATTACTTTGCCGGTTTCCAAATCGTAAGCGGCGGCGACTTCGTTTTCGCCTTGCCGCGAATGCAGGTAAACGGTTTTGCCGACAATCAGCGGCGAAGCGTGGCCGACTCCAACCTGAATTTTCCACTGCGATTTCAACTGCTCCGGCCAGACTTTCGGAGCCGTGAAGCCTCCGGCAATCGCGCCATCACGATTGGCTCCGCGCCATTGAGTCATGTCTTGAGCGAGCGTCGTTTGAGAAAAAGCGATCAACGAGATGAAGGCTAAAAAAACGTACAAGGTTTTGTTGTGCAGCATTGGTGCGGATTCTCCGGTTTAGGATTGGAATTTGACTCGCGCGTAAATTTCGCTGAGCGGTAACGTAACTTTCACCGACGATAGCCTGACTTCGTTTTGTAATCCGCTGACTTCAGTTCTCAGCCAACGGCCTTTTGATTGGCGCGTGTAATGAATGACATGCGGACGATCCTGCGCGACCAGAAGGTATTCTCGGAAACTTTCGATGGATTGATACGCCGTGAACTTGGCGTCGAGATCATAAGCCGCAGTCGAAGGCGAAAGAACTTCGATGATTAGAACGGGATTGACCAGCATTTCCACGCCTTGAATCATTTCGAAAATTGGTTCTCCGCAAACAACTGAAACATCCGGGTAACGATAAGGCAACTCTGCTGGGACTTTTACTCGAACCTCGCAGTTGAATGCTTCGCATTTGCCGCCGAAAAGTTTTTGCTCCAGCAAAGAGCATATACGCGAACTTATTCTGGCGTGATTGTGGCTGCTGCCCGCCATCGCAAAGATTTCTCCATCGAAATACTCAAATCGCTCTTCCGAGTTTTTGTCCAATTCAATGTACTCTTCGATGGTCAGGTAAGGTTTGGGTAGTGCGCTCATCAATGTGCCTCCGATTCGATTGTAACTTATTCGGTTCTGAGCGAAGCCAGCAACGGCGACTTCACCGCCGCTCTCACGGCAACCAGCGAAGCTGACAATCCGGTCAATAATACCGCCAGCAACAACAAAAACAGTGAGGCCGCCGACAGTTTGCCTCCGCGAGCGATGAAAGCCGGAGCAATGGCAACCAGCGCGCAGACGATGCCGCTGAGCAATCCGCACCCCAACAGCAAAGCGTTTTCGGCGACGACCATCAACGACAGGTGCGACGATTGATAACCGACCGCGCGCATCAACGCCAGTTCGCGGCGGCGTTCCAACACGTTGCGTAACAAGACCGTCGCCAAGCCGAACGTTCCCAGCAGCAAGCCCAAACCGCCCAGAGTTTGAAACGTCGAAAGGTAAGTGTTTTCGACCTGGTGAAAGCTGGCCAGCTTTTCATCAGTCGAAATCGCGTCGAAACCGTAATCGGAAAGTCTGTCTTCCAGCGCCGCGGCGGTTTCGGTTGACTTGGCGGTTTCGGCCAAAAAGACTCTGTAACCTTGTTCGTCCGGGAAAACTTTGACGAAGTTCGATTCCGCCATCAGCACTTCGCCCTGAAAAATGCTGTCGGACAATGCACCAACGATTTTCAGTTTGATGACTTCGCCCTGGCTGCTGGTCAGCGCGGTTTCGTCGCCGACTTTCAAATGCAGCACATAAGCCAGCGAATTGGCATCGGCAATAACGGGGATTGGTTGTTGGTGGTTGGTGGTTGGTGGTTGGTTGAGCAAAAGCCAGGGATTGGCTTTCTCTTCTTCAGATTGAGCCAGCGAACCGGCGAAGGAAAAGCGATTGGCTTTGACGAACTCTTCGGTCACGCCCAATACGCGAGGGCTGCGCGGCGCGTACAGGTTCAAACAACTGGCGTCGTCACCCGGACGCAGCCGAAAGCGCGTCAACTTCACCTCTTTGAATGTGTCGTCCAGCAGGTTCAATTCGTCGCGGCCTTGTTCGCTGTTCGGATCGTGAACGATTGGCAGCAGGCTTTCGGCCAGCAGCGGAAAACCGCCCGTGCCGGATTTCGGATCAAGCGAAGCCGCGCCGCTGTCTTTCCGAAAAGCATCAACCGACACAATGATGAACGCCGCCGAAGCGATCAGCGCAATGCACAACACACTGCGGCTGGGACGAATCGAAGCGTTGCGAAATCCCAGCTTGGCCATCGGCGCGAAGCCTTGTCCGCTGATTGTTTGCCGCTTGTCGCTCTTCAACCACGCAGACCAAAAGAACAACAGCGCAACCAGCAGGAAAGTTCCGGCTCCGAAAAAGCCTCCGGCTTGGCCGATGAATTTTGAACTTGCGAGCATTCCAATTCCCAAAACTCCGAAAGCGATTGCCAGCCGCGAAGCTGTGAAAATCGTGTTCGTAGTTCCGCCTTCAGGCGGTGTAGTCTCGCTACGCTCGCGCTGCCGCCTGAAGGCGGAACTACGAACGTCGTTTGCCAGAATTTCAGTCGAGCCGGATAGCAGATTGCGCGGAGATGTTTTTTTCAGTGAGCGAAGTGTCAGCCAGATGCAGAGCAGCGCGGTGATGATTCCTGAAATGAAACCGGTGAGCAGCGAAATCGGAGAAATGTGCAGTCGCAACAGCGTCGTTCCGACGGCTCCCACCCACCAGGTTCGCAAACCGAACATCATCGCCCAGCCGTAAACAATCGCTCCGATCAAACCGACGAAGCTGCCGATGACGGCCAGCAACAAACCTTCGCGCAGAAACAGCGAGCGGACTTGTTTGATCGAAAACCCAAGCGCGCGCAGCAATCCAATTTCGCGCAAGCGTTGTTCAATGCCGAGTTTGAAAAACAGCGTCGTCAGCATCAACGCCGACACCACCAGAAAAAAACTGAAGTAGGTGAAGTATTCGCCGAAGTCGGTCGCTCCGCGCGAAGCTCGCAAGCTTTCATAACGCACCGGTTGAACCGTCAATCCCATCTGCGCAGGATCGAGTGAATCGCGCAAGGTTTTCTCGAAACCCTGTTTGACTGTTTCGAGCATCTCTGACGGCGACGCGCTTGTAGTTCCGCCTTCAGACGGTCTGCTCGCTGAAAGCCGAATCGAAGTCAGTTTGCCCCATCGAGTCCCCCACAATTTCTGACCGGCTTCCAGCGAGATAAAAGCTTTCGGAGTTGTGCGGTATTTGTCCCAATAATCTTCGTCCACTTTGCGAACGCGGCTCAGATCAACGGGGAAGGGCGGATCCCAATCGGAGAAGGTTTTCGCGTCGGAAATGCCCGGATATTCGGGAGCCAGGTTGCGGTCGGCAGCCAAGCCCTGAATTGGAACAATGGCTTCGATTTTGAATTTGGTTTGAGCGGTGTCCAGGCGACCTTCTTCTTTCCAGACGTAATAATCCAGCGAAACTTCGTCGCCGATTTTCGCGCCGAGATCGCGCGCAGCCCAATCGTTGAGCGCCACGCCATTGGGCGAAAGCTTAGCCAGTTCGTTCGGCTCAATTGCCGTGACCAATGAATAAGGAACTTCTTTGTCGCCAATGCGAATCGAATTGGCCAAGTACGTCAGGAAAGGCTCCGATTTGAACTGCGACGCGGTTGCAGCAGTTTTGGCTTTTTCAGCAATGGCGTCGCTGAGCACTGCGCTGTCGCTTTCCAGCGAAACGGCTTTGGCGTCTTCGAACGTACGTAGCTTCAAACCTAAATCAGCGAGCCTGAACTTTTCTTTGAGCAGTTGTTCGGCGGCCTGTGGGACAAGTTGAAAACTTGTCCCACCTTTGGCGGAAAGCAGAATCGCGTTGGCTTTGTCGTCCTGTTCCAAGTTGCGTTGCAGCTTTTTCAGCGGCAGGAAGATGGCGCGGACTGCGCCTTGTTGAGGGCGGAGCGAAAATTCACCGATGCTTCCCGGCGGCAAAGCTTCGCGCAGGTTCAAACGAACCGAACGGCCTAAATCTTCTTTGCGGCTGTGCAGCGATTCGACTGGAATGGCCGATGGTTTTTCGATTCGCAGGATCAGAGTATCTCCGGGTTTGGCATTCAACTCCGCAGCGAGCGCGGCGCTGGCGACCAGATCGTTTTCCTGTGGCGCGGCAATGTTCGAGCCGTGAAATTTCCAGAAGCGCTCGTCCACGCCGTAAACCGCTACGCCTCCGGCGCGAGCGTTTGAATCGCTGTGGGTTACGACGCCTTCGATGGCAATCAGCGAACAGGCATCGGCGAAATTCGCGGCGAAGTTTGGATGCGATTTCAGATCGTCGGCCAAAGCTTCGCGGAAAAATCCTGTGGAAGCGACCAGCAAATCCGTTTTGCCCAAACGCGACAACGCCAAATCCATCAAGCTGGCTCGGACGGAATCGCCAACCAACAAAGCTCCAGCCAACACTGCGGTTGCGGTGGCTACGCCCAGAATGACAGCCAGATTTGAGCGGCGAAAATGCGTGAGGTTGTTTTTGATAAGAGTTGAAAGGTTCATGTTTAATGTCGGCAATCAGCGGAACTGGCAGCCTTTCAGCTACTGTCTACTGACTACTGCCTACTGTCTACTTTTTCAAAAGCTTTCGATCAACCAGTTCAAAACGAACAGGAAATTTCGCCGCCAGTTCGGCGCTGTGCGTGACGACAATCAGGATGGTTTGTTGTTGCCGATGCAGGTCGAGCAGCAAATCGCCGACCGTTTCCGCCGTGTCGTGATCCAGATTGCCGGTCGGTTCGTCGGCCAGCAGCAGCAGCGGCTGATTGATCAGCGCGCGAGCAATCGCTACGCGCTGTTTTTCACCGCCGGAAAGCTCAGCCGGGCGATGGTGCATGCGTTCTGCCAGGCCGACTTGTTTCAGCAAAGTTTGCGCGCGTTCGACGGCGTTGCCATTTGCTTTGGCGACCAGCGTCGGAGTCAGCACGTTTTCCAGCGCCGAACATTGCGGCAACAAATTGTGGTCTTGGAAAATGAAGCCGATCTTTTCGTTGCGAAACGCGGCAAGTCGGGCTTCGTCCAGTTCGAAAGGATTTTGCCCATCCAGCGTCAAGTTGCCGCCGGTTGGAGGATCAAGCGCGCCAAGCAAATACAGCAGCGTGCTTTTGCCGGAACCGGAAGGCCCCATAATCGCTGCGGCATCGCCTCGGTTGAACGTCAGCGAAACATCGGCGAGGATCGGCAAACGTCCGCCGGGTGTCGAGTAGTCTTTGGTCAAATTGTTGAGTTGAAGCATACGGCGGGCATTTTAAGAGAGAACTGGCTAAACGGACAGAAGAGCGTGAGACAATTTTCCAAATTGTCCAAGCCCGAATGCCAGCCGGGACAATTTGAAAAACTTGTCATTACCCACATCTTTCTTCTTTGCGCCGGAGGCGCAGCGGATATTAGCCGGGGGTGGAGTCTTCGGAACCCCCGGAAACAATGGCGAAAGACCGCCAAGCCCTGAAAGGGCGACGGACGAAACTCCGGTCAGTCGCCATTTCAGGGCTGGAAATAAA
>JANRKX010000091.1:0-217219 GCA_033763255.1 Acidobacteriota bacterium | reverse complement strand
AAACTCAAGCGTCCCTACAGGACGCCGATTCATTCGCTGCTTTTCCCGGCAGTGAACTGCCGGGCTAATATCAAACCGTCCCTGCCGGGACGAAAACCGTGTCAAACCGAATGTTCAATTCTTTAGCGCGTAACATCAGTTATTGAGCGGCATTTTTACCTGCACAGTCGTTCCGCGTTTCGGCTCGCCTTTAACCGTCACTCTGCCGCCAAAAATCTGCGCTCGTTCGCGCATTCCCAGCAAACCGAGCGATTTGGAGTTACGGCGATCTTCGTCGGAAATGCCAATGCCGTTGTCGTTGACCGTCAGCAATAATTCTCCATCAACTTCTGCCAGTTCGATTTTCACCTTGCTCGCTTTTGAGTGGCGGGTGATGTTGGTCAGGATTTCCTGGAAAATTCGGAACAATGCAGTAGCCATATCCTCAGTCAGGTTTTGAGGCTCACGGCCAAGCTCTATCACACAGTTGATGTTGGTGCGCCTTTCGAATTCCTTCGCTTGCCAGATAATCGCGGCTCGCAGACCGAGAGTATCCAACACGCCGGGGCGCAATTCGGTGGCGATGTTTCGAACTGTCTGAATCGCTTCTTCCAGTAATTCTGCAATCTCTTTCATCTTCGAGCCGGTTTTTCGCAACAGGTTTTCGTCCGAACTGCGAACCAGTCTTTTTTCCAGCCACGAAAAATCCAGTTTCAAGCCGGTCAGAATCTGTCCCAGATTGTCGTGAATCTCGCGCGAAATGCGAATGCGTTCTTCTTCTCGAACGGTTTCAAGCCTTGCCAGCAATGTGCGCGATTGTTGGTATAGCTGTTGAAGCTGTTGTTCGGTTTGTTTGCGCTCGGTGATGTCCAAAACCACGCCTTCCAAAACTGGATCGCTTTCTTCGTTGGCGCAAAACACAGAGGCGTTTATCAGCACCCAAACAGGCGAACCATCAACACGGCTCATCAGAAACTCTCGATTCTTCAAGCTTCCTTTGCTCACCAACTCATCAATCAATCTCTGTCGCTCAGACAAATCAAAATAAAAAATCGAGTCGTCGGCCTTAATCAACTCTTCCGGTGAATTACATCCGAACATACGCGCCATTGAGTCATTGCAAACGAGAAGTTTGCCATCAATGCTCATCCGCGCAATTCCGGCAAAGCTATGTTCAAACAGCAACCGGTAATGTTCTTCAGATTCGCGCAATGCTTTCTCTACTCGTTTGCGCTCTGTGATGTCGTAACAGGACACAAGCAGATATTCCTTGTTTCCGAATTCAATGATCTCCGCTGAAATCAGGAAATGGCACTTTGAACCATTTTTCGACACAAACGCCGATTCCATATTGCGTAAGACCCTGTCTTTTCGCAGAAATTCATACGCTTTTTCTCGCTCTTCCGGCTTGAGCCACAATTTCAATTCCGCCGAAGTCCGCCCGACGACTTCTTCAAGCGAATACCCGTAAGCTTTCAGCCAGGCGTCATTGGAATTGACGATATGGCCTTCGGGATAGGTCATCAGCGTCATCGCACAAGGGTTGGAATGAAACATAGTGGAAAAACGTTCTTCCGAAGCGCGAATTTCGGCTTCCACTTTTTTCCGTTCGGTAATGTCAGAGAATGATGCCACTACGGCATAAGGTTCAGTTTCCCCTTGGCGAATAAGCGGCTGGGAATTGATTGCAATCCAAGCCCAAGAATCATCCGGGCGGCTGATTCCCATCACAACGTTGGAGCAGGACTGACCGTTGCGCAGCGAGATTGCAACCGGATGCGTATCGGGCGGAAAAATAGAGCCATCTTCATGAACTGCACACCATCTGGGATCGAAAGTAGTTCTTCCGGTCATTTCATCCCGCTTTAGTCCCAAAATTCGTTCGGCGCTGGAATTACAAGTCATGATCGTCAAATTTCGATCCAGCATTACGATGCCTTCGTCCAAAGCCAATACCAACGAGCGATAAAGCTCTTCCGAAGCCTGTAAATCCTTCTCTCTCTGCTTGCGTGCAGTTATGTCTCGAAAGTTCACCACCAGCGAACTAACTCCGGGTTCGTCCAGCATGTTGGTTATTGTCGCTTCGGTCCAAAACCAGGATTTCGTCTTATGCCTGGCCCGGTATTGCACAGTGAGGCTGGCGCCTGGGATGTCAAGAATTGAAAGAGTCTGCTGTTTCAACCTGCCCCAATCATCTGGATGAACATGATTTCCAGCCTTGTAACCGATAACCTCCTTGCAAGTGAATCCATGTATGCGTTCGGCTGCCGGGCTGGTGTAGTTAAATTTCCCATCGTTTCCAATCAACGAAATTCCTTCTGAGCTTTTTTCGGTCAAAGCGCGGAACTTCGTTTCGCTGATTCGTAATTTTTCTTCGGAGCGCGCACGGTCAATGGCAATGCTGGCCAAATGCGTTGCCATATTTACAAACTCCAGTTCGTAAGGTTCCGGTTCATGCAAATGGTCGTAGAGAATGCTGATCGTTCCCAACACGTTTTTTTCCGCGCTGAAAATCGGTGAAGACCATGAAGCGCGCACGCCATACCCAAGAACAAAGTCCAGATAATTGGCCCAGCGCGAATCTGTCGTGACATCCGGTGAAATTTGAGGTGTTTTTAGCTGAACTGAGGCTCCGCAGGTTCCGTGCTGAATCCCCACAGGTAAGGCTTGTAAAGCCTCCTTGAAATCATTCGGCAAGCTTGGGGCCGCCTGCGCGCGAAGAAAGTTGCCTTCCGGTTCCAACACCAAAATAACGCAATGTAGATTGCCTGCGACTTCTTCAACCAAGCTGGCAATTCGATTCAGAACATCACTCAGACATCGCCCGGTCGCAATCATCTCCAGGACTTCGACCTGGCCAGTCAACAAACGATTCCTATCTAACGTGGACCGCTGATGGTGATGTGACAAATTAGCGTCTGCTTTGAGTGATGGCGAGTAAACACCGTTCTCTACCTGAGATACACCATCCGGCATTGCCTCAATGTTAAAAATCAAATCGGAAGTCATCAGACCGAACTCCTGGTTCTCGGACAAGCAATTGCGCTTCAATTGTAGGATCGGCGGCTAGATTACTGAAGCTTTGAAGATGTTGCAATCACTCAAAAACATGCGCGACAGCATAAGCAACGACACAAGCATTGAAGCGCATTTTTCGGCAAATGCGCTGTGTGACAACGCAGAAAGCTGCTGATATACTGCGCCGCGTTCGGAGCAAAAGAATCCTTACAAAAATCTGGCAAGTAATCGAACTGTCCCGGCTCCGGCGACGTATCAAAACCCGATAGTAGCGCAGTACCCAAACTTCGCAGCAACTTAGGAGAAAAACCGACTATGTGGAATCGTCTGACACGGTTGTTTCGCTCAATTTTTGGCGGATTGATTGACAGCGCCGAAGACCCCGAATTGATCCTTCAGCAATTGATGCGGGACATGCAGGACGAAGTACCGAAAATGCGCGAGAACGTCTCGCAAGTTATGGGCGCAGAAAAGCGCCTGGCAATGGAAATTCAGGCCAACCAAACCAAAATCACCGATCTGGACAATAAGATCAAAGCGGCTATCCGATTGGGCAAAGACGACATCGCCACGACTCTGATCGGGGAAATGAAAATCGCCCAGCAGATGCTGGCCAACAATCAGCAAAACCACGCCACGGCCAAGGTCGCATCGGCCAAAGCCAAAGAGTATTTCGACAATTATCTGGCCAATATCAATCGGCGTATGGCTGAAGCCAAACAGTTGATTGCCGCCAGCAAAAACGCTCAGTTGCAGGAACGACTGGCTTCGACCATGGCCAGTTTCCAAATGGGCGATGTATCGCAAACCTTTGACGATATGCGGGAAAAAATCGCCAATCGCTCCGCTTCTGCCGAAGCCAGAGCCGAATTGGCGGCCACCAGTTTGGATTCGCGCATGCAAAGCGTCGAAAAAGAACTGGCGAGCATCGAAGCACAAGACATGCTGCTGGCTTACAAACAGCAAATGGGGTTGGCCGCGCCTGCTGCCGCGCCTGCTCTCGGCGAAGGCGCTCCATCAATCAGCGCCGACCGCACACTTGGCGCTGCGGATTACGTTCCGCAGCAACAAAAACTGACAGAATAAGATCGGATCGAAACCTCAAAGATGGAGTTCAAAATCTCCTACATCAAAGAAGCCCTGAAAGAGCCGATCAATATCGGTGGCTTGTTATTGGCTGGAGCAGCGGCTGCTTATTCGGCAACGACAGGATTTTTAGAACCTACGTTGGTACTCGCCGGAGCATTGATTGCCGAAGGCGCGTATCTGGCAACCGTTCCGGCTTCCAGCTTTTATCGCAAAATCGTTGATCGGCGTTCGCGGCATTTGATTGACGATCATCGCCGCAAACAGCGATTCGAGATGATTAAGCAATTCGATCCGCGCGAACGCGAGGCCGTCGAATACTTAAGCTGGATGAAAAATCAGATCGGCAGCAATTACAAAAAATTCGCGCGCATTACCGAAGAGCCGCCGCAGATTCGTGAACTGGAAACAACGTGGGAATCGTTTGTTGATCTGCTGGACGAATACCGGCGTCGCAAAAATCACCTGAAAACCATCAACCGTCAGGCGGTCGAAAACCAATTGCGAACGGCGGAACGGACGATGCAATTTGCCGAACCGGCGACGCGCCCTTTGCACGAAAAGAATGTAGAGATTTTGCGCCGCAGATTGCAAACCTTCGACGACATCGAACGCAGCGTCAAACGAGTCGAAGCTCAGTTGCAGATGATCGAAAACTTCTTCGGACTGGTCAACGATCAAGTCGTGACCATGCCAACGCCCGAACATATCCTTTCGATGGATTTCGACTCCCTGCTTTCATCCATCGAAATGACCAAAGAAATTCTGCAGCAGACGGCTCCGATTATGGGACAAATAGATTCACTCAACCGTGAAGCTGCGCCCCTGAGAGCGTCGTTGGTTGGTGAGCGCCATTAGCTTTAACCGGCCATCCGATTGAAGCCCGAATGCAAACGGTTTCCACGTAGAAACTTCCCCACAGTCCGATGAACCGGATTCGATTTATCAATCGCCCTCTCACGTTTTCCATCTTTAACCGACCACGTTTTTGGAGGTAAATAGTTATGTCACGTCTTCCCCAAACTCTTTTTCCGCGATTTGCCGTTTTCTTCTTCGCTGTGTTGCTGGTGACGGTTTCGACATCAACCGGCCTTGCCCAAAGTAAAAAACAACCCGTTAAACCCAAAGGAAAACCGGCACAACCCGCTAAATCCAAACAGCAAACTCAACAAGAAGACGCAGCAGCCAAAGCCAAAATGGAAGACATGGCCTTGCGCCCGATTTATGTCACGATGCGAACCTTTCAGATGAAAGCGAAACGAGGCAGCTATCAGGACTTGAACGACCAGGTGTTCAAAATGAACACCTCCAGCCTGAATGATTACGATCACTGGATCAGCAACTTCCAAAAGCTGTACCCGGAATTTGAAATTGACCTGCTTCGCACCGACGCTAAACGAGTCTTCCGCACTGCCAAACCGGCTTCAGTAACTTTGGTCAAACAACCTGACGGGCGCGCCATCGAGATTCAGCTTTTTGGCGCTCAAAGTTACGGCGACGGTGTGACACCCGGCACGACGCTGGTTCCCGAAGTCGCTTTGCACTTCGCCGATGCCAAGTCGAACAAACCACTTTCCTTTTCGATCTTGCCACTGGAAATCGAAACCGGCAAAACATACTTCTTTGCCGTCAAGTCTCTGAAAATGCACTCGACCGATTTCGTCAACTTCGTCCGACCGGGCGCTCCTGTGACCAGCCTGGACGGCAATGACATTTATCTGCTGCTGTCTTTGTCTGTGGATTTGGACAAAACGACAACGCCGGTTCGATTAATTGACGAACAACAATCAACCGAATTCCAGGAAACTGCGACCAAAAAAGTGATTGCCGAAGTTCCCGAAGCGTTCCGCAATGCTGGATTTGGCGGTTATGTTCGAGTTCGCGTGGAAGTTTCGCCCGAAGGCGCAGTCACATCTCCCGACGTTCAGTATTCGACGTTTCCGGAAATGAACAAGCTGGTTGTCGAGGCCGCCAAAAAGTGGGAGTTTCCGAAATCGCACTTCGAGACAAACAAAAACCCGATTACCAGCTACATCACGTTTAACTACCCTGCTCAACCACCTACCCCCAAACCGGCGAGCACGGCCAAGCAATAATTTACAAGCCACATGCGGCCCCGATTTTTTTGAGGATTTCAGATTCAAAAACCTGAAATCCTCAATTCAGTTTCAGATCAGCCCGCGTGGCGCCAACGACTGAGGATGGAACTTATGTCGAAAGCGGCACTGTCACTTTCTGCCCCCGAACGTTTACCGGCCTGGGCCGATGAACTTGCCCGCAAATATCGCGCAGGCGAAGCCAGCCATTTTTTGCTTTATCACAACATTTACGACCTGACGCGCAGCCGAAATGGATTTGTTTCGCTGCTGTCGTTCCTGCAACAGGAATTGCTCGGCAACAAACGCATTGTGCTCTACAACCGCAGCGAAGGCCTCACATTCGATTCCGAAGAAACGATGCGCGCCTTTGTCGCCCAACAACGTGTCGCCGATCCGCTCATCAACGCCAAAACCGCAGCTCAACTGCCAGCCGATACAGCACGAGCATTGCCGATGATCGAACGTTTTTTGTATTACACGGAAAAAAACGTTGTCGTCATCAACTTTCTGGAAACGATCTTCCCTGCCGCCGACATCGGTCACATGTCAGCCGAAGACAGAAATTCGCTGGTTTCGATTCAACGCTGGCTGACGACTCCGCGTTTTATGGAATCGGACAATCTGGTCATACTGATTGGCGAATCGCTGTCTGACATGCATCCGCGGCTGCGTGAAAACTCGCGGCTGGCGACGATCAAAATCCCTTATCCCGATCAGATTCAACGGCTGGATTACATCAGGGAATTTCTGGCGGCATATCCAATTGAAAAAATCGAAATGACGCACGAACAGATTGCCGAAATGACTTCCGGTTTGAATCTGGTTCATTTGCGTTCACTGCTGTGCGCTGCCCGTGAATCCGAAGACGGGCTGACTTTCGCCGATGTACGACTGAAAAAGAAAGAAATCATCGAAGCCGAATGCGCGGGGTTGATCGAATTTGTCACTCCGCGTCACGGGCTGGACAGCGTAGGCGGCATGCGCGAAGCGAAGGATTATCTGAAAGACATTGCCGAAACAATCAAGCAAGGCAACCGCGAAGAAGTGCCGATGGGCATTTTGATCTGCGGACCGGTTGGCACAGGCAAGACTTTTTTGTCCGAATGTTTCGCCAAAGATTGCGGTTTGAATGTCGTCGAGTTCAAAAACTTCCGCGACAAATGGGTCGGTTCAACCGAAGCCAATCTGGAAAAGATTCTCCATCTGCTGCAAACGCTGGCTCCGATTGTCGTGCTGATTGACGAAGCCGATGCCGCACTGGGCACGCGCGAAACAGAGGGCGACAGCGGAGTCAATCAACGAGTCTTTTCCAAGATCGCCTCTGCAATGAGCAACACCGCCAATCGCGGAAAAATCCTGTGGATATTGATGACTTCGCGCCCGGATCGTTTGCCGATTGATTTGAAACGACAAGGCCGTTGCGAAGAACACATCGCGCTGTTTTATCCTGAAACTGCCGACGAACGCCGAGAAATTGCCGAAGTCATGGCTCGCAAAAACAAGATCGAACACCAGATCACCAACTGGGGGCCGCTGACCAACAGCCAGCTTCACCTGTCCGGCGCAGACATCGAATCCATCATGATCCGTGCGCGTCGCATCGCTCGCATTGCCAATCACGAAAAAGTCACCAACGAAGACCTGGCGTTTGTGGCATCGGAGTTCACTCCGGCGCGCGATGATCTGGCGATTGAATATCAGGAACTGGTCGCCGCCCGCGAAGCCACTTCGCGGGCCATGGTTCCCAACCGGTTCCGCACCATGACCAGCGCCGAAATCGCGCGACGATTAGAAATGCTGCGTCCGTTAATTCGTTAAATTTTCTGTTCATCTATGCCCAATAGGAGAGCCTGTGCTTGTAGCCTCAGTTGCCACTGACATAAATATTCGATTGCAAAAATTGCTTCGCTCTGACTTAAACTTCCACCATGAGGTCAGTTCCGAGTTGTCTCATAATTTTCATTCTTTTCCAGCCAAATTTCCGCCTCAATTGCCAAGGATGTTTATCCGTGAATTAACAGGAACTGGAGACAGCGTACTTGATCCGATGATGGGATCAGGAACGACTCTTGTGGAAGCCTGCGTTGGTAATCGCTCAGGGATAGGTTTCGATATTGACCCTCTTGCAGTGTTACTTACCCAGGTAAAATTGACACCGCTTGCATCCGCCGCTCAGGTCGCCCAGCGTGGGTTGGATATTGCAGACCGTGCCGAAAAATCGCTTTTGCAAAACCGCATATTGGTAGAAAGCGATCTGAAAAGCCGTTTTGACGAAAAAACCAGGGAATTTGTTGACTACTGGTTCAGCGACCAAACTCAAATGGAACTGACTTCGTTGATTCGTGAGATTGAACAAGTGCCTGATAATCGCTTGAAGCTTTTTCTTCAGCTTACATTCTCCGCAATTATCATTACCAAATCCGGTGGAGTATCGCTGGCTTGGGATTTGGCTCACACCAGACCGCATAAATTCATTAAAGGAGTTGCCAAAACCTATCGTCCTGCATTTGGAGAATTCAAAAAACGCATTTTGAAAAATTCTGCCAGCCTGGAACATTTGAACAAATTACGCACCAAAGCTTCTGTCGAGTTTGGCAATGCTGAAAAATTGTCCTTAAAAGACAACTCAATAGATTTAGTCTTCACTTCTCCCCCTTATCCTTCAAACGCAATTGATTACATGCGGGCGCACAAATTCTCGTTGGTCTGGTTCGGTCACAAAATTGATGATCTGGCCAATCTACGTTCTCGCTATATCGGTGGGGAAAAAACCTCCGGTTATGAGTTTCTTGCGCTACCTGCCAAAA
This sequence comes from Acidobacteriota bacterium, assembly GCA_033763255.1. Classification (GTDB taxonomy): domain Bacteria; phylum Acidobacteriota; class Blastocatellia; order RBC074; family RBC074; genus RBC074. The sequence continues at coordinate 208,230 of JANRKX010000091.1, read as the reverse complement.
CGACGCAAATCATTACGCGAATTGCAGAAGTTGACGTCAAAAAAAGCGATGCCGTTAAACGTTATTACTCGGAAATGAAACGTGTCCTGGCGGAATCTTTCAGAGTTCTGCGTCCAGGCAAGGCAGCAATTTTAGTTGTTGGCTCTTCTGTTATGCGAGGAATAGATACTCAAGTTCACAATTGTTTGGCTGAACTTGGACTGGAAGTGGGGTTTGATTATGCAGGCGTCGCCACACGCCAAATTGATCGTAATCGCCGAATGCTACCTGCCAGCGCCATCAAAGCGGCCAATTCACAAATCGAAACCAGGATGCACGAAGAATTTGTGGTGGCATTTCTCAAGCCGACAAAATGAGGTTTCCGTCAATGAGCCAACCAACTTTGCTCTCAAAACTTCGTTCGGAATTTCATCGAAAAGTTTGTTCGAGCGCCATTTACTGCAAAAGTGGTAACGTTCCCAGCTTGGCTGACACGGGCAGCAAATTGAGCCGGAACATCTCAAACAGCCTTATCCGTCTGCTCAACAACCCGGTTTCGGCTCAAGAAATCAAAGCGCAAACTGCGGGCGGAACCTTTGAACGAATAACTAAAGACTTCCTGGCTCAAGCCTTTGCTTTGATAAGCCATTTACGGCCTGGGGAATGGGCATTTTCTGTTCACGGCGACATCACGCAGTTCGACCAATACGGTCACCTGGGGCAGATTTCACAATTTCTCAATCAGAATAAAGAGTTGAAAACAGCCTTGGGGGACTATCTGATTGCCCCTGACATCATTGTGGCCCGGCAGCCAGTTACAGATGCGGAGATAAATAAAAAGCAAATTGTTGTGAATGATGATGATTTGGCGCAGTTCACACCTCTGCGCCTTGCCAACAGTAGCCAATCAATTTTGCATGCCAGCATTTCGTGCAAATTGACGCTTCGTAGTGACAGGTCGCAAAACGCCAGAACTGAAGGATTGAACCTGATTCGCAATCGCAAAGGACGTACACCACACATTGCAATAGTCACCGCTGAACCAATGCCAAGTCGAATCGCATCCTTGGCGCTTGGCACGGGAGACATTGACTGCGTTTATCACTTTGCGCTTCCCGAACTTCGTCAAGCTGTAAACGAATTGTCCGAATTATCGGCAGGTGAAATGTTAGATTTGATGATGACTGGGCGGCGATTGAGAGACATTTCGGATTTGCCTTTTGATCTGGTTATCTGACAAGCTCAAGCGCCTCAACTAACTGACCAAAGGTTCGATCACGTTGCCGCCGAAATCCGTCAACCGTTCATCACGCCCGTTGCTCAGATACGTCAGTTTCATCTGATCCAAGCCCAGTAGATGCAGAATCGAGGCGTGGATGTCACGCGGATGATAACGAGCGCCGACGGTTTTGAATCCGATTTCGTCAGTTTGGCCGATCACCTGCCCGCCTTTGACGCCGCCCCCGGCCATCCACATCGAAAAGGCCGTCGTGTTGTGATCGCGGCCTTTGCCATTTTCCGAAACCGGCGTGCGACCGAATTCCGTCCCCCAAATGACCAGCGTCGAATCCAGCAAGCCTCGCCCTTTCAAATCCTTCAACAAAGCCGCAACCGGTTTGTCCGTCCAGCGACACATTTGTTCGTGATTGGTTTTGACGTTGTCGTGAGCGTCCCATTGCACGCTGACAGGCCCTCCGCCGGAATACAACTGGACGAATCGCACGCCGCGTTCGACCAGTCGCCGAGCCAGCAAACAGCGAGAGCCAAATTCAATGGTTTGCGGGTCATCCAAACCATACAGTTTTTTCGTTTCCTTGCTTTCCTTGCTCAGGTCAACGGCTTCGGGCGCGTGTTGCTGCATTCGATAGGCCAATTCGTAAGAGGAAATCCGAGCGGCCAATTCTGAATCCTTTTCGTCGAGCGACAGTTCGTTCATTCCGCGCATGAATTTCAACATGCGACGTTGCTGTTCGCCGCTGATTTCCGTCGGCGGCTGCAAATGCAAAATCGGCGTCGAACCGTTTCGCAACACAGTTCCCTGGTGAATCGCCGGTAAAAATCCTGCGCCCCACATCGGAGCGCCGCCTTCTGGCAAACCTTCGGGTTGAGTCATGACGCAATACGCAGGCAGGTTTTCGCTTTCGCTGCCCAAACCATACGTCACCCAACTACCCAAACTCGGATGTCCAGCCAATACGCGGCCATTCAGCATCTGGTACATCGCCGGAGCGTGAACAAAACTTTCGGTATAACACGACCGAATGACCGCAATGTCGTCAATGCAACCGGCAGTGTGCGGCAGCAAATCAGAGACTTCGATTCCAGACTGACCATACTTTTTGAATTTCCAGGCGCTGCCCATCAACGGAGTTCCGGCTTTGACGAACTGGCTTTTGACTTCGCCAAAACTGGCAGGCATTTGCTGGCCGTGTAATTTATCCAGCACAGGTTTCGGGTCGAAGGTTTCCATCTGGCTGGGGCCGCCGACCATAAACAAAAAGATGACGGCTTTGGCTTTGGGCGCAAAATGCGGAGCTTTCGGAGCCAGCGGGTTGACCAGTTTTTTCGGCAGGCTCTTGTCGCTGGCTAGCGCATCTCGCTGCATCAAGTAGGACAGCGCCAAAGCGCCAAATCCATTGCCAGCCTGGAACAGAAAATCTCGGCGTGAATTTGCTTGAGGGATATGAGTTTGAAAGTTGTTCATGCTTCGTTATTCCAAATCGAATTCGGCCACAACCGGAGTGTGGTCCGATGGCCGTTCCAGCGCGCGCGGAGCTTTGTCAATCCAAACCGCCGAACATAACTCCGCCAGTTTGCCGGTCGTCCAAATGTGGTCAATTCGCAAACCGTGATTTCTGGGAAAACCTCCGCCGCGATAATCCCACCAGGTGAACACGCCTTCGTCTTCGTGATGCTGGCGGAAAACATCCACCAAGCCCCAGTCTTCCAGTTTTTGCAGCGCGGCGCGTTCGGCATCGCTGCACAGAATCTGACCAGCCCAGGCTTTCGGATCGTGAATGTCGCGGTCTTCGGGCGCGATATTGAAATCGCCGCAAATCAGCAGCAAGTCTTTCGGATTGCAGTAATCATCAAAAAACTTCCGCAGCTTTACCAGCCAGTCCAGCTTGTAGGCGTATTTTTCCGAACCGACTTCGGAACCATTCGGGATGTAAACGTTGATGATTTTGACGCCGTTGATTGTTGTGGCCAGCAATCGGCGTTGCGCGTCTTCTCCATCGCCGGGAAAGCCTTTTTGCACATCTGCGGTCTCCGCCAGCGAAAGCGTGGCGACTCCGTTGTAAGTTTGCTGGCCGAAAATTTCCAGGTTGTAGCCAAGCTCACGAAACGGGTCTGCCGGAAATTTTTCTTCCTTACATTTGATTTCCTGCAGGCAGAGCACATCAGGCCGATTGGCTTTCAGCCAATCCAACACCAGCGGCAGTCGGACATTGATCGAGTTGATATTCCAGGTTGCGATTTTCATATTGAGCAAGTTTGCGGTTGAACAGTGCGGGACAATTTTCCAAATTGTCCCGCCTAAACAAGATGAGACAATTTTGGAAACTGTCCCACAGACTTTACCCAATCCGCTGTCCGGCGAAAAGCCGCAAACGAAATTCTTCGCGTCGTTCTCTGTTCGGCAATTTTCGCGTTTAAGCCGTTGCGGTTCGGGATGTATAATCGTCGCACCTTGCACAATGACAACCGCCGGTTTGACCGGCCACTGATTTCACAGAGAAAGAAATTTATGTCACTTCGTCAATCGCTGGGCCAATCGTTTCGCCAATCGTTTCGCATGCTGATGGCAGCTTTACTGGCTGCAACCATCAGCCTGTACGTCATTCATCAAACCAACGCGCAAGACCCGCCGCAGCCTCCGCAACCGAAACCGACGCCGACGCCGAAAAATCAGAAAGATCGAAAGGGCGCTCAACGGCAAGGTTCGCAAGCAGATCAACAAGCTGTTGACCGAGTTATAACCGACAGCGTGGACACGGAAGAAGTATTGTTGGACGTAACCGTCAATGACCAAAATAACCAGCCGGTGTTCGACCTGCAAAAAGATGATTTCACTGTCTTTGAAGATAAAGTGAAACAGGAAATCCTCAGCGTTCGCCGCGAAGAAGTCCCGGTCAGTTTCGGGATGGTGATTGACACGTCGGGTAGCATGCGCGCGCGTCTGCCGCAGGTGGTGGAATCAGGACTGCAACTAGTCAAACAGATGCGCGAGCTGGACGAAGCTTTTGTTGCCTCGTTCAAAGCCGAACCGGAATTGATTCAGGATTTCACCGGCGACCGCCGCGATTTGGAAGACGCGCTCAACGAACTGTATAGCAGCGGCGGAACTTCACTGCTTGACGCCATCGTGGCGACTTCGGATTACACTCAGCAAAAAGCCAAGCAGCGGCGCAAAGCCTTGATTATCATCTCCGACGGTTTGGAAAAGAACAGCGCAGTCAAAGAGAAAGAAGTCATCGAAGCCATCAAAGAAAACGAAGTTCAGCTTTATCTGGTCGGCTTTGTGGATGAAGATGCCGAAGGCGGTGGGCTGTTCAGAAAGTCCGACGCCAAAAAAGCGCGCGACTTGCTGTCTCGACTGGCCGAAGATTCCGGCGGGCGGGTTTTCTTCCCAAAAGAAATCAGCGAAATGCCCGCCATCGCCGATCAGATCGCCAAAGATTTGCGAACGCAATATATCGTCAGTTATGCGCCGTCGAACAGCACTAAAGACGGCACGTTCCGAACGGTCAAAGTAAACATCAACCAGAAAGGAACTCGCAAATTGTTCGCTCGCACACGTCAGGGTTATTACGCGCGTGATCCCAAAAGCCAGCAACCCGCCGCTGGCAATAAAAAGTTTCAGTAATTCAAAAAAAGCGGCAGTTCTGCCAGAACTGCCGCCTTTGCCAGCTTTCAGCCTTCAGACAGCCTGACTGCTGCCAACACTCAACCGTCTTCATCTATAATCCTCCGCGATGATCCGTTTCGAAGAAATCGAAAAAAAAGTTGGCCGTCACCATTCCGACGCCGATATGGACCTGCTTCGCCGGGCGTATCTGTATTCAGCAATGATGCACAAGGAACAGGTGCGCGCTTCGGGCGAACCGTATCTCAGTCATCCGCTTTCGGTCGCCAGTCTGCTGGCCGATATGAGGTTGGACGTTGAAACCGTCTGCACCGGGTTGCTGCACGACGTAGTCGAAGACACGCTGGCCACGTCGAAAGACATTTCGGACAAATTCGGTCCAACTGTGGCGCATCTGGTGGATGGCGTCACCAAAATCAGCAATCTGGGCAACGCTTCAAAGGAAGACGCCCAAGCCGAAAGTCTTCGTAAAATGATGCTGGCGATGGTGGACGATGTGCGCGTCGTTTTGGTCAAACTCGCCGACCGGCTGCACAACATGCAGACTCTGCACTATCTGAAACCGGAAAAGCGCAAACGCATCGCTCAGGAAACGTTGGATGTTTTTGCGCCTATTGCTCATCGGCTTGGGATGAGCAAGATTCGTGCGGAACTGGAAGATTTGGCGTTTCAATCCATTGATCCCGACGGTTACAAACAACTCAAAGAGCAGGTCGAACAACAGCGCGCTTCAACCGAAGCTTTTCTGGAAGAAGTCAAATCCCGCATTACCCAGCTACTCAATGAAAACAACGTTCCATTCGTGCGGGTTGATGGCCGCATCAAAAGGCTTTACAGCATCTATCTGAAACTCCAGCGCCAGCGAATTCCGCTCGACAAAGTGTATGACCTGGCCGCCATACGAATCATCGTCCCCGAACCCAAATACTGTTACTTTGCGCTGGGAGTGATGCACCAATACTGGCGTCCGTTCAAAGATCGCATCAAGGATTTCATCGCCAACCCGCGCGCCAACGGTTATCAATCGCTGCACACCTCAGTCATCGGCGACGAAGGTCAGCATTTTGAAGTGCAAATTCGAACAGAAGAAATGCACCGCATCGCCGAAGAAGGCATTGCCGCTCACTGGAAATACAAGGAAGGCAAAGGCAAAGACACCAGCGAAGACGAAATGATGAAATGGTTGCGGAAGCTGGTGGAATCGCAGCAGGACGTAGATGCCAGAGAATTCGCAGACATCATCAAAGAAGAACTGCCGATTCACGCAAATGAAGTTTACGCCTTGACGCCGAAAGGCAAGGTGATCGAACTGCCGAAAAAATCTACGCCGGTGGATTTCGCTTACGCCATTCACACCAAAGTCGGCGACCAATGCACCGGAGCCAAGGTCAATGGTCGAATCGTTCCCTTGCAATATCAAATCCAGAACGGCGACACGATTGACATCATGACCAGTCCAAACCAGAAACCGAATCGGGACTGGCTGAAGTTCGTCGTCACCACGCGCGCGCGCAACAAGATCAAACATCACGTTGCCCAGCGCCAGCGCGAAGAAGCCATCGAAGTCGGACGCAAGATGTTCGATAAGGAAGCTCTGCGTTTGAAATTGAAACCGAAAAAGGCGCTGGAAGATTCTGCGCTGGAAAAATATCGAACTGAGAACGGCTACCCCAAACTCGAAGACATGTTCGCGGCGATTGGCTACGGAAAATTGCTGGCGAAAACTCCCCTGACGCGATTGATTCCGCCGGACAAGCTGGAAGAACTCGACAAGGCCGAAACGACACGATTGCAGCAGATGACGCAAGTCGTCAAACGGGCGTTGAAACTTGGAGATGACCGCATCGCCATCAAAGGCGTAGACAACATTCTGGTTTATCGCGCTCCCTGCTGTAACCCGATTCGCGGCGAAGAAATTCTGGGCTACATCACGCGCGGCAAAGGCGTGGGAGTTCATGCGCGCCGTTGCAAAAACGCCGCCGGGTTGATGATTAACAAGGAACGAATCATAGAAGTGACCTGGGTCGGCGCGGGCGGCAACGAACCTTATGCCGTAACGCTGACTGTCAGAACCGAAGACCGCACAGGGCAACTGGCTGCCCTGACAAACGCAGTCGCTGACATCAAAACCAACATCCGCGATGCCCGAACCGACAATCGGGAAAACGGCGACGGAACCCGATTCATCGAAATGACGGTGGAGGTTCTGGACTTGAACCATCTCGAACGTGTCCGCAGCGCGCTACGAAAAGTTCAGGGCGTAATCGAAGTCGAACGCACAGCCCCTCAAACCTGATCATTCAATCACTAAAAACGACGCAAACCTGACAGCTTGAAATCCTGATACTTTGCACTCTCAACCGTGAAGGGCGAGGGCTGCACAAAAGGTATCAATTCTCTAACAGACCCCTTAAGGAGAGGAACCAACATGCCAAACTCGGCTAATCGAAAAAAACTGACGGTAAATTTGTCTTTGTTTCTGGCGGTGGTTGTCGTCGCATTGACGGCCAGTGTTGTGTTGCCATTGTTTTCCGCTTCCGGCCAGAACAAATCCACCAGTAAAACCAAATTCAAAGAGCGCGTGGAAGCCGTGCGCTCGAAACAAGGAAGCCGGTTCCGTTCACCGGAACGCCATCCCAAACGTCAGATTTCTCCGACGATTCCCTGGACTCAAACCGAAGCCAGTTCCCTGCTGACCGGTTTGCCGAAAGAATTATCGTTGTTCGATAACAACACTGTCTGGCCAACCTTCCGCTTGTTGGACAAACATGAAGACGAAGGTTTTGACAAACCCCGCGAAGCTCAAAGCTATTTCTGGCAAAAGCGCGTGCCGAAAGGCGAAAAAATCCTCTCCATCGAAAAATACTTTGAAGCTCAGGAACAGATGCGTTCGCTGCCGCAGTTTTCGACAACGCTTGATCGTTTTTTGACAGCGGAAGAATCATCTGCAATGCGAACCAATTTGGAAGCCGGAACCAACGCGGCAGCGTGGACTCCGCTGGGGCCGGGAAACATCGGCGGACGCACCAGAGCTTTTCTGATTAACCCGCAAGACCCAAACATCATGTATGCCGCGGGCGTCACAGGCGGAGTTTGGAAATCAACCAACGCCGGACAGAACTGGACTCCGATTTCGGATTTGATCGGCAACATCACGGTCAGTTCGATGGTCATGGAACCGGGCAGCCCGGACACGATTTACGTCGGCACAGGCGAAGGCGTTTACGGTTTTGAATACGATGGCGATTTGAGCAGCGGCGATTTTCGCGGCGCGGGAATTTTCAAAACCACCAACGGCGGAATGAGTTGGACTCGTGTGCCCGGAACCAACACTTTTGATTTTTACTTCGTCAACGACATCGTCGTCAGTAGCAACGACAAGATGCGAATTTACGCGGCGACTCAAAGCGGAGTGATGCGTTCGCTGGACGGCGGCGCAACCTGGACGAAGTCGCTCGATCCGATTGGTTCGCAAGGCAGAACGGTGAATTCCGGCTGTCTTGATCTGGCAATCCGAACCGACAAAACCACCGACGTAGTTTTCGCTTCGTGCGGCAATTTTGAACAGGCACTGGTTTACCGAAACTCAGACGCGAGCGGAAACGCGCCCTGGGATGTCGCCCTCAGAGAAACCGGCGTTGGCCGAACCGCGCTGGCAATTGCGCCATCAAATCAGGACACAGTTTACGCTCTGTCTTCCAGCATTCAGCGAACTGAAAATCAGTTTTCGCTGTACGCGGTGTTTCGTTCGACCAACGGTGGTGACAATTGGACTGCTCAGGTTCGCAACACCGACACCAACAAGATCAATCGTTCGATTCTGGCGGCGTCTGTCACATCAATCGCCACCGATTGCGGTTACGATCTGGAAGATTCGATCTTCGCCCAAGCCTGGTTCGATCTGGCAATCGCGGTTGACCCGATTGATCCAAACCGCGTCTGGGTGGGCGGTATAGAACTGGCGCGATCCGATGACGGCGGCGTCAACTGGGGAATCGCCGGACAGGCTTATGCCAACTCCAACTTCGATCTGGGGCCGGTGCATCCCGACCAACACGTCATCGTTTTCCATCCGAAATACGACGGAGCAGCCAATCAAACGATTTTCGTCGCCAACGACGGCGGTTTGTACCGCAGCGACAATGCTCGCGCAGGCACGGCGACGACTCCTGCCAGCGCCTGCAATCCAAACTCCATTGCGGTCAAATGGACGCCGATCAATAACAATTACGGCGTAACGCAGTTTTACAGCGGAGCAGTTTCAGCCGACGGCAAAACTTACGCCGGCGGAACTCAGGACAATGGAACGGTTTTGGGAACCGATGCGGCGGGCATCAACGGCTGGAAACTGGTCAACGGCGGAGACGGCGGACACGCAGCCATTGACCAAATCAATGCCAACATTTTGTTCGGCACATTCCCCGGCATCAATTTTCGCAAGAGCACAGATGGTGGAAACAGTTTTGGCGACGCCACATTTGGCATCAACGACGGCGGCGAGTATTTCGTCGCTCCGATGGTGATGGATCCCAGCGATTCGCAACGCATCTGGACGGGCGGTTTTTATCTATGGCGAACGACCAGCAGCGCAGCGATTTGGGCGCGCGCCAGCGGATTGACTGCCGGTTCTGAATCAGTCAGCGCCATCGCCGTTGCGCCAACAGATTCCAATCGCGTTCTGGTCGGAATGGGTGACGGTTTGGTGCTACGAACCGACATGGCATTAACTTCGACCAGCGTGACGAATTGGCCGTTTTCTCAACCACGCAACGGCTGGGTTTCTTCTGTGGCGTTCGATCCGAACAACAAGGACATCGCTTATGCGACTTATTCGACCTTCGGCGGCGCTCACGTTTACAGAAGCATTGACGGTGGCCAGAACTGGACCATAGCCGATGGCAGTTTGGGAGCAGGTACAAACCGAATCCCGGACATTCCGGTTCACAGCATAGCCATTGATCCGTCGAACACCGCGCGGTTGTATGTCGGAACCGATCTGGGCGTGTTCGTCAGCAACGATGGCGGCAACAATTGGGCGATCGAAACGACAGGTTTTGCCAACGTCATCACCGAACATCTGCAAATGCATGTCGGCGGCGGAATCACTTCGTTGTATGCCTTCACCCACGGGCGCGGAGCCTGGCGAACTATGGTCAACAACAGCGGATGCAGTTATTCGCTGTCGCCAGCCACGCGCGAAATAAATTCAGATGCAACAACCGGAACTGTTGCCGTTGCAGCGTCGCCGGGCGGTTGCAATTGGACTGCGACCTCGAACGCTTCCTGGCTGAAAGTTACGGGCAGTGGAAGCGCCGATGGCACGGTGAGTTTCCAGGCCGATGCCAACAACACGTTTGCTTCACGCTCAGGCACGGCAACCATCGCTGGAAAAACCTTTGCAGTAGTCCAACCCGGACGCACCGATTCCGATGCGCCTGTGGTCGAAGTCACCGAGCCTTCGGTTTCGCCCGGAACTCCAAACATCAGCGGACTGATTAACCTGGCTGGAAAAGCCACAGACAACAACGCTGTGACATCCGTGATCTGGCAATCGGATCGTGGCGCAGCCGGAACCGCTGTGTACACGCCATCAACCGGTCAATGGACTGCGACCGGAATTCCATTGTCACCGGGCAGCAACGTTTTCACGATCACCGCGCGCGACGCAGCCAGCAACATCGGGCGAGCGACTTTCGCCATCAACTCCACACCTGATGCAGTATTGGTCACAGTTGCTGGAACTGGCAGCTTCGGAGCGACTCCTGACGGCGGTCAGGCTGCGGCAGCAGCGATTTCTCGCCCCTGGCAAATTGCTTTGGATGGAGCGGGCAACCTGTTTTTCACCGACACGAACAACAACACTGTTCGCAAAATCGCGCCGAACGGAGTGATTTCTACAGTTGCCGGAATTGCTGGCTCAGCAGGTTTTTCCGGTGACGGCGAACTGGCGACCGCCGCTCGGTTGAATCAACCCGCCGGAGTCGCTGTGGACGGTTCTGGCAATGTGTACATTTCGGATGTGAATAACAATCGCATTCGCAAAATCACGGCTGCCGACGGAAAAATCAGCACCATCGCCGGAACAGGCCAGCCCGGATTCAGCGGCGACAACGGCCCGGCAACCGCTGCGGCGATAAATTTCCCGTACGGATTAACGGTGGACAAAGACGGTAACGTCTTCTTCGCCGATTTCAGCAATCATCGAATTCGCAAAATCACTGCGGCCACAGGCGTGATTTCAACTGTTGCCGGAACCGGTTCGGCCAGCTTCAACGGCGACGACAAACTTGCCACCGAAGCGACCGTCAATGCTCCGATCAACGTCACGCTGGACAACAACGGCAATCTGGTAATCGCCGACAGTAACAATCATCGCATTCGCCGAATCAATTCCGCCGACGGCAAAATCAGCACCATCGCCGGAAGCGGCACTCAAGGGTTCGCTGGCGATGGCGGCCCGGCGACTGACGCCCGCGTCAGCATTCCGGCTGGCGTTGTCTTCGATTCGACCGGCAATTTGTATTTCGCCGATCGAGGCAACAGTCGCGTTCGCAAAGTCGCTGCCGGAACCAATGTCATCACAACCATTGCCGGAGTCGGATTGTCCGGCTTCAATGGCGACGGTTTGGCGGCTTTGGCTTCGCGGCTGGCGACGCCGAATTCGATTGCGGTGGATGCTGTTGGCAACGTGTACATCGGCGACCGCGAAAACTTCCGCGTTCGACGAATCATTTTTGCGTCGGCTTCGGATAACGCAGCGCCGACAATCGCCGTAACTGCGCCAACCACTACGGCAACGTTTACGACGGATGCTTCTCCGCTGACGGTCAGCGGAACCGCCACCGACAACGTTGGCGTGTATCTGGTTCGCTGGAGCAATGACCGTGGCGGCAGCGGCACGGCTGGCGGCACGACTGCCTGGACGGCAACCGGAATTCCACTGCAAAACGGCGTGAACAATTTGACGTTGACGGCGTTGGACGTGCGCGGCAATTCCACCAGCACACGCCTGACAGTGACGTTTACCCCACAACAAATCATTAGCACGTTCGCCGGAAACGGCTTGGCGGGCAACACAGGCGACGGAGCCGCCGCCGTCGGCGCACGATTGTTTTTCCCAACGGGAATCGCCGCAGATGCAGATGGCAACTTGTACGTCGCCGATTCAGCCAATAACCGTGTTCGCAAAATCACACCCGCCGGAGTGATTTTGCCTTTCGCTGGAAATGGAATGCTCGGTTCCAGCGGCGATGGTGGTCAGGCAGCCGATGCCACATTCAATCAACCTCAAAGCGTGGCGGTGGATTCAACCGGGAACGTTTATATCTCCGACACCGGCAACCATCGAATTCGCAAAGTCGCGCCTTCGGGCGTGATTACAACCGTTGCCGGAACCGGCACGGATGGTTTCAGCGGCGATGGCGGCCCGGCAACTCAAGCGTTGCTGAATCTGCCGTTCCAGGTGGCCGTTGATTCGGCGGGCAATCTGTTCATCGCAGATGCGTCCAATCGCCGCGTTCGCAAAGTCACTGTAAGCACCGGAGTGATCACGACCATCGCGGGCGACGGTCGCGTCGGAACCGGCGGCGATGGCGGCGAAGCAACGAAAGCGCAATTCCTGCTGCCTTACGGCGTGACGGTGGATCGCAGCGGGGTGATTTACATTCTGGATGCCTTTGACGGCAGAGTTCGTCGTGTCGCCACAAACGGCACGATTTCCAACTACGTCGGAACTGGCAATTTCGGATACCGTGGCGACGGCGGCCCAGCCACAAGCGCCGAAATTGATCCGCAATCGTTCATCACGACGGACGCCGACGGCAATTTGTACATCGCTGATCTGTTCAATCACGTCATTCGCAAAGTCACCGCCACGACCGGAATCATCTCCACCGTCGTCGGGACTGGTGTCGGCGGATTCAGCGGCGACGGTTCTGCGCCCAGAAACGCTCAATTGGCGTTTCCGAACGATGTGGCATTCGACCGCTCAGGCAATATGTACATTGCCGATTTGAACAATCAACGAGTTCGAAAAATCATCAACGCCGGAACTCTGAAAACTGTGGCCAGCGTTTCCGCCGCCAGCTTCCAAGGCGAAACATTGACCAGCGATATGATCGCTGCGGCGTTCGGCTCAAATCTGGCGACCAGCGTTCAGGTCGGAACAACCGTTCCGTTGCCGACAACGCTCGGCAACACCTCAGTTCGAGTTCGTGACGCACTGGGCGTGGAACGACTTGCTCCGCTGTTTTTCGTCGCCCCGACTCAGATAAACTTCCTGGTTCCTTCGGGAACGTCCAATGGAGCGGCGACAGTGACTATTGTTAGCGGCGACGGGACAATTTCAACCGGAGTCGCTCAAATCGGCAGCGTGGCTCCGGGTCTGTTTTCGGCAAACGCCGACGGGCAAGGAGTCGCTGCGGCAGTCGCACTTCGTATTCGCGCCAATGGTCAGCAAATTTTTGAACCGGTGACACGCTTCGATGCGACGAGTAACCGATCAGTCGCAGTGCCGATTGACCTGGGGCCAGACACCGATCAGGTTTTCTTGATCGCTTACCTGACCGGCGCGCGGTTCCGTAGCTCCCTGACGGCTTCGTCTGCCAGCGTTGGCGGAGAAAATGCCGAATTGCTGTATTTGGGTCTTCAAGGCGATTTCGTCGGCCTGGATCAAGCCAACATTCGGCTGAGCCGCAATTTGATTGGCAAGGGCGACGTAGACGTTAAGCTGATAGTTGACGGCAAAACGTCCAACACTGTGCGAATCAACATCAAGTAATCGCCATTTGCGATCTGCTTGATTACTTTGGATGGCCGGAACGCGGTTTAGCAGCTTTGCCGCTGATCGTGCCCGGTCATCTTTTTCAGCAGTGCAGTTGAGTGGCTTGCAATCAATAAGTCATACAGTACAATACTGGCTCGGTCGCACCTGACCGAGCACTTCTCACTACAATTTTATTTTCACCCGATTTTCGAGGAAGGAGACAGCGATAATGGCAGTTTACGTAATTTGCGAACCGTGCATCGGCACGAAAGATACGGCTTGCGTTGATGTCTGCCCGGTGGATTGCATTCACCCGCGCAAGGATGAAGCTGATTTTGAAGGAGCAACCCAACTTTATATCCATCCTGATGAATGTATTGATTGTGGGGCTTGCCAGCCTGCCTGTCCCGTGGAAGCCATCTTCCGCGACGAAGACGTGCCGGAGCAATGGCAGAGCTACATCGAAATAAACGCCAAGCATTATCAATAACCGGAACTCGAACTTTACGATTCCATGAGCCGGAGCCATCTCACATTGAGTATGACTCCGGCTCATTCCGTTTATAAACCCATAAACCAACAACTCCCTTTTGTACGCTTCCTACTGTATTGAGTTGACCACTTTCGCCGTTTTTACACGGTAAAAAATTCCATCAACACTCCTCAAACTGAAAACCGTGTAGCTCGAATAACACTTTTTCTAACTAACTAATTTTTTGTGCTTGACATAAAGTTATTAGAATAGTATCTAATCTTTGCATCCTGTCGCATCTGAATTCTTCAGATGTAACGCCCCTTCGAATAATCACCCAACTTTGATGACGGTTCATTGAAACTCATTCGTAAGGTATTTTTTCGCCGCTATCATTCATCGTGTTAAGCCGAAAAGGTGCTGAAACGAGAAAGACAGTGCAACGACAGAAAGATCGGCACATCGCCTACATTCAAACGATTCATATTTTTTAGCTCTATTCCCCCAGCCTGCACACACTGCTCGGCGAAAGTGCTGCGACGATCTGATTTCAACCCAAACCCGGCTTGGATTTGCTTGCGATAAACAATCGCTCGCCTGTTCAGCAACCTGCGAGCACGCAACAATTCCAGGCGATATGCCTGTTTCAAATCAGGCGTGGAGCAGTGTGCCTATTTTCAAAAAAGCTTACTTCAACTAACAACATCCCGCCCCCAGATCATACTGATCTTCTTCGAGCAAACTGCTTTCTTGTCAGGTGCTTTCCGTCAAAGCATCCCAGCTTGGACAACCAAGCAGAATCAGCAATTAACGAATTATGTTAATACCCCGATAGCATAATAACCTGGCCGAAGTGTGGCCAAATACTGCAATACTCACACAATTACCCAATCTTCAGAGTTTGATGAGTTCTGTAGTAGGTATTTGTGCGCCTGTTTTAGCAGTTAATGGTTTCACCTTGCAACTACTTTAAGCTAAAGGAATACAATGGTGCCAAAGATTCAATACCAGCTATCATCAAACATAACTTCAACCTACCCTGGCCGTCTGAGAGCGAACAGAGTGTCGAGATGGCTAGGGGCGGAGTTATCACATTTGTTAACAATAGTGCTGAGCGTTTCACTCGTGTTTGGAAACCTTGCTGCCTTGTTTACGGGCGTTTCAGCGCACGCCGTTCAATCTATCAATCTTTCTGCGTCAATAACGTCACCAACCCAGGTGAGGCTGTCCTGGGGCATTACCAATCCAGGTTCGATTTCTTCTGTCAGAGTTTATCGCGCACGCGAGGATAACCCGCAAAACTTTGAAATGGCCGCATCGCTAGCTTCAAATGTTCGAAATTATTCGGATCAAGGACTTATTCCAGGCAGAACCTACTTCTATCAGATCAAAACAGTTGCAGCAGGCGGAGTTTTATTATCCAGCCCTTCCAATACTGTTTCGGTAAGAATGCCCGGAACCGGCAGCGGCCCAATGCCAACGCCAACACCTGTTGCAACTCCAACAGCGACACCGACTCCGGTGGCAACGCCGACTCCGCTTCCGACTCCGCTTCCGACGCCGACTCCTGACCCTGCCGGTACACCACCGACCGGCAATGAGGTGCTTTCGGCTCGTACAGTTTCTACAACACAGATCGAATTGTTTTGGAGAATACCGACCACGCGGCGCATCACCAGCGTCAGAATTTACAGAACGACCGCCGCTGATCCTCTAAACTTCACTTTTCTGACGGCGACCAGTGTCTTGCCTGGGCGGTTTGTTGATTCAGGATTAACTACAAATACGACGTATCTGTATCAAATCAAATGGCCTGTCAGCGGAGTGCTGCTGTCCCCGCCGTCTAACACGGCCAAAGCGACGACTTTCGGCGGATCGCCAACTCCAACTCCAACTCCAACTCCAACTCCACAGGCAACACCAACGCCTGTGCCAACACCGACTCCGTCTCCTACTCCGACGCCAACTCCGTTGCCGACACCATCACCAACTCCAAACCCTATAACTCCGACCGGCCCGATCCCGTTGGACGCAGAGGAAAAAGAATTGGTTAAGCTGATTAGCGAATATCGTGGAACCAGATACTTAGGACCAATTCGACCTTCGATTGCACTAACACAATCCAGCGATTTTTTGAGTCGGGATTTAGCTGCTCGCAATATCGTGAGCAAAGTTGACAGCGTCGGGCGAAGTGTCGAGGCGCGAGCACGTGCATTTGGCTACCAACCAGCCACCACTTTTGAAGGAGTCGTCGCATCTGGAAACCTGACTGCACAACAAGTGTTAAATGTGTGGAAAGCTTCTCCTCAAGACAACAATGTTCTGCTTACGCCTGCCTGGAAAGTAGCTGGAATCGGTCGCAGCTTAAACCCTGCCACAGGCCGCTGGTATTGGGTAGTTGAATTTGCGGGCTTCTGGGACAAAACCATTCCTGTTCCCGGAGAAGATGAAGATGGACGCATTGATGGCAACGACTGGATTCGCACTCGCCCACCAAGCGCGGCCATTACTGCCGGGCATCGCTTTTCCAGTTACGGCGATGACGGCGAATGGTACAGCGCATTGCATTGCGATATGGACGCCCCTGGCGGATTGCGAGACAGGTGCTGGAAAGACGAACCGCCACAGGGAAACCCAAGTCTCTTACAACCTTCTTTACCGGATAACCTGACCGGAACCTGGCATATTCAGTATTCGATTTCGCCCAACGGAGTTGTTCATTACAACGATTACAGCGGTTGGGACGCTACTGGATTTACAATCACATACTGGATTAATGCCAACGGAACCTGGACAAGCAAAGGCTATCGCGCTTATCAGGTTCCGACTCCGACCGAAAGCGGCACTTGGACATCGGTTCACGACGCTGCACGCGATGAAGAAATCGTCACATTTCATCGTTCTGGAAAACCGTCCGCAACCATACGCGTTCACGCCGCGCGAGGAGTTTTAACCTTCTTCGCCATCGAAGGCGGAGCGACAATGCAAAGCTTTCTAAGAGGATTTGCTGCTGACAATAACCCAGCAGACGATCCGCAACTCATTCTTCACCCTGGAATTGGATACTTTAACGCGCCACATGCGCCGTTCTAATTGTCCAAGTTCGCAATCCTGCAAGGCGCGCAAATTCAATCAGCGTGAAAATCTCAACATAAAATTGAGGTTGCGTGCCTTGCCCAACCCCGCGGTACGCAAATATCCGCGGTCAATGTTGAAAAAATTCAGCAGCAAAGTCAGTCTGGTAATTAATTGAGTAGCTGTTTTCTAATTTTACGCTTGACAGTTTTGTCTGGCGCATAGTATTAGATTCGTGCATCCCAAAACTAGCTGTACCTTAGCAAACGATCAACGGCATCATCCCCGAATCCCTAAAGTTGAGCACTTAATTTTCAGTGCTTTCATCAGGTTGATCGAAACAATACAGCTAATTCGCACAAGATGGTGACTTGAGTCATGGTGCCCCGAATCATTGTTCGACGCCTGTCTTCCGGTTCCCTTCTTAAACAAACATCTGAAAGTAATACAGCTACTCAACATACTAACCTTGCCGACTTGCTAGCTGGCGTTCACAGTTTTTGTGATCTGAAGTTGCTCCAGCAGGCAAAAGCGTGAGCTTACGCGAGCTTTGCGTTTTCGCCTGACTCCCTCCCAACTTTGCTTCAGTTAGCCAGGTCAGAGCTATTTTGTCGCTGATATAAAGTCACCTGTGAAATAGCAATGGCCGTCGTATATGGCAGTTCTGATTGATCTTTGCACCTAAAGTTCAATTTGTCTGCCTGATACGAAACTAGCAATAAATCGAAGGTTTGTAAGTCAGGAAGACAGTGGTGTTTTCCTGTATAAGGAGAAGAATCATGGTGCCTCGTAACACTTATCCCTCTGGACACGAAAAACAAATCAATCGGAAATTCTCTACTGTGTTGGTTGCTGCTTTGTTGCTGAACTGCTTGATCGTTCTTGGTTCAAATACCCCCGTATCAGCGCAGGTTGGCGGCAAAAAGCCGCAAACAATTGAACTTGAAGCCTTGCCCATCTCAGATTCGCAAATCCGTTTGAGCTGGCGCATTAACAACCCCGGAGTAAATGCTGGAATTCGTATTTACCGTGCGCATTACGTCACTCCGGACAACTTTGTATTTCTCACCTCTTTACCACCAAACGCCCTGAGCTACATTGACTCCGGCCTGAAAGCGAAAAGCACCTGGCTTTATCGCATTCAGACCCAGGACAAAAAGCCAGCCATGCTGTCAGCACCGTCGAACGCAGCTCGTGCGACGACACTTGTTGCCGGCTCAGGTGGCGGGCCAAATTCACAAAACCCGACCGATGAACCCAAAATAACAACTGGAGATTCATCATCGGGCAACGTGATCCAGACCTTGTCAGCAAAGGCTATTTCAGCGAATGAAATTGAGTTGCGCTGGGCGATTCCGAGCCTTTCGCATGTCGCATCTATTCGCATCTTTCGTGCATCGTCGGACGATCCGAAAAACTTCGTGATGGTCGGAGCCATCGGCTCCAATCTTAATCGGTATGTTGATGCGGATTTGAAACCGCGCACAACTTACTACTACCACATGAAGTACAACCAAAATAGCCACAGTGCGAACCTGTCAGCGCCGTCAAACACAGCGATGGCGACAACACCGGACGGAGCTGATCCGAATCCGCGCAGACGGTATGAAGGTTTGCGTCCGAAACCGGGAATTCCGTTTGACCTGCCCGCTGGCGGAATCGGCACGGCCATTCCGTTGGATGACCAGGAAGATGAATTTCTTTACTTCTTGAACAAGTTTAGAGCTTCGAGAGGAGTTGGCCCGGTTCGCGCTTCGATTAGCCTGACGATGGCCGCCGATTCTTTTGGTAAAGACCTTGCGTCGAGAAGCGAAGTCAGCAAATTCGATTCAAACGGGTTCGGAGTGTTCATGCGTGCTCGTGCGTTCGGCTTCCCCAAACTTGAGGAAACGAAATTCGACACTCTGGCACTTGCCACCAGAATTGTTGACCTGGAAACTTTCTTCAACTCCACGGCGCAAAACACTGAAAACATAGACATTCTGCTCCAACCGGAGTGGAAAGTCGTGGGCGTTGGTCGCGCATACAATGAAGGAACTTATTACTGGGTTCTGGATTTCGCCAATTACTGGGATAAAACCATCCCGTTACCCGGCGAAGACACCGACGGACGTGTTGATGGCAACGAACGTATCCGCACTCGTCCGCCAGCGGATGCTCTGGCGGCCAGAGCCAAATTCAGCGGCTATGGTGACGACGGCAAACCTTACAACCCGGTTCATTGCGACCTGGAAACCAAGGAATGCTGGCGCGATCCAGCACCGGCTGGCAATCGCAGCCTGCGCGAAAATTCATTGCCGGAAAACATGGTTGGACATTGGCATGTTGCTTATCAGGTCAATTCGAAAGGCGTCGTGCATTTCAATTCGCCGGACAAATTCGACATGACAGATTTCACCATGTCGTTGCTCATCAACGAAGATGGCACGTGGGTTTCGCAAGGTTACAAAACCTATCAAGACCCGGTTCCTGCCGAAGCCGGAACCTGGAAATGGGTGCATGACGCCGGGCGTGACGAAGAAATCATCACCTTTTTCCGCGATAACGGAAAAACGGCGGCGACTTTCCGAGTTCACGCGGCTCCTGGAGTTATGACCTTCTATGTGGAAGACGGCGGAGACTTCTTCAAAGGAATCAAAGCCGATGGTAATCCGAAGGATGATCCATACCTGATCTTCTTGCCGGGTCCAGGATTCTTCTACACTCCTGCGCCATCGTTCCCGTCGGCAATGCGTTGTACGTCTTGCCCGCAAACCAATCCGTAAACCAATCCGACATTCGGATCAAAGGTCGCCGCAACAGGACTCTTCCTGTTGCGGCGATTTCATTTTTTAGAGCTTAGTCGTAAGGAGTTGCCGATCACGGAAAGGCTGGAAAGCAACATGGCTCCGGCGGCAATAATTGGATTCAAAATTCCTGTCACCGCCAGACTGATTCCGACGGTGTTGTAGAAAAATGCCCAGAAGAGATTTTGCCTGACAATGCGCCAAGTGGTATTGGCCAAATCAAAAACCACTGGAAGTTTGCTAATTGCATTGCTCATCAACACTATGGCGGCAGCCCGCATGGCGATGTCTGTACCCGAACCAATTGCAATGCCCAAATTGGCTTGAGCCAGTGCCGGAGCATCATTGATTCCATCGCCGATCATTGCCAAAACCTTGCCCTGTTTTTGTAAAGCCGCAATGATTGAAGTTTTGTCGCTCGGCAATGCTTCAGCGATAAAACCATCTGCTCCGACCGTTTCGGCCACACACGAAGTTGCCGCATACGAATCGCCGGAAACAATCATTGTTCTGACATTTCGTTCTTTCAGATCACGAATGACGGCGGCGGCATCTTCACGAATGCGATCACCAAATTCCATCACCCCGCGCACCCGGCCATCCCATCCGAAATAAGCGACTGTTCGCGTCGCCTGCTTCTGAGTTTCCGGCAATTCAACGATTCGGCCAGGAACGCACTGCTCTTCCATCAATCGTCGGTTGCCAACAAAGACCGAATGGCCGGCAACATTTCCTACCAAACCAAGCCCTTGGCGGATCTCGACATCTCGCGCTTCAAGCATTGTCACTCCGGCTTTTTCCGCAAACGTCAAAACAGATCTTCCCAACGGATGCTCTGAGTATCGTTCGAGCGATGCCACCAACTGCAATGCCTCTTCGTTCAAATCACGTCTGTTCTCTCCGGTAAAGCGCAACGAGTGCAGCCGAACCGTTGAAGAACCTGAAAACCGTTGCACTGCGCCAATGGTTTCTGCTCTCAGTTGGGGAAGCAATTCAAACTCCAACAGCGCAAAGTTGCCTTCGGTAATCGTGCCAGTTTTATCAAAAACAACCGTGTCCACCCGGCGAATAGTTTCCAGCACTCGACTGTCGCTGACCAGAATTCCGCGCTGCGAAGCCGAACCAATCGCAGCAGTCAGCGCCAACGGAGTCGCCATTCCCAACGCGCACGGACAAGCAATCACCAACACAGTAATCGCCCGCATCAATGCCTCGTCCGAAGCCGTAAATCCGCCCAGCCAGCAAACCAAAAACGTCAAGGCGGCAAAGACGATTACGCTGGGAACGAATACACGCGAAACTTTATCCACCGTGCGCTCCAGCGAAGATTTGCTACTCAGCGCCTGTTCCACCAAACGTATGATCTGTGTCAATGTCGCATCATCGCCGACTTTTTCCGCGCGAACCTGAATCACGTTGCCTGTGTTCAGGCTTCCAGCAACAACCTGGCTGCCAGGCCGTTTTTCGACCGGAGCCGATTCGCCGGTCAGCAAGGATTCGTCTGTGTGCGAAACGCCTTCGATCAAGGTTCCATCGGCGGGAATTCGCTCCCCAGCTTTAACGACGAAAACATCACCGACATTCAGCGCATCCACCGAAATGAACTTCTCTTCGCTCCCAGCCGCCAACAACCGGACTTTCTTCGGCATCATTCGATAGAGCAACGCAACCGCATGCGAAGTCCGCTCTTTAGCGCCTCGCTCGATCAATTTGCCAACCAAAACCAGAGTAACAATCGCTCCGGCGGTGTCGAAGTAAAAATGCGTTCCGCCCAAAAACGCCTGCGCTGCGCTGTAAAAATACGCCGCCAGAATTCCCAACCCCAGCAAGGTTTCCATACGCACGATGCCGTTGACCAATCCGCGCCAAGCCAGTCGCAAAATCGGCATCGCTGAATAAAACACGACCGGAGCCGTCAGCAGCATCAACACAAACGGCAAG
The DNA here is from genome assembly GCA_033763255.1 of Acidobacteriota bacterium. Lineage (GTDB taxonomy): Bacteria > Acidobacteriota > Blastocatellia > RBC074 > RBC074 > RBC074. The sequence goes on along the minus strand of JANRKX010000091.1, from coordinate 186,346 downwards.
TATCGGCTGACACTGTCAGAGATTTTTTCAAAGTAACCGACATACAATGCCATGCTCAGCGTCATAACGTTCATCTGCAAAAATCCGCTGATGCCCAATCGCAACAGCAAATCGCGGCGTTCTGCATTGGCGGAATCGTGTTCGCCAGTGTATTCGCTGGCGTTATAACCGAGTTGGCTGATGCGTTCGGAAATACGGTCGGGCGGCAAAAATTGCGGGCAATATTTGACCTTGACCAGATCGGAAGAAAAGAAGGCTTCAGCGGAAATGACGCCACGTTCTTTCAACAGTGTGTGTTCGATCAACCACGCGCACGACGAACACCACATGCCTGAAACTTGTAGCAAGACTTCTTGCATCGGCGCGTCGGCTGGAATTGGCGGCAAGCTTTCCTTTGCGGTTTGGTCGCCATTCGCAATCAAGCCCAGAGCCAAACTGCGTTTGAAGACTTCGGTTTCGCGCACGTCCTGCCCCGCGGCAATGACTCCGCTTTCCAGCAAGATGGCATACACATTCATGCAGCCCAGACAGCAAAAGAATTTTTCCTCGCTATCGGAGTAACGCACGAACGGATGACGGCCAACCGTCAGGCCGCACAGATCGCAGTTTTTATTTGCCTCAGCCATCAATATGTTTTCGTAGTTTGAGCGTTCATCGGTTTGCCGGTTTCATCCAGGATGATCGGGTTGGCGCGTTTGGCGATGATGTACGCCGACACCAAAATGCCGATGAAAATCACGACTACCAGCCCAAGCAAAAACACCAAAATCTTTCCTTGTTGGCGAGCCAGATACTTGCCGATGCGTTTTGTCATTTCGGTTTCCTTTCCGTCGGAGCGTTGGGCGGAGTGATGAATGTCATGTTTGTCGTGCTGGTTTCGCCGCTAGGTTCGACGCGGCTGACAATTTCAAAATGGTTGACGCCCGGCGGCAAGGCTTGCGGCAACGAGACGATTTCAAATTGAAGCTGCCGCTCTTCGCCGGGTTTCAGCTTCAACGGTTGTTCCAACTCGATCTGCGCGCCGGGCAGGTTTTCCAGCTTGAGTGTTAGTTCGGCGTCTTTGCTTTGGCGATTGGCGACGGTCATTCGGAATTTGTTGAACACGCGCCCATCGTCGCCCAGCCGATAAAGCTCTGCGCGAATCGGCGCGATTTTCACCAACACGTTGTCACGCATTGAAAGCACGACAAACAATCCCGAAGCGTAAAACAGCAACACCAGCGAAACGATCACACGTTTGGCATCGCGTAGTCCCAGCCGTTTCAGCAGAGGCGTCTTTTTGTCGGTCAGCAATTCGCCTTTTTCGCCCCAGGCGTAATGAATCAAACCGGGTTTGCCCAACCGGCTCAGCACGTCTTCGCAGGCGTCAATGCACTCACCGCAGTGAATACATTCCATCTGGTAAGGCGAGTTCCGAATGTCTATGCCCATGTGGCAAACGCGAACGCACTTTTTGCATTCTATGCAAACCTTGTCTTTGGCCTGACCGTCGCGGTACTGCACCAACAAGGTTTCCTTGTCGCTGAACATCCCTTGCAGATAGCCGTAAGGACAAACCGTTGTGCAGAATCGTTGGCGCAGAAACGCGAAATCCAAAAAAGCAATCAGCGTCGTCGCGGCTCCTGCAATCCCTCCCGCCGTGCGAATGTCCAGCGTAGCCAGTCGTCCCAGCAAGTCGCGCGGTTCGACAAAATACGAAATGAAGACAAACGCCAGAAACACAGATGCGGCCAGCATCACGGCGTAAAACAAAATGCCGCTCATCAATTGCCGCCGCTTTGCCGGAAGTTTGATGAAGCGTTTGTTGATGAATTTCCTGATGCGTTCTTCGACCGCCAGTGAGGTTTCGCTGAAGATCATTTGCGGACAGAAATAGCCGCAATAAATCCTGCCGTACAGCATCGAAGCCGCCGCAATCACGTACAGCAAAAACAACAACGAGAAAAACAGGATGCCGAATTCGCTGATCCACAATTCATAACCGGCGAAGTAAAACCGCTGGCGAGGAATGTCGAATCGCATGACGTTGAAAAACGGCAAGACGACAAAAATCAGGAAGCAGGCGAGTTGAATTGCTCGGCGATAACGATGGTAAGTGGATTGCGGCGGCAACACAGGCAACTGTTTGCCGCCGGTTTTATTGGCAGGTTTCGGAACCGGTTTGATAACCGAAGGGGTTTGTCCAGCCACGCCCCCCTCGGCGGAAAAGTTTGGGCTGCTGACGCTCATAACACTTGATTGTTTGAAAAAGACTCTCCCAACCGGCAAGAGCGTTGTGGCGAAATCGCCAGCTCTTTGCCGGTCGCGGAGGAAAGTGAAATTCAATGATGACAATTCGCTGCTTCGGTCGTAACCATCAAAGGCATGACGCCTCGCCAGACCAAGACTGCCCCGAGCAGCGCGACACTGACAGCGGTCAATCGGCTTCCCCATCCGCTGGCATTCAACCGCGTCAACTTCACGCTGAAAGCCGATGAAAACACTCCTAGCGCAAACAATGCGCCGACAGTTCCCAATCCAAACGCCATCATTGTCATTGACCCAGCAAGCACTGTGCCCGCCGCCATCGCTTTCAACAGCGCAGCGTAAATCAATCCGCAGGGCAAAAAGCCCAGCATCAATCCAAGTACGAATTTGCTGCCAATGGTTGGCGAAGTAAGGCGACTTCCAAGAGGACGAAGCAGCTTTGTGGTGTATCGGAGCGGATCAAAACGTTGCAACCAACGATGAGGAAGCAAATCCAACATCAACAATCCGGCGACGATCATCAACGCTCCGGCAACAATGGCTACTATGTTTTCGACGCCAGCCAGTCGCCCGGCCAAATCAAAAACCTGGCCGGTCAGGCCTGCAACTGCGCCCAGGAGGCCGTAGGTGATTACTCGACCTACGTTGTACGCCAGATGTGCGGCGACTTGCTGACTTGCTGTATGACGGCCAGAGGATAGGCTGAATGAAACAACCACAGGTCCACACATTTGTACGCAGTGCAGGCTGCTGACCAAGCCAAGACCGAAAAGAATTGATAACTCCGTTGCTGACATTGAGTAATTTGGCCCCGCTGTCCGGGCAGATTTCCTCAGCGGAGGCTCCCTAAACTGCGGAAACCTGCCCGGACGCCGGTTTACCGTTGAACTTCAATTTTGGATTAGGTGCATTGATCGTCACGCATTCGCGGTAAAAATCGAATCGCTGCATCTTGATCGCCTGAGTCGGGCAGCGCGAAGCGCACATCGCACAGCGAATGCAGGTGGATTCGTCTTTCAACATAATCGCGCCGAATTCGCGCAACTCTTCATTGCTATATCCGCTCAAATCTTCTGCCGAAATCCCCGCCGATTCCGAAGCCAGTTTCATCAAAAAAGCGTCGCCGCGAAGTTTGTCCAATCCGACCAACTTGATCAGATTTTCGGGACAAACATCCACGCAGCCGTTGCAGGCGATGCAAACGGAAGTGTCGAACACAGTGTTGATATTGCAGCGCAAACATCGCGCGGCCTGTTGCCGAGCTTCGGCTTCGGGGAAGTTGATTTCGACGATGTTCAAAGTCGCAGCGCGCTGTTCGGCTTCCAGCGCCGGAGGGTTGTGCCGCTGCAATTGATCCCAACCCTGCGTCATTGTGTAATCGGCGGGCAGCCATCGTTTGCGAACGACAACATCGGTTCGCGTGCCGCGCAGATAATCGTGCATCGAACGCGCCGCAATCTGCGCCGAAGCGATGGCGTGAATGAACAACCGCGGGCCGTGCGCGATGTCTCCGCACGCGAACACGTCAGGCGCAGTGGTTTGGTAAGTTTCAGGATCAACCTTAATCAACCCGCGTTCAGTTTCTACGCCGTCGGCTTCGTTCAAAAATGAAAGATCGGAAGTCTGGCCGATGGCAAACATGATCGTGTCGGCTTCAATGTCTTCAACGACGGATTCGTCGAACTTCGGGTTGAACTTCCCTGCTTCGTCAAAGACCGACGTGCATTTGACCGTTCGCAATCCGGTGACATAACCGCCTTCGTGCAGGATTTCGCGCGGGCCGCGAGCCGGATGCAGCCGAACGCCTTCTTCTTCGCCTTCTTCAATTTCGACTTCGTCGGCGGGCATTTCGTGGCGATCTTCCAGACAAACCAGATGAACTTCCTTATCGCCGCTCAATCGCAAAGCCGAACGCGCCACGTCGTAAGCAATGCGCTCAGTGCGTTCCATATCGGATTTGGCGTCGGCCATTTCAACAGCTCTGGGACGCACCGCCGAGCGCGCCACGTCAAAGGCCACGTTGCCGCCGCCGATGACGACGATCTTTTTGCCAAGCTCCATCGGTTTGCCTTCGTTGAAAGCTTTCAGAAACTCCAAGCCGTCGAACACGCCCGGCGTGTCGCTTCCTGGCAAAGGCAGCTTGCGACCTTTAGGCAAACCGACGCCGAGAAAAATCGCTTTGTAACCGTCATCGCGCAGACTTTGAATCGTGAAATCGCGTCCGAGCTTCTGGTTGCATTTCAACTCAACGCCCATCGAAAGAATTGCGTTGATTTCGGCTCTGACCAATTCGCGCGGCAGTCGGTAAATCGGCACTCCAACCATCAACATTCCGCCCGGATCGGAGTTGGCTTCAAAGACAGTGACTTTGTATCCCAGCCGCGTCAGGTCGTGCGCGACCGTCAAGCCTGACACGCCCGCGCCAATGACGGCGATGCGTTCGTAATCACCGCGGTTGGGCGACAGCATCCGTTCGTTCGCGCCAGCGTGGTAATGAGTGAAGTCGCCGCTTTCCGGCCCGAACTGTTCGTTGACGAATCGCTTCAACGCGCGAATGGTGATCGGCGAATCCAGATCGCCTCGGCGACAATTGACTTCGCACGGCGCGCCACACACTCGCCCGCAAATAGAAGCAAATGGGTTCGTTGCGCGAGCGATTTTGTAGGCTTCCTGGTAACGCCCTTCGGCAATCGCCGTCACGTATCCGCAGGCGTTGGTGTGAACGGGGCAAGCGTCCTGACACTTGACCATCCTCATCCAGTAATCGGCGGACGACGGATCGGCGAGTTCAAATTGCAAGTTGTCTTGCGGAATTGGCGGCATAGTTGGTAACGGTGTCAGTGGCCCAACCGCAAGGAAGGGCTTGGTATCAGTGAAAAGCCCTTGCTCACGCGCGGGCTACTGACACGCTTGTTAGTCTTCGTGGAATTTCCGAAATACAAAACCGATGACGATGATGAAATACACGACTCCGATGGCGGCAATCGAGTACATCAGCGCCGATGAAGATTCCGTTGCAGCATTGAAAGCCTGTACCAACACTCCGCGTTCGGAATGATTGACTTCGCCGTTCATAAAAACGATCAAGTAAGTCAGGCAGCCGCCGATGATGAAGATGTAGGCAACCTTCAAAAACATCGGAACCTCGGTTCCCTTGCGTTCGGTGATCCAGCCTTCGGCGTATTCTTTGAGTTCGTCTTGTTTTTTGTCGCTCATAACGGTCTCCTCAAATCTTCGTAAGAGTCTTCGTCGTCGTCTTTCAGCATTCGATATTTGGCTTCTTCGCTATCTTTGCCCCAGTACCCGTGCTTGACCGAACGTAAGAAGAAAAAGATTGCACCAACCAACAGCAAGACAAAATAGAAATAAGCGAAATAAACACTCGGATAACTGTAATCTCGCACAGCAGCCTCCTATCGTTCGTAATCGTTATCGGGTCGCCAATTTTTGGCTCGACCAAGCGTTTGCAGGTAAGCCACCACCGCCTGGAATTCTTCTTCGTTGTCGGCAATCCAGGGATACGGCGGCATGATCGAACCCGGAACCAAATCGCGCGGGTTGCGGAAATGAGCGCGATGCCATTGTTCATCGTACTTTCCGCCAACGCGCGACAAGTCAGGGCCGGTGCGCTTGGTTCCGAACAGGTGCGGCGAGTCGTAAACGAATTCATCCGGCGTCGAAACCGGAGCGTCAACTCCGCGCCAGCCAGAGCGTTTGGTGTCGGCCAACAACGTGCGAGTTTGTTGCGTGTGGCAATACCAGCAACCTTCGCGGACATAAACATTGCGGCCTTTCAGTTGTTGCTCGGTGTAAGGTTGCAATTTGCCGGTCACGCCTTTTGCCGGGTCGCTGTTGTCGAACGGACGCGCCCAGCTTTTATCCACTATTGGCGGAACCACTGTCGTCAGTAATCCGCCGACAAAAAACATAAACAGAGCGGCGGCCACAAAAATCGGCGCGCTGTAATCAGCTTTGCGTAACATGATTTTCTCCTGATAAGAGGCGGGACAATTTTCCCAATTGCCCCAAGCTCCATTGGCCGGTAGAACAATTTGAAAAATTGTTCTACCTCTTTGGCTCAGGCAGTCGCCGAGACCATCTTGCTTGATTCGTTTCCAGAGGAACCAAGCATTGTCGCCAAAATGTTGTAAGCGAACGCCACGATGCCGCCGAACATGAAAATGCCGGAGAAGAAGCGGACGATCCAAACCGGTTTCAGCGCAATCACGGTGTCAATAAATGGAATCGCAGGGTTGTTCCATTGCCAGCCTTGCCAAAATCCACCCAACCACAACGTGACGAAAAAGCCTACGCCGCCGATCAAAAACAACCAGAAACTCCAGTTAGCCAGCGACTCCGAAAACAAATTGCGACGAAAGATTTTCGGCACGACGTAATAACAGCCCGCGATGGCGAAGAAGGAAAAGGCTCCCAACACAGCCATGTGAGCGTGGCCCGGAATCCAGTCCGTCTTTGAAACAATCGCATTGACCGAACGCAGACTGTGCATAGGCCCCTGGAAACATGTCAGCAGGTAAAAGATGACGCCGGTCATCAAAAACTTCAGCGGCACGTTGTCGCGCATCTGATCCCATTGGCCTCGCATCGTGGCGAAGAAGTTGTAAACAACCGCCCACACCGGAACCAGCAACATCACCGAAAAGACGATGGCAATGGTTTGCAGCCATTGCGAAATCGGACCGTGAAGCATGTGGTGCGCCCCAGTCCAAACGTAGACGAAAGCCAGCGACCAAAACCCGATCATCGAAAGTTTGTGACTGTGCAACGGGCTGTTGGAAGTTTTCGGAATGAAGTAATACGCAATGGCCAAACCGACCGGCGTGAAGATCAATCCGACAGCGTTGTGAACATACATCCAGTTCAGGTTGGCCTGATTGACTCCGGTGGTGAACAAAGCCGCGAAGTTGCCAGTAAGGTAGACAAACGCCGTCCACAAAATCGTTCCCAGGCAATACCAGATCGTCACGTACATCTGTGTGTATTTGCGAATGGCGACGGTCATGAAAATGTTCGCGCCGAACATAATCCAGGCGACAACCACCAACACGTCCAGGAACATCGGCAATTCAGCGTATTCCCAGCCTTGATTCCACCCCATGACGGTCGAAACCACAGCGCCGAGAATAATGAAGTTCCACAGCGCCGCCGTCGCAATGCCCAGCTTTTCGCTCCACAACTTCACGCCGCACAAACGCGGCACGACGTAATACATCAACCCCATGTCCGCAGCCAGCAACCAACCAAACAGCATGCCGTTGACGTGCAGCGGGCGCAGCCGTCCGTAAGTCAGATACTGAACCGTGCCGAGCAATTCCGGCCAGACGAACTTGGCGGCGATCATCAGGGCGACGATGCCGACGATGAAGAAATAAGTGATTGAACTGACCAGAAACAGCTTGGCCGTTGTGTCCTGATGAAGTGATTCGTTGTAGCGCACGGCTTCCGAAATCGGAATCTCGCCCGCGCTTTTGGTGATCTCGTTTTGCATGATGCCTCCATTTTTGGAGTTGGATTTGGAATCCCGCCATTGATGAGCCGCCACCTCCGCCTGATGGCCAACTCAAAAGCCTGGCGGGATTCCAAGCTTGATACCCTAGAACTCGGTACGGAACCGGAAGCGGTAGCGACCGGGTGTTTACGAAATACGTCATTCAGAAGAAACCGAGTCGCTATCGCTTCCCGTCCCGTACCGACTGATTTCTCAGGTAATTGACCAGGTCGCCGACATCTTTTTGCGTCAGACCGTAATCCAGCCAGGGCGGCATCGCAGTTCCCTGCACGCCGTACAAAATGGATTCAAACATCCGGCGGTCGTTGGTCGAATTGACGAAATCGGCGTTTCGCAAATTGCGTGGGCGCGGCAACATATCAATCGAATTCGGCCCTTTGCCGTCGGCTTTTTTGCCGTGACAGCCGGTGCAACGTTGCAGGAAGATTTGCTCGCCGCGTTTGACCGAAGCCCCATCCGATGCCACAGGATTCGTGTCGGGAACTTGCCGCGCTTTGATCTGCCGCACAGGTTCTTTGACGTAATTTTTGCGGATGTGATCCAGCACCCCACGAATCTGATCGTCGTTCAACACTCGCCCCCAGGCTGGCATCGAAGTTCCAGCGACTCCGTTTTTGATCGAATTCATCAATCGTTCATCGGATTTGCTGCTCATGAAACCCGCTTTAGTCAGGTCGCGCGGATACGGGTCAAGATAGACCGCAATCATTCCTTTGCCGTCGCCCAAATCGCCGTGACAGCGAGCGCAAAGCGTCGAATACATTCCTGACGGATCAACCAACGAGGGCGGCGTTTTCAAATTCATCAGGTACGCCGTCATCGCCTGATACTCGGTTTCAGGAAAATTGAACGTAGGCATGATCGAATCGGAAATGCGCGAACGCGGGTCGCGGAAATGATCCATCGTCCATTTGTCGTCTTTCAGCAGACCTTCAAACGAAAGGTCAGGCGCAATTCCGCCGTCACGGTTGCCGAGTTTGTGGCAAGCCAGACAGGAGCGGTCGTTAACCAATCTTTCCCCCAAAGCGATCAACGAACCGCCCGCCGCCGCATCAACTTTCGGAGCCGTTTCCGCCGCCGTCCCAATTGGCGCCTCTTGCTTTTCCTTGTTCAGGCTGGCGCGGTAACGATCCAGTGAGGTTTCCGAAAAGTTGATTCCTCGACGGCTTTTCAGGAACACGACCAGAGCTTTGGTTTCTTCGTCATTCAACCCGAACTTCGGCATAAACGAAGTGGCGCTGTTGGCGCGCGGTTCGACAATGGATTCCCACAGGTAATCGAGCTTGAATTTCTTGCCGACCTCGCCCAAATCAGGACCGAGCGTCCCTACCGACAAGCCTTCGATCTTGTGGCAGCCATAACAGTTTTTCTCGAAAAAGAGTTGGCGGCCTTTGGCAACCAGCGGCGTGCTTTTGAATCCTTCTTCGGTGTGGCACTGCGCGCAATTGGCCTGCATCAAGGCTTTGTCTTTCAATTTCGGTTTGAAATCGCCTCGCCAGTTTTGCGTGACGTATCCCAGCATCGGCGAGGGCCAGTAATGGTCTTCGCCGTGTGCGTCAAACGTTTCCAGCCCGCGCCCTTGCCCGTCGTGACATACCGTGCAGCCAAAATCAGAAAACTTGTGGCGACGTTCCCACTTGCCATTGACCATTCGGTCGCCGAGTTCTTCAGAAAACGGATGCGACCGCAACGGCTGAGCATGATCTTTGAATCGCGGATCGTCGCTGCCGATGTGGCAGGTCGTGCAACGATCCACCTGATGTTGGCCGCCAAACGCCGTGACAATGATTTGTTCGATACGTGGGCTGCGGCCTTCCAATGCGGCACGCTCGGAATCGCTTTTCGCCATCGCCCGCGCCTGATCGAAGTAGGCCGTTTGATGACGTTCCCACTTGTGGAAAAACTGGTTGTAGAACACGAGACCGTGAACAATCAGAATCACGAAACTCGCAATGGCTAAAGCCAGCCGCATAACTCAATCCTCTTTGGGAACGCACGCGCCCTCGCGTGCGGTTTTGCACGCAAGGGCGCGTGCGTTCCCGGATGCTTTACCACGGAGAAACAAACTCCCAGTTCGGCCCGCGGAAAAACGTGCCGATGATGATTAATCCGATATTGACGATGACGAAGATCAAAAACAGCGTGTTCGCCAACAGTCGCTCTTTCGCAAACCAACGCCCAACGCCTTTGGTGTTTCGATCCAGATACGGAACCAGCATCAGAATCAGAACTTCAATTGCCGGAATGCCTACGCCGCCCCAGAAGGCCGAATAACTGACCATTTCCTGCAAACCCAAAAAATACCAGGGAGCTTTGGCCGGATTCGGCGGATGCGCGATGTTGACAGGTTCTTCGAGCGGTGCGTTGAACAACAACGAAACTACAATCACGCCGGCAACCGTGACGACGAATACGAACAACTCCGCCATAAACAGGTTCGGCCAGCTAAAGACAGAGTTCTCCGGCACGTTGCCGACCTTGGTGAAGGGGCCGCGAACCAATCCTTGAATGCCGTAATGTTTCTTTTCGATTGCGGGAACTGCGGCAACTTGAGCCGACAAGGCAGGCTGCGGCGAAGCGACATCCAGTTCCGTCGGCCATGTGTCGAGTGAATCGCTCTGCGGTCGGCTGGGAGCATCAGCTTCTTCAGGACGCGACAGACCGCCGTCTTTGCGAATGCGCCAGAAATGAATCGCAATCATCATCGTCATCACCAACGGCAAGACGGCGATATGCAAAACGTAAAATCGCAGCAGGGCTTCTTGACCAACGGTGGTATCGCCCAACAACAAAAACTGAATCTCTTTGCCAAAGACCGGTGCATACCCGGCAATCGCAGTTCCGACCGTGATGGCCCAAAATGCCAATTGATCCCACGGCAACAGGTATCCGGTGAAGCTGGAAAACAAAGTCAGCAAAAACAGCCCTACGCCCAGCACCCAATTGAACTCGCGCGGTTTTTTGTATGAGCCGGTGAAAAACACACGGCACATATGCAGAAAAACCGCCGCTACCATTCCGTGTGCCGCCCAGCGATGCATGTTGCGAAGAAACGTGCCGAAAGCGACCGAGCTTCGCAAATCGAGCATTCGGTTGTAGGCCTGTTCGGTCGAAGGCACGTAATAGAACATCAACAACACACCGGTGACGATCAGAATCACGAACAGAAAAAATGTCATCAGCCCCAGCCCCATCGTGAACCAGGGTTTGACCGTATGCTTGTTGACCTTGACCGGATGGATGTGCAGAAAGAAGTTGGTGAAGCTGGTCTGCGATCTTCCCAAATCAGACGACGGCAACGGATTGCGAAAAATGGATTGCCAGATGTTCGCCGGAAGTTCAGTCAGCGCGTTGAAGTAGCTTTTCTTTGCCATTGTCTTGATCTCCAAACCGAATCACGCATTGAAATACGTTCCGGCGACTACCTCTTCGCCTTTGTCCACTTCTAATTCGCCGTTCGGAGCCAGCGTCACCTTGTACCAAGGCAGAGCTTTTGGCGCTGGGCCGCCGGTGACATTTCCATCCTGGTCATAACGCGAACCGTGACACGGACACGCAAACCCCGTTTCCGAAGTCGAAACAATGCAGCCCAGATGTGTGCAAACGGTGGAAATGGCGCAGAGCTTTTCGCCTTCGCGCACGACGCAAATGTTCTGGTCGCCGAGCGTGATGCGTGTGCCCGATGGAAAATCTTCCGGTTTGCCAATGCTGAAACGATTTGGCTGGCCGTAGGTCGCGCGAGGTTTGATGAAAACCAGGTTGGAAAAAACGCTGACAATCGCTGACCCGAACAATCCGAAACTGCTCAACCAATTGAGCATTCGTCGTCGAGTAATCTGTCCTTCAGTTGGTTCAGGTTCCGAAGCGTGAGTCTTCTTCGCCGCTGCCATTGTGATGATCCTCCGAACCGGACACAGCGGAATCCGTCACGGAAGATTCAACCAGTTCCTCAATATCAGACCAAAATACCTGATACTTGGCGTCTTCCAGATTCCGAAAGTAATCCTGTTTTACTGCGAAGATAAAGATGAGAAGAGCACCGATACCCATTAACAAGCTGGCAATGATTGCGATCCAAGTGTGTTCCATAAGGCAGTGCTAGCCTTCTTTCATAAACAGTGTCCGTGGTCGTTTCTTACCAACGTCAAATGGGTATCGGTTTAAGAGAACAGCGCAAGGAAACCAGCTATGTTTCCCTCGCTGTTTGCAATGGCAATCACTGTTCCGAAACAGGCTTTTGGCCGAATAACCCGGAAACAAGGGAAAAACACAAATTTTGAAAACGAATGAGCGGCAGGAAAGATTTGTGTGAGGAATTCTTCTCAGCGATAGCGGAAAATGGCTGAGTTATTTTCCGCAATAAATGACCCAGGTTGCTTGTTTTGATTTAGCTTACTTGATGAACACTTTGACCACGTTGGCTGGTTGTCCGTCCACAGTCAGCACCAGATTGACTTCGCCGCGCCCAATCAAAGAACGCGGGATTTGAATGTTTACTTGATCCAGCCCGGCAAAATCTCCTTGAGCGCCGACAAAAAGAACCGGCGCAACTTCTCCGCCGATTCTGACTGTCACGGCTGACACAGAACTACGAAATCGGAAGCCCGTTCCGTACAAAACCAAAAACACCTGGTCAGAACTCGCGCCCAAATCTATCGGACGCGCCTGTCCGTCAATTGTCACCAGCGATTCTGTTTGCGGCTGCGCGCTGGCGTCCGAGCCTGTGTATCGCAATGCCTGACCAACCGGATACCCTGATCCGCTGCTGTTGACGGTGAAAAAACCCGGAGCAACTCGCGCAACGTCAATCTGGCAGTTGAAAAGCTTTTCGTTGTCTTTGTAAATGGTGACGGCTGCTGGTCCAACTGCCGTCCCCGTCGGAAGCTGATAGTTGATCTGGTTCGGCGAAATGAAAAACAGCGGCGAAGGTCGCTCGACGCCGGAAGTGTCACGGACTTTCAGGACCGTTCCGACCAAATTGACCGGCAATTGATTTCCGCCTGCAACTTGCGTGACGGCGGCCAGTCCAGCGCCAAACGCCGAGACAATGGATTCAGGAGCAATTGATCCTCGGTTCAAACTGGCAGCAGAAACACTGACGGCAATTCCCGCCTGAGTCACAGTGAACGATTTGCCAGCGATGGTCATTGTCCCGTTTCGCGGCGAAGCTTCATTGCTGGGATCAATGGTGAAACTCACCTTGTCTGTTCCCTGCCTGGAAGTGCCGCCATTGATCGCGATCCAACTGATTTTGTTATCAATCGCCCAGACGCAATCCTGACCGCTTGCAGTGACAACGACTTCGCCTTGTCCGCCCATCGCATCGAAAGTGTAATTCGGCGGCGTCAACGTGAAATCGCAAACCTGTCCCAGCGGAACTCGCCACGCGCCGCGTCCGCGAGTAAATGCGAACAGATGCGCCGCGCCGCCGAACTGCCCAATCGTCAACGATTCAACCGGAACATTGGCGAATCCGGTATTTTCCACCGCCCAGGTTGCGCCATTATCCGGCGAAGTGAACACTCCGATGTCGGTGCCGATGTACAATCGCTGAGTGTTGGTCGGATCAACTACGATGCAATTGACCGGAATATCCGGCAAGGAACCGTCAATCGGTTCCCACAGTATTCCGCCGTTCCAACTTCTCCAGACATGTTTGCCGGTAAAGGTCGAATACGTTGCATAAGCAACGTCGCGGTTGGTCGGATCGAACGCCAACGAGGAAACCACTCCCGAACGCGGTCTGGCAAAAGGCCAAATCGTATCGCCTGTCGAGTTCAATCCTGTGGTTGTGCGATGAATGTTTCCTTGCTCAGTTCCAGCCAGAACAAAATTCCCGTCACTTTGCGACACGGCGATCGTCGTAATCGGACTTCCCGTCAGCCTGCGACTGGCAGGCGTCCAGCTTTCCGCGCCGTTTTTCGTTCGCCAAAGTATTTCTCCGCCGATCCACAACCGGTTGGAATCGCTGGAATCCATCGTCAACGGTACAATGAATCCAAAGCCGCTGTTGTTGATGTTGTTGGTCACAGGTCGGAAGCTCGCGCCGCCGTCTGTGGATTTCATCAGCGACAATCCCGTCGTCGAAGCATACAAAATTCCGGTGTTGTTCGGGTCAACGGCGACGTAGCCGCCATCGCCGGACAGCAATTCGCGCCAGGCGTTCGGGCCGTCAACATCCGCCCCGATCACAACTCCGTTGTCCTGAGCGCCAGCCAAATAACGCGCGCCATCCGGGAAAGCGACTCCGTGATAAAACTGCGTCACGGCGTATCCATTGTTGAGCGAAGCCCAGATCACCTTGCTGATAAGCGGCGAACACGGCGCTTTGTTCCCGGTTGCGGTTTGCGCGCGAGCGTTTTCGGTTCGGAAAATGCCGCCGTCGTTTCCGACAAACATTATTTGGTTTGTGCTTCCGTTAAATTGCGGATGGAACACGATGGCGTGTTGGTCGGCGTGAACGTAACGGTTGGGATTTGTTTTGGCTTCATTCCAGAACGACGCCATTCCCCAATTGGCTCCGCCGTCGTCAGAACGGAACAGGTCAATGCCGCCCACCCAAACGGTGTTTTCGTTTAACGGATCAACTGCAATGACGTTGTCGAACCACCCTTGCGAAAAAAACTGGTTGACTCCTCCTGCCCGGCAATCGCTTTGAAACGCCCAAATTGGATTGGTGAACAGCGCCGTGTTCAATTTCGCAGCCGGGCTGTTGACCTGCTCCCACGAACCGGTTTCGCCGCCGTTCGTCGAACGAAAAACTCCATGTAAGGAATGGAACGGCAGGCCGGTCGCTCCATTGGTCGAAGAAACAGCGTAAATCACATTTTGATTCGAAGGCGCAATCGCCAGGCTGGTGCGTGACATTCCAGGTTCGGTGTAAACCAATTCCCACCGCCCAAGAGCGTTGGCGTTGTCATTGCGATAAATCGAAGACTGCACGTTGCCAGGAAGTCTGATGTTCGTCGGAATTCCGCAAGCCGCAAACACGACATCCGTCGTTCTTTGGTCTGTGCGAACCGCCAAATCGGAACATCCGCCATTCACCGATTCGTCCACAGCCGCTGACCACGTCACGCCCCCGTCCAGCGAACGCATCACGCCGAATCGCGTTGCGGCGTAAATGCGGCTGTAATTTCCAGGGCTGACGACGAGGTCATTGACGTAGTGAAAATTCGCCGAGCGCGTTCCTTCCAGTTGTCGCCACGTAGCGCCACCATCAAAGCTGCGAAAGATTCCTGCTCCGCGTGTTGCATCGCCGTTGAAATAACCTTCCCCAGTTCCAGCGTAAATAATTTCAGGATTGTTCGGGTCAAAAGCCAGGGCACACACCGCCAGCGAAGGCAACAAATCGCTCAACGGAAACCAGTTCTGACCGCCATTGATTGTTTTCCAGACTCCGCCAGCGACTCCTGCGGCATACATAATTTCCGGATTGCGCGGATTGATGAGCATCGCCCGCGTTCGCCCGCCGATGTTTCCCGGCCCAAGCGAAGTCCAGGTAGATAGAGCAGCGATTTCGGCAGTTGTGGCAATCAAACCATTTTTTGCCATCGCCCGACGCGAAGGCTGCAAACGATTTTGCCGCGTGGAAAACTGGGGCAGATCGAACGATTTTTCCAGCGCCGTCAAATACCATTCTGACTGAAGCTCTTTCTCGCCTTCCGGCAAACGACGGCTGGCCAGATATTTTGCGGCTTCATCGGGTTTGTCGTATCGCTCAAGTTTGCGCTTCAGCTTTCGGTCAAGCTCAGACCAGTTTTCGTGGCTCTTGATTTGATTGTCGTGGCTAAAAGAAAAGGTTCTTGTTGAAGTTTCGGATTTTTGAGTTTGTGCGCTGGGAATGCTGTTCGGCGTGGTGTTACTGACAGGCAATAAAGACTGGGGGTGCGACAAAAACGCAATGACAGTTATTCCAAGACAGACAACTGCCGCCAAGACCAGCAACCAGCCAGTCAAAAAATTGCCTTGATCGTTTGAAGTACGCATGTGCTTTTCCCGCATCGGAATCGAAGGGGTCGAATCCGCCAAGCCAAATTTGCACCTGTCTCCTGGCGAAGTTCACAACAAAGCTATTGAAATGATTTGCTCTTTTTGGTTCGTCTGAAGGTCGCGGCGATGGAATGTTTGGGCCAAACTGCGCGGTTCCCCACGTAAAACCTCGCTTCAAATGCTCACCGCTTTCGTCAGCAAAAGGAAGTACGGGGAACTTCTCTATCTAAACTCTGGTCTCGCTACGTTTGAGAGCCTGTGAGGTACTGACGTTCAGGCGAGCCGCATCTTACGCACGGCCAAAATCAATTGCAAGCATAGGAACTGAATTTTACAAAAATCGCTCAGCCTTACTCGCCGATAGCATGTGGTAGTATCCAATCACCAATCTTTCACCACTTCATCAAGGAGAATTCAGACCGTGAAACTCAAAGACAAAGTCGCCGTTATCACCGGCGCAGGTTCTGGGCTTGGCCGTGCCATCGCTCTGCGTTTTGCTGAAGAAGGCGCTCGAATCGTCATTGCCGAACTCAACGAAGCCAAAGGCGAAGAAACGCTGCGCGAAGTTCAGGCTAAGGGCGTTGAAGCTTTTGCCGTCCCAACCGATGTCAGCAGTTCCGAAGCCGTCGCCAATCTGTTCAAGGCGATTGATGATCGCGGCTGGCCGATTGACGTGATGGTCAATAATGCAGGCAATGC
Source organism: Acidobacteriota bacterium (assembly GCA_033763255.1). Lineage (GTDB taxonomy): Bacteria > Acidobacteriota > Blastocatellia > RBC074 > RBC074 > RBC074. The sequence continues at coordinate 169,878 of JANRKX010000091.1, read as the reverse complement.
CGGGCAACTGACACCGGTTCACTTGATGACCGACGAACAATGGCACGGCGTGGTTCACGTTCATCTGAGCGGAACGTTTTACGGCACGCGCGAAGCCGTCAAACGCATGCTGGCGCAAGGTCGCGGAGGAGCCGTCATCAATATGTCATCAGTTGCCGCGCTGCGCGGATTGCCCGGCGGTTCGTCTTACACCGCAGCCAAAGGCGGCATTTTGGCCTTCACCAAAGGCGTCGCGCAGGAATACGCCCAATATGGAATTCGCGTGAACTGCATTGCGCCGGGCTGGGTGGAAACGCCTATTCTGGAAAACCTGCCGGACGAAATTCGCCCAATGATGGTCGCTAACACTCCGCTCGGCAGAATTGGCCAGCCTGAAGAAATCGCCGCCGTCGCGCTGTTTCTGGCTTCGGACGAATCCAGTTTCGTCATCGGCCAAACGATCAGCCCGAACGGTGGGCTTCACACATAACCCACCGGGAGCGCGGGCGTCTCGCCTGCGCTCCAAATTTCTTTTCCAGTTTTTCCCTGCAAATCTCGCTTATCTGACTGAACAAGCTTTCTCGGAACTCAGCCCCGTAGAGTTCTTCCCGAACGATGACTGCCATCCCGTTGGGTCTTCATCAGCCAACTTCACTTTTGGAGGTATACATGAAATCGCCAATCTCTCTTTCAAAAACCGTCAGCCTGTTTCTGAGCTTCGCGCTTTTTATAACCACAACTCTTGCGGCCAGCGCCACTGTACGCGCCGACGTGGATTCCTGGTTCAAAGCCTGGACTACCGTCGGTTCCGCCGGAACCATTGACGAAGCCAGCGTCGGAAAACTGGTCATGCAGGGGTCAACCATCTCGTTCCCGGAAATTTTACCGCCGGAACGAGGCATCATTTCAGCAGACTCATCGGCGTTCGCCTTTCAAATTCCGCAGGAAACCGTCTCTGGCGTGGTTCGATATAACGTCGTCGCCACTGACGGACTGTTTGAAAATGGCGATTTTCTGGGGATGAGGTCCCGATTCCGCGACGATGGCAACAACGCCCAAGTCATCTTGCGCTTGTTCGAAATCAACATTACCACCGGAGCGACCTCACTGGTGCTGACGCTGGACAGCAACGATTTTCCAGCCAGGTCAAATTACCAAACGCAATCGGTTTCGACCTTCGTCGGCAACCGCATCAACTTTCTGGAAAGCGCATACTTCATCGAAGCGACGCTGGTGCAAAAACGTTCGCCGCTGACTCCTTTTGGCAGTGGCAACCCAGGTCTCGCAGTCATTCAGTTGCAGAAATTCACGCCAATTCTGTAAAGATGATTTTCCGGCATTCAGGCTTTGGCTGAATTCGAGTAAGATGCGTCAGCACTTTCATCAAATCACCCAATCCTTATTTTGGAGAACCTGAATGCGACAATTTCTTAGCTCGTTTTCCGCACAGGCAGCGGCATTGCTCTGCCTGTGCTTTTTTTTAGTTTCAACCAGCGCCCAATCAGACAAGGATTCGCTTTATTCACAGAAGATTCGCACTTTCCATTCCGCTGAAGACTTCAAACAACTGACAGGAGGCAAGGTCAAGCTTCGTCATTCCAAACTGAAAATTTTGCCGATGTGGCCGTATAACACTCATCCCGACAGCCATATTTCAACGATATGGAAGGATGAAAAGACAGGAACCATTTGGACAGTGATGAAACGCGGAGTGAAGCGTGTGCATTTGCAAACTGGAGTGACTGAGTATTTTGCTGGCCAGCGTTGGCTTCTCGACGATCAAGTCACCGGCGTTGGAATTGAAAAGTCTGGCCAGGAAATCTCCGTCATCTGGGTCGAAACTCCAAAAGGGTTCAGCCGCATCGAATACAAACAAATGACGCTGGCCGAAAAATCCAAAGCCTTTGTCGAACGAGTGCAAAAGCGGCACGTGCGTTGGGGAATGACTTCGGATTCGATTCTGGAAACGCCGGGTGACCTTTCCACGAACAAGATGGTTTCTTCGGACAACGACGGGCTGTGGACGCAGATGTACATCGCCGCCGAAGCCTTTCGGTACTCCGTCACCAAAGCCGCCGACGCCCGCGCCAACGCCAAAGTCGGACTTGAAGCGATGCTGCGACTGGAATCCATCACAGGCATTTCGGGTTTTCACGCGCGTTCGATCATCAAAATCGGCGAAGACATTCAACCCAAAGACGGCGAATGGCACACGACAGCCGACGGCCAATGGCGCTGGAAAGGCGACACCAGTTCCGATGAAATCGTCGGGCATTATTTCGGCTACGCTGTGTATTACGACCTGGTTGCCGATGAAGCCGAGCGGCAAAAGATTCGTGGCGTCGTCACTCGGATGACCGATCACATTCTGAACAACAACTTTCAACTGGTTGACGTGGACGGCAAACACACTTTGTGGGGATGGTGGGGGCCAGACAAGATTTGGGGAGACCCAGACGAAACTGGTTTGCGTGCGCTCCACATGTTGGCGCATCTGCGAACGGCTCATCACATCACAGGCAATCTGCGTTACGAACAAGCGTATCAGGAATTGATCGCCAAACATCGTTATCACTTGTTGATGCGAAACCAGAAAATCAACTACCCCGGACGCATCAATCATTCAGACGACGAACTGGCTTTTCTGTCGTATTACCCGCTGCTGAGTTACGAGAAAGATGCAAAGCTGCGCGAAGTTTATGTGCAAAGCCTGGAACGTTCGTGGCAAGTCGAACGTCCGGAACGCAACCCGCTCTGGAATTTCATTTACGCGGCTTGCAGTGGAGCCAAAGACTTCGACCGCGAAGATTCGATTCGCACGCTCAGAGAAATTCCTATGGATTTGATCGAATGGACGGTGACGAATTCTCACCGATTGGATGTGCCGATGGATGCGTTGGCGGATCGGTTCAAACGCCCACAAGCTTTGATCGTGTTGCCTTACGACGAACTGCCTATGACGAAATGGAACGGCAATCCTTATCGAATTGACGGCGGCAACGGCGGGCGTAGCGAAGACGACGGTGCGTATTTTCTGCTGCCTTATTGGATGGGCAGGTATCACAAACTGATTGGCGAATAGCCAGAGCGCGGAATAGCCGGAGCGCGGAATAGCCGGAGCGCGGAGTTGCACTCCGCCTGGTCCGCGGACGTTCCCGTCCGCCCGTCACTTTTCAGGCGAACCATTCAACGTCGCCAAAAACACCAACAACAAACGAACATCTGCATCATTCAATCGAATCTTCAACAACTCATCATCCGGCTCGCGCACTTGCCCTGCGCGAGCCATTTCACTCAGCCGAACGATTTCCAGCAACGCGGCTTCCAGCGAAAGATAATCGCCCGAATGAAAGTACGGCTCGCTGAACTTCAGATGTCGCAGCGTAGGCGTTTTGAACGCGCCGACCATTCGTCGCAACAACTGATCGTCGCTTTCACCGGCTCGGCGCAGCGACGAAGTTTTCAAATCCACAAAGTTCCAGTGCCCAAGATCGGCAAATCCCATTCGCCCTTTTTCCACCGTTTCGCGGAATTTCGCTGACGGGCGTTTAGCCGTCGTGGCGTTGGGAATTTCAAGCTGCGCGAACTTGCCTTCGCCGTTCAAGCGATCAAACTCCGCCTGACTGACGCCCAAATTATGAAACGAGTTATCCGTAAACAGCGGCGGCACGTGACAAGCAACGCAATTACCAACCGAAGCCGTGCCTTCCGTTCGCAGAAAAATCCTGAAGCCATCCAGCGCCTTTTGATCGAATCCGTTGCCGAGCTTCAAAGCTTTTTTCGATTCCAGTTCAACCAGCTTCGCCAATGTACGCCCGGCAAAAGCCTTCGCGCTTTCGCCGCTGGCCGGAGCCGCCGCCAATCCGTTCAGCTTCACAAACCGGTCGTAAGGCGAATTCTGTTTGCTCCGTATCGTTCGCATAAAGTCGGCGACGGCTTTGGAAACCAGGCCGATGATTTGATCTCGGCTAAGCTTGTCTAATTCGACATCGAATGCGGCTTTGAATTGTTCGCGGTAAGAAGCCGAAGCTTCCGTAGCTTTGTCGGCCAGCAAAACGGTTTGAATCTGATTGAAGGCTTGTTCTTCTTCGCCCGGCAACCATCCCATCGGACGCCCGCTGAAAGTTCCGGCGACCAATTCTTCCAGCGATTTGAATTCGCCATCCAAATGCAGCAACGGCATCAACGCCACGTCCAACAACGTCGGCGAATTGCGAATCTCCGTGCGGCGAGGGTCTTCATTACGATAAGGAACCCAACTGCGATTGAAAAAGTCTGTGAAAACACGATGGCCTTGCGGGTCTTGATCGGTCAGATGGCAGGTCGCGCAACTGGTAAACAAATCACCTTTGGCCGTGGTGAAGCGATCTTCGCGGAACAGCCGTTCGCCCAATCCCACCTGAAGCCTGTTCGCTTCAACTCTTGCCACATTTGATTGACCTTGAGCGATTGAATGCCAATCGCCCGACGCGATAAATGTCGCCGCTACCAGCAAAACAAAAACTGCCTGCTTCAGTCGGCGCATTCCCTGCCCAATCATCGTTTCGTTTTCCAAGAATTGAAGACCTCCTTCAAGGATTGCAATCGTTAAGCGCGGCGAATTACAGCACAAGTCCTCGAATTTGAATATGACAACGGCAGAAAGTGGCGAGCGGCAATCGCTCGTTGTATAGTGCCGCAACCGCAGCAAAATCACGTACAAATCAAAAGGAGCCAAAAGGAAGATGACTGAAAACGAGTCGAAGACTGCCGGACACGGTTTGCGCCGCGCCCTGGGCGTATGGGCGGCGGCGGCCTTTGTTGTGACAAATATGGTCGGCACAGGAATTTTTACGGTTCCGGCGTTTGTCCGAACCGCCACCGGCAATGGATTGGCGACATTGGGAGTGTGGACGCTGGGCGGCATTCTGGCTTTGTCCGGCGCGTTGTGTTTTGCCGAACTCGCCACGCGAATGCCCGAAGCTGGCGGCGAGTATCGGTACTTGACGCAAATTTACGGGCGACTGTGGGGATTCGTCAGCGGATGGATTTCCTTTCTGGTTGGATTTTCGGCGGCGATTGCGGCCTCTGCGCTCGGAGCTTCGGCTTACGCGGCAACCTTGTTTCCTGCCTGGAATCCTTCGACGGTGTTGTTCACGGTCGGCAGCATCACTGTCACTCAAGGTTCAGTCGGCGCAGCAGTATTGATCGCGGCGCTGGCGGCGTTTCATTCGGCAGGAGTTCGCCCGAGCGGCAGATTGCAAACAGGCATCGCGGCATTGGTCATTGGTTCAATCGTGTTGCTGTTTTTCTCCGGCGTCGCCACCGGCAAAGGAAACTGGTCTGGCGTCACCGCCGGTTCGCAAGCGACGGGTTTGTGGTGGGTGGCGTTGATTCAGGTCAGCTTTGCTTACAGCGGATGGAACGCGGCGGCTTATCTGGCAGGTGAAGTCAAAAATCCTCGTTACACATTGCCGCGCGCATTGATCGGCGGAACCTTGACCGTCGCCATTTTGTATCTGATTTTGAATCTGTTGTTTCTTTACGCCGTGCCTGCCGCTGATTGGCAACCCAACATCGCCATCGGCAAACTCGCTGCGGAAAAACTATTCGGTTCTTTCGGCGCAACGGTGGTCAGCGTCATCATCACATTGACGATTCTGGGATCGGTCAGTTCGATGACCGCCGCCGGGCCGCGCGTGTATTACGCAATGGCGCGCGATGGAATGGCTCCTGGGATTTTTGGACGAATCGGCAAACACGGCGGAGCGCCGCTGTTTTCCATCTTCACTCAAGCTTTCGTCGCCATCCTGCTGGTGCTGACCGGAGAATTTGAAAATCTGTTGATTTACGCTGGTTCGGCGTTGTCGTTGATGGCTGCGTTGACAGTGACAGGCGTTTGGGTTGTTCGCCAGAAAATGCCTTCAGATTCGCCGACGATCTTTCGCACACCGGGTTATCCGGTCACGCCCGCGATTTTTTTGCTGCTGGAAGTTTTTGCCATTTCACAAGGCGTCATAGAGCGCCCGATCCCTACGCTGGCGGCGCTGGGAACTATCGCGGCTGGCATTGTGATTTTTTTCGTGGCACGTGGCTTTGGCTGGTTGAATGGTTCGGAATCGGCGACAAGCCAAACCAAACGGGGTGAACATTGATTCTCGCCCCGTCGCTGTAACCTCATCAAAATCCGCTGCGTAAACCGAGTTTGCGAATCACCTGATCGGCAATGTCGCGCCCCGCCCAATCCAGAGCCATCTGGTCACGCGAACCGCCCATCGGCGGAATCGGCATGCCTTGCGGCTGACGCGGGAAACCCGTTCCGAAAAAGATTTGCTTGCCGGTTTTCGGCTCAAACACTGTGAAGCGCACATCCACTCCGTTCATGCTTCCTGCTCCAACTCGGCTGTACTGCAACTCGATCCAGACGACGAACAGGTCTTCACTCTCTTTGGCGGCTTTCATCGCATCGCTGCGAGTCTGGTTGCGTTCGGAACTCAGTTGCGCGGTTTTCAATTCGCGCCGTAATTGATCCAGACAGCCATCGCTGACCGCCGAGGTGTAATACATCGGAATTTCCATATCGCCCATCGCCGATGACACCTGAATCGCTTTTCCCTTCTCCAGCGGTTTTTCCTTGGGCTTATCCGGAGCGACTTCGGGTTCCGGCACAGTGCGCGCTTCAGGCTGATTGACGCCCTGCACCTGCGGTTGCGGATCGGCTTTTTTCTGCTTGCGACCGGACTGCGCCAGAACGACGCTGCCGAGCAGCAACAAACACCCGATCATCACGATCAGCGATTTTGACCAAATTCGCATAGTATGGGTTCGCATAACGATTCCTCCTCAATTGAGCTTGTTGGGATCAACAGAACCTTCAAGCTTGATTGCACAAATGATTTCGTGTCTTTTCGAGCGTGAATATACTCCCGCTCGTTCCGCAGCGAAACCGACAGCGGCAAAATTTGAATCTTTACCGCGAGACATTCTTTTCCGACAGATTGAACAAGATTTTCGGCAGGCTTTACAGGCTCCTCAATTCCATCAAGGCCCCGGTCAGGTTTGAATCCTGCTCAGCCTGAAAACAATCCTGGCAATCCTGTTTCAAAGTTTTTTTGCTCTGATTTAGAAGAGCGATTGGTGGCTTGGCTGCCCAGTTCGGTGACGACTTGAGTGATATTGGCAAAAAGCTCTTTGCCAAAGCCTCTGAACACGATATGGAGTTCGCGTTAAGGCCTGTAACCATGTTGTTTCACGCCAAGCTGCATCGGCAATAAGTCATAAGCCATTTCTACCCAATCGCACAGGAAGCGACGAGTGTTGCGCGGATCAATGATTTCTTCGATGCCGAAAGCTTCGGCGGTTCGGAACGGCGAGCGCAATTCGTTTAGCTTCTCCTCAATCTCTCGCCGCCGAGCTTCGGGGTCTGGCGCGGATTCGATGTCGCGTTTGTAAGCAGCCATCACGCCGCCTTCAATCGGCAGCGATCCCCAATCGCCGCTTGGCCAGGCGTAACGGAAGTTCAAAGCCTGGGCGTTTCCGTGAGCGGCTCCGGCGACTCCAAACACTCGGCGCAGAATGATTGAGCACCACGGGATCGAAGCTTGATAAACCGCAGCCATCGCTCGCGCGCCGTATCGCGCCGTTCCCATTCGCTCGGCTCGCGTTCCAATCAAAAAACCTGGTTGATCTACGAAATTCACCACAGGCAAATGAAACGTGTTGCAGAGGTCAGCAAACCGAGTCATCTTTTCGCTTCCGTCTGCGTCCAATGCGCCGCCGCCTTGTTTGGGGTCGCCAGCCAGAACTCCAACCGCATAACCATTCAATCGCGCTAAGCCCGTCACCAAAGGCCGTCCGTAAAACTTGCCAATCTCAAAAAACGAATCGCGGTCTAACACCAAGCTTAAAATCCTTCGCACGTCATAAGACATTCGCCGGTCGCGCGGAATGATCGAAAGCAATTCTTCTTCGCTTCGCGCCGGATCGTCGCTGCTTTCAATTCGCGGAGGCAACTGCCAGACGTTCTGTGGCAAGTAAGATAGAAAGCGGCGAATTTCGGCGAAGGCTTCGTCTTCAGTTTCGACTTCATTGTCTACGCACCCGCTGCCGTGCGCGTGAATGTCCGAACCGCCGAGTTCTTCTTTGGTCACGTTCTCGCCGACTCCGCGAATGACAACGGGCGGCCCGGCAACGAACAATTGGCTGACGCCTTTGACCATGACTGAAAAATGCGAATTGACGACGCGCACGGCTCCAAGCCCCGCGCACGGCCCCAACGCCGCAGCCACCACAGGAATTTCAGACAATGAAGCTACGACAATATCCCACCCCGGATTTGCCGGAACGTAAGTTCGCCCCATCGTTTCCAGCATCTTGACGCTGCCGCCTCCGCCCGTACCGTCAACCAATCGAACCAACGGCAGTTTCAGTTCACGCGCCATCCGCTCGGAATAAGTCATTTTGTGACCTATGGCCGCGTCCGCCGCTCCACCACGAACGGTGAAGTCGTCTCCACCAACAACCACTCGACGGTTGCTGATTCGCCCCAAGCCACAAACGAAATTCGACGGCATGAATTCAATCAACTCGCCGTCAACATAAGCCGCCTTGCCAGCCAGTGCGCCGGTTTCGTGAAACGAACCATCGTCCAGCAAACGATCAATCCGTTCGCGCACGGTCAATCTGCCGTTCGCGTGTTGACGTGCGACGTTTGCTTCGCCACCCATTTGTTTTGCCAATTCGACGCGACGTTTGATCTCGTCAACTTCAGGTTGCCAACTCAAATTTATTCTCCAGTTTTTTGCGTGTTTTGCTTTGGACGGCTAGACTTACTGAGCGGTCAGCAAGCTGTCAAGCCTTACAACCAACGACTTACAATCAAAACAACAAAGCACAAACTATGGCTAACACAATTGACGAAGTCATTGCCCGACTAACTGAAATCATTGACCAATCGTGCCAACGTCGCAGTCGGTTGGGATATTTCGCGGCGCTATACCGCAAAGTCACGATCAAGGTGAAAGAAGGCATCGCCAACAACCTGTTTCAGGATGGCGAACGAATGGCGCGGCTGGACGTGAATTTCGCCAATCGCTATCTGGATGCTTACGAGTTGCATCGGCAAGGCAAGCATCCGACAGCCGCGTGGCAGGTTTCATTTGAAGCCGCAGAGCAATGGCGACCGTTGATCCTTCAGCACCTGTTGGCAGGCATCAATGCTCACATCAATCTGGATTTGGGAATCGCGGCAGCGGAAACCAGTCCGGGCGAACGACTGTCGTTGCTTCAATCCGATTTTGAAAAGATCAACGACATTTTGTTCAGCCTGGTGCAACCGGTGCAGGACGAAATTGGCGAGGTGTCGCCTTGGATTGGCTTTTTGGAAAAGATTGACCCAAGCGCCGACGACGCCATCATCAATTTCAGCATGAAAGTGGCGCGTGATTCGGCGTGGCGATTTGCCTTGAGATTGAACGCGCTCGACGAAAAAGACTTTGCAGGAGCAATCGAACGGCGCGATGAGGAAATTGCGAAACTTGGCCGGCTGGTAGTGGCTCCGCCCGGAATTGTGTTCAAGTCTGGTTTGATGGTGATTCGATTACGCGAAAGCAGCGACATCCCGCGCGTCATTGACGTGCTTTCTTGAAACATAAGTCGGCGCTGAAATCGCCGTGTAATCTGTAGCCTTCTGGGAAAGCCGCGTGTAAAAGCCAGCGGCTTGTCCGCCCAGTAAATACACGCCGAAATTCGGCAACATCTTTTCCGAAGTTTGCTCGTCTTCAATCGGCGCAACGTCAAAAAAACGCTGCGCGATCCAGTGGCGCGGAATCAATGTCGCCAAAGCCAATTCCCAATCCTGCGGTTTGGCGAAAGCTCCGCAGATGACCGAATCGCCTTCGCACCCGTAAACTGATTTCAGCACCCACTCTTCGCGGCGAAGTTGGTGCAAATCCAATTCGGTTGCGCGTCGAGTTTCAGGAATCAATTCGGCAATCCATTTGCGGGCTTCGGCGGAAAACAATTCCTGCCGTTCCCACATCAACGCCATCGCCAGTTTGTTTTGCGTCACAACCGAGCCGAACGGATTGACGACCGTCACTCGACCTTCGTTTTCGGCTTCAAGCAATAACAACAATTCGCGGTCGAGCGGATCAGGATCAAGAAATTCCGCTTGCGTCGTCCACACAACTTCGCGCTCGCCCCACCAATCGGTTTTGTAATGCCGCAAGATCAAATCCACTGGTTCGCCCATCACGGTCACTTTTCTCTGTTTGTCCAATCCCAAATTGAACGGCGAACCAAGCGTCACACGACAGCCGCGTTCTTCCAGCCAAGTTTTGTAAATGGCAATCATGCTCAGGTCTTCGGGCAAGTCTGTCGGGTAGATAATGGCTACGGATTGCGGATTTCCATCCAACCGCGCTCTGTGCGAAGCGAGCAGCATTTGCCAAAACCGTTCGGGGAAATTCGTGTTCGGATCAATTGTGTTGGTATGAAATTGATGAAGCAGTTGATTCAACAACACGGCTTCGGCTTCGCCGGATGGAGTGTCAGAGTTCATTTCGCAAGAACGAATCACACCATCGGCGCAAAGAAACAAATCCACACGAGCAATGCCGTGCCAGCGACCTTCGGCGGACAACCACATGGCTTTTTGAAACGGAGTCAGGTCGAAAAACTCATCCAGCAATTCAGGATGTTCGAGAACGATTTCGCTGACTTCATTGAACAGCGCACCGACTCGTTCAGCAGCGACGCAAAGCTGCTCGGCTTGCTCCGCGCTGAGCACAACCGGCTGCAAGCGAAACCGTTCCTTGCCGCGCAACCACGGATCAGACAGCGTGTTTGTGGCGTAAAGCATTCGAGCAAATTCGCCGTAGCTAAGTTCTGTTTGGCTACTCATTTTTGTGGCTTCTCGAAAACGATGAAGTGCTGTTGCGGCAAAAAGTCTTTGGTTTCTTTCCAGACCAGACCAACGGCAGCCATTTCTTTTTTGGCTTGAGCGACAGTCATTTTGTGAACTCGCTTGATCGGCACGTCCGGGTCTTCACCGCGATATTCGATTTGGACAACACGCCCGCCGGGTTTCAAGCCTTTGACGATGCTTTCCATCATTTCGCGCGGATACGAAAATTCGTGATAGGCATCCACGAACAACACGACATCCACTGAATTGGCGGGCAATTTCGTATCAGTTTCGGTTCCCTGAATCGTGACGATGTTGTCGGCGTTGAATTGTTTCTTGCGGCTTTCGATGATCGAAAGCATTTCGGGTTGAATGTCTACGGCCAGGACTTTGCCCTGTTTGACCAGCGGAGCGATGCGAAAGGTGAAATAACCTGTTCCGGCTCCGATGTCGGCAACTACGTCAGTCGGCTTCAGCTTCATCTGCTTGACGACTTCGTTGGGCAATTCGGTTTGCTCACGGTCGTCACGCTCCAGCCAATCGGCTCCCTGATGTCCCATCACGTGAGCGATCTCTCGCCCAATATAAAACTTGCCGATGCCGTTCGGGTCGTGATTGGTGCGTGTTTCATACACCGGTTCTTTTGGTTTTTGCGCCGAAGAAGAAACCGATTGCGACGATGAGTTTTGACAACTCAACAGCCAAAATGCGAGCAAAAAGATGACTTGAATCTGTTTCATAAGCTGAAATGGTGATTTTTCTCAGGTGGAAAATTTGCGACACTGTTTTATAGCTCAAGCTCAAGACGACCGCCAGCCAGATAATTTCACAAAGATAGAAATAACGTCGCCATCGCTTTTGTGTCGCCTTCTGTTGATTCAATACGCAAAACTGTAAACAAAATACCTATCCAATGATGGCCGGACGTGTAAATCTTGCTCGCCAATTGAAACCACAAACTATGAAATATCAGGACTTATCTTGAAAATAACCACTGGCACAATCATTGCTCAGCCTAAAGCCGCGAGCGGTCAATGAGGCGGTCATCAAATCTAAGCACAGGGCGATTCATTGACCGAAAGATTGAAACCATACGGCAGATTTTTTAATTGACTGGAGTTCACCGGAACCAGCCAAATGCAGGCAACTGAGCGGTCGAGATTAATATTAAAAGCGTCGCGCAAAAGGCATAAATCTTGATTGGGTAAAAGCCGACCGCATATCATACGCACCTCACTGGTAGCGTAAGTAGCAGTTGTTTCAACAACTATGGTGTCAACTACCATAGCTCCCCCCTCAACTGACTGCCGCAGTGTCGGATGGGCGCTAGGAAGGGATTTTTGTATGAAGAAGTATCAGCTTGTTCTTTCATCCGTTTTGCTCAGCTTGATTGTTGGCTTTGCCACTTTTCCCCACATCTCCAAACATCGGTCGAATTCGGCGCAAGCCGCCGACATTATGCGACTCAACATCCCCGCTGTCGTGCATGGTTTTGAAAAAACCTCTCAATTGCCGGATGGCGATTTGTACCTGTTGCCAAACCCAATGCAGTTGGCCATCAGCGACGCTCCTGAAGGAACCAAAACCTTCGAAGCGAGCGTGACGACATTTGGCGCTGACCCGGAAACTTTTGGCGCACTTCAAAAAACTTCACCTCAAGGCCTGTCACTTTCCACTCCGAATGAAAAAGTCACAGCGCTGACCTGCGCGGAATCCATCTGGGACGGCAACCTGATTATTGCCGGAACTTCGGGCACGATTGGCGACAAAGTTCGCCTGTTTCTGCAAACGACCGAAGGCAAGCCTGGCCCGGAAATCGGATTGTTCACCTTGATGGCAAATGGAATTGAAGTCACACAGCTTCACAGCGACCTGATGCTGTTTGTCAACGATCGGTACGCAACCGGCCCGGCATTGATGAAAGGCGCGTTCATTGCTTATGCCGCTTCGGCAGGGGAAAGCGGTCAACGAACTGACCTGTTGACGTTGGCCTGGCCAATGCATGGATTCTCTGTTCTTCAAGGTTGTTTTCGAGTCGGCGTGGAAATTCAACGCGGCGACAACTTCGGAACAACTTCTGTGGTCGTGACGGACATTGTCGTCAATCGCAATCGCACACCGGGCGATGAAAATCTGGTGGGAGTCGGATTACTGAAAAACGTTCGCGGCGGATTCCCCACCGGAATTCCCTGCAAAGCCGACTGCCCGTTCCCGGATCAGGAACCGCCATTGCCACCGCAACCGAATCCGGGCGGCGGCCAGGGCGGCGAATGCAACACCATCTGTTATCGCTCGCCGCAGTATTACAAACTGAACATCAACAATTTGCCGCGCGGCACGGTCATTATCGGCGGGGTCAATTTCAATCGTCCGATCAGCACGACGGACACTCGCCGAATGGAATTGGCGTTACGTGGCGGATTCACCCCGTTGCAGCAACTCAATCAGGAATTCGTCGCAGCGCAATTGAACGTGCTGAACGCAGGCGGTGACGGTTCGGCCAAAGTCTATTACGCAATGGAAGGTGAACTGACCTGCTACAACCTGCAATTTGCGCCCGTGACCCTGTCCAATGGTTTTGTTCTGATGCCGACTTCGCAACTCAAAGACCTGTACCGCGAAGCGCGATTGTCCATTTCCAGTGGCAATGCTCAGGATCAAATCGCTGTGGCTAAAATTCTCGATCTGATAAATGGCAATAACACGTTGAACGTTTGCCATCGAAACTAAGCAGAAGTCATAAGACATACTTCTTCATTCGCAAAGAGCAAGCCTCCTCCTTTCATCAAAACTTGAATGGGGCAGTTGAATTGAAATTCAACTGCCCCTCTCTTTTTGGCTCGCCTTAATACGGCCCCCGGAGCGGTAGCGATGGGATGCTTGCGGAAGCTCGCTCCACACGAGAAACCGGGGCGCTACCGCTCCCCGTTCCGTACCGGCTGAGCAATTACAAAACTTCTTTTGTTCGAGGTGGGCAACAAACTACACTTAAACCATAAAAAAGAGCGACAGCGAGTATCAATCGCCATCGCTCATTTGTAATGCGAATCAAGGGTAGAAAATTCTCGGTATTGAAAATAAAGAGGTTGTCAGATCGCTATTTTGCTTTCTTGAGCGGCCATCTCTGTAAGCCCTTTATTTTCGCCTTTGTTTTGAACCCTTGATTGGCATTTGTAGTGATTATCCAACCAACAGATTGTTGCGAAATGTGTTAATCACACATCTCTGCCTGTGGTTGTGGCTAAAATTCTATCTTCAATGCCCCTTGCAAGCTGCGATTGTCAGTCAACGTAGAGCGGATTTGGCCGGCGTTCGGATTGCCAATGTTCGCATTCGGGAATCCGAAAAATGGCGAATTGAACAGGTTGTACGCTTCGAAGCGGAACTGGAAGCGCAGCTTTTCAGTCAGGTTGAAGGCTTTGGCCAACGATCCGTCCACATTGAAATGCCCCGGCGAATACAAAGTTCCGCGCGAAGAACTGCCACGAGTATTTGGCGCTGGTGCAACAAAATCATCTATGTTGAACCAGCGATCTGTTGTCGGATTGTCTAGCTTGCCGCTGCCAATGCGGTTCGGCCAGCTTGGCGCACCGTTGTTGACGCCGTTCTGCAAAAAGACCGTGAAAGGACGGCCGGTGGTTGCTGTAACAATGCCTGTGGTCTGCCATCCGCCCAACACCCACGCACCAATGCCACTGGTCAGCCATTTTTTGCCTTTGCCGAATGGAGATTCGTAAACACTGCTGAACACCATACGATGTTTCACGTCATACCCGGAAGGGCCACGACCGGCTTTGACATCTGTGTAAGTTTGCGGGCCTCCTACAGCACCGCCGCCGCTGGCGGGCGAACCGCCGTAATCCAGCGATTTGCCGAAGGTGTAGCTCAACATGAAATTCGACCCACCGCTGAACCGTTTATTCGCTTTGACCAGCAAGCCGTTATAACTGGACGAATTGCGGTACTGTGCGATGTTGATGTTCGGGATGTTGTTCAAAGGTTGAATCAATCGCCGCGAAGCGTTCGTGCCTGCGCCGGGTTGAACTTCGTTGATATTGAAAAACACTGGAATGTGGATGCCTCGGCTGCCTGCGTAACCGACTTCGAGCACGATGCTGTTGGTCAGCGCGCGTTCGATGTTCAGCCCGTAGCTTTGCGCGTAAGGCGTCAGATTCGAGAACTCGTGCCCGATGATGGTCGGCGTAGGCGTAACGGCATTCAAGGCCGCCGTCGTCGTCGGCTTGTTCAAAACCGGCGTTGGGAACGGGCGATTGAGTGTCGTCACTGTGGCAAAATTCGCAGGCGTGGTGTCGTGCTGGTAGGCTTGCGAAACTGAGAGCGGAATGTTTTGTCCAAGCAGGTTTCCCGCCGCATACGGTTCGGGGAAATAGCTGATTCCGTACCCGCCGCGAAGAACCATTTTGGCATTGCCGAAAATATCGTAGGCAAAGCCCAGCCGCGGCCCGAAGTTTTTGTAATGCGTTTCCTTGCCAGCCGAACGCGAATAACCTTCTTCGCCAGCGTAAATCAAGCGTAGTTTTTGCGGATCGAAGTTGACGATCAGATCGCGGTTCTCTACGTCGGGCGTGTAAACCTCGTACCGCAAACCAGCATTGACGGTCAGGCGGCTGGTGACTTTGATGTCGTCCTGAATGAAGCCCGCGAACTCCTTGTTCGTCAGGTAGTAGTTTTCGTTCAAGAAGCCGCGTGAACCTGAAATAGTGTAGCCAAGCAAAAGCGTCGCCAGTCCCGTGCCGGTACCGCTGACCGCTGCCCCTGCTGAAAATGGCAAGCGCGTATATTCGTTGCCGACGTTCAGATTGCCGCGCGTGGTGGATTGCGTAAACGGCGATGGTTTGCGGATGACCATGTGATAGCCGAATTTCAGCGTCTGTTTATTGAGCGTGTAAAACAGGTTGCCGGTGAACTGGTAATGAGTCTGTTTCGGGTTGACCGGCAGGAAATTTGGGCCGCCGCTCAATCCGGTCAGTTCATTGATGTTGATGGAGGGAATGCCCGAAGTGAACTGCGAAATGTTGATGCCCTGAATGCCGAGCGAAGTAGCCGCGTTGCGCCCGAAATCGGATTGTACGGTGACCGGATTTGTGCGCGCGAACCCGGCACGCAGTTCCAACAGCAACGAAGGCGAAAACGTGTGCGTGTGGTTCAACGCCAGACCTTGAGTGCGAAGCGTCGTGTTTTGAATGCCAGCGACAAACGGACCGAGTTCAAATCTGCTGGCGGCAAAATCCGGCGTCGGCAAACAGCAATTTGCCTGCCCTTGCGGCGCGTCCAGCCGGAAGTTTTCAAAGCTGTATCGGGCGAAAAACTTATCCTTTTCCCCGAAGTTATGATCGAAACGGAACGTGATGGCATTGCTGCCGACATCGCGGTTGACCACCGAAGTGTAGTTGTTCGTCAAACTGCTGTTTTGCGGCAGCGGATAAATGCTGGCAACATTTAAGCCAACTTGATTGATACGCGCCGCTGGAATGATGTTGTTGACAAAAGCCGAACGCAGAATTTGCGGATTGGCCGCGCTAACAGCCGCCGCCGCGTTGAAGGCCGGATTGGCTCGCGTCGTCAACGGATCAAACATCATTCCCACACGCGCTTGAATCGTCTGGCCTGCGGTGTTTGAAACCATCAACGGCGTCGTGAACGCTCCGCCGCAAGCGCCTGCTCCGCCAGCAGAGTTGGTGCAAAGGTTCGCACCCAGATATTCGCTGAAATCGCCTGTGCGCGCTCTGGCCGTCGGTACGCTGTTGACGAAAGTCGTTCCGCGAATTTCGCGCAAACCAGCGTAATCGAAAAAGAAAAAGCTCTTGTTTTTGCCGTCATAAAGCGACGGGCCGCCTTCGCCAAATCGCGGAAATTTCACCGGGCCGCTGATATATCCACCGAACTGATTGCGGCGAAATGGCGGCTTTTTGGTCGGGCGCGGATTGACGAATTGATGCTGGAATGCGTCCAGCTTGTCGTTGCGAATGAATTCAAACAGCCCACCGTGATAATCGTTCGAACCGGATTTGGTCGAAACCACGACGACTCCTGCGCCGCGTCCGAATTCCGCCGAAAACGTGCCAGTCAGCGCCTTGAACTCGCGGACGGATTCAACCGTCGGCTGCACGATCACGGTGTTGAACGTGTATTCGTTGTTATCAATGCCATCCACCAACCAGCCGTTCGAGTTGGCGTGATGGCCGAGCGAATTGAAATTTGACGAAGCGCGCGGATTGAAAGTTGAAGCGCCCGACAGATTTTCTCCCTGTTGCCCCGGCGTCACACCAGGAACCAGATAAACCAATTGTGCGAAGTTGCGTCCGTTAAGAGGCAATTCCTTGACTGAACGCTCCTCAATCACTGCGCCGATTTCAGAAGATTCGGTTCGCACCAACGTTGTCGAAGCGGCGACCTCAACGGTTTCCGTCACCGCGCCGATTTCCAGCGCGAAATCAATGCGCGCTTTTTGGTCAATTTGCACCACAACCGTGTTGGTCAGAGCTTTTTTGAAGCCAGCCGCTTCGACAGAAACATTGTAAGTTCCAGGAATCAGGAATGGAGCTGTATATGCTCCTTCATCATCCGTTGTGTATGTCGTGGAATTGCTTTTTCCAACTTCCGTAATGGTGACTCGTGCGCCTTTTACGGCTGCACCGGAGTTGTCACGCACAGTGCCGAGAATACTCCCTGTCGTCACCTGTGCAGCAGCGATTGCCGTTAAAGCAATCAGCAGCGCAATTCCTACCGCAACTTTCAAAACTGTTCTCGCTGTTCTACTCATTTTGTATTTTCCTTCCGTTTGATCTTGCCATCTACGGACTGTTGGCTCCGCAAACGACCGTTCAGTTGATCCTTGTCCAATTCGGAGTTGGTTTACCCGCCCCCAAATTAGTTTGGTAGTAAGAAGAAATTGTTTCAGACTTAACGGGTATCAAACGCTCCCGTAGAAAATGGAAGCGCCTAAAGTGATTGATTTGAACACCAGCAAAGCAAATTTTTTAATTAGTTTGATGTCTCGGAATGGATAACGGCTCTTTGTACCGCTTGAAGAAGATTCTGGCAAGTATTGGAACGTTACAAAACGTTTGCTAACATCACTCAGGAAATTTTCTTTGCAGCTAATTTACTTAAAATCATAATCTTATGACCGACTCACAGGCATTAAAAAATAACTCCGTCAGTGAAACTCAAAAACGCGATGCGCTTGAGGCGGCGCTGCACAGCAACACTTTTTCCAGAGCCGATCAGATCAAAAGCTTCTTGAAATATATCTGTGAAATGGAAATTGCCGGGCGTGGGCATGAATTGACGGAGTATTTGATCGGCGTCGAAGCATTGGGCCGTCCGAGCAATTATTCGCCAGGAGACGATTCGGCGGTGCGAAACCGTGCCTTCGCTTTAAGAAAAAAGCTTCAGGAGTTTTACGAACACGAATCCAGCGACGCCCATATTCGAATTGAACTGACCAAAGGTTCTTACTGCCCGCGTTTTGTCGAACATTTCCCCAATCAGAAACCAGACGGCAACGGAATCTCCGCGCTGCAAACGAACGAATATAGCGGCTCATTGACTCCGCTTCCCTTTCAGGTTGAATCGGCCTCGCTGGCTTCGGTTGCGACCGCTGCCGAACAAGCCACCACAGATCAAAAAAAGCCATGGAAGTGGTTTGTAGCCGGTGTAGTGATGACTTCATTTCTGGCCAGCCTGATTTCTTTCCTGACGGTTAGAAAAACAGCAAACTCGAAAGTCTCGTCATTGCCGCCCATTGTCGCTGAAGCCTGGGGGCCAATTCTAACCTCTCAATCGGAAGTGCTGGTCAGTGTGGCCAATCCGCCTTCGCTTGTAGTTCACAAGAAAGAAAATTCCCTGAGCTATGACCCAAGTTCTTATTCAACATCGAAAGATTTAGGTGATTGGGTAAAACAAAATTTTCCATTGACCACAACAGACCAAGACCTGTTTTTATCAATTGTCACCAACAGCACTTACTGGGGCGACACATTTGGCGCGATGACCGCATTGAAAATGCTGGTCGCGGCTGGCGCTCCTGTTCAAACCTTTCCGGAAAAGGTGATTTCCATTCCGACACTGCGGCGGAAAAATGTAATCCTGTTCGGCGCACCTGAATACAGCCCCGCCATTGCCCATTACCTGGAAAAATGCCCGCTGACCGTCAATTACCTGCGCGCAGTCGTCAGCCGTGAACAAACGGAGGCCAATGCGATTAGTTATTCCATCAAGCGGGATCAAAAGTTCCGAGCCACAGAAGTTTACGGATTGATTACCGTGCTACCGAGCAAAAGCTCCACATACGATCAGCACCGCACAGTCATTTTTTCCGGCGTCATTTCGGCGGGTACTCAGGCTGCGGCTGAATTCTTTTCTTCACCGGAGCATTTGCTGGAACTGCGAAAGCAGTTGAAAAAACAGGGCTACGACCAATTTCCTCCGGCTTACCAAGTAGTTGTCCGCGCCGAACCAGAAGAAAACATATTGCTCAATTTCCGCTACGAAACCCACCGTGTACTCACTGACGTGAACTTCAATTGAGAAGTTTACCGATAATAGCGTGGCACTCGCGCAGAAATGCTAGTGACGATTTCATAAGATTTCCCCATAACACCAAACTTTAACGTTAAACAGCTTTGTCCATCTGACACCGCTTTGCTACCATCCGATTCGCCACCCCGGCTCAAACACCATTGATTAAACTCAATTTTCAGGCGACCGAATTGCTCACTACAAGGCGGCCTGAAAATCAGTCTGAAAACTAGATAGTCATAATCACAAAACAGGAAAACCAATGAAAGCAATAACTCCCTCTCGCCAAGTGTTCGCCTCGATCTCTCGCCCTCGATCAAGTGAATCAAGAGTGCTGTTTCGCACAATTCTAATTGCAGCCATTACGCTCTTAAGTCTGTTAGCTGTATTTCGGTCTGAAAAAACAACTCACGGCCAGACTTCATGCCAGGTAAATTGCAATGCTGTTGTCCAAGGCAATGCAGTGGCCGGTTCTCCCGTGTCGTTTGCGGCAACATCAACAGCTACTGGCTGCTCGTCCGGCGTCAACTACGAATGGAATTTTGGCGACGGAACTCCGCTAACCAGCGGAGCCAGTGTCAATCACAGCTTCACCGCACCCGGAATTTACAACTGGCAATTGACCGCGCGCGCCGACAATGGGACGGCGGCGATTGAAACCATTGCCGGAGGTTATGGTGAAGGGACTTCGATTAAACAGTCCCCTCTGACAGTACCGATTGCTATTGCGCGCGATCCTATGGGGCGAGGTTTCTACGTTTTCGATCAAACAGAGGCGACTGGTTTGCTACGTTTCATCAACACCAGCCTGGCGCCTGTGACGTTGCTGGGCAAAACTATAGCGTCAGGCACAAGCCGCGTTTTGCTGGATGGCCGGACTTCCATCGGCTCAATCAACGCAATGGAAGCCAGAGCCGATGGCAATGTTCTTTTTGTCGCCGGAGATGTTTTGCACGCTCTGAACGTCTCTTCGATTCCGCAAACCGTATTTGGGTATTCGCTAGCCCCTGGTGAGGAGTTATTTCTGTCAGGTTCATTTCAACAATTGAGAAACCTAGTCGGAATCGCCATACATCAGCCAACCGGCGAAATTTACGTTTCAACTCCAAGCTTCGTTCACAAAGTCACCGGATTCGATCAATCCGTGATTGTGGCCGGCAACGGAGCATTGACTAAGTCCACAGACGCTTTTCCGAATACGCCAACTCCGGCGGTCAATGTGCCTTTACTGGCCTTGCGAGACCTGGCGTTCGATGCGGCAGGCAATCTGTTCATTTGTGACAGCGGGCATGCTCGCGTTGTTAAACTGAATGGCGGCGGGTTGTTGTCATTAGCCGCGCAGTTTTCTTTGCTGCCTTTCAACCAGTACCCGGCGGGTCTGGCAAGCATCAACGACTCGGTGTATGTGGCCAACGGCAACGATCAAACAATCTGGCGTTTGACTGGCGCCGGAGTAACCTCGCCGGTTTTAATCTCCGGAGCTTCCGGCGTTGGCTGCATTTACAATGGTGACAATTGTGGCGATGGCGGCATAATTGCCGGCTTGCGGTTTGGAATGGCGAGACTTTCTGCGCCAAATACTTTTGTCGGATTGGAATCCGATGCCAACGGATTGTTTGTTCTGGATCAGGGCAATGAAAAACGCGGACGGGTTCGCTACTTGAATGTGAGCGCGCAGCCAGTGACATTGGCCGGAACAGTCATTGCGAGCAACACCGGAGATACGATTGGCGGAATCGGTTTGAACTTGCCTTACGACGGAATTCTGGCGACGGCTTCGGCGTTGACGGATTTGTCTGGTGTAACAATTGATGCCAACGGAAATTTGTGGATAGCCGACACCTATCGCCACTCGATTCGATTCGTCAACCGAGGATCCGGCATTGTCACGTTGTTTGCCGGAACTGCCGCAGAACAAACTGTCTTGCCGGGACGAATTGCCACCATCAACCGAAACGTTCCGCCCAATGCTGCGGACAACGTGACGGCCAACAAAGCCAGCTTCAACACTCCGCAAGGTTTGTTTGCCAATGCTCAAGGGGTTTTCGTTATTGATTCCAAAGGCGGTTCAATTCCAACCGGCAATTCATCGCCCAAGCAACGCGGCGGATTGTTACGGTTTATAAACACGAGCGCCGCGACAGTAACCTTTTTCAATGGTTCAGCCACCCCCATTAGCGTAGCGCCCGGATTCATACGCACAATTGCCGGTGGCGGAACCAATTCCGATATAGGAAACGGCGGATTCGCACTTAACGCCCGTTTTGTTGCGCCGACTGATTTGGTGGTCAACCCGACAACCGGCGATATTTTCATCACGGATGCTGGCAACAAAGCGGTTCGAAAAATCAACGGTTCAACCGGAGTGGTTTCCAGTTTGAGCCTGGCATCATCTTTTTATGCTGGAGTTGGAATGGACGCGAGCGGGCGACTTTATCTGGCGGATTTCGGGCCATCGGTGCAGACAGATGCCGGGCGCGTTTTACGGGAAACCGTCGCCGGTAGCGGGGTGTTCGCTCAGATGAACTCCTCTTTGGTGCTTTCTCCGCGTGATGTGGTGGTTGATTCAGCAGGAAACGCTTATGTGACTCAAAGCAATTCCAGGGGCTTTCCCAACAACCTAAAACGCATTGTGAAGATTGCCCCCGATGGAACCGTAATGATTGTCGCTGGTGTAGGCTTCGGTTTTGAAGGGGATGACGGCTCAGCAACGAACGCCAGACTGGCGCTGACTCCACCCGACATTTATTCCCAATCCATACCTGTGCCATTTCCGTCAACGGCAACAGCCAATATCGTTCTTGGAGCAAACGACGAAATCATCTTTGCCGATTCACTGAACCGCCGTGTTCGACGTATCGGCTCAGTTCCAACCACCTGCACAAAAAGCGGAACGATCATCGTCACCGGAAATTATCCGCAACCGGTCATCAGTCAGTTGTTTCCCAACACGACATTCGTTTCGCAACCGGTTGTCATGACGCTTTCCGGCTCCGGCTTTACACCGGCTTCCGTTGTTCGTCTGGGCGCAAACTCGCTTACAACGAACTTTGTCAGCAGCAGTCAGTTGTCAGCGCAAATTCCGGTCGAGTTTTTAACTGCTGTTGGAGTGTTTTCAATCTCCGTTATCAACCCATCGCCCGGCGGAGGAATCTCAAACTCTTTGCCCTTAGCCATCAGCGGCGATATGACCCCGTCGTTAAGCGAGTTGATTCCAGATCAGGTGATGAGAGGCAATCCAGGATTCCGGCTTGAAATTTCCGGCTCGAATTTTCAACCAAGTTCCATCGTGCGTTTCAACAACCAAAACCGTTCAACAATTTTCGTCAACTCAACAACCTTGCAAGTGGATGTGATGGCCAGCGAAATCCAGCTTGCCGGTTCCATACCAGTATCAGTGTTTACACCTTCGACAGGCATAGAAATAACGAACGTGCTGCCATTACAAATCGTTTGCAGGCCAAGCGTTGTCGTGCCTACTGACTTGCCGCCAGCAAGACTTGGCGAACCTTATAACCAAACGTTAACCGCTGTTGGCCTCAATCAACCTGTTTTTGAAACAGGCCCTGTTGCGCCGGGACTTACCATTTCTTCATTAGGCGTGATTTCCGGCATCCCAACTACCACTGGAACGTTTACGTTTGTGGCCCGTGTCACCGGAGAATTCAATTGTCAGGCGGAAAGGCTTTACAGGCTGGTTGTCGCTTGTCCGCAAACTCAGTTATCACCAACTTCTCCGATTTTGCCGCAAGCAACCATCGGCACTTTATACAGCCAATCGTTCGTTCTTAACGGCACGACTGTTCCTACAACTTTCGCTGTGACGTCAGGAGCTTTACCACCGGGATTGATGCTCTTGAACAACGGCATCCTGACCGGAACGCCGACCACGCTTGGCCAATTCAATTTTGGCATTCGAGCTTTGACTGTAGGCGGCTGCGGTTCCGAATCGCAGTATTCGTTGACCGTCGTTTGTTCACCGATCAACCTGAACATCACCAACCCGTTTTACGCTGTTAGAAACGTCACTATCAATAACGATATCCAAATTAACGGCGGTGTAGCGCCCTATCAATTCAGTTTGATCGGAGCCGATACTTCTTGGCTGATAGTCACAACACCTCTTTCCGGCCCTTCTTCCATTGTCGGAACTCCGCCCACTGTCGGGGTTTTCAATTTCACCTTGCGAGCCATTGACGCAATCGGATGCAGCGCGGAAAAACCATTTACGATCATCGTCGAAGAACTTAAGACTCGGCTGATCCCCCCACCTACTTGTATTGGCGAAGGGGCGGTTGTGACCGTGGAATTAAGCATCCCAGGCGTTTCAACCTTGCCTTTATCAACAATTGACCTTTCGTCCGATCCGAAACCCAACCTGATTCCTCTCCCTAATTCCTGCATAGCGTCAACTGGCAATTGTCGCATTGATCGTGATTCAAATACCGTCCAATGGAATGGAACTCCCATTCCTAGTCAACGTGCGACGGTTCGTTACCAGGCTCAAGTCGTCAATGGAATTTTTCCCAACGTTCAGATGTGTGTCGAATCCTTCGCCAAATACATTTTCTTTTTTCCCGGACCGGGTAACGAGAATTTTTCCACAGCCTGCACAACCGCCATTTGTCCGCCGCCGGGGCCTGGCAACTCATTGAGCGCTTCCGTGTCACCAGACGATCAACGAGCCGGTTCGGTGCTGGTTTACAATATCTACACCTCCGGCAGCACTTCGGGTAACGCACAAAACACCCGGCTGTCATTGACCAACACACACACTCAACAATCAACCAATGTGCATCTGTTTTTCGTGGATGGAGCCAGTTGTTCGGTGGCCGACAGTTACGTCTGTTTGACCCCAAATCAAACCGCTTCATTTCTGGCAGCGGACTTCGATCCAGGCACCACCGGTTATTTGGTTGCCATTGCAGTTGATCCCAATGGTTGTCCGATAAACTTCAACTACCTGATCGGCGATGAGTACGTGAAGTTCGCCTCTGGTCACACTGCCAATTTAGGCGCTCAAGCTTTTTCGGCGCTGGCTGGCGGTTTATCAGGTTGTGATGGGAATTCGGTGACTGCGTCGTTGAACTTCGATGGAATCAGCTACAGTCGTTTGCCACGTGCGCTGGCGCTGTCAAACATCGGCAGCCGAGCGGATGGCAACGACACCATGCTGGTGGTAAACCGAATAAGCGGCAATTTGGGGACAGGCGCAAACACGTTGGGAACACTGTTCGGAATTTTTTACAACGACGCCGAAAACGCGCTGAGTTTTTCGATCACTGGTGGCTGCCAATTTCGCGCCAGTCTGACCAACAACCTGCCGCGCATCACACCACGCTTCGAACAATTCGTTCCGGCAGGCAGAACCGGTTGGCTGAGACTTTACAGCCAATCACCGACTGATATTGGCATCACCGGAGCGGCAATCAATTTCAACCCCAACTCTGCTACCAGCGCCGGAGCGTTCAATCAAGGCCACAACTTGCACGCTCTGACCTTGTCAGCAACGAACAGCTTTACGATCCCGGTTTTTCCGCCGAATTGTTAAGCAGGAATGTATTGACGTGGAACTCTGGCAGAAATGCCTGTGACGATTTCATAAGAGATCGTGCCGATTTGTTCGGCCAGGTCTTCGGCGACGATTTTCAAGTTGTCTTGTTTTCCAAGCAGCGTGGCCTCATCGCCAAGCTCAACTCCGGGCACATCGGTCACGTCAATCATCGTCAAATCCATGCTGACTCTGCCAACGACTGGGGCAAATTGGCCGCGAATCAAGACTCGGCCTTTATTCGACAGCGCGCGCCGAAATCCGTCGGCGTAGCCCACTGGCAACGTGGCGATTTTGCTTTCGCGCTCGGTGATGAATGAACAGCCATAACCAAGCGCCGTTCCGGCGTGAACGGTTTTCAGCATCACGATGCGCGATTTCAACGCCATCACGGGGCGCAACAGCGGCGGCGTCAAGCGTGGCGAAAGCACGTCGCGCGTCAATCCATACATTGCCGCTCCGGCGCGAGCCAGATTGCCGTGCGCCTGCGGGAAAGCATGCAATCCCGCGCTGTTGGCTGCGTGTCGCCAAGTTGGTTGAAACCCAAGTTCGCGCAACATCACAACAGATTCTTCAAAGCGGCGAATCTGCGATTCGGTGTAATCGGTTTCGATTCCATCGGCGTCGGCAAAATGAGTCATCACGCCATCCAGCTTCAAATGCTCGAACTGCTTCAACGCGCGAGCAAACTCAATCAGGTTGGAAAAAGGAACTCCTAACCTCCCCATTCCTGTGTCCACTTTCAAATGGAAATTGACGATTCGCCCGGCTTCGGTGGCACGCGCGTTCAACTCTTCGGCCAAATCCATTCTGAACAACGCCGGAGTCAGGTCGTGCGCCAGAATCAATTCGCCCTGAGTTCGCCAAAATCCTCCGAGACAAAACACAGGTCGTTTGATGCCAGCCTGGCGTAGTTCAATTCCCTCTTCGACCAACGCCACGCCAAACCAGTCAGCGCCGAATTCTGCCAAAGCACGCGCGCACTCAACCGCTCCGTGTCCGTAGGCATTTGCTTTGACAATCGCCATCAACTGCGCGTTTCCGGTCAACTGTCGTTTCAGTGTTCGATAATTTTCGATCAACGCGGAAAGAGAAATTTCCGCCCAGGTTGGACGATTTAGTGAGAGTTGCGACATGAAACTTTATTCCATCGCTTCACGCGACAGATCGTGGAACCGTGTTAGCGCCTTGCGAAAGACCAGTTCGACGTTGCCAATCGGGCCGTTGCGCTGTTTGCCAATGATGATTTCAGCGATGTTCTGCCTTTCCGTTTCCGGCTTGTAGACCTCTTCGCGGTAAATGAACATCACCACGTCCGCATCCTGTTCAATGCTACCGCTTTCGCGAAGGTCAGAAAGTTGCGGTCGGTGGTCGGTTCGGGTTTCGGTCGCGCGTGAAAGCTGGGAAAGTGCAATTAAAGGAACTTCAAGTTCTTTGGCCAGAATCTTCAGTTCGCGCGAAATTTGCGAGACTTCCTGTTGGCGAGATTCCGAGCGTCCTGATTTGCCGCTCATCAATTGCAGGTAATCAATAATCAACAGGTCAAGTCGCTTTTGTTCATTCTTCAAGCGGCGGGCTTTGGCGCGAACTTCCAGCGTGTTGATGCCGGGCGTGTCATCCAGAAAAATATCGGCTTGGGACAATTCACCAACAGCCAAAGCCAATTTCCGCCAATCGTCTTTGTTGAGCATGCCGCTTCGCAAACGATGCGCGTCCACTTGTGCCTGAGAACACATCAGACGCTGAACCAATTGCTCCTTGCTCATTTCCAATGAGAAAACACCGACGACGGCTTTTTGACGCCCTTCGTGAACTCGCCCGGATGAGTCCTGACCCAGTGCGGCGTTTTGCGCGATGTTTAAACTGAACGCGGTTTTTCCCATGCTCGGACGAGCCGCGACGATAATCAGGTCGCCGCGTTGCAAACCCGAAGTCATGTAATCCAGGTCGGTAAATCCGGTGGCGATGCCGGTAACCACTTCCTGGCGCGCGGCGACTTCTTCGATGGTGTGGAGTTGTTTTTCGGCGACATCTCCGATGTGAGCGAAACCTTGTTTGATGCGGTCTTCGGCAATAGACAGGATCAGACGCTCGGCCCTATCCAGAATATCTTCCGGCAAGTCTTCGTCGTCAAAAGCCATTTGCATGATCTGATTACCTGCGCCAACCAACCGGCGCAGCATGCCCTTGCCTTTGACAATTTTGACGTAACTTTCGATGTTGGAAAATCGCGGCACGCCGTCGAACAACGAGGCGATGTAAGCCGGGCCGCCAACCTGATCGAGTTCTCCGGCACGACGCAACTCTTCCTGCAAGGTCAATGGGTCAATCCCCTGCCCCTCTTCGTACAGCTTCAGCATTTTTTCAAAGATGCGACGGTGCGAAGGCAAAAAGAAATCTTCCGGCTTCAGATGCTCGGCGGCCTGATTGATGGTGACGTTATCCAGCAGGATCACGCCCAGAATCATTCGCTCAGCATCCACATTGCTGGGCAGCGATTTTTCTAAAGTGAAATCTCCGCCTGAACCGTTACCGGCCATAATGCTGTGTCCTCAGTTATGAAGAGTTATGAAGAGTCTCGAAGAGTCTTGGAAAATCTGTAGAAGTCCGGGCAAGTCTGAAAAGTCAGCCTTTTTCTGATTTACCCGGACTTTCCTTACTGCACATCGCTGTTGGGCGGCGCGAGTTGAAATGAACTTTCCGACTCGATGTGCGACACGCCTTTAACCCGACGCAGTTTATTCAACGCCTCATCGTCAATCGAACCGGAGATCACACCGATGGATTCCATCTCGTGCTCGACTTTCATCCCGGCTTTGCGACAACGCGCGACGACATCGGAAAAACGGCTCAGATGATCGTCTGCGACAGAAACATTAACCTTGCTCATCTGTCTTACCTCTCAGGTGATTTAGGGAGCCTGAACCAACCCCATGCCGACATCGCGCGAAGGCAAATTCAATCGTTTGGCGTGTGCAATCAAGGCCGCCCACAGCGCAAAACCTCTCAACGCAGGGTCAGATTGTGCAAACAATGCAGCGATTCCCGCGACGTGCGGCGTGGCCATGCTGGTCCCGCTCAATTCCCGATAAAGCTTGTTACGTGGAACCGATGAACGAACATCAACTCCTGGCCCGGCGATATCCACACCGCCTCCATCAGGATTGATGCCTCCGCAGGAAAACGAAGCGATTCGCAGTTTTTTATCAATCGCCGCCACTGCCAAAATCGAAGGGCAATTGGCCGGATGGCCAACCGGAGCAATTCGAGCAGGGCGCTCGCTTTCATTGCCAGCAGCGGCAACGATCAACGAACCGGCACTCAAGGCGCGCTTGGCGACATTTTCATAAATCTGCGAATACCCTTCGCCAGGTAAAACTTCAGCACCGAGCGACATCGAAATCACGACACAACCGTTTGTAATCGCCCAATCAATGCCTGCCAAAATTCCTCCATCCGCGCCACTGCCGCGATTGCTGAGCACCTTACCGGCAAAGATTTCGGCTTCGTAAGCAACGCCGTAACGAGGCAATTTCTTCGGCTTCAGCGATCCGCAAGCGGTTCCGATGCAATGCGTGCCGTGTCCGTTTCCATCCTGCCCCGTTTCGTTGGCGATAAACGATTGAGAAGTGATCTTGCGACCGGCGAAATCCGGATGCCCTAAATCCAGGCCGGTGTCGAGCACAGCGACTTTGATGCCTTTGCCGGTAAACTGCGACCCGCTCGCATTCGTCAATTGCAATCCCCAAGTCAGCTTTGACTGATTGATGCTTGCGGCGGCTGAAACCTCTTCTTTGGTGATTCCCAGTATTTGGTCAGTCAGATGATTGACCCCATCACGATAACCACGCAGGTATTCGGTTGTCGCATCTCCGATAGCGTGAACCACTCGCTCAGGTTCCATGGCCAGAATTGGATTGTCCGCGTTGACGGCGAAACTCAACGCTTCGGTCTGTTCCGGCGGAGCATCAACAACTGCCACATTCAGCAATTCAAAAAGCATCGCTTGGGCGCCGCCCAACGTTTCCATGTTCACAGCGCCTTTTTTGAAATCGGAACTGCTGGCGACTTTGACGCCTGCGACATTCTTCAAAGCCTCGATGTTGGTTTTGGCGGAGCCTTCGCGCATCAACACCAAATAACGCCCTGTGGTTTCAGTCGTCTGTTGCTGAGTTGGCGGATGATTAGACGCACCTGTTGTTGGTGAAGCATTGCTTTTCTTTTTCGATTTGTCTTTGGCCATTGTGGATTCTCCTTGTGATTCGTTGCTGAGAAGGTTGATTTTGCCACTGGCGGGGAGTTGCCGGTGAGCAAACAGAATTAGCAGATTGAAGTTGAAACCAGTGCGGTGGCGCTGCACCGGCAGAGTTATAGGCGGAAATTTCAGCGATTCAAATAGCTACAGGGACGCATTTGATTGCGTCCCTGTTTATCAAAAGTACGTTGATGCAAAACCGTCGCGCAGTGTTTATGCAACAGCTTCTTCTTCATTTTTGACGACGACTTTGACGTTGGTCGTAACTTCACGGTGAAGTTTGACGGCAACTTCGTAATCGCCCGGTTCTTTAATCGGGTCTTTAAGTTGTATTTTGCGGCGGTCAATTTCGAAGCCCTTGGCGGCAAAAGCTTCGGCAATATCCATGGATGTAACCGAACCGTAAAGCATCCCGTGCTCGCCGACCTTGCGGGCAAACGCAAGCGTGAGTTCCTTGACCAGTTCAGCTTGTTGAGTAGCGGCATCGCGTTCCGTCGCTTCTTTCTTCAACAGCGCACGACGTTGCAATTCGATTTGTTTGACATTGCCCGGCGTAGCCTGAATGGCGAATCCGCGTGGCAACAAATAATTCCGACCATATCCTGGCCGAACTTTGACAACATCTCCGCGCGCGCCGAGATGTTCCACATCTTCTTTGAGCAAAAGTTCCATCATTGGCATAGCGTCAACTCCTCTCCGGTTGTCAGTTATCGGTTGTCGGTTAAATGTTCAATCTATAACCGACAACCAATCACCGACGACCGACAATTAGTATTTCGTGTAAGGCAGCAACGCGATGTTACGTGCGCGCTTGATCGCCTCAGTCAATTTGCGTTGTTGCCAGGCGCTGACGCCCGTCAGGCGGCGCGGCAGAATTTTGCCGTTTTCGGCAATGAATGACTGCAAAAGCTTGGTGTCTTTGTAATCAATGTAATCAATGCGCTCTGACGTCAACCGCGAAACACGGCGACGACGCGACGGACGGGAACTTCGCCCCGTTCTGCCATTTCTTTCTCTCTCTTCGTTTTCCATTTCAGCCATAACAATTCTCCCAATCGTAAGCGGCATACATTCGAAATGCCGTATTTTCAAATTCGCGGCTCCCATTCAAACCGGGAGCGAAACGTCGTCGTGGATTATGAACCCAGATCGTCGTCAAAAACATCATCATCGTCATTTTCGACAGGAGTTAAAGCGACAACCGCTCTGCGTTTCGCTTTCACTTTTGCGGCGCGTTTCAGGTCTTCGTCGGTACGCACTGACATGTATCGAATGACCGAATCGTTGACGCGCAAACGACGCTCGGCTTCAGCAATTTCCTGGCCGGTTCCTTCGATGTGAACCAGTGTGTAAATGCCTTCGTCGAATTTATCAATGCGATAAGCGAGTTTGCGGCGTCCCCAAGGCTCAATCTTGACGATCTTGCCTCCGCGATCCGTGACGGCGTGTTCGATTTGGGAAGTGAGTTTGGTTATATCTTCTTCGGTGCTGTTTGGCGAAGATATGAACACCAGTTCGTAAGTTCTCAATTCAATCCTCCTTGTGGATGAAATAGCCTGCCGGCCCAAAACCGACAAGCAAGGAGAGACAAAAGTATGAAGTGTGAACGAGGAGCGATGAATCTTGTTTTCGCCAATTCATCATTCAGCCTTCATCCATTCAGCCTTCGTCCGTTAGTTGTATTTCGACATCGCTTCCGCGACGCCTTTTGTCAAAATAGCTTCTACGGCATCTGCTGCCAGCGCCACCATTTCAGCCAGTGCCTGACGATCTTTTTTCGGGAATTCGGAAAGAACGAATTCCGCGGCGTCTCCGATCGGATGATTCGGCGCAATGCCCAATCGCAATCGCGGAAACTCTTGCGTTCCGAGTTTGGCAATCACCGATTTCAACCCGTTTTGGCCGCCTGCACTGCCTTTCAGTCGAATTCGCAGTTTGCCGAACGGCATTGCCAGATCGTCGCTAATCAGCAGAATTTTTGAAAGATCAGTGACTTCGTACTTTTGCTTCAAAGCCGAGACTGAAACTCCGCTCAAATTCATGAACGTTTGCGGCTTGGCGATGACAGCTTGTTCATCACCGACGGAAATTTTCGCAGTCAGCGCCTGACATTCGGATGTGCGAATCTCGCGCCCCTCTCTGCGCGCCAGTTCATCAATGACCAGGAATCCGCAATTGTGGCGCGTAAATTCGTATTTCGCACCAGGATTGCCTAAGCCAACAATCAACCACATAAAGCCGCAGATTGCCGTGACCAACCGGCATTCCAAAATTACTTTTTGTCTTCTTCGCCTTTACCCTTCTTGATGACTTCAGGTTCGGCGGCTCCGGCT
Source organism: Acidobacteriota bacterium (assembly GCA_033763255.1). Classification (GTDB taxonomy): domain Bacteria; phylum Acidobacteriota; class Blastocatellia; order RBC074; family RBC074; genus RBC074. The sequence continues at coordinate 138,331 of JANRKX010000091.1, read as the reverse complement.
TCAGCAGCTTCTTCCGCCTTCGGAGAAACAACAGTAGCCAAAACTTTTTCAGGATCGTCCAGCAATTCGATTTTATCGCCCAACTTCAAATCCTTGACGCTCAAATGAGCGCCGAGTCCGAGACTGGTGACATCAACTTCAATGGCCGACGGAATATCTGTCGGCAAACAGCGAATTTCCAGCGTGTGGGTAGGAACGTCCAAAATGCCGCCAAAATTTTTGACCCCATCGGCTTCCCCGACAATTTTGATTGGCACGTCGAATTTGGCTTTTTCGGTCAGAGAAATCCGCATCAGGTCGGCGTGAACCAAAAAGCCTTTGATCGGATCAATCTGCACATCGGCAATTTTGACCGGAGTTGCAGCGCCTTCGACATCGAGTGTGAAAATGACATTCCGCCCGTGATGGCGGATCAGCGAAGCAAATTCGCGTTTGGCAACCGTCGCGCTGGTGGCCTCGTGACCTCCACCGTATACAGTGACAGGAACCAGATTGGCGGCTCGCAACCGGCGCGAAGCGTTTTTGCCACGCTCCGTGCGATTTGATGCAGACAATGAAATGCTGTTATCGAAGCTCATAACTCTCCTTCAGATGAGTTCAAATCTCAAAAAACTAGATGAATAACCGGCTGACCGAACTTTCTTCGTGAATGGACTTGATCGCTTCAGCCAGCAACGGCGCAATGCTTAGGTATTCAAACCTGGATGGCTCGCACTCTTCTTTCGGCGGCATTGAATTGGTCGTAATCACCTTTTCGAGCGGCGAACTGCAAATACGCTCAATGGCGTTGCCTGAAAGAACTGCGTGAACACAACTTGTCAAAATTTTCTGCGCGCCTTTTTTGTGCAATGCCTCAGCAACTTTCGTCAGTGTTCCGGCTGTATCCACCATATCGTCAACGATCAGGGCATTGCGCCCCTCGACATTGCCGACGACGTGCATCACTTCCGCTTCGGAATGACCGGGCTGCGATTTGTCCCGACGCTTGTCAACGATGGCGAAATCGGCGTTCAGGCGTTTCGCGTAAGCTCTGGCGCGCTCGGCTCCACCGGGATCGGGTGCGACAACCACCAAATCTTCGATCGGGTTGCTGTCGAAATAATCAATCATCACAGGAGCCGCAAACAGGTGATCTACCGGAATGTCAAAAAAGCCCTGAATCTGCGGCGCATGCAGATCAACCGCAAGGACTCGATTCGCTCCGGCGGTGGTAATCAGATTGGCCACCAGCCGAGCCGAAATCGGAATTCGCGGCCTGTCTTTTTTGTCGCCACGAGCATAACCGTAATAAGGAATTACTGCCGTAATGCGATCCGCCGATGAACGCCGGAAAGCGTCAATCATAATCAGCAATTCCATCAGGTGCGAATCAACCGGCGGGCAGGTAGATTGCACGATGAAAACATCTCCGCCGCGTACATTTTCCAGAATCTGGAAGTTGAATTCTCCGTCAGGAAAGCGTGTTGTGTTGGCTCGACCCAGTCCGATTCCCAAATACTGGCAGATTTCTTCAGCCAGTGAGCGGTGGGCGTTGCCCGAAAAGATTTGAAGGCTTTTCACGACTCTCTATAAATAACGATGAGTGCTGAGAACCGAAAGAGTGATTGATTTTGATCGTCACTCGTTAGCTCAATCCTCAGCACTCATCATTGCATTTGTGGCTGGGGAGGTAGGGATCGAACCTACGAATGGCGGCTCCAAAGGCCGCTGCCTTACCACTTGGCGACTCCCCAACAAGCTTAATAATTGCGATCTTGAAAATTACGAATTGAGTCGCGCAAGAAATCCTTGCGAGAACTCCCACGATGCCTGCATCGGATTTTCGCCAGCGAACGGCGAGCCTCTGAACAACCTAGCTCAAGCCTGAACATTCGCTAACGCTTGTCTGTAAAACGCTTGATACTCATCACGGCCCAGCGTGCGTGCCGAAGCGCACCACCAGCCGTTTTGACTCAATTCGCGTTGCGCGCTCTCGCGCGCGCTATCGCTGTCAAAGATCGCAAAAATCGTCGAGCCGCTCCCCGACATCAAAACCCCATTCGCGCCTGCCCGATGTAACTTCTGTTTGATCCCGCGGAGCAAATCGTGACGAGCCAGAACTGGAATTTCCAGATCATTTTTCAGCCTTATTTGCTCGTCTTGGAGTGTTGTGGCCGCGTAGGCGACCTCGAAAGAAGTCGGCATCTTATGGATGGCACTAGGGTTTGTCAACTCAGGCGGCAAAGCTCCGTAAACTTCTCGCGTCGGGACTAAAATGCCAGCATTTACCAGCAGCAAATAGTCGGTTTTGATGTCGGCCAGAGCGTAAATTTCATCTCCGCGCCCGACGCCCAGACAAGTTCCCCCGACGAAAAAAAACGGAACATCGGCTCCAAGCTTCGCGCCAAGCTCGAACAAGTCGCGGGGCGCAAGATTCACCTGCCAAAGTTTCTGCAACGCAAGAAACGTCACCGCGGCATTTCCGCTACCTCCGCCCAAGCCGGCAGCCGTAGGAATTCGTTTCGTGATTGTCACGCGAACTCCGGTCGTAACACCAGAGAATTCTGCCAAAAGCGTTGCCGCTCGATGTACCAGATTGGTTTCGTCGCAAGGCACATCGGGATGGTCGCAAACGATTTCAATTCCTTGCTCTAAAGTTTCAAAGACCAATTCATCGGCGACACTGACCGTTTGCAACAGCGTCCGCAATTCGTGGTAGCCATCCGGGCGCTTGCCCAGAATTTCCAACGTCCAGTTGATCTTGGCAAAAGAAGGGAGAGTCAGTTTCATTTTGATTCAAATACTTATCGCCCAGCTTTCAGCTTAACTTTCAGCCGAGCGATTTCGTCGGCTTCCAGCGAAAGTTCCAAAGCTTTTTCCCAGTTACGCCGAGCCTCAGCAAGACGGCCAAGTTTTTGTAGCACATCACCCAAATGTTCGCGGGTGGTGGCACTGCGGCGCGAATAAGTCAGAGCTTTTTCCAAAATCTCGCGGGCTTTTTCAGGATTGCCGAGTTTGAAATGCGCCCATCCCAAACTATCCAGAAAGCTGCCGTTGACGGGTTCGATGGCGATGGCTTGTTCGATTAATTTCAGAGCTTCGGCATACCGGTTGGTGCGTTCCAGCAGAAAGTATCCAAGGTTGTTCATCGCCGTCGCATTATCAGGGTGTTGTTTCAGCAAATCGCGCAGCCCTTTTTCAGCAAGGTCAAACTGCCCTGCTTTTTCCAGAGTCGAACTCAACTGAATTGAGCCTTCGGGGTCTTCCGGATTCAGCCTGATGGATTTACGAGTCGCCTCATCGGCTTCTTTGAGCTTGCCGTGTTGTAAGTAAACACCGCCCAGCAACAAATAAATTCCGGCGTCTTCGGGATCGTCTTCGGCGTGCCCTTTCATCATATCGCGCAGCAGGTCGGCGCTTTCATTTACGCGGTTCAGATCGCTGAGGATTAAAGCTTCAGTGAATTTCAGCGAACGGTCGTCCTGATAACGGCGAGCCGCAGCGCGCGTCAATTCCAAAGCTTCACGATTCTTCCCATCTTCGCGCAAGCCTTCGATGGTCATCAATTCGACAATCGGGTTGTGTTCATCAACCAACCGCCGCGTACGAGCAAGCAAAGCTTGAACCTTTGACTGGCTGCCCAATCGGCGAAACACTTTTGCCAGACGATGAACAACTTCGTTGAACAGTGGCGTGTTGGCCGGAGTCAAAACGGTTTTGCCAGTGTAATGTTCAAAGGCTTGTTCGTATTGCGCGATGGCATCTTCGTTACGACCAAGCTCTTCGTGCGTTTGCGCCAGTTCCAACATCAAATCAGTTCTAGGCTCGGATTCGACTTTGGTCAGGGCGGTTTTCAGCGTTTCGACGGCGGCAATGCGCTGCCCGGCTCTGCGCTGAGCGATGGACAACAACCCGTAAGCGTTCAGGTTTGCGGGTTCCAGCTTGATGTATTCGCGCATGCGCTCGATGGCTTCGGCATATCGCCCTGCGCGAACCAGCGCCGAACCGTATCCAAGCAACAACCCGGAACTGTTGGCCGTTTTGAACAACTGACCGAGAGTTCGTACCTCTTCGTCGCTGGTTCCGGCAACGCGCAATATGCCGATCAAATTGCGACCATAATCGTTGTCGTCCGGGTTCATTTCATAGGCGCGGCGAGCAGCATTGATCGCTTCACGATTTTTCCCCTGACTCAGGTAAAGCTGCGAAAGCTGGTAGTAAGCGCGATCAGGCGACAGTTCTGCGTTCGACAGCGACTGAAAGAAAAACTGCTCTGTAGGCACAGGAGCGCCAGCCCATTTTTCCAACGCTTGAATCTGTTTTTCGATCTGGTTTCGTTGCGAATACAACTCGGCAAGAAACGCCCAGGCTTCGGCGTTTTTCGGATCAAGTTCGGCTACTTTTTCATAAGCAACGATTGCCCGTTCAACCGAAATTGTGCGTGGATTGTTCTCACTTTTGACGCTGAAAACCCTCAATCGCGCCAGCAATAAATGCCCGCTGACGCCTGCGGAATCAAGTTGAATCGCTTGTTGAGCTTCGCGCTCGGCTTGAGTGTGCTGGGAAAGATAGAAGAAATAAAGTTCGCCGAGGTCAACGTGAGGTTCAGCAGCAGTTGGGTCGAGCTGTATGGTTTCCTGCAACGCACGGATGGATTCTTCCAGCAATTGGCGACTACGAGTTCGCTGAGCTTCGCCTTTTAGCCGCTGCGCTTCGAAGTATTTGAAATGAGCTTCCTGTCGGCGCTTCGATGCCGCCACATCCACCTGTGAAAAAGCCGCCTGTGAAAAAGCCGCCGGTTGAGCCAGCACTGTCAGCCCACAGCCAAACGTAACCACCAAACTTAACATCAACCTGGCAATCGTTTTCGTCAAAACATCTCCTCAACCTGCCTCAAAAGTGAACTCATCTGGCGGTCTGAACCGCAGCATTGGTTTTCAAATTCGCGCTATGTGCAACGGCTCGCTCCCATTCGCCACGACGCGGAAAATTGTACGCCAGCAAGAACAAGCTAACGACGCTTAACCGCCAACTGTACTGAGAATCTCCGGTCAGAAAGTAAAGAATCAGCCCGGCAATCGCGGCAATTTCCGCCAACACGCAAATCACCAAAGTCACCGTAAACAAATGCTGCAAAATCGCCTGAACTCCGCGCTGAATGGCTGGGCCGATCATCATGTTGGACAACAAAATTCGACGTAACACGACAACCACCAACCCCAAAACAATCGCGGCGGAATAAACCGGTTGCTGCCAGCTTTCACTGCCGGGCGTAATTTCCTTCGGCGTTAAAATCCTGGCCAACAACATGTAAACCATTACCGAAATGCAAAACCCCATCACGATGACCACAGCGGTCTTGTAACGATGAGCGAGTGCTTTTTGATTTTCGACTGAAAGATATTCCATAAGTGTGGACGGTAGTTCTCCTGATTATTCAGATGGAGTTTTGAGAGCGCCATTTTCGACGACCAGATCGTCTTTCGTGTTTTTCTTACCATCGGGTCCGGCGGAACTCAGGCGATAGCTCAACGAAGAGCCTCGATAGTCAAACTCTTTTCCCCACAGGTCGAAACGCGGAGCCGACGACAAATAACGCGGCGAAAGAAAATCCAGCAGTTCGGCAATTTCGTCGGTCGTGGCAAACTGGCCGCGCTCTTTTTGATAAGCCGCCAGCCCATCAACAAGCTGCATCATCAACGCCGTGGTTCGCCGAGCCTTTTCGCGCTTGATTGCTTCTTCAATCAATTCAAACGATTCCCATTGCCGGTCACCCAATCGGACTTCGGCAATTCGCCAACCATCTTTTTCTTTTTTGACGCGGAAAGCGGTCTCAATCTGGGCTTCGACAATTGCGCCACCGTTGCCGATTCCGGCTTCGACTTTTTTGATCTGAACTTGATCTTTGGACAAGTTGGCTCCGGCCAGATGCTGCAACAAATCACGCGCCTGTTTGGCGCTGAGCACATCGGCTGCCGAACCGGCAAACCAAACGCCACCCAAAAACGACATCCCGATTGCCGCCAGCAACACAAACTTACTAACCTGAAAATTTGATTTCATAAGCGCCCCGATTCAAGAAAGTTATTGAGGTTCGATTCGCGGCGGATGGTAGCAGATGCTGACAACGAATCGCCAGCTATCGTTTTTTGAGAAACGCAGGTTGCGTCCAGGCATATTTGCCGTTCGATTCGAAGATTTTGGCGCGCACATAAGTTTCATCGCCTTTGAAGGTATAAACCGCCGGATTGGTGATGACTTCCTGCAACACCTTGCCCCATTGGCCGATGAACTGCACTCTGTATTTGCTTCGCATCCTGGTGTCCTCGTCTATTTCAACGCTGATGGAGTTGTCCGTGACGGTGTAGCCTTTCAAGTGAACGCCTGTGGTTGCATAAAAATCGCCCCCTTCCAGCGAGCGCAGAATTTCGCCGGGCGTCAAATTTGCAGCGCGAACCATCACATAACCACCGCCGGGCAAGGCTTTGGTTTTGTCCCAGGGATTTTTGAAATGATGCGCGTCGTCTACGGCAATACCGTACATCAGCAATCCGGCGGAAAGAATGTCATCCCACATTTGATCCATGCTGGCGAAACCGCCGCCGCCGTGATTGTTGTTTTGCGGGTTGCTGTTGAACACTTCAAACAAGCGCAGGTCTTTGATTGATTTCAACTCTTTCGCGCCGAACGACCAAAGATAGTTCGGATGATTGACGTGCGGAATGCCGTCGGCTTTGCGAATTGCCGTAACGTTGTTTTGCAGCGTTGAAACTACACTGTCGCCGCCCTGTGGTTTGACGACTTCCCGAACGCTCAATCCGTTGATGTGGACTGCTTTGCCCTGAAAACCATCCGTGACTTCTTCGCCTGGAATCAGCAAAAATTTGTTTTTGACCGCAAAGACTGAATTCAATCCGCTGACATCGTTCAAGATATTGTGATCGGACAACACCAGGAAGTTGTAACCGTTCTCGCGGTACCAGGTGACGACTTCAATCGGAGTGCTGTCGCCGTCACTGTTGATGGTGTGGGCGTGCGTATTGCCTTTGTACCAACGTTTTTCCTGCGCCAAAGCGTGCGGCGTCAAAACAGTGAAAGCCGCCGACAAAGCCAAACTTGCCGCCAAAAGAACAAAACCGAATGTTCGGTGCATGTTGTCGTTCTCCTAATTTCTCAAAAACATGGGCTGAGTCCAGGCAAATTTGCCGTTGGATTCAATGACTTTTGCGCGCACGTAAGTTTCGTCGCCTTTGAACACGTAAATCGCCGGATTCGTCGTCAATTCTTTCAGCACTTTGCCGCCCTGCCCAATAAACTGCACGGTGTATTTCACCGTTGGCTGTTCAGCGATGTTGAGAACGATTTCTTTTTTGCTCGCCTGATAATCGCGCAAAGTGACTCCGGTCGAAGCATAAAAGTTTCCGCTCTCCAACGCCTGCAAAATTTCAGTCGCGCCGAGTTTCTCGGCTCTGACCATCACCCAACCGAATCCGGGTCGTGCTTTGGTTCTATCTTCAGGTGCTTTGAACACGTGAGCATCATCCACCGCAATTCCATATTGCACTATCCCGCTGGAAAGTATGTCGTCCCACATCGCTTCGAGTCCCGGCAAACCTCCGCCGCCAAGGTTATTAACAGTCGGGTGGCCGTTGTAAATTTCAAACAGGCGCAGATTTTTGATGCGTTTCAGATCGTCGGCAGTAATTGACCAATTGAAGTTAGGATGATTGACGTGCGGAACGCCTTCGACTTTGCGGATGGCGTTGACGTTGTTTTGAATCGTGCTGACAACGCTGTCGCCGCCTGCGGGTTTGACCAGTTCGCGTGGATTCAGCGCGTTGATGTGAATGTCTTTCTTCTCAAACTTGTCAGTGACTTCTTCTCCGGGAATCAACAGAAACTTTTCCTTCGCGCCAAAGACGGAATTCAACCCGCTGGTTTCGGTCAGGAAGTTGTGATCGGACAAAACCAGAAAGTTGTATTTCTGCTCTCGATACCAGCGCACAACTTCATCGGGAGTCGAATCGCCGTCGCTGTTGACGGTGTGAGTATGCGTATTGCCTTTGTACCAGTTGAGCTTCTTTTCCTGAGCGAAGAAGCTTGACCAAGCTCCAACAAGAATCGCAACCGTTGCGAAAGTAAGTGCAACGAACACGCGAGGTGAAAGCATAAGATGAATCCTCCTATTGATTCGCCCATTCCGGGCCGTTGAAACGGCGGCGTTCGCGCAAGCCGTACCACGCCGCCAGTACAATCGTCACCACCAAAATCGCTTTCCAGGTGCGGGCGTCTGCCAGACACAAAACAACGCACAGAAAGATGACCCACAAAATCGCCACGACATTCAGTGCGCGGCTGTAAGCACCCAAATGCCAGGGGCCGCGTTCCAGCTTCGACCCGCTGCGCCAATGCAGCCAAACCGGCAAGATGTAAGAGATGTACAAGCCAATTGTGCTGATGGCCGTGACAACGGCATAAGCTCCGCTGTAAACCGCCGCCAGAAATGCCGCGATTGCACAAAGCCAGATCGCCGGAGCCGGAGTCAGATGCTTTGCGCCGACGTGTCGCCAGATTTTTGAAACCGGCATGCCTTCATCGCGGGCAAAGGCGTAAATCACGCGCGAAGACCACGTCACCGCAGACAATCCGCAAAACCACATGGCCATTGCCGCCAGAGCCGAAAACGCCGTGCCCGCTCTTTCGCCAAGCGCGCCAACCAAAATCGTCACGACTTCGGGCGGATTGCCCAGCACTGACGGAATATCTTTGATCGAAAGCGTTAAGGCAATCAGCAGCAGATAACCAACGACCGAAGAAACAACCACGGCCAAAACCATTCCCCACGGAGCGCGGCGGCGCGGGTCAACAGTTTCTTCGGAAACGCTGGCCGAAGCGTCGTAGCCTGTGAACGTCCACATCGCCTGCAACAATCCGATGACAAACGCCCACGAATACGACCAACCTTCGGTGTTGCTGGTGATGCGCGCAAAGAAAAAACTAGCCGGTTGTTTCGGCGCAAACAGCAACAAAGCTCCAACAATGACGATCACTCCGATGATGTGAACCGTGACGCTGAAATCGTTGAGCCACGAAACCAGCCGAATGCCAAAATGATTGATCAGCGCGTGTGACAGCAGAATCGCGCCGTAAACCGCCAGCAAATTGTTCGTCGTGGCTTCCAGTCCAAGCAGCGGAGTGACAAACGTCGCACAGCCGTAATCAATTCCGGCAATGGCGGCGATTTGACCGATGATGTTGAACCACGCCGTGAACCATCCCCAGCCTTTGCCGCCCAGCTTGCAAGACCAGTGATACATCGCGCCCGAAGTCGGTAACGCACTCGCCAGTTCCGCCATGCTGCAAACCACGGCCAGCGTAAACAGTGTGACCAACGGCCAGCCCAAAGACATTTGCGCCGGGCCACCCATCTTCAAACCGTGACCGTAAAGCGTTACTGCCCCAGTCAGAATGGAGATGATCGAAAAGGAAATGGCGAAATTGGAAAAGCCGCCCATCGTGCGGAACAGTTCCTGCGCGTAACCGAGTTTGCCTAAATCCTGTGCGTCTTCGCGCACATTGTGCCGGAAGTCATTGGCCATAAAGTTTTGGAGTAACTGCTCAGCCTGTTTTCTGATGGTTGGCATTGTTTGAAAGAGAGGTTTGATTCACCACAAAAAGCACAAAACACACAAAAAGATTGCGATCAATTTTGTGCCTTCTGTGCCTTTTGTGGTTTCAAAAACCTTGCCGACCCAGCCGCCAATCACCCGGCCTGAGCACTTACGTTTTTGGATTAGTATGTTTCCTTGCTTTCGATTGAACTGCTGTGGGCGGCATTATCTGGCCGCAATTGAAGAAGTCAAATTTCCAGTGCGCGAACCTGTCCGGCTGTGGTAAAACTGCGCTTCATTAGAACTGTCCGCGCCCCCTTCACCATTCAAAATCAACCATTGACTCGATTCCAGATCATGCGAACCAAATTTTCCCATTCCGTTTCCGTCATGCTGATTGGCCTTTTGGCTTTTTCTTCGATTGAACTTCAACCAGCCTTTTCCCAATCGCAAACCTCCACTGCCACCCTGCCGACGACTTCGCCATCGGCAGTTGGGATGTCGCCGACTCAGTTGTTCAACATTGACACAATCGTCGAATCCGAAATCGCCAAAAAGCAATTGCCCGGCGCGGTCGTTCTGGTCGGGCGACAAGGCAAAATCGTCTGGCGACGCGCTTATGGCAATCGCGCGTTGGAGCCGCAAGTTGAAGCGATGACTACGGACACGATTTTCGATCTGGCTTCGCTGACCAAAGTCGTGGCAACGGCGACTTCGGTCATGATTCTGGTCGAACGCGGTTTGGTGCGATTGGGCGATCCCGTTTCGCGTTACATTCCTGAATTCGCCGAAAACGGCAAACGATCTATCACCATCGAGCATTTGCTGATTCATCGTTCGGGACTGATTGCCGACAACGACATACGCGATTACGAACAAGGCCCGGAAAAGGCGATTGAGAACATCTGGCGACTGGCTCCGCTGAACGAAGCCGGATCGAAGATGATTTACTCCGACGTGAATTTCATCGTGCTGGCCGAACTGGTCAAACGCATCAGCGGCAAACCGATTGACCAGTTCGCGCGCGAAAACATCTTTGAACCGTTGGGGATGAAAGACACGGGATTTAACCCTGCGGCAAGTTTGAAAGCCCGCATCGCTCCAACCGAACAGCGCGGCGGCGCAGACCAGAACCGACTTCGTGAAGGCGCGGCGAAAGAAGGCGCAACCAATCAGCCTGAACATTGGATGCGCGGCGAAGTCCACGATCCGCGCTCTTACCTGCTGGGCGGAGTTGCCGGTCACGCCGGTTTGTTTTCCACCGCCGACGATCTGGCGATTTACTGCCAGATGATTTTGAACGGCGGCGAATATCAAAGCCGAAGAATCCTAAGCCCAATGGGAGTTGCACGAATGACCGAACCTCGCCCTTCGGCAGGCAACGGCAGCGATGGAAATTCGCGCGGACTTGGCTGGGATGTGTATTCAGGTTTTTCAGCCAATCGAGGCGACCTGTTCCCGATTGGCAGCTTCGGCCACACCGGATTCACCGGCACAGGTTTGTGGCTTGATCCGGCGAGCGAAACCTTTTTTGTCTTCCTTAGCAACCGCGTGCATCCGAAACTCGATTCTAAAAAGCCTGCCGATGTTGGCTCTCTGCGAGGACGAGTCGCTTCAGTAGTTGCGGCTTCGATTGTCAAAGATTTTGGAGCAATACTTGGTCGCAATGGCCTACCACTGGCTGGCAGTGGTGCAGGTGGAACGATGCCGCCTTTTTCTCCGTCGAGACTTAATAACATTGTCCAAAGCTATGAATCAGGAAAACCTGCCTTGAACGGAATTGATGTTCTAAAACGTGATGGCTTCACCTTGTTGAAAGGCAAACGAGTCGGTCTTATCACCAACCACACTGGCCGAGACCGCGACGGCAATCCGACGATTGATGTTTTGTTCAAGGCTCCTGACGTGAAATTGGTCGCGCTGTTTTCGCCCGAACACGGCATTCGCGGTGCGCTCGACCAGGAAAAGATCACCAATTCGACTGACGAAAAAACTGGTTTGCCGGTGTTCAGCTTGTACGGCGAAACGCGCAAGCCGACGGCGGAAATGCTCAAAGACATTGATGTGCTGGTTTTCGATATTCAGGACATCGGCGCGCGGTTTTATACTTACATTTCGACGATGGGCTTGGCGATGGAAGAAGCCGCAAAGAACGGCAAGACTTTTATCGTGCTTGATCGTGTCAATCCAATCAATGGAACCGATGTCGAAGGCCCGCTTGCCGACGGCGACAAACTTTCGTTCATCGCGCATCACCAGATTCCGGTTCGTCACGGCATGACCGTCGGCGAACTGGCGCAACTCTTTAACAAAGAGCGCAACGTCATTTGGGCAGGAGGGGCTGACCTGCAAATCGTTCGCGCCGAAGACTGGAAACGGAATCAATGGTTCGACGAAACCGGGCTGACGTGGATCAATCCTTCGCCGAACATGCGAAGCCTGACGCAGGCGACTTTGTATCCGGGAGTTTGTTTGCTGGAACCGACCAACGTTTCAGTCGGGCGCGGAACCGACACGCCGTTTGAATTGGTTGGCGCTCCCTGGATGGACGGGCGCAAACTGGCCGAAGCCTTGAATTCAGCGAACCTGCCCGGCGTGCGATTCGTGCCGGTTCGCTTTACGCCGAAAGCCAGTGTCCACAAAGATGCCGAATGCGGAGGCGTGAACATCATCATCACCGACCGCAGTCGTTTTGACTCTGTGTTGATGGGAATGGAAATGACTGTGCAGTTGAAAAAACTCTTTGGCAAAGACTTTGCCGTTGATCGTTTCAACCGCTTGCTGGTCAGCCAAAAGGTTTACGATGCGTTTCGATCAGGTTCGGACGCGCGCGCGCTTCGGCAACTGTGGGATGCCGACTTGGAAGGCTTCAAAGCGATTCGACGGCGTTATTTGCTCTATTGAAATTTTGCGAGGTGGTGATGAGCGGAGCCGGTGACAAAAAACCATACGACACGGCTTTCAAAGATTTAGCCGATCAAGACCCAGTGGCGCTGTTGCGATTGGTTGGGGCTTTGCCCGAAGGCGCAACCGTCAAACCGTTGCCACGCGAAATGACTGCTCCGGCGTTGTTCGCCGATCAGCCATACGAAGTGATCAGCGCGACAGAACACTTTGTGGCTCATTTGGAAGCGCAAACGTATTACGCCGACGATGTGCCTGCGCGCGTGGCCAAATACCAGGCGATCATCTGGATCAACACGGGCTTACCGGTGCGAACGTATGTGTTGGTGCTATCACCAAACAGAATGCCTGCCGAAGTCCCAACGGAATTCACGGTCAACGCAGACGGATTGACGCTGACGGCCCGTTTTCACGTCGTCAAACTTTGGGAGATTGACGCGCAATGGGCATTGGCGATGAATAGCGAAAGCCTGTTGCCATTCGTTTCGTTGATGAAAGGTGGGCAGGACGAATTCAAACAAAGCACACAAGGCTTGGCGCGAGTTCAGGATCAAATGCGAAAACTGGAACTGGCGCTGCATTTCTTTGTTCTGGGAAGTCTGCGGTATCCTGCCGCCGACGTTCTTCACATGATTGAGAGGTACGGTATGTTTCCACTACAACAACTAAAAGATTCTCCTGGTTATCAATTCATCCTTGCTCAAGGTGTCGAGCAAGGCATAGAGAAAGGCATAGAGGAAGGCATAGAGAAAGGGCGTCAGGCAATTGAAGAAGTCTTGCTCGGCCTGATAGAAAAGAAATTTCCGGGACTTAACCTCAATGCTGAAATTGACTGTGTTCATGACATAGAGGGATTGAAACAACTCTGCTTCAACCTGGATCAAGTCGCTGACGCTGAGGAGTTGCGCGCAAAAGTGAATGAACTGGCGACAAGAAATTGATCAAAAAACTATCGCGTTCACACGATGAGAAGAGCCGTATCCATTATTGTCGCCTATTTGGTTTTGCTGCTGAGCGCTTTGCTGCCAGCACAGAAAACCGCTGCGCCTACGCCGACCTTGCCGCCTCCGCAGCGGGTCGAAACGGGAATGGCCAAAGCCGCAACTCCGCAGCCGATTCCCTCCAACGAAGTTCGCGCGCTGTGGGTGGTTCGCCACACGATGTCTTCACCCCAAGCCGTCAAGGAAATGGTCACGCGCGCCAAAGCCAACGGCTTCACTGATCTGATCGTGCAGGTGCGCGGGCGCGGCGATGCTTATTACAAATCTCGCGTCGAACCTCGCGCTGATGAATTGGCTGGGCAACCAACCGAGTTCGATCCGTTGGCGTTGACGCTGGATGAAGCGCATCGCATAGGCATTCGCGTTCACGCCTGGATCAACATTTACGTTGTCGCCGACATCGAAAAGCTTCCGCAAACGAACACGCACCTGATCTACCAGCATCCTGAATGGCTGATGATTCCGCGCGAAATTGCCAAAGAGCTTTTCCCTGTTGATCCGAAATCACCGGACTATCTGAATCGCCTGATCGAATTCACGCGCAACAATCGCACCGAACTCGAAGGCTTGTACACGTCTCCGGCTCATCCGGCGGTCAAAGAAAGCCTGATAAAAATCTGGTTGGACATAGCCGAACGCTACGAAGTGGACGGTCTGCATTTCGATTATGTGCGTTACCCGAATACCAATTTCGATTACAGCCGCTCGGCGCTCGAACATTTCCGCAGCGAAGTGGAAAAGAATCTCAATGAAGAACAACGCACTGAATTGGCCAGACAATTCGACCTTGACCCGATGGCTTATGCCGCCAACTTCCCTGACCTGTTTGCCGATTTTCAGCGGCGGCAAGTCACGGATTTAGTCGAGCGCGTTTACAAAGGCGTCAAAGCCGTCAAACCGCACGCCATCATCTCCGCCGCAGTGTTCGCCAACACGGAAGATGCCGCTCGATCAAAATTTCAGGATTGGCGACAATGGATGCGGCTGGGTTGGCTGGATGTGGCCTGCCCGATGTCATACACGCCTGACACCGAAGCTTTCCGTCGTCAGATCAATAACGCCGTCAAGCTGGCTTCGGGCAAACAGATTTGGGCAGGCATCGGCGGTTACAAACAAACGGCTGAAAGCTCCATCGAAAAGATCAAAGCGTCGCGCGAGCTTGGCGCACAAGGCTTCGCGCTGTTTTCGTATGACAGTTCAGTCAAGGCTTCGCCGGACTTCAATCCGCAGTCGGATTATCTGGAACGCCTGCGCGAAGCCTGGTTGCCGTCAATGCCGCGGTTGTTGTCGCAATAATTACTCTTCCGCTTGCTCATCACCTCATCAAGCATCAAAATTGCGACAGCTTTGCTGGGATTCACATTCACTACCGACGACTGAGGGATTCAATCTCAGTCCACACAGTTTAATCCGTAAAATCTAAAACCTCGCAGGAGTAGTCTGGCCTGCCACCTATACCCGAACACAGGAGGGGCTTATGTTCTCCAAACGCTTACCTATCGCTTTTGCATTGCTCGCGCTGGTGACGACGTTCAGCCTGACGGCGATGGCCCAGACCGTCACCGGCACTTTGAGCGGAACCGTCACCGATTCTGCCGGAGCGGTTGTGCCTGACATCGAAGTCACGGCCAAAAACAACGAAACGGGTTTTGTTCGTTCGTCCAAAACGAACGGGGAAGGTTACTTCACCATCCCGTTTCTGCCGCTGGGCAGTTACAACGTCATAGTCGAAGCCAAAGGCTTCAAAAAAGTGACCAAGACCGATCTGGTCATCGAACTCAACAAAACTACCGTTTCCAACTTCAAGCTGGAAGTTTCCGCCGTTGATGCCGCCGTGCAAATCACAGGCGAAACTCCGCAGATTGAAACGACCACTGGCGAGTTGAAACATTCGCTGGACACCAAACGCATTGAAGACACTCCGCTGGCCGGACGAAATTTCATTTCACTGGTTGAGCAGATTCCCGGATTCCAAATCGCTTCGTTCGGCGGGGACGCCAGCAGCGGCCAGAACAATCCGACCAATTCCAGCGGTTCGTTTGCGGCGTTCAGCGGATTGGGCAGTCGTTCGACGACGTTTCAAGTGGATGGGGTCAGCAACAACGACGCTTCAGAAAATCAGAACCGGCAAGGTGTCAACATCAGCACGATCAAAGAGCTTCAAGTCCTGACCAACGCTTTTTCAGCGGAATTTGGCGGAGGCGGCGCTGCTGTGTTGGTTCAAACCAAAAACGGCACGAACAATTTTCATGGCGACGCTTATGATTTCATTCAAAACGATATTTTCAACGCCAACGGCTTTTTCCGTAACGCGGCAGGCAATTCATCAACCACCGGTCAACAGCTACAGCCGCGTCCGGCGGTTCGCCGACAAAATTATGGTGGCACGTTGGGCGGGCCGATTTGGCTGCCACAGAAATTCTTTGGTCCTGCGGCTTTTGACGGACGCGACCGGCTGCATTTCTTTGTCAGTGTAGATCGTTTGTTCAACAAGACTGACAACAGTTATACGCGCGTGATTTTCCTGCCCGGCGAAGAACCCAAACCTTGCCCAATTGGCCCGAACGGTCAGGCCATCACTGCTCGCCCCGGTGATCCGCTGCGAAATTTCTGCGTTGATCCGACGACACATCCCAATCTGCAACGCGATTTGGATTTCATGCGCAAAGTCATCGGCCTGTATCGCACGCCGGAACTGCAAGGAGTCGCACCAAACAATCCTCAAGCCTGTTCCGATTTGATTTCCAGCGGACGCGAAAACCGCTGCGTGACGTTGGGCATCACCACTCGCCAACCGCGCGGAGATTATTCCGGTCGTCTGGATTTCAAAGCCACAACCAAAGACACGTTGTGGTTGCGCTATCAATACAGCCGTCAACGTGACAACACCGGTCGTTTCATTTTGGGCGACACCTTTGGCGCTCGTAACGATCGCCAGTACAACCTGGGTGTGACCGAAACTCACGTTTGGTCATCCCGCCAGGTCAGCGAATTCCGATTCAGCTACGGCAACCGCGCCACGTTGCAAGATGTCAGCGACGGCAACGACATTCCGGTCATTCGATTTTCAACCAACCTTTGCACGGGCAGCGGCGTTGGAGCTTGCGGCGGAATCATCGGCACTTCGACCAACGTGCCGATCAATCGTCGCCAGCGTGACAAACAGTTCGTTTACAATCACACGCTGACTTTTGCCCGCCACACGCTGAAAGCCGGAATTGACCATCGCATCAACGCGCTTGACGACGAAACCGGCGACCGCGCTCGCGGTTTCTGGACGTTCGGCACAAACGATTCGCTGGCTTCGATTCGTGCCCGCACAGGCTTCACCAGCTTTGAAAACTTCATGCGCGGATTCATCACCGCCTACCAAAAAGGTTTCGGCAATCCAAAAGCCGAAAACCGTTTCGGCGAAACGAACCTGTATTTTCAAGAAGACCTGCGTCTGAAACGCAACTTCACGTTAAATCTGGGCGTGCGTTACGAATACGTCAAAGCTCCGAATGAAATCGCTAATCGGTTTGAATACGGCTTTGGCGATGACAAAAACAACTTCCAACCGCGCATTGGTTTCGCTTATTCGCCGTCGTTTGAAAGCGGTGTGCTGCATTGGCTGACCGGCAACGAAGGACGTTTTGTTCTTCGTGGAGGATACGGCATCAATCACAGCCGCATCTTCCAGTCGGTTTTTTCGCAAAACCAGTTGAGCATCCGCACACAACCGCCGAATGGCTTTGCCAACGTGTTCAGCGGATTGTGCGTGAATGAAATTTCTGATCCTACGTGCGGATTTGTCTTTACGCCGGGCGTGGCTTCGCGGACGACGGCGTTTACGGCAAACAGCGCGCAAAACACAGGAGCCGTGCGCGACATCGGCGGACGTTTGAACACCATCTTGCTGGTGCCGAACAAAAAACTGGGAGCGCCTTACACACAGCAATGGAATCTGACGGCGGAACGGCAATTGCCGAAAAATTTCGCCATCCAGGTTGGTTATGCCGGCAATCGCGGCATTGGCTTGCCGTGGTTCGACAGCAACAACGACTCGATCTTCCCGTTCGTTTCGCCGTCATTGCTGGTGGATGTCGGCGGAGGCAATTTCAAACCGGTAGTTTTTGACCGCGCTTGCACCAGCACGGCTGACCCGATTTGTTTGAATGCGGCCAATCCCAACGATACTCAAATCGGCCCGTTGCGCAGCTTTTCCGCTTTGACCAGCACGACGGCAACGCTGGCGCAAAAAGGCATCGTCATCGTGGACGGAGTTCCGCACGGCTACATCTCGCTGAACACTCCGCGCTTCAACGAGCGCCGACCTGATCCGACGCTGAGTCGTTTCGTCAATTTGCAAAACTTCGGCTGGAGCTATTACCACGCCGGAACCGTCAAAGTGACCAAACGCTATTCCGGCGGATTGTCGTTCAATGCCTTTTATACCTTCAGCAAAACGATGGACACCGGTTCCGAAGCGACCTTTACGGTTGTTGACACCAACGCTCCGGCCAGCAAAAAAGGCGGCGCGGCGGCCAGTCTTCGCGGCTTTAGCGCCTTCCACGCCGCTCATCGTTTTGTCGCCGGATATTCGTATGAACTGCCGATCATGCGCGACCAGCGAGGTTTTCTTGGTCGCGTAGTTGGTGGATGGAATGTCAGCGGAACGACGACGTTCCAATCCGGCAATCCGTTCAGCGTCACGCTGGGTTATGACGCCAACGGTGACGGGCTGCCCGGCGAGCGTCCGCGGATTGCTGATCTAAGCTTGCTCGGCACTTCGGTAGACGATGGTCGTCGCAATGCTCAAGGCGTACAAATTTCAACGCTGCAATTGCCGGGAAGAGCTTTTATACCGGCTCAAGCTGCGACCATCGGCCAGGCCGACCGAATCTATCTTCCCGGTGGAGGCTTGGACGGACAGCTTGGACGAAACACCTTCTTTTTGCAGGGGCTGAACCACACGGATATGTCCATGTTCAAAACCTTCCGAATTCACGAAGGCGTTAAGCTGATTGTCCGAATGGAGTTTTACAACCTCTTCAATCGAGTGACGTTCGGCGCTCCGACGCGAACCATCCTGAGTGGCAATACGCTTGGTACGATTACGACCGAACGCAACGTATCGAGCTTCGTAAACTCAGGCCGTCTGGACGGCAGCAGCGGACGACAAGGCCAACTGGCACTGCGACTGGTTTTCTAACCGACTGCAAGCCGAGTCTAAACAACTGAGGGCGCGAACTCCTTTTCGAGTTCGCGCCCTCTTTTTGCGGCGGATTATCCGACAAGCTTCAAGCTATTTCTTTTTGGCGGTCTTCTTGGCGACTTTTTTAGCCGGGGCTTTCTTCACAGCTTTTTTCGCCGGTTTGGATGCCGCTTTCTTCACTGCTTTCTTGGCTGCTTTCGCCGGAGCTTTCTTCACAACTTTTTTCGTCGCTGGCTTGGCCGCCTTCTTCGCTGGCTTGCTGGCCGTTTTCTTCACTGCTTTCTTTGCCGCCTTAACTGGCCTGGCTGATTTCACTCCCACCCGAACAGGCTTTTTAGCCAACTTACCAGCCGATTTTTTTTTCGAGGCGGCGCTCGTTGAGCCGCCACCTGAAGTCGAAGTTGATTTTGTGCCGTCTTCCTCTATCGCTTCCTGCCCTCGCAACAGAGCAAAAGAAGCCGCTGCGCTGGATTGTGGAGAAACGGCAGACGCCACTGAAAAACTACTGAACGAAGCGACGACTCCTAAAACCGTTTTGGCGCGTTCGTAATACTTTTGCCTGCTCGCCAAACCGTTCAATCCGCCATTGATCCGTTTGGTGATAGCCGTGAAATCTGGAATATCGGCCAGTTCGTTTAGCCCGTTCATCTTCCAAAACTGCCCGGCGGTTTCAAATCCAATCTGAGTCGTCGAAGCAAGATCGGGATTGCCTTCCAGATCAATGTTCAGCAGTTGACCGTACTTTCGGTAATTGAATCGTCCGGTGATTTGAATCGGCCCGCGTCCTTTATACCGTTTTCCATCGCCGGGTTGAGTATTGCCCAACCGTTTCGCCAAATCGCTGGGCGGTTCGTACCGTTTCTGCGCCGCTGTCGGCCCCCAAATCTCTTCAAAGAATTTCAGTTCGCCGGATTCGTGTGCGATTTGCGCCAGAAACGCGGCTTGTCGCATTGGCGAATTGATGTCGAACATATCCATGGCGTGATTCAAAAACGGCAGCATCATTTGTCTTTTTGCCGCCGGAAGAGTCGGCATGATTTGTTGTAGCTGGCTGTCGGTAATCATTTTGATGTTCCTCCTATTGCCGGGAAAAGTTGTCGGCAAAGTGTCTGTAAAGAATTGAGCAATGGCTGAAACTGCTCGCTTGCCCGGCAAAAACTTCCACCGGACGTTGAACGCGGAAACATCCTGAAACAGCAACGGGCGTCTTGGTTAGAAGACGCCCGTTGCTGTTTCAGGAATGAGCCGTGATGGACTCGAACCATCGACCCACTGGTTAAAAGCCAGTTGCTCTACCGACTGAGCTAACGGCCCGAAATGACTTGAATCAGAGAACTTGTCCAAAAGGAAGGCGAGATAATACTCATCACCCCAAAGGTCGTCAACGCCCCTTCAAATCATTTATTGAAAAAAGTTCGCTCGCGTTATTTCACATCGAAAACAGGAACTTCGCTGAGCAGAGTTTTTCCGCCCGCGCGGCTGATGACGTACACCGCGCGCCCGGAATAATCTTTGCCTTCGATGCGAATTTTCAACGTCACATCAATCGCAGTTCGATTGCCGTCCCAATCTTCAGAGCGCAAGGCTTCAGTTACCCAGGCGGAGGGCTTTCTGACAACCAGCGATTGAGCGAACCGGCGCAGGTTGCCCAAGTCCACAAATGGATTGACGGCAGCGGCGGTTCCTTGCAAAACGGCGGTATCGAATTTCAGCAAAAAGGCGCGCCCGTCTTCAGGAATTTTGACTGCGTTGGCTCCACGTTCGGCTTTCAGCGCAGAATCACGAGCTGAAACAGTCGTCGCAGCATCCAGGTCAGACATCGCAGCAAGCCGGAATCGAGTTGCCGATTCGGCAAATTTTCCCTGCTCCAAGGCGATTTCCGCCAGACCAAGATTCGCCGCGCCATAAGCCTGCAACGGCAGCGGATCGCTTTTTAACACGGCTTCAAACGCTCTGGCTGCTTCGTCGCTTTTTTTCTGAGCCAGCAAGGCACGCCCCAGCAGCGCCTGCAAAATCGTGGCGTTCGGCGTTTCTTTCAACCCTTCTCTGGCTTTGGCTTCAGCGGTGGCAAAGTCGTTTTTGCTGAAGGCGAAATTTGCCTGCCCAAAGGCTTCGGATTGCGAAGCCCTGCGCGGATAAATGTCGTTGTTGTAATCGGCCTGCAAAAACAGTTTGTCGGGATCCGCTTCTATCGTCACCAGATTGGATCCGGCGGGAAATTTCACCGAGCCGAAATCGCCTGATTTCGCCGTCGCGGTGCGACGGATTTTTTCGCCTTTGTCGGTGGTTGCAACGATTTCAACAGTGACTTCGCCCGCGCCGAAGTTCGTTATTGTGGATTCGATTCCGTCCGCAGTTGTTTGAGGTTGGCCAATGGCAAAATCCGGCAACAATCCGGCTTCGATCCAGTTCGTGAAAATTTCGTTGACCAAACGCCGATCCGCTCCAGCCGACAACAGCATTTCTTTGAAGCTGATACAACGCGACAATCCGCACAATGGATAAATCTGTGGCGGACGACCTTGTTGAGTTTGCAAATACCAGCCGCTTAGCGACAAGGCGTCCACATTCCGGCGGCTGAGCGAAGCTCGCAGCGCATTATCAAAAATCTGTTTGCTAACCTGTTTTTCAATCAAGCGCCAGACCATCGCGCCTTTGTTAAACACGCTGGTGGTGTAATTGCGATCCAACGGGCTTTGCATCAACAACGGAGCATCGTCGCGCGCAATGATTGCGTAAGCTCTGCGATAACGTTCAAAAGAAGCTTCGCGTTGAGCCGCACCGTATCGTTCGCCCATGTACTGCGCCACCAGATAAACTGGCAAAGCATCGCGCAACATGCCGATGCCGCGCCCGCGCAACAGCACCTGCCCGTCAATCCAGGCTCTGGCGGCAGCGCCTGCCATCAACTCAATCGTCCCCTGATCCAGCAAATCACGGCGAAACAGATTGTCATCAACCGTCACGGCTCCGACTGTCGCAAACGAAACTTCACGAACCGAGCCGAAGTTGTCCGATGTCACAGTGCTAAGCGAACGCGCCTGGCTGGAAATCACGCGGAAAGGAGCCAGCGCAGCCACGTTGAAGTATTTGACGTAAAACGCCACAACTCGCTCGGCTTCGGCGGCCAACCGCTGAGCCTGCTGCTTGCCAGTGTCAGTCAAACCGCGCGGCAAAAACACTTCAACCGGATGAGCGTCGCCTCCGCGAGTGACGATTTCATAATCGCCGACAATCACGAACGGCTGCCCAGCCATGGATTGTTCAAACGAATTTTCGCTTTTGCGAATGCCGGACGACACGACTTTCAGTCCGGCAGGAGCATTCACCGTCAGCGAAAACGGCGCGGTGTCGGCTCCGTGATCGGCGTATGGCGTATGTGGAGTCGGCACCCAGGCGCTCTGCGGCAGCAGATAACTTTCGCCCGCCGCGATTCGCAGCCCAATGCCGCGATCCGCAGCCGGAAGCGAATAGGTAAAATCCACTTCCAGTTCGCGCGATGCAGCGATTTCCGTCGTCAGGTCTGTGTAAACGCGCAGCAAATTGCTTCGCAGTTCTTCATTGGTTTTGAACGTCACTGGCGTGCCGTTGACCTTCATTTCCGTAAAGGCCGCTTTCGAGTTGACGTAAAACGCAAAGCGCGGCTTGTTGGAATCGAGCAAAATCCTGTCCGCCAGATTCGGATCGGACAGGTTCACCAGTCGCAACTTGGCCTGCACATCGGCTTTCAATTCTTCGGGTTTGATAGTGACGCTGATTTCGTACTTCTTGACCTCGAATTCCTGCGCAAAGGCCGAAACAGTCAACGCCAACAACATCAATGAAAAGAGAAATAATCTTTTCAGCATTCTTTTTCTTGTCCTCTGGTTTTTAGATCACAACCTTGTCTTCGCTCTTGCCGAAACGTTGTAATTCCTGAACGAATTTTGGCTGGCCTTCTTGCTGCTGTTTCAAACTGAAGTGTTGATCTCCGGTCGAACCAGATCGTGAATCTTCAGCAAGGTTTCCAGCAATGGCTCCAGTTTTTCCAGCGCGAATTGCGTCGTAGCATCGCTGAGTGCATGCGGCGGATTGTCGTGAACTTCCATAAACAGCCCATCAATTCCGCAAGCGACTCCGGCGCGCGCCAGATGTTCGATGTACTCCGCCTGTCCGTCGGTCGCGTCGCCCAGTCCGCCGGGAAGCTGCACGCTGTGCGTCACGTCAAATACCACCGGATAACCGAAGCCTCGCATCACCGGAAACGACCGCATATCCACCACCAGATTGTTGTAGCCGAAACTCGTTCCGCGTTCGGTCAACATGATTTGCTGATTCCCTGTCGCTTCCAGTTTTTCGATGATGTTGGCCACATCCCACGGAGCCAGAAACTGTCCTTTCTTGACGTTCACCACTCGCCCGGTTTCGGCAGCCGCTTGCAGCAAATCGGTCTGACGGCAGAGAAACGCCGGAATCTGCAAAATGTCCGCGACTTCGGCGACGGCAGCGACTTGATCGGATTCGTGAATGTCCGTGATGACCGGCACGCCGACTTCATCTTTGACGCGCTGCAAAATCCGCAAGCCCTCTTCCATCCCTACGCCACGAAACGACCGCGCCGAAGAGCGGTTGGCTTTGTCGTAAGAAGCCTTGAAGACGTACGGAACATCCAGCCGCTCGGCAATGCGCGCAATCGAATGCGCCATCATCATCGCGTGCCGCTCGGATTCGATCACGCACGGCCCGGCAATCAAAAACAAATCGCCTTCGCGGCGACGGATAACTTCGTAAATACTGCTCATTTATTTCTTCGGAAGATTTGTGTCAATCGGCTCCGACCGTTTCAATCATCACCTGCTCTTCGCCGACTTCATCTCTGAGGCGGTGATTGTAAGCCGCCCTGATAAAGCTGGCAAAAAGCGGATGCGGAGCCAGCGGTTTCGATTTCAGTTCGGGATGGAATTGGCAGCCCAGGAACCACGGATGGTCTTCGAGTTCGATCATCTCGATGAACTTTCCGTCCGGCGATTTGCCCGCAAAGATCAAACCGTTTTCGGCCAAGCGGTCTTCATAAGCCGGATTGAATTCGTAGCGGTGGCGATGGCGTTCGGAAATCTGGCTAGCGCGGTAAATGTTTTCGGCCAGCGAGCCTTCGCGCAAATTGCAGTCATACGCGCCCAGCCGCATGGTGCCGCCCATTTCTTCGACGCTGACCAGATCGCGCAGCTTGAAGATCACCGGATCGCTCGTGTCCGGGTCGAATTCAGTAGATTCGGCGTTATCAATTCCACAAACGTTGCGGGCAAATTCGATGGCCGCGCATTGCATTCCCAGACAAATGCCAAAGAACGGTTTCTTTTCGCGCCGAGCGTAACCAATCGCGCGCAGCATCCCTGAAATGCCTCTTTTGCCGAATCCGCCGGGAACTAGAATCGCGTCCAGGTCGCGCAACCGGTCTTCCCAGCGTTCGTCTGTCATCAAGTCGTCGCTTTCAATCCAGCGGAAATTGACTTTGACGTTGTTGTCGAATCCGCCGTGGATCAAAGCTTCGTTCAGGCTCTTGTACGAATCTTCCAGTTCGATGTATTTGCCGACGATGCCTATGGTCACGGCTTCGCGCAGCCCGTGAATGCGATTAACCAGCGCGTTCCATTGTCGCAAGTCAGTATCGCCCAGCGGCAACCGCAGCAAATCCACCAGCAATTGATCCAACCCTTGCCGATTGAAAACCAACGGGACTTCGTAAACGGACTTCACGTCCTGAGCCGTAATGACCGCTTCCTGATAAACGTTACAAAACAGCGCGATTTTGGCTTTCATATCCACAGGCAATTCGCGCTCGCATCGGCAGAGCAAAATGTCCGGCTGAATTCCTATGCCCAGCAACTCTTTCACCGAATGCTGAGTCGGTTTCGTTTTCAATTCGCCCGAAGCCGCCAGATACGGAACCAGCGTCAGGTGAACAAATGCGGCGTTGTGGCGACCGACTTCGTTGCCCATCTGGCGAATGGCTTCCAGGAAAGGCAGCGATTCGATGTCACCGACCGTACCGCCGATTTCGACAATCACCACGTCGTAGCTTTCAGAAGAATTGGGGGAAACGGCTTTGATGGCGTCTTTGATTTCGTTGGTGATGTGCGGAATGACCTGAATGGTTTTGCCCAGATAATCGCCGCGCCGTTCTTTTTCGATGACCGACAGATAAATGCGCCCCGAAGTCCAGTTGTTGGCTTTGGAATAACTGGCGCGGGTGTAGCGTTCGTAATGGCCAAGATCGAGGTCGGTCTCGGCTCCATCGTCTGTGACATAAACTTCGCCGTGCTGAAATGGCGACATGGTTCCGGGATCAACGTTGATGTACGGATCGAATTTCATCATCGTGACTTTCAATCCGCGGGCTTCGAGCAGGGCGGCAATTGAGGCGGCAGCGATTCCTTTTCCTAGTCCGCTGACCACTCCTCCGGTGACAAAGATGTACTTCGGCATCTCAACTCCTCTGGACGGTTTTCGTTGTTTGAAGCTGTAGGGGCATTCAGATTTTCGGTGAACTTGGTTTGCTTACGAGTGGTAAGCGCAAGAGTAAACACTTCGCGGCGGAGCGTCAATTGGCCGATGACTTTTGCTGTGGCAGTTCGCCCACTACCGCCTTAACCACAAAAACTGTCCCAGCCATCCCCTCAACGGATTTCTTTTTTGCATAAGCTGGCCTTCGTTTTAGCCCAAATCTGTTCAAACTAAGGAGAACAACCATGCGACAGATCGCCCTCTTTTTGTTGCTGAGTCTTGCCGTAAAATCGGCGTCGCCCACCAACCTGCCACAAACGGCTTTTCAGGAACCCGGCAAAATCCAGGAACCCAAACTCGTTCGCCCCAAGACTCCAATCAGCGAACTTCCCGGCCCCGAAGCCTTGCGCCAGGCGCGCTTGCTGTTCATTCGTCCGAAATCATCGTTTATGAACAAGGAAAAGCTCGAACGCGAATTGCTCAAACGCAAAGAGTTCACAGAAATGGGGCTGGAAATTACTCGCAGTCATCTGAACGCCGATCTGATTTTGGAAATCACGCGCAAGCGATTAACGACGCGCTTCACCTGCAACGTCATTGAGCCTGTGACTCAACGCATTCTGGCCGGAACAACGGCCAGTTCGCTCGGCGGAGAAATCGAACCAAACCTCGCCGACGCCATCGTCAAAGAACTCAAAGCCAAACGCGCCAAACCGGCAACTTCGGCGACCGAAGAAAAGAAACCGGAACAAGATTGAGCCTTAGGCTTCAACCAAGTCCTCATCAAAAACAGGAGAACACATGAATTGGCAACCCCGTACACTTTTCATTGCTTCACTTTTAACTGTCCTGCTTACAGCCATTGCTCAGTCACAACAACCTACGTGGGGCGTAACCGGCTCGCTCAACACGGCGCGAACTCGGCACACGGCAACGCTGTTGGCCAACGGCAAAGTTCTAATCGTCGGCGGAGTTAGCATTACCAATCCATGCTGCACTCCCGCAACCAACGCCGAACTTTACGATGCGACAACCGGAAAGTGGACACTGACAGGAAACCCGATCACGCCTCGTTACGATCACGCTGCAGTACGGTTGGCCAATGGCAAAGTGCTGATCGTTGGCGGTGATGGGCGACCAATCGTTCCGACTCAAGCGGAAATATACGATCCAGCAACCGGCGCTTGGAGTTCGGCAGGCAATCCTGGCGTTTTTCTACCTGTGCCCAAAGCTGTGCTACTGACCGATGGCAGAGTTTTGGTAACAGGTGTATTCGGAGCCAACGGCAACAAAGGTGCTGTGATTTACAACCCGATGACCAATGCCTGGACGGCGGCGGCCTCGATGAATGCCGATCACTTTTTTCATTCGATGGTTTTGTTGCCCAACGGAAAAGTGTTGGTGACTGGCGGAATGACGCTGCAAATCATCCGCACTGCCGAGCTTTATGACCCCGACAACAATCGCTGGGCACTTACTGGCGACATGGCTGCCACGCGCACCGACCATCAAATGGTTCTACTGGCAAACGGTAAGGTGTTGGCTGCTGGCGGAATCGGCGAAAGCCCAACCACCTTCACCAGCGCCGAACTTTACGATTCAAATACAGGACAATGGACACTCACTCCTTCGCCAAATTCGTTCCGCCTGTCACACACACTGACGGCCTTGCCAAATGGCAAAGCCTTGGTTGCTGGCGGGCAATCCGTTGTCAGCACGGAGTTGTACGCACCCGACACCGGTCTTTGGACTCCAACGCCCGGACTTCGTGATACCCGGCAACGCCACACCGCGACATTGTTGCTGAACGGCAAGGTGCTGATTGCGGGCGGAGAAACTCTTTCCATTCCCGGTTCCAATGGAATTCCATTTTCGAGCGTGGAACTTTTCGACAGTGGCACGCCGAACCTTGCCAGTGTTTCCGCGGCAAGTTTTGTTACAGACCAACTCGCGCCCGAAGCAGTGGTTGCAGCGTTTGGATCGAACCTTGCGGCAAGCACTCAAATCGCCAGTGGATTGCCTCTACCAACTGAACTGGCTGGCGTCAGCGTGCGGGTCAAAGACTTCGCAGGAGTTGAACGCGCCGCGCCACTGTTTTTCGTCTCGCCAACTCAGATCAACTACCAGATTCCCCTCGGAACGATGAACGGAGCCGCAACTATCATGGTCAGCAGCGGCTCAATTGGCATTGTTGAAATTTTCAACGTCAGCCCCGGCTTATTTTCAGCCGATGCTTCAGGTGCAGGATTAGCGGCAGCGACCGTGTTGAGAGTCAAAGCCAATGGCGAGCAAGTGTATGAACCGGTCGCACGTTTTGATTCCACTACTGGCAAGTTCGTCGCTGTGCCCATCGAAGTCAGCAATCCGGCGGAGCAAGTGTTTTTGCTGGCGTTCGGAACAGGCTTTCGGCGGCGAAGCGATCTGGCTAACGTGACGGCCAAAATCGGCGATTCGCCCACAGAGGTTTTGTTCGCTGGTGCGCAAGGCGATTTTGTCGGACTGGATCAATGCAACATTCGGCTGTTGCCAAATCTAGCCGGGCGAGGCGAAGTGATTGTGGCTCTGACGGTTGATGGCAAATCGGCGAACACGGTCAAAGTGGTGATCAAATAGATCAAAACCGGTCAGGGTCGAGGTCAAAGTGTTCCACCATGTAATCGTAATAACGCCCATCAAGCAGGAAGGTCAGGAAGATTTCGTGGACGAGGTGGATGAGTTTCCGCGTGCCGTATTCATCGTCGCTTTCAATGACGCGCAAGGTAATTGCGAAGTTTCCGCCTTTGCTGGAAGTGGTGATCTGCGCTTTGCCGGAATCAACTCGACGGTGCTCGGGAAACTCGGCTGAATGGCGCGCTTTGATGAAGGCTTTCAAGTCTCGGTGCATTTCCGCTGAAACGTTTGGCAACACTGACGGAAAGCTCATCGAGTTTCGGCTGGGGTCAAATACGAATTCAAAGATTCGGTCTCGATGCCATAGCAGTCGAAAAACCGCTTTCCCTTGCCTGGCTTTTTCTGCCGGGCTGAAACCACGGAACACACCGCGCTGAGCGTAGCCTTCCAAGATCGAGGCGACGGCTTCAATGCGCTGACGTGTTCCGTTCGTTTCGAGTTTTGTTTTCGGTTTCGTAGCAGGCATCCGTGTTCGCGGTCTTAATGAGCAAAAGCTCCGACTCCCGGTTCAGGGTTGAGCGCCACTCCGGGCGGATAATGCCGGGCGGAGGTGAACTCCTTCAGCGCCTGCACATTGATGACAGTCGAAAGGCTTTCTTTGGCCGCCGCGTCGTAACTGCGCTTCAATGCTTCGCGCAATTGCTCCGGCGTTTGCACGTATTCGCCGCGCGCGCCCAAACCTTCGGCAATCTTGTCGTAACGCAGATTTTCCTGGAACAGGTACATGTGCATCGAACGCGCCGAAGTCGCCGCGCTGGGCCACATTCCCCACGAGTTGTTGTTGTAAATCAACGTGATTGTCGGAATCTTGAACTTCATCGCGGTGTCCAACTCAAACAAGCTGTAAGCCGCGCCTGCGTCGCTGGTGATCGTCAAAACCGGAGCGCCTTTCCACGCAGCCTGTGGGCCTACGCCACGCTGAACCGCTGCGCCTGCGCCAATCATCATCGCCATATCCGGGCCGATTGCTCCGTATTGGTAAGCGCAAACCACGCCTTGGCCGGGACGAAACGCGCGCAGCCAGCGACCGGCGTACAGACCGCTTGTCCAGCCGCCCGAACCAGTGACGGTTTGTTTCGGATCAAGGCTGCCTTTGTACAAAAAGTCGTGGACTTCTTTGGCCATCACCGCCGGATGAATGGTGTTGGTGTCCTGGCTGTACTTCAGTCCAAGCCCGTAAACATCCAGGTGCTGTTTCTCGAATGTCTGTCGCGCTGTGGCCAGTTCACTAACCCAGGCATCGCGTTTCTTCGCAGGAAGTTTATTGGCAAGAGCTTCGAGGAAGACTTTTTCGTCGCTGACTATGCCCAGATCGAGCGGCCAGTTGCGCCCCAGGTCTTCCTGCACCGGATGCACTCGAATGGATTTGATGTCGGGATTGAATCGGTATTCGCCGGGGCTGGGCATACAGTATTGGCCGACGAAAACGACCAGGTCGGCGCTCATCAAAGCTTCGGGCGAAAGGCTTGCTGACAAGCGATGATCGTCAGGAAAGATTCCGCGCGTCGGGCCGGAACCAACGATGGCAATGTCGTGTTTGTCTGTGATTTCCTTGAGCGCGTCCCAAGCCTTGCGCTGAAAAACTCCCTGCCCTGCGATCAAGACCGGACGTTCGGCTTTGGCGATCATCTCGACAGCTTTCTCGACTTCTTTGGGTGAAGCGTGCGCGCGAGATTCGCTGCGGTATTTGGCCTTGCTGTAATAGTCAGTCAACTTGGCGGCGTCGGTAAAACGCGCTCTGGCGGTTTCCGCCGGAAAATCCAAATGCACAGGAGCCGGAACGCCGGACTTCAACTGCCGAAAAGCATAGGCTCCGTATTCATGCACGCGGTTCGGCGCGATGATGCGTTTGCCGTATTTTTTCATGCCTTCGGTGGTCGGCTGTTGTTGGCAAATCTGTATGAACTGTTCGCGGTCTTCACCGGCCAGTTGCATGTTGCTGGCCAGCACCAACAATGGCGTGCGTGCCGCATTGGCCGCTGCGATATTCATAATCATATGCGTGAAGCCTGGCCCTTCTGTGCCGGAAGTCGCAGTCACTTCGCCGGTCACGCGCGAAAAGCCGTCTGCCGCCGCACACATCGCGCCTTCGGTTCGTCCGCCGTAAGCAGGCACTCCGGCAGCGGCAATGGCGTTGATGACCGTGTAATTTCCCGGACAGCAAAACAGCGCAGCCAGTTCTTCTTCTTTGCAAAGCTTGGCGAAGACTTCCGCGCCGGTCATCCCGTTGCCTTCAAACGAACCGGGCTTGGGAGCTTCGGCCATCGAAGCGGGGATTTCATTTGGAATGCGAATGGATTTGATTTCCGGCACGGCGCTGGCGAATGCAGTCCCGCCCAAAACATTGCTTGTTGAACCAACAGTGGCGACAACGGCAGCGGAGTTCGCCAGAAATTTGCGACGGGTCGCGTCTACGCGATTTTGATTCCGTTTTTTCATAAGCCTTCCTTTGGTTGTTTTTCTTCTTCTAGTTTAGGACGTTGGGATTCCGGCCACAGACTGCGGATGAAATTGACCAGATGCCACAGGTCTTCGGTTTTGCGAATCTGATTTTTATACGGCGGCATGCTAATGCCCGCTCCATCGCGGATGCTGCGGTAAATTTCGCCATCGGCGATTCCGCTTTTCCAAACTTTCGGCTCAGTCAAATCGGTGGCGTCGGCAATCACGTCCACTTGAGCTTTGCCGTCGTTACCGTGACAGCCGGTGCAATCATTTGTGTAAAGAATGCGCCCACGCGCGATGGAAGATTTTGTGTACGGCACAGGGTTCTTGAGCTTCTTGGCTTCATCGCGGGAAAGCGGTTTATCCTGTGCTTCCTGACCGTGTGAAAGCTGCAAGCCAATACTGCCAGCCAGCAAACACAACACAATGAATCGAACGAAAGGTCGCCTCACAGCAAATTCTCCAGGTTGTTAAGAAAAAAGTAGAAGGAAGTCTCGGTAGTCAAGACTCAGTATCTGCTTGGCCTGAGTATTACCTGACAAATCAAATTCATCAAGAAAAACAGGCTCAAAATAAGCCCTCCATCCTGAAGAATCTTCTACAGTTGCTCAACACGTTCTCCCCCCAAAAAAACCATCGCGCAGCCTGAATCACTTCAAGCTGCGCGATGGTTGAAAAGCCGATAGCTGTCACTCTGAAAAACTACTTCAGCACGATATTCAGCTTGTCCATTTTCTGTTTAGCGGCCAGCGGTCGTTGCGCCGGAGTCGGTTCGACATCCGGTTCGCGCCATTTATTGCCGAGCAGGTATTCTTTGTCTTTAACCAGTTCACCCGGGGTGTAGACAGCCCACTCGAAGTTGTGGCCGTGATTGATGGCATCGGTCGGGCAGGCGTCTACGCAAAATCCGCACAGAATGCAGCGCCCATAATCAATCTGGTAAATCCTGGCGTAGCGATGATCCATCGAAACGCGATCGGCATACGGGCGCGGGTCTTCTGCGCCTTCGATGTAAATCGCATCCGCCGGGCAAGCCGCCGCGCACAGAAAGCACGACACGCAACGTTCCTTGCCGTCTTCGTTGACATCCAGAAAGTGTTCGCCTCGGAAGCGGCGGTAAATCGTTACGGCTTCTTCGGGATAAGAAACGGTTTCTTTTTTGGTGGGAATGTGGCTGAGCGTGACGCTCATGCCCTGCGCTGTAGTGCGAGCCACTTCCACCACATCTTTGACGGTGTTGATGATGTTTGAAAGAAAAGACATTTTGAATTTTGGGTTTTGAATTTTGGGTTTTGAATTCAAAGCTCAATCAAGAACTCAAAATCAAAAATTCAGAATCTAAATCAGAGCAAGCAACATTGGGACATTCTCTTTTGACAGGATGAACAAGATTTCCGGCAGGATTTACAGAATCATCAATAGCAATCAAGTCCCAGCCCGTCTTGAATCGTGTTCATCCTGAAAAAAATCATGTCCATCCTGTCCCAAAGTTTCTTGCTTCGATTTAGTTAATCGTCCAGGTTTCCCCGCTGTTAATCAGCTTTTCCAAACTGCCGGGGCCTTTGGCGGCAATCGCCGATTCCACCTGATCGTTGAGCATATCTTCGTAAGTCGGTTTACGGACTGAGCGAAAGACACCCATCGGAACCGGGTATTCTGGAAACTGCATGCGCCCAATGATGTAAGAGAGATTTGGTTCGGCTGCATTTTCATCGTGAACCAGCAAGTCGTCAACCGTCACGCCATTTTCGCCAACGGTCACGACTTCTGGCGACAAACCTTTCAAGCGAATGCCTTTGGATTTGTCTTTGCCGAAAACCAACGGCTGGCCGTGTTCCAGATACAGCATGCGGTCTTCTTTTACTTCGCGTTCGTTGAAGGATTTGAAAGCACCGTCATTGAAGATGTTGCAGTTTTGGTAAACCTCCAGAACGCCGGAGCCTTTGTGCGCGGCCAGTTTTTCAATCATCGTGCTCAAATGTTTCGGGTCGGTGTCCATCGAACGTCCGACAAAAGTCGCTTCGGCGGCAAAAGCCAGGCTCAACGGATTGATAGGATAATCAATCGTGCCCATTGGAGCCGATTTGTTCTTTTTGCCAAGTTCGGAAGTTGGTGAGTATTGCCCTTTCGTCAATCCGTAAATCCGGTTGTTGAACAACACAATTTTCAGGTTGATGTTTCGGCGTAAAGCGTGGATGAAATGGTTGCCGCCAATGGACAATGCGTCTCCGTCGCCGGTGACAACCCACACCTGCAAGTCAGGGTTTGCAGATTTGACACCAGAAGCAATTGCCGGAGCACGGCCGTGAATGGTGTGAAATCCATAGGTGTTCATGTAATACGGAAAACGGCTGGAACAGCCGATGCCCGAAATGAACACAATCTTTTCTTTCGGAACGCCGAGTTCCGGCATGACTTTTTGGACAGCCGCCAGAATCGAATAATCGCCGCATCCCGGACACCACCGAACTTCTTGATCGGTGACGAAATCTTTGCGCGTTAGTTTGACGGGCGTCGCCGCCCCATTGGTAAGTTCACTCATGATTCTTTTCTCGTCGTTGGAATAAACACTCGTTTAGGAAAACAGGTCATCAACAGGCATTCGCCAACCGGGAACTGCTGGCTCAGCATCGGCGATTTCGCCGCGTCGAAAGATCGTTGGGGTTTCAGGGTCGCCAGCGTGATACGACTTGACGACGTCTTCGCTGAGCAAGTCCACGTCCCAAACTACCAAAGTTCCGGCGGCAAAATAATCGGCTCGTTTTTCAGCCATCTGGCGCTCTGCGGCTTGGCCGTAATCGTTTTCGCTTCGAACTTCGACGGCAAAAACCGGTGAGCCTTCCAGAAACTTCATGCCAGCCGATTGACCAATATAATAAGCAGCGTCGGGGCTGAGTGATTTGCGATTGGGCAAATTAACGGTGAACCCAACGTTGTCGCTATAAGCCCGGCCCATTCCAGTTTCCTTTGCGTGCTGACGCAAATGCACTGCAACTTCAAACCCTGCGCGCCCCGGCTCATCGCCTGTTGGAGGCATAAGCACCACCTTTCCGTTGACGACCTCCGCCTTGCCCTCAACTTTGTAAAGGTCTTCGATTGTCGCTTCTATGGCCTGCTGATATGTAACCATCTGAACACCTCTCAGAAAATTACAAAAACTCTTTGATCTTGTTGACCAGTGATGAAACCTTGAACGGTTTGCCTTTGACTTGCGAAAAGCTGACCGCGTCAACCAGAAATTGCGCGCGAATCAGCATTGCCAGTTGGCCAAGGTTCAATTCGGGGATGATGACGGTTTCATAGCTTTTCAGCACTTCTCCCAGATTTTTCGGGAATGGGTTCAGATATTTCAGATGCGCGGAAGAAACCGATTTGCCCTGATCGCGCAACTGTTCAACGGCAGTGGTGATTGCTCCGTAAGTTGACCCCCAGCCCAAGACCAGGACTTTGCCGTTTTTGTCGCCAAAGACTTCAATGTCCGGAATGTCCTGCTGCATGCGTTGAATCTTTTCAGCGCGCAGCCGAACCATGAAATCGTGATTGTCCGGTTCGTAATTAACGTTGCCGGTGATGTGTTTCTTTTCGATCCCGCCAATGCGATGTTCCAATCCAGGAGTTCCCGGCACAGCCCACGGACGAGCTAATGTCTTTTCATCGCGCAGATACGGGAAAAAGCCTTCAACTTCCGTTCGGAACTTAACCGTCAAATCCGGCAGGCTTTCAACCGAAGGAATCTCCCAGGGTTCTGAGCCGTTGGCAATGTAACCATCTGAAAGATAAAACACCGGAGCCATGTATTTTGTCGCCAGCTTGACGGCTTCGATGGCCATTTCAAAACAATCGCCCGGAGTTGATGGAGCAACAATTCCAACCGGACAATCGCTGTTGCGGCCAAACATTGCTTGCAGCAAATCGGCTTGTTCGGTTTTGGTCGGCAATCCAGTCGAAGGGCCTCCGCGTTGCACGTCAATAATCACCAGCGGCAATTCGGTCATCACGGCCAAGCCGATGGCTTCAGATTTCAGCGCCACGCCTGGGCCGCTGGTTCCGGTCAAGCCAATGCTGCCTGTGAACGCGGCTCCGATGGCGGCCCCGATGGCGGCGATTTCGTCTTCGGCCTGAAAAGTCTTGACGCCGAAATTCTTGTGTTTTGAAAGTTCGTGCAGGATGTCCGAAGCAGGCGTGATCGGGTAGCTGCCGTAAAACAGCGGGCGTCCGGTCAATTGCGCTCCGGCGATAAAACCGATGGCGGTCGCTTCGTTGCCTGTGATGTTGCGGTATTTGCCAGGTTTGATCTTGGCTTTGCCAACGCGGTAGTGCGTCGTGAAAATTTCAGTCGTGTCGGCGTAATTGAAACCAGCGCGCATCACTTGCAAGTTGGCGTCGGCAACTTCAGGCTTCGAGCCGAATTTGTCGTTGACCCATTTGACCGTCGGTTCCATCGGACGGTCGTAAAGCCAGTACATCAACCCCAGCGCGTAAAAGTTTTTGCAACGATCTTGCTGTTTGAACGGCAGCGCCGAATTTTCCAGAGCCTTCAGGGTGTTCGACGTGATCGGAACTTTGAACAGGCGATACCCTGTCAGCGAACCGTCTTCAATTGGATTCGAGGCATACCCGGCTTTTTTCAGATTGTTGGCATTGAATTCGTCGGTGTTGACCACCAGGATTCCACCGGGTTCCAAATCAGGAAGATTGGTTTTCAGGGCCGCCGGATTCATTGCCACCAAAACTTGAGGCTCATCACCTGGCGTGCGGATGTCGCGGCTGCTGAAATTCAATTGATAGCCGGAAACGCCTGGCAAGCTACCGGCTGGAGCACGAATTTCAGCCGGAAAATCCGGCAAAGTGGAAATGTCGTTTCCGATGATTGCTGAGGTCGAAGTGAATTGGCCGCCTGTCACCTGCATACCGTCTCCGGAATCTCCGGCAAAGCGAATGGTAACAGTTTCAAGCTCTTCGACCTGTTTAGAAGAGATCACGTCTTCGAGTGTCGTAGCAGACATTTAGATAACAAACTCCGTGAAGAATTTTAAGAAGGATTGGGGCGCGCAATTGGTAAAGCCAATGACGACCACGCGAATCATAGCATGCCAAATGCGATTGTACAGCCCTGCACCTGGCTGCTTTTTTCGATAAAAGAAAATGCCGAGCCGGTTGAAATTCAATTCGGCTCGGCATTTTGAAATTGATCGTAAAGACGAAACCAATTGCGTCTTTACGATGCGGGTTAACAGCTCGGCGGGAATATCGGGATGACGTAACTCATTCCCGAATTCAACGTCAGGTGATGCAGGTTGTGGCCTTGGTTGAAGGCTCCTGCGCTGCTCGCCGAGTTCGCGTTGAAGTTAATCGCCGCGCCGGTTATACCGACCGCTCCGGTTTGATTGAACATCTTCAACCAACCTGTGCGGCCAGCCGGAATAAACGTCTCGAAACGAGGCGTTGTACGCGGGAAGTTGTTGTTCAGGCTTGACCGCAACTGACAGCCACCTGTCACGCTGAAGCTGAGCGCGTTTTCAGCATCGTCGTACATAATTCCGAACAACGTGCCGAGCGTCGCCGCTCCGATGCCAAGATTGCCGCCAATGCGATTGACGATCAACAAAGTGTCGTTGCCGTCTGCGCGTGAACCAACGTTCGACAATGCCAGCGTCGCCGGAGTCCGGTTGTAGCTGACGCCGTCAAAGTTCAACTGAGCCGTCACCGAATTGCCATCACAGAAAGGCAACCCACCTGCCAGTTGGGCGAACGCGATTGCTCCCAGATTGGCCGCGTGGCCACTGGAGAA
This sequence comes from Acidobacteriota bacterium, assembly GCA_033763255.1. Taxonomy (GTDB): domain Bacteria; phylum Acidobacteriota; class Blastocatellia; order RBC074; family RBC074; genus RBC074. The sequence continues at coordinate 102,250 of JANRKX010000091.1, read as the reverse complement.
TTTCACGTATTCGTCGCCGATCAGGTAATTGAAGCTGGTCGGGCAGCCAAGCGGATCAGTTGCGACAGCAACCAGATAACCTGTGGTTCCAGGATCGAGGTCGGATGCCAGGAAGCTGGTCGTCTGATTAGGCGTCAGACAGACATAACTGTCTGCAATCGCGCAGCCTTCGGCCACAAAGAACAAGTGGACGTAAGCAGGTCTGACCGAATGAACGTTCGTCAGGTTGATGCGCGTGTTTTGCGTGTTACCGCTGGTCGCACCCGACGTGTAGATGTTGTACACCAACACGCTACCTGCTTTTTGGTCGCTGGCTTCGGAACTTGCAGGAAGCAATCCCGGACCAGGAGCCGGACAGTTCGCCGTCAAGCAAGCAGTGACAGTTGTTGACACTGCATTGAAGGTTGCAGTGGTTGTCACGCAAGCCTGAGCGCCTGTCGGAACGTTGTCCGCGATTTGAGCCATATAACTGACCGACAAGGTTTGGCCGGCAGTCAGGGTTCCTGTCCAAGTCACCGTTGTCGCGTTAATCGAGCAGGAACCAACGTTCGCCGTACACATTCCTGAAATTCCAACGATCTGCGGCGACAGAGCGGTCGTCACCGTTCCCGTTTGAGAAACACCTGAAGTGTTCGTCAATCCGAACGATCCATTGACCTTGTTGCCCGGCCCAGTGCAAACCACAGGGTCTTGCAGATTGGTCGTCGGCGCCGGAGTAAACAGCGGCGGCGTCGGTGTTGGAGTCGGCGTCGGTGTTGGAGTCGGCGTCGGCGTCGGTGTTGGAGTCGGCGTCGGTGTTGGAGTCGGCGTCGGCGTCGGTGTTGGAGTCGGCGTCGGCGTCGGTGTTGGAGTCGGCGTCGGCGTCGGTGTTGGAGTCGGCGAAGCCGTGCAGCAGACATACACCGCGCGAGTGATTTCCAACGAGAAGCAGCCGATGGTTCCGACATCCTGCGCCGCAGCATCAACCACACGAAGCTTCCAAATACCGTTGACGCTCTTTCCGTTCATGCCGGACAAGGCCGCATCAGGGCGGAAGGTTCCGGCAAAAGGAGCCGTACCCGCACTAATTGCCGTCGCAGCCGCATCGTCAAAAACTGTCGGCGTGCCCGAACAATCGTTCGCGCCATTGCCATAGTTATCACCGCTGCTGCCACGCCTGTTCGACAAATCTATCACTGTGTTGTCAGGCGCAACGAGACTGATTATCAGATCGCCGTCGAAAGTATGATTCAATCGAACGCGCGCGTTGACATCCTGCACTACGCCCGTGTCCGGTACATTAATCGGAACTTCAACTGTACCTTGGTCAATAATTGCAACGGCGATGTTGCCGCTGGAATACGTGCTGGTGGTCGGCGGCCCCAGCGTACCGACTTGGAATGTGAAGGTTGCCGTTCCTAAATTGGTCGCGCCATCCTGCAATTGCAGAGTCGCCGTCACCATCGAACCGCAAGCCAACATCGGATCAACAGTGAACGTGAAGGAGCGATTGACGGCCGCGCCGCCTGCCGTCAAAACACCATAATTTTGAGCCGCACTGGGGCTGGTGACGCCGCCAGTCGCCTGCAATGTGGCCACTAAGTTAGTGGTGTTCAGCGTACCGACGTTTTGCAATCCCAAGTTGACCGTAACGGTTTCGCCCGGATCCAGAACGCCATTGCCCGGAGCACAGCTTTCAGCAGTCAGTTGTGATCCGGCTGCTCCGATAACCGCCACAGGAGTTTGATCGGCGTTGTAAACGACCAGCGCAAAATCCTGATCCAGCGCGCCGCCGACTCCAGGAACGCCATCGCCCGCGATGTTGGTCGCTTTGACCGTGACGATAAACGAACCGCTGACGCCAGCCGGAACGAACACACTTTCGCTGTTATTGCGAGTGTCTGCCGTGCCGCCCGTCGCGGAGTTCGCGCCAGTGAACACGTTGCCTTTGTATGAGTTGCCGCCGACTGTGACTTCCAGGTCGAGGTTGTTGATGAAGGTGTTGCCGCTGGTCGGTCCCGGAGGATCCGTCCAGGCCAAAACTACGCGGAAGGGTTTGGCGTTGTTGTTGACCGTTCCGGCATACGTCCGCATCTGGCCGGAAGCCGTGAACATTTCGGCGCCAACCTGATCGCGCACAATGCTGGGCGTTGTGCCAACTGTGCCCAATTGAGTGTCAAAAAATTGCGTCAGGTTGACTTCGCCCATTCCCTGATTGTTCGAAAACAGGTTGTCGTTCGCTCCGACGCCGGTCATGTATCGAGCCGAATTCATCAAAATGGCTTTGGTCATTGCCGGGCTGGCCGGAGACAAACCGCCATTGATGAATCGCTGACGAACCAACGCCGCCGCTCCCGCAACTGCCGGAGTTGAGTGGCTGGTTCCCGAAGAAGCGGTGTAAAACTGTTGGCCAACCGGGAAGAAGTTGCTGGCTCCTGGACCGGCGCAAACACCGGAAGCGTCAAAACATCCAGCCGCAACACCATTGCCGGTCGCTGTGGCTGTTGATTGGAAAACGCCGCCAGTCACATGTGTGCCAGGTGCGACGATTTCCGGTTTTACACGTTGGTCATCTGTTGGGCCACGGCTGGAAAAACCAATAATGTCATTTGCGCTGTCGGCTCCGGTATCCGCGACACCACACTGATCGGCAGCGCCAAACGGATGTACGTTTTCAGCCGCGCCAACCGTGATGACGTTTTTGCCGGTTCCGGGCGAACCAACCGTATTGGCTCCCGAACCGCTGTTGCCAGCCGCAAACAGGATGACGTTTTCCTGGTTTCCGGCAACTGCAAAGGTTGAACCCGCCGGTTGCGAATCGCGCACCAAGGCGTCGTAACGTTGCGAATCCGAGTTGTAAGCCCCACCAACCGACGCGCCCCAACTGTTGGTCGAAATGCGCGAGCCGTCGTTATAGGCCTGCGATTCCAAATCTTCGTAATCCGGGCTGGTAAAAGTGCCCGGATCGAAAATAACTGACGAACCGACTTTGACGAACGGCGCAACGCCGAGTCCGTAGCGGAAGCCTGAAGCATCGGCATGCGGGAATGCGGCGTAATTGATTCCACTGACAGTGCCTGTTGGGACAAATCCGGCGACGATATGAGCGTTGATGGTTCCGTGACCGTCACAGCCTTGCAGCGTGCTGCCGCCATGGGGCGTTCCCAGCAAACGGTTGTAAATGACGCGGCTGGCCATCGTCAGGTCGCCGCTGGTGTAAAGCCCAAAATGATTTGGCGAAGTCGTGGCATCGTCCACGCCGCTGTCGGAAACGTTGACGGCAAAATTCGACGAATTGAATTGAGCCTGTGTAAATCCGTTGGCCGCCAAATAAGCCAGATAATCGCCGGTGTTCGGGACATTTCCGGTCAGATTGCCAGAGATGATTTGGTTCTGCCGTTCATCCATCTTGACGGGAATCTTGTACGGCTGGATAGAAACCACGTCCGAACGAGCAGCCAGATTTTTGGCTGCGGAATCGGCGGTCACACCGGCTGGCAACTTGGCCACAACGTTCACATATCCCAAATCCGTGGTGTTGCGAACGATTGAACCGGCGCCAAGCAATGATCGAATCGAATTTAGAGTGTTCTGGTTGGTGGTGGAATCAACGACCATCTGCAAAATGAGGTGATCGAAATCCTGATTTTGCACAACGCCAGCTCTGGCAAACACACCCTTGGCTGCGTCGGCCTGAGCCTTGCGTTTATCCGCATAAAATTCCGGATCAATGCGATGTTCGGCAGTGTATTCGCCATCCCATTGCACAAAATCTGCGCCTTCTGCCCATTGGCGCAAATTCGCCAGTGCAGAGCCGTCGCCATAAACCAGATAAGCGTTGTTTGGAATATAAGTAACAATGCGAACTCCGGTTTTCGACAGTGCGTCGTGCCATTCCGGTTTGACCGGACCGACAAATTGCACCATTCGCATGCCAGTGGATTTCGCACCGCCTTTGGTCAGGTTGCGACGAAGCGCCTGCACTTCCGCTCTGGACGTATCAATGATTCCAGCATTGAGCAGAATCAGATTGCTCATATCATTCAATTCGCCACGATTCTGGTCGTGAAGATTGCGAGCAATGGTTCCATCGGTTTCAAATAGTTTATAGCTGCCGTAATCGGCCAGCAGTCTGGCTCCCTGGCTTTCCAGTTCGCTGACGGCTGCCGGATCGGAAACCTGAATTTTGTGTAGCGCGCCGCGGCTGAAATACTCAGGCGTACGTGGCTGGCTGGCTGCTTTCCACGGAGCGGAAACATTGTTTTTTAACTCCGAAGCTTCCAGCAATCCTCCCCACTTCAATGTGGGAAGCAACAAGGCGGCAATCATCAACATCATCAAACCGATGTTCCGCCAAAATGTGCGTTTTAGTTTGTGCGAGGTCGGCATTGAAATTCCTCCAACCATACCGAAACCGATATGGGTAATTCGATCCTGCCAAAGCGAAATCATAGCCAATCGCGGATCGCTTTGCAGTCGAAAGTTGTAGGTTGAAATGTACTGAAGCCCCCAACATGACAAGGTTGAGAGTCCGCATACAATAAACCTGGAAATCGCTTAACCGATTTTCGTCTGCGACCAAAAATCTTCAGGCGTTTCCAGTGAATCAGTCGTCGTTATCAACGAGTTTTTTTTCTTTACCGCTTAGAAGTTGAAAGGGTTGCCAGTAAAAAAGCCACACTTTAATGACCTTCTGAAAGCCTCTGACAGGACAATTTCCAAATATGAGGAGAAGCTTTCACCAGCGCGGCGGAGTCTAATGTACACAAATTAAAGCGTCAATACTTGGACAGGTATTGACGCGAAATTTGCCTCCGTCAGCCCGGTGTAAACGAAAAAAAGCATGGCAATTTGGGGGTGTGGTGAATACCGATTCAAATCGCCATGCCCTTTATGGTTTCTCGTTATGCCTAACAGCCCGGTGGCGGAAACACAGGAATGACATAACTGCCCGCGCTCGACAAAGTCAGTTTGTGCAGATTATGCCCCTGATTGAATGCGCCAATCGAACTGCTGGAATTGGGATTGAAGTTAATCGTCGCTCCCAACATGGCGATGTCTGTTTCCTGGCGATAGAGCCTCAACCAGCCTGACCGGCCTGCCGGAACCAGTTGTTCGAATCGCGGAGTCGTTCGCGGGAAATTGTTCGACAGGCTTCCTCGTAATTGGCAGCTTCCGGTGACGGTGAAACTGACGCCGTTTTCAGCATCGTCGTAAAAGATACCGAACAACGTTCCGAGTGTTGCAGCGCCAATTCCCAGATTTCCTCCTATGCGATTGACGATCAACATCGTGTCATTGCCGTCCGCTCTGGAAGCGACGTTTGAAGCAGCCAACGCTCGCGGCAATTGGTTGTAACTGACACCGTCGAAATTCAACGTGGCAATCACAGAATTCTGATCGCAAGCCGTCAGTCCGCCAGCAATCGCCGAAATCGCTTCTGCTCCCAAATTCGCAGCGTGTCCGCTGGAGAATTTCACGTACTCATCGCCGATCAGGTAGTTGAAATTGATCGGGCAGCCAATCTGATTCGTCGCCACCGCCACGATGTAGCCGGTGGTTCCCGGATCGAAGTCGGACGTGATGAAGCTGGTCGTTTGATTCGGCGTCAAGCAAACATAGCTGTCAGCCACCGAACAACCTTCGGCGACGAAGTACAAATGCACCTGAATTTCTCTGGACGGATGCGTGTTCGTCAGATTGATTCGAGTGTTCTGTTTGGTCGGATCAGTGCTGGACGTATAAACGTTGTAAATCAACACCGAACCGGATTTTTGATCGCTGACAGGCGAAAGCGCAGACGGCAACGATCCGGGGCCAACTGCCGGGCAAGTCGCTGTCAAACAAGCCGGAACCGTAGCCGTGTTCTGCCCGAACACCGCCGTCGTTTGAGCGCAAAGTTGCGCTCCATTCAACACCTGATCGCCGATCTGAGCTTGATAATTGGCAGTGATGGTTTGCCCAGCCGTCAGGGTTCCATTCCACACCACCGAATTTGCCGTCACCGAGCAAGTGCCGACATTCGCCGTGCAAGTGTTCGGCAATCCGACCAATCCCGCGGGCAAGACAACAGTGATCGTGCCGGTTTGCGAAACCTGACTGGTGTTGGTCACAGCAAACGAACCATTCACTCGATTGCCTGGCCCCGTGCAAACCAATGGGTCGGTCAACGAAACGGTTGGCGCCGGCGTGAATTGGTTGACCGTTACCGTCACGGTGAAACTGCAAGCCTGCGATGGATTATTCGCGGCGTCGCGCGCCGTGCAGGAAACCGTGGTCACCCCAACCGGGAAGCTGGAGCCCGAAGCTGGGTTGCAAGTTACGGTTGGGGTTGCCGTGCAATTATCCATAGCCGTCGGCGCAGGGTAATTAACCGTCACTGCTCCGCCCGAAGAACCGGCAGCTTGATTTCCTGGGCAGGAAATCGTCGGCGGAGTCACGTCGTTGACCGTCACCGTGAAGCTGCAAGATGAAGAATTGTTCGCGGCATCCGTCGCTGTGCAGGTCACTGTCGTCACGCCTAGCGCGAAGCTCGAACCAGATGCGGGGGAACAGGCCACTGTCGGACTCGCTGTGCAGTTATCGTTTGCAGTTGGAGTGCTGAATGTCACCGGCGCCGTGCAATTCGCTCCGGCGCTGGCCGTTTGATTGCTTGGACAAGCTCCTATGCTTGGCGCAGTCATGTCGTTGACCGTCACCGTAAAGCTGCACGAAGCGGTGTTGTTTGCGGCGTCACGCGCTGTGCAAGTGACTGTAGTCACGCCCAACGGAAAATTCGCCCCCGAAGCAGGAACACATGTCACCGTCGCTCCGCAATTGTCAGTCGCAGTCGGAGTAGCAAACGTTACCGCTGCGGTACAGTTTGCCCCAGCGTTGGCAGTCTGATTGGTCGGACAAGCCGAAATAGTCGGATTTTGATTGTCGGTAACCGTTACAGTGAACGAACAGCTAGGCGAACCACCGGCTTGCGAGCAGGTCACAGTCGTCGTGCCTACGCTGAAAGCCGTACCGGAAGCTGGCGAACAAGTCACCGTTCCGCAGGTTCCGCCAATCGTCGGCGAAAAATTGACGACGGCGCTGCACTGCCCGGCATCGGCTACAGTCGTGATGTTGCTCGGACAAGTCACCGTGCAGGTTTGCAGCTTCAAGTAAACCACCAGCGGATCGTGGTCAGCCAATCTTTGAACCGTCATCGTGCCGTTACGATCAGTTTCCGGGAAGTCGGCGTTGATGCGCGCGTGTTCAACTCGGCGAGCCGAGGTTGCTGCTATCAACGCAGCGTTGATGATGGCGTGATCCAACGATTGAGCGTTGCCATCGAACACAAACGAATATCGCTGCAACAGCGAATCAAGCAACAAAGTCAGGTCTGGCGTGACCAGATCAACTCCGTCGCCGGGAACTACCGTTTGATTGTCGGGAACCGGAGCGCCCAGCAAAGTGCTCATCGAATCAACGTAACCGTCGTTGACCTCGAAGAAGTTGAAGTCGCCGACCAGCACGATTCGTTCATTGGAATTATTGGTTTGGCGAGTTTGAACCAGATTGGCCAGGTCAACAACTTGAGCCAGCCGTTTGGCGCGAACACGGTCTCCATCTGTTGCCCATCCATTTGAACCAGCGCCAGCATCATCAATTCCGTTCAGCGAACGCAGGTGATTGACGATGACCTGAACAGGGAAACTGGCTCCGCTGGCGAAATTGACCGTCGCGTCCAATCGCAGCGGCGGACGGTCGTGCAAGGTTTCTGTTGAAGTATCCGGGTTGGTAAACAGCGAAGCGTCCAGTTCCTGAACAACCGCGTTGACCGTCACTCGCGGAGTCGCGCCAGTGACAATCGCCGTTTTAACTAAAAAGCCTACATCAATACCGCCGACATCGTTGCCTTCGACCAGGAAAGCCACGTACATCGGATTCGGCTGGCTGTTGGCGACGGCGTCATTGTTGATTTTTGTCGCCAGAGCTTGCAGCGTTGAAAGGTTTTCGACTTCGACGATGCCTACGATGTCAGGGGCTTTCAGAAAGTCTCGGATGCCCAGCGAAGCTTTGGCCAAGCGATTCTGGTAAGCCGTCGTCGTCAAAACCGGTTCGCCAATACCAGGATCGTTCACATCGTCAAAGAACCTTTCCAGGTTGTAGCTGGCGATGGTCACTTCGTCGCTCATCGGAGTGGCGACTGCGGTCGGCGTCATTCCGCCCGAAACCATCGGCGGCGAAGCCGGATCAGGCAAGATCGTGTAATGCCTGAATCCGTAATCCAACGGGCCGATCAAACCAGTGACAACAGAGGTGGTGCTGACGTTGATGGCCGTTCCCCCGGTTTGACCGTCGCTGTCCACACGAATGACTTCGGGGTTGGTGTCGAAACGCGGAATCGGCGGAATCGTTCCTGACGGCGGAACGTCGGGGTGTTGAATTCCGGCTTCGCGGAATGCGCGCGCGACTCCGGTGACCGTGCCGAAAAAGACTCCGGTGGTAGTGGCGGTTGCGTTCGGTTCGTTGACGTTGCCCAAAGTTGGACCGCCAACCGTCATCGAAGCCATTGAAACTCGCATGCCTTCGACGCGCTCCAATTGATCGAACGTTCCGGTCGGATCAGGGAAGGTCGCGGTCAGCGGAATCGCTGTTGGCAATGGATTGCCTGTGGAAAGTTGCGTCACCGTCGGCGAACTCAATTCGGTCAACGGCGGCTGTTGCGGATCGGCTGAAGGAACGAACTCGACGACTGTTCCGGCAACTTGAACCAACGCGCCGATAACGGCGGCGGCTGGCGGCGCACTGCTGGTGAACACGAAAATGCCTTCTGAAGTCGCCGGGTTTGCATCAACGTTGGCATCCGGTTCCTGAATGAAAAAGCCGTTGCTTTTTACACCGGTGACGATGCCGCGCGTGGTGACGGACGCGCCAACAACAGGCGAACTTGCGCCGGGTCCTTGAATGTCGTGAATCGCCGTCAACGTCACATCATCATTGTTGATCGTTCCCTGCCCTTGAACATCTCCGGCAATCGCACCAGTAATGTTCGTCACATTGACGAAGAAAGTCTCGTTTGGTTCGGTTGTCGTGTCTCGATTGACTGTAACGCTGAAGTTGTACGGCCCGGACGAACCTGCCGGGATGGTCTGGCCAGTAAGGCTCTGGGCGACGTAATCGTTGTCTTCAGTAGCAGGATTGCCATCCTGAGCGGTTCCATCGGCAGTGGCAATATCGAATGTCACACCGCCCGCGCCCGCCGGGGTGGTCAGCGTGACAGCAAACGTGAAAGTGGTCGTGCCCGGCGGATCGCCTTCAGCCTGCGTCACATCGTTGATTGAGAGACTAATGCCGCCGCCGCCCCCAAAGGTCTGTCCGGTGTTGGGAGCGTTCTGCGTGTTCGCAATTGAAGTGGCATTCCAGGTAAAGTCGCCGTAGGTCGTGCCAGTGCCCTGCAACTGGAGCGAAGTCCCGGCGGCGTTCGTGCCTGACAGCGAAACGCCGATGTCGGTGCAAGTCACGCCGTTGGCCAAGCCGCCGACGCCCACGAACGTGCCTTCGTAACAGAGGAATTGCACCAGCGTGTTTGTGGCCGTGTTAATAAGCGCGATGCCGTCGGGCGCCCCATTTTGAATGCCGTTTGAGGGATATGAAATTGAAACTGTCCCGTACCCGCCCTGCTGGTTGGTGGTCGTGCCGGACAAGGCATCGGTATCGTAGACGGCCCCCCCACTACCGTTATAAAGCACGATGGAATAGTTCGCCATGTTAGTGCCCGCGGGCGCGGCGACTTCGATAAACTCACCTGCGTCGGTGCCATTGATGTCGTACAGTATCTCATTGATGAAAACGGTCGAGGTTGGATTGGCTAAGCTCGGAGATGGCGCACTTTCGCCGCTCGCGGCGCGACCTGAACGTATGCTGAGATAGCTCACAGCCGTCACTGCCAGCGCGACGCAGACCAGTGCAGCCATTGACGCATAACGCGAAAACCCCTTGGCGTTTGCAAAGAGTTGACGGACGGTTCGAGTGAAAGATTTCAATGAGTGTCGCATCGGCGTAACCTCGTGTGTAGTTTATGTGAGTTGTCGAACTTGTGACTGCAACGCTTCTAAAATAAAGAAGCGCCACCGGAAAATTGCATTGGGAACGTTTCGGTATCGAAATCGAGTTTTCGGGTTTGACCTGCCGCCAGTTTCGTTGTGAGAGCACCGTGTGAGGAAAACTCGCGGACGCAGTGTACGAGTTCAGTTGGATTGCGTCCAGAGCTTGAGCGGAATTTCAGGGAGATTTTACGCTCAACAAGTCCTATCCGCCGGGAGTAGTTCAGCGAGAACAACGAGCAAGTGCTTTGCCCGGATTGGAGATTGCCGGATAATGCCAGGCGGTAAAGTGAAAGCTTGCGCGAAAGCTAGGCTTAGCCAAGTGGATGATCGTCATCCCCATTTCCCCGCGACAATCGCGGGCTGAAGAATTTTTGAAGGAGCCATTTCTGTGACAGCCACGTTTGACCAGGTGCCGTTTCCCGAACCGGAATTCGTAGATAACCCTGAACCTCGTTGCCCTTGCGTGTTATTGCTGGACACGTCGGGTTCGATGAAAGACGAACGCAAAATCGTCGCGCCGACGCTGCTATCGCCCGTCCAACAGCTTTTGAAAAGCTCGCCCGTGACTCAAAACGTCCGCCCGATTGACGAACTCAACGCCGGGTTGAAAGCCTTTCGCAATGAATTGATGGCCGACGAACTGGCCGTTAAACGAGTCGAACTGGCGTTGGTGACTTTCGGGCCGGTTCGACGACTGACGGATTTTCAAACGCCGGATGTCTTTCGCCCGCCGCAACTTTCCGCCGAAGGCGATACTCCAATGGGCGCGGCCATCGAAAAAGCCATTCAACTGGTCAACGACCGCAAAGCCGTTTATCGCCAGAACGGCATTTCGTATTACCGCCCCTGGATTTTTCTGATCAGCGACGGCGAACCGACCGACAACTGGCATCGTTCGGCGGAACTGGTTCGCGCCGGCGAACAGGCCAAAGCTTTTGCGTTTTTCGCCGTCGGCGTCGAAGGCGCGGATTTCAAAAAGCTCGGTCAGATTTCCGCTCGTCAGCCGTTGCGGTTGAATGGGCTGCGATTTCAGGAAATGTTTATGTGGCTGTCGTCGTCGCTGGGTTATGTGTCGCGCTCGGCCATCAGCGATGAAATCAAACTCGACAACCCTGTCACGCCCGACGGCTGGGCTTCGCTGTAATGCTTATGTGGAAATACGGCTTTGCTTCAGTCGCGGGAACGTCTCATCAAAAAGCCGGGCTGCCTTGTCAGGACGCCAGCCGAGCCGAACTCGTGTTGGATTCAACCGGCCAGGAAATTTTGATCGCCGCCGTTTCTGACGGAGCGGGCAGCGCGGCGCAGGCGCAACTTGGATCGGTAATGGCGGCAGAGTTTTTCGTCGCCAAAGTTAAAACCCATTTCGACAGCGGCGGCAGTTTGGAGCAATTGGCCGACGGCTTCCTTGAAAACTGGATCGCAGCGTTTCAGCAAACAGCAAAAAGCTGGGCAGGCGATGGCGGAACGGTTCAGGAATTCGCCTGCACGTTATTGGCGGCGGTGATTGGCAACGAACAAGCGTTGTACGTTCATCTCGGAGACGGCGCAATTGTCGAAGCGCGGCATGGCGAAAGCGATCAGTTCCGTTGCGTCAGTTGGCCTCAGCAAGGCGAATACGCCAACACGACGCATTTTTTGACAGACGCCGATGCCGCCGAAAAAATACTCGTCGAATTGAAAAGTTACGCCGTAGATGAAGTGGCGTTGTTCACCGACGGGCTTCAGAATCTGGTGCTGGATTACCGTACGCAGTCGCCACATTCGCCATTTTTTGCGCCGCTGTTCGGTTGGCTGCGTCCACGTCCGAACGGTTTTTCGCAGGAATTGTCTGATTCGCTGGCCGGATACTTGAACTCGGAAAAGTTCAACGCCCGAACCGACGATGACAAAACTTTGTTGCTGGCCACTCGGCAATCGGTGCGGAACCCAGAGCGGTAGCGACGGGTGGTTGGCCAATCAGACCCGGTCGCTACCGCTCCCGGTTCCGTAACAACACAGCTATGAGCAGGATTTTCTACAATTCGCAGTCACAGCCAATTCAGTTAAGCCACAAACTGGGAACCGGAGGCGAAGGCTCCGTGTTTGAAATCTTCGCGCAACCCGAAATCGTCGCCAAGATTTATCACGAAGCTCCTTCGCCGGAAAAAGCCGAAAAACTGATTGCGCTGTCCAAATTGAACAACGAACGATTGCTGAAAATCGCCGCGTGGCCGGTGGATGTGTTGCGCGTCGAAGCTGATGGCGAGCTTGCCGGATTCGTCATGAAACGCATCGGCCAGGCCGCCGAAGTCCACACGCTGCACAGTCCGAAAAGTCGGCTGCAAAAATTTCCCGAAGCGTCGTGGGCGTTTTTGATTTACGTGGCGACAAATATCGCTCGCGCTGTTGCCACTTTGCACGAACACGATTTCATCGTTGGCGACCTGAATCCCAAAAACATTTTGGTCACGCACCAAGCCACTGTGACTTTGCTGGATTGCGACAGCTTTCAAGTAACGACCGAAGGCAAAACGTTCCGCTGCGAAGGCGGTTTTCCCGAATACCTGCCGCCGGAACTGCAAGGCAAAAACCTGCGCGATGTAGAACGCGCGCCGGAACACGATTGCTTCGGTTTGGCAGTCGTCATTTTCCAATTGCTGTTTATGGGACGGCATCCGTTTTCCGGCAGGTTTACCGGCGAAGGCGAACAAACTCTGGAAGAAGCGATTCGCAAATCGAGGTTCGCGTTTGGCGAAGACGCCGCCGCTCGGCAAATGCTGCAAGCTCCGGGAACGCTGTCGCTGGAATCCATTCCGGCTTCGCTGAGTAATCTGTTTCGCAGATCGTTTTTGTCCGCTGACCGCCCCAAACCGCAGGAATGGATTGAACCGCTGGAATCGCTGGCCAGGTCGCTGAAATCCTGCGCTCTGCACAGTGGTCATCACTTTTTCGATCAACTGGCTGAATGCCCGTGGTGTCAGATCGAAATGCGAGCGCGAATTCGGCTTTTCAACTTTTCGCTGAACGGCCAAAACGGCAAACGCAGCCATTTCCGGCTGGATCAAGTTTGGAGCGAAGTCGAAAAGCTGGAAGCCGAGTCCGTTTCGTTGGCGTTGGCCGAACTGAATAAAGATCAGTTTTTGGCGAAGAAGCCTTCGCCCGAAGCGGCGGATTTCCTCCACGAAAAGCGAATGAAATTGATCCGGGCAAGCGTTCTTTCAGCCGTTGTAAGCTTTGCCATCGGTTATTCCATTTCGTGGCCGCTGGCGTTTTTGCTGATGGTTTTTGCCGGAATGGCCGCAAAGAAAGTCGCCGAAGCCGAATTCGGCCAGTACATCAATTCCATCAATTTGGCTCAGCAGAGGTTTTCATCCCCAAGCAATCCGCTGGTCAACGAAGCTCACCAAAAGTTTGAGGAAGCGAATAGAACAGTTCAGAACCTCGAAAGCCGATTGGAAAAATTGACCGCCGCCAACACCTTTCACCCCAAGTTGGAAGAACTGAAAAACCTGAAAGAAACCTACGAGAATTTGCCGCAAATTCGTGAATACCGGTTGAATCGGCTGGAAACCAAAGCGCACGATCTTCAACTCCACGAATTTTTGAGCCAGTTTGAAATTAAGCACACAGAGGTCAACGGCATAGGGGAGCTGATCGCCGACAAGTTGCGCGCTTCAGGCGTGAAAACGGCTGCGGATTTGACTCCTGAACGATTGAAAGCCGTTCCAGGCATCGCCGAAGCTCGCGCACAACGCTTGCTGTTTTGGCGAGCGGAAAAGAAACGTAAGTTTGCCTTCGATCCGGTGCGCGAAAACCTGCCGCAGGCTCGCATCAACATCGAACGCGAATTGGATAATTTGCGAATGCAGTTGGAACACGAACTCAGCGGCGGCGCGATGTTTCTGCAACGAGTGAAACAGGAAGTAACGGTTCAATGGCAGCAATCCGCTTCTGCCCTGCCCGAAGCCTATCGCCAACAATCGCAAGCCGAAAAAGACTGGGAAGCCGTTTCCAAACGAAATCCGATGTGGCCAATCGTGGCGATTTTGCTGGCCACTTTCCTTTGCGGCAACATTGTCTCCATTAATCAAACTCGCCCTGACTGGTGGTTTGGCCATCCCAATACTCGATTTGATTACCCGTCACAAAGTGATTCTTCGTCTGATCCTCCCGCTCCAGCCAAAGTGGAGCTTTCACCCAAGCAAAAAGAGGCACGATTACTATTTGAAAAAGGTGAAAAGGAAATGCTGCAAGAAAACTGGACAGCCGCCAGCAAAAACTTTGAGCAAGCGATGGAACTTGATCCGCAATTTCATCCAGCTTACACGCAATTCGGTCACGCGTTGTACCGGCGTGAAAGATACGACCAATCCATCGCAGCGCTTACGGAGTCAAACAGAATCAAAGAACAGTTTGAGGCGCACTTTTATCTGGGAATGAATCACAAAGCCCAAAAGCAGTGGGAACTTGCCCGGAGTTCATTTGACCAGGCGCTTGCAATCAACAGCACTTTTGAAGACCCAAAACTGGCAGATGCCCATTACTACTTCGGACAATCGTTGCTGGAAACTGGCCAAATCCATGCCTTGATTAGCGTCCTGGAAATCTCAGATCGTAAACAAACCATTTCCGTTCTCGAACGGCTTCAGCTTGCGACGCTTTACCTTTGGGTTGGCAAACCTGAGCTGGCCAAACGCCAACACGAGATTCTAAAAAACTGGGATGAAAGTCTGGCCCGCCATCTTGAACGCCTGATAAAGCAGCATCCAAAAGCATAAGGATTTGTCTGCTCACCGGCTTGAACTTTATTCAGGTCAACGTCTTGACAGGTTTAGACTCGATCAGTAGTATCCGCCCTTCCTAAATGCGGATGTGGCGGAACTGGTAGACGCGCTAGTTTCAGGTGCTAGTGAGAGCAATCTCGTGGAGGTTCGATTCCTCTCATCCGCATGGAAAGAAAAGGGCGGCCACAAACGGTCGCCCTTTTCGTTTTTCCAATTCCGAATCTGAAATCTGAAATTTCTTCATGCCCTCTGACGATCACCCAACCGGCTCATCGCCGGGCGATTCCATCAAACACGATCCTTATGCCGCGTTGCGCCAACGCGATTTCCGCTTGTTCCTGATCGGCCACGTGCTGTCTGTGCTCGGCGTGCAGATGCAGAACGTCGCCGTAGGCTGGCAACTTTACGACAAAACAAATTCTGCCTGGCCGCTGGCGATGGTTGGATTGGTTCAGGCTGCGCCGATGATCGGCCTGGCGTTGCCAGCCGGACAAATTGCGGATCGGTTTGATCGTCGAAAGATTCTGATGATGGCAACGTTGCTGGCCGTCATCAGCGCAATTGGATTGATGTTGGTTTCAATGCTCGGCGGCAGCGTTCGATGGATGTATTTCTGCTTGTTTCTGAGCGGTCTGGCCAGAGCCTTTCAAGGGCCGGCGCGATCTTCGTTGATGCCGCAACTGGTTCCGCGCTCACTTTTCACCAATTCGGTTTCGTGGGCGGTCAGCGGATTTGAAATGGCTTCGCTGGCCGGGCCTGCGCTCGGCGGTATTTTGATCGGAGTGTTCGGCGGAGCCACCAAAGTCTACTTGCTGGGTGCGCTGGGCAGCGTGTTTTACTTTTCGATGCTGGCGGCAATTACCAACCGCGCTTATGTGGCAGAAGATCAAACCGGAAATCTGGCCACCAACAATTGGCATTCGATTGCCGTCGGATTCAAATACGTCTGGAAAACCAAGTTGCTGTTGACGGTCATGTCGCTGGACATGTTCGCCGTGCTGCTGGGCGGAGCTGTCGCGCTGTTGCCCGTTTACGCCAGAGACATTTTGCACGTCGGCCCCGCCGGACTGGGCTGGTTGCAAGCCGCTCCTTCCGTCGGAGCCGTGACAATGGCCTTGCTGACAACTCATTTGCCGCCGCTGAAAAAAGCCGGAAGCACATTGCTTTGGTCGGTCGCAGGTTTCGGCTTGGCCACCATCGTCTTCGGCTTGTCGAATAATTTCTGGCTGTCGGTGGCAATGTTGTTCCTTACCGGAGCATTCGATAACATCAGCGTCGTCATCCGCCACACGCTGGTTCAAACGCTGACGCCTGACGAAATGCGAGGCCGCGTTTCCGCCGTCAACGGAATGTTCATCAACACTTCGAACGAAATCGGGCGCTTTGAATCGGGCGCGGTCGCGTCGTTGACGAACGCAGTATTTTCAGTCGTCAGCGGAGGCATCGGAACTTTGATCGTGGTGGCGGCTACGGCATTCGCGTCTCCGCAATTGCGGCGTCACGGTTCGCTTCACGAAGAATCAAACAAACATTGAACTGAAATTTATGTTGATAAACCTGCAATACGGCAAAGACGGATTGCCCGTTGAAATTCCGTCAAACAACGTCACCGTGCTGGCTCCGCAATTTATCGCGGGCTTGCCTGACGAAGCAGCGGCGTTTGCCGAATCCGTTCGCCAGCCGATCAACACCAACCCGTTGAAACAGTTGATCAACGCCAACGACAAAGTTGCCATAGTCATCCCGGACATCACGCGGCCTTTGCCAAGCGACCGCTTGCTGGGTTGGCTGTTTGCGGAACTCGATCACGTTCCGGCGGAAAATTTCGTCATCGTCAACGGAACTGGTTCGCATCGCGTCAACACTCCAGCGGAGCTTGAGCAGATGGTCAGCAAAGAAGTCGCGTCGCGTTACCGCATCGTCAATCACAATTCCCACGAAGCCGCGACGATGAAGTTCGCGGGCAAAACTTCAGATGGCCGCGAAGTTTTCTACAACCGCGAATACGTCGAAGCCGACAAGCGCATTGTCATGGGTTTCATCGAGCCGCACTTTATGGCGGGCTTTTCCGGCGGCTACAAAGGCATCTTCCCTGCCGTCGCCGACATTGATTCGATCATGCATTACCACCGCGCCGAAGTGATTGGTTCGCCAATGAGCACTTGGGGAGTTCTGGAAGGCAATCCGACGCAAAACCAGATTCGCGCCAACGGTTCTTTGCTGCCAGTGGATTTCTGCATCAACGTCACGCTCAACCGCAAGCGCGAAATCACAGCGTTTTTCTGTGGCGAAGTTTTGGCCGCTCACGCCAAAGGCTGCGAGCATTCTCGTTCGACAGTCATGACTCCCTGCCCGAAACCGTTCCCGCTTGTTGTCACGACCAACAGTGGTTACCCGCTGGATCAAAACCTGTATCAAGCCGTCAAAGGCATGTCCGCAGCGTCTCAAATAGTCGAGCAAGACGGATTTATCGTCGCCGCTTCAAAATGCAACGACGGATTTCCGGCGCACGGCAATTTCAAAACTCTGTTGTTCGACCACGATTCGCCCCAAGCAATTCTGGACACGATCCTGGCTCCGGGCTTTTCGATGTACGACCAGTGGGAAGCGCAATTGCTGGCGATGATTCGGCTGAAAGCGCGCGTCGCGTTGCACAGCGACATCCCGGCTGACGAAGTCCGCCGCGCGCATCTGGAAGCAACCAACGACATCGCCGCGACAATCGGCGAAGAATTGAACCGGATTGGTAAAGACGCGCCGATTGCTGTTTTGCCCGAAGGCCCGATGACAATTCCATATTTGAAATAACCATCTTTCTGAAATTTCACCTCCTCAAAATCAGCTATTGCCATGCCCAACGACTTTAGTTAAGCTCCGCTCGACTCAGTTAGCGCACGAGCGGAGCCAGCCGATCCAGCTTTTTCTAAAGAGAATTTGTTTTCAGCCGATAAACCGCTCAGTGTTTTTCCAACAAACTTTATAGCCAAACGTAGCTGCCAACAGACTGCTACAAGAGGAGTTTCTATGCCAAATTTAGCTAGACTTGACGCTGCCAATCTTCGAAATTCACAACCAGACGCAGTTCAAACTCCAAATGGAGATGAATCTTATGCCGACTTTCGGGGCAATTTTTCCAAAGGTTTGCCGCACGACAACCTTGGTGAAGTTGATCCAGCCGAATACACCAAATTCAAAAACATCCTGAACGGTGCTTTAGGGGGAACCACAGACATTCAAAATCAACTGGAAGCTCTGACAATGGGCGCTCCGGCTGCCACGCGCAGAAAATTCGTCAATCCACAGGGCGGTTTGTCTGTGGAAATGGAAGGCGCCGACCCGCGCAAATTTTCGATTCCGGCTGCGCCAAAGTTCAATAGCGCGGAAATCGCCGCTGAAATCACTGAAAATTACTGGATGGCTTTGCTGCGCGATGTCGCGTTTGAAAACTACGACACATCGCCTCTCGCCGATGAAGCAGCGGAAGAAATGACTTCCTTCAGTTCAGAGTTCAAAGGTCCCAACGACAGCAATGGAAAAGTCACGCCGCAGGTGCTGTTTCGCGGATTGACGCCTGGCGATTTAGCCGGGCCGTACATTTCGCAATTTCTTTTTCTGCCGGTTCCTTTCGGCGCGCTCGGTTTCAACCAACGCATGAGAACTCCGGTTGCAAACGTGGATTTCATGACGGATTTCAATGAATGGCTGACAATTCAAAACGGAGTTAAACCGACATCTTCTCTGACGTTCGACAATACGCCCAGATATATTCGCAATGGACGCGATCTCAGCCAGTGGGTTCACATTGACGTTTTGTTCGAAGCATACTTCAACGCCGCCTTGATTCTGCTTCAGGGGCCAAACGCCGATTCGCCAGCTTCCGATCCGCCGCCGGTTCCGGTAACTCCGGGACTCGGAGCACCTCTGAGCCAGTCCAATCCATACCGGTTGCTGAATAACCAGGAAGGGTTCGGCACTTTTGGCGGCCCACACATTGCCACTTTGGTTTGCGAAGTGGCGACGCGCGCGCTGAAAGCAGTTTGGTTTCAAAAATGGATCGTTCACCGCCGCTTGCGCCCCGAAGTGTTCGCCGGACGCATTCACGTTCACAAAACCGGACTGAAGAGTTACGACATTCACCCCGACGCGCTGAATTCGGACGCAGTCGCTCGTGTTCAGTCGCAATTCGGTTCTTATCTGTTGCCGATGGCTTTCCCCGAAGGATCGCCGTTACATCCGGCTTATGGAGCAGGTCACGCCACCGTCGCCGGAGCTTGCGTCACAATCCTGAAAGCCTTGTTTGATGAAAGCACTCTGATTGCCAACCCGGTCGTCCCGAACAACGCCGGAACCAACCTGATTGCTTACACAGGCCCGGATGCGGGTTCGCTGACGGTTGGAGGAGAGTTGAACAAACTGGCATCGAACGTGGCCATTGGCAGAAACATTGCCGGAGTTCATTGGCGCTCGGATGGCACTGAATCGCTCAAACTCGGCGAAAAGGTCGCCATCGAAGTGCTCAAAGATCAAAAAGCCACCTTTAACGAACACAACGTGACATTCCAATTTCACGATTTTGCCGGAAATCTGGTCACGATTTAACGACTGATTTTTCGACAACCCGCCTGGCAAAAGTTGTTGGCAAATTCATGGCTGACAACTTTTGCCTTTTTTTGCGCTTCTGCATAAGCTTCAAGTATGGTCAAAACAACTGAAGAAATACGCGCACATTTCCCTGCTCTGGAACGAAAACACAATGGTCATCCGGTCGCATACTTTGACGGCCCCGGAGGAACTCAAGTCCCACGCGAAGTCGCTGCCGCCATCAGCGATTACCTTTTCCACCACAACGCCAACACGCATTGGGCTTATCCGACCAGCGCCGAAACCGACGCTTTGTTGATGGAAGCCCGGCAAACCTTTGCAGACTTTTTCAACTGCAACGCTGACGAGGTTTCGTTTGGCGCGAATATGACTACGATCACCTTTCACGTTGGTCGTGCGTTGGGGCGGGGCTGGAATCCAGGCGATGAAATCGTCGTCACCGAACTTGATCACCACGCCAACTCCGATACCTGGCGAGAACTGGCCAAAGATCGCGGCTTGACCATTCGCACCGTTCGCATGCTGACCGAAACCGGGCAACTGGATTGGGACGATCTGGAAGCCGCCATTACACCGAAAACAAAATTGCTGGCCATTGGCGGAGCATCCAACGCGCTGGGTACGGTCAACGACATTCAACGAGCCGCGCGGCTGGCTCACGCCAAAGGCGCGCTGGTTTACGTTGACGCTGTGCATTACTCGCACCATTTGTTGCCGGACGTGAAAGAGTTGGAGTGCGATTTTCTAGCTTGTTCGGCTTACAAATTTTACGGCCCGCACATCGGAATCTTTTACGGTCGCCACGAATTGCTGGAACCGCTGGATGCGCCTCGCTTGCAACCCGCTGCCAGCGAAGCTCCTGAACATCTGGAAACCGGCACCCAAAACCACGAAGGAATCATCGGAGCCGCCGCCGCCGTCAACTTCCTGGCCTCTTTATCCAAAGTCGGAGCCGAAGGCGCGACCCGCCGCGAACGGTTGCAAAGCAGTTATGACGTTCTGCACGAACGCGGACTGGAACAAGTCAAACAGTTGTGGGACGGCCTGCACGCCATCGAAGGCGTCACGGTTTACGGCCCAGCCCCCGACCAACCGCGCACGTCAACCGTTTCCTTCACTGTCAAAGACATCCCGTCCGAAGAAGTCACCAAACGTCTGGTCGAACGCGGCCTCTTCACTTCGCACGGAGATTTTTACGCGCAAACGGTGGTGGAAAAACTCGGCAAGACGGAGCAAGGTTTGGTTCGAGTCGGCTGCGCCTGTTACACGACCAACGAAGAAATCGCCCGGCTGATTGACGGCGTGCAGGACATTGCGCGAAGCTGAGTACTTGGGAGCGCACGCGAAGGCGCGTGCGCTCCCAAGTCACTTCAAATAATGAAACGAACGCCAGAAGACCAGCCGAGCGGCCAGTTGCGGCTTCAGTTGATCCAGCGGAACCAAGCCGCGCGTTTTGGCTTCGGCGACAGCGTTTTCGGCTTTGGTACTTAAAGCCAGCGTCCAACTGGCGTGGTCGAAGGATTTGTGGGATCGCATGTAAGCGTCTTGTTCATTGGCTTCGGCGGAGCGGCCTTCTTTTCGCAACAGTTCGGCGTACACGGCCCGGCCAACGATGGATTCCGGGTAAGCCGCCAGACAATGTTTCATCAACTGAGTCGCGCGCGACAGGTTCCCGGCTTGTTCGTGCGCAAAGGCCAATGCCACGTAACCGAAGCTGCGACTATATCCGCCGTTCAATCCGATTTCCAGATGCGGAATGGCTTCGGCGGGGCGCTTCATCTGAAACAGCAGCAAGCCGTAGCCCAGATGCGCTCCGATGTTTTCAGAATCCAATTCTAAAACCTGTTTGTAACGGCGCTCCAACCGATCGTTGTCCGCCGGTTTGTCAGGATAAAACGTGAAATCCAGAGCCTCCGTTTGCAAAGTGGCTTGTCCCTGCAACAACTGGCTGGCGTAAACGTTGTAAGCTCGCGCGGTGAAAGCCAACGACAGAATTACGGCAACGGCTGCGGCGGCCAGGGCGACGACTTTGGGAAGAGCGAAACCCTCCTTTACAGTCGTGTTACCGGCACTATCTTTCGCAAAGCCAAAACCTACGGCGACGAGACAAGCGAACACAAACACGCTGGGCGTGTACCGAAACGAAAACGAACTGAACACCGAACTGATACTGAACGTCAGCATTCCCAGCCAGACTCCCCAAATCCAATAAGCTGATTCCCCGCCCGCTCTGCCCAATTGCCACAGCCGCCAACCCAGCAACAGCCAGAACGCTGCAAACAACACCAAGCCAATCAGACCGAGTTCGGCAAAAATTTGCAGGTATTCGTTGTGGACAAACGGGCTGCGGATTTCGTCTGTGTCTTCTCCGGCCAGGCCTTTGACGATGGCGGCGTTGTCAGGATTCGACGCGAAAAACGGGCGGTATTCACCATAAGCCGCCGGATAACCTGACTGTCCTACACCAATCAGCACGTTGCGTTTACCCATTTCCCAGGCAGTGATCCATCCGCGCAAACGGTTCGTCAAACCGCCTTCAACCGATTGCAACTGCGTCGCGCCTTGAATGCGAAACGTGATGGCCTGGCGGTAACGAACTCCGATAACTCCGGCGGCCACAATCAAGACGGCAAGAATGATTATCAAACGCCGACGATCAACCAGTTGAATGTGTTTGGCCGCCAAACCGACGCCGATCAAAATCATCATCACAACCAGCGCGATGATCGCTCCGCGCCGCAACCCAATCAGCAAAGCAACCATGCTCAGCGCAGAAACCACCAGCGAAATCGCCATCACAGCAGTTTTGCGATGGCACAGGTAATTCAGCACTTGCAGCGGCAACAACATCGCCAGCAATTCCGAAGTTATGCCGTGATTGAAAATGATGCCGAGCATGAATTCGCCGTACACCATTCGTTCAAAGATCAAAGAAAACGCCAGCACAGCACACACCGCCGTCAAAACGTAATGCAACATCAAGGCGGCGCGTTGACGCATAACAGTCATCGCAGCCAGAAAGAACACCGCGAAACCAAACCAGATGGCGATGACTCGAACGGCTTCATAAAACACCGGCGACCATTTCAGCGAAATCGCCTGCCACAAAATGAACAGCGCCAACGACCCCACCAGCAGCAATTGCTCACGCGAAAGCTGCACGGAATTGGCGCTCACACGAACCAGAGCGAACAATCCGAGCGCGGCGAACACCGCCGAAGCGAAGGAAAATGCCACTTCCTGCGTAGCCAGTCCGGGATAATTCAAAGATGGAACGACGAAAAAGTTCGGAATCAGTGCCAGCAACGGCAAGGCCAGAAATGCAATTTCAAGCAAGCTGATGCCTGCGGGTTTGGTAAATTGTTTTGCGTTGGATTTCATTCTCAGGCTGGTTGGGACAAAACCGATTGCCGGTTATTTGTTCGACGGTTTGGGTTGAGTTTTAGTGTTGGCGGCAGGCGCGGATTGCGGTTTGGCATCGCCTTTGGCAGCTGAATTCGGGCGACGTTTGCGCGCAAAGCTCATGGATTTGGCCGGAACGATGTCCAACGCTCCATCGCAAGTCGTGCTGGTGGCGCTTTTTTTCGTCGCAGACGGAGTTTGACTCTGAGCCAGTGCCGACGGCGAAACCCAAATTCCAACAGCGATCAACAAAACGATTTGAAAAACTTTCTTTGCCATAACTTTCTCGGATGCTCTGGATTGAAAAAAGAATTTTGACGGCGGCGATTGTACAACTCGAAAAAATCAAAAGGCAAAAGTGCGTATTGAACTTCGCCTTGAAAGGCTGAAATCTCATCCCTATAATCCGCGCCTCATTGCAGGACGAAACATCAAACATCCGCCATCAAAGACGTTCGGTTATGCCAGCAGATCAAAACGAAGTTTGCGAATTTTGCGCCGGAACCGGTTGGGAAGTCATCGTCGGCAAAGGCGCAAAACTGTGCCGATGCCGTGTCAAAGATCGTCACGCTCAATTGACCTCCCGCGCCTGCATTCCCAAACGATACGAAGCCTGCACGCTGCTGAATTACCACCCGCAAGGCGACAACATCAAATTCGACGAAGTTTTCCAAACTCAATCTTATGCGCTGAACGATGCTCAAACGCTGGTGCGCGAATATCCGCTGTTGGAAATGGGTTTGCTGTTGATGGGACCGTGCGGAGTCGGCAAAACTCATCTGGCTGTGGCGACGATCAAGGCGCTGATCGAAAAAGGAATCTCCTGTCTGTTTTACGATTTCCGCGATCTGCTGAAAGAAATCCAGAACAGTTACAACCCTGTATCGAACAGTTCCGAACTCGGAGTGCTGGCTCCGATTTACGACGCCGAAGTTCTGGTGCTGGATGAACTCGGCGCAATGAAACCAACCGACTGGGTGCGCGACACGATGACGCAAATCATCAACAACCGGTACAACGACCACAAAGTAACGATTCTGACCACCAACTACCTGGACGAGCCGACCAATCCCAACGAAGAAACTCTGACGGAGCGCGTTGGCGTGCGACTGCGGTCGCGTATGCACGAAATGTGCAAAACCGTCATTATCAAAGGCTCGGATTATCGAATCGAGATGGGAAAAAAACGCGGGCAGGTGGAACGTCGCAACTCGCCAACAAATTCTCGCCGAAAAAAGTAAATCCGTTTCCAGTTTCCAGCATGAACATCTGGAAACTGGAAACCGCCGACAGGAAACTTCTATCAATCTCCGGCTTCTGAATGCGCGGTTCGGGCGACAACAACTTCGCCGGTCGCTGAATCGTCGTTATTTGTTGCCGCAGAATTTGGAGCCGCTGCCGTTTGCGGCGTTTGGGTGTGGAATCGGCGGCGAAACCATGCCGCGATGTCGTCAAAGATCAAATACGCAACCGGCGTCGCCAAAAGCGTCAGCAACAATGACAAGCTCTGACCGCCGATGACGACGATGGCGATGGAGCGGCGCTCTTCGGCTCCGGGGCCAGTGCCGAGCGCCAGCGGAGTCATACCGGCAACCAGCGCCAAGGTTGTCATCAAAATCGGGCGCAAACGATCTCGGTTGGCCTGAATGATTGAGTCGTATCGAGCCATGCCTTTGGCGCGCAATCCGTTCATGTGGTCAATCTGCAAGATGGCGTTTTTCTTGACGACTCCGAACAGCACCAGAATTCCCAAAGCCGAATACAGATTCAATGTGTCGTTCATCGCCCACAAAGAAATCAACGCGAACGGAATCGCCAGCGGCAGGCTAAGCAAAATTGTCACCGGATGAATGACGCTTTCAAATTGCGAAGCCAAAATCATGTACATAAAGGCAATCGAAAGCAGAAAAGCGATGATGAATTCGGTGAAGGTCTTTTCCAGTTCGCGCGCTCGACCGGAAACAGTGGTGGAATATCCTTGCGGCATATTCATACTGGCAACCGCATCGCGTAGAGCCTGAATACGATCAGCCAGAGCAAAGCCCAGAGCGACATTCGCGCGAATTGAGACCTGACGTTGGCGATCAATTCGATCAATGCGCGACGAAGCAGTCGAGGCTTCGAGCGTGACCAGATTTTCCAGGCTAACCAACCCGCCGCGCGAAGACGGAACGAACAAACGCGCAATCGTGTCCTGGTCGTTACGATCGCCTTGTTTCAATCTGACCTGCACGTCGTAATCTTCGTTCATCTGTTCATCGTGGAAACGCGAAACGCGCTCATCGCCGCCGACCATAATTCGCAGAGCATTGGCAATGTCGGTCGAATCCACGCCCAAATCGGCGGCTCGCTGGCGGTCAATGTTGACGCGCAGTTCGGGCTTGTCCAGTTTCAGCGTCACGTCGGCGTCCAGCAATCCAAGCTCCGGCGCACGGTCGCGCAACTGGTTGGCGTATTTCACCAACTGCCCCAAATCCGGGCCGCGCAAAACAAAATCCAGATCGGAAAATCCGCTGCCGCCGCCCAGGTTGATTGTTTGAGGATTGCGAACCGTCGGTCGCAGATGCGTGAACCGTCGTAATTTCTGGCGAACCTTCTGTTGCAAATCTCGCGCGGAATAATTGCCTTTGAACACGGCCATCGGTTCACCACGCTTCAATCCGCTCCAGAACTTGGCCAGATTGACGGTGCGTTCTTCGTGCGGAGCCATTCGCAACCAGACATCGGCAAAGTTGACTGACCCCATAAACGAACTACCCGCCGAACCAAGAATCGTCCGTATTTCCGGCATGCCCTTCAATTCTTTTTCAACTTCCGTCAGAGCTTCAGTCATTGCCGCCAGACTGGTTCCTTCCGGCGCGCTCATGCTGACACTGAATTCACCTTCATCAATGTTGCTGGGAATAAAATCCTGTTTGACCAATCCATACAGCGGAACCGACGACGCGATTACCAACAAACATACGGCGGCCACTAAAACGCGATGGCGCAGCACCAGACGAAGCATCCACGTGTAAAATCCGTCAATGAACCGGTAAAACCCTCGACGCGAGGCAGCGCCTTCGAGAGCGTGAACTTCGCTGACTTTCACCAGACGCGCGCTCATCGTTGGCGTCAACGTAAACGACACCAACAAGCTGACCATAATCGCCACAGCGGCGGTGATCCCGAATTGATAAAGAAAGCGTCCCGACACAGACGACATAAACGAAACCGGCAAAAAAATCACAACCAACGACAAAGTGGTCGCCAACACAGCCAATCCGATTTCTTTTGTGGCTTCTTTGGCCGCCTCCATCGGGTGCATTTTCTTTTCTTCGATGAAGCGGAAAATGTTTTCCAGCACGACGATGGCATCGTCAATCACCACACCGACCATCAGCACCAAAGCCAACATCGTCACGCTGTTCAAGGTGAAATCCAGCGCCTTCATCATTCCAAAAGTCGAAATGACGGAAGCCGGAATGGCAACACCGGCGATAATCATCGCTCGCCACGACCGCATAAACAGGAACACGACCAGACAGGCCAGAATACTGCCCAGCACCAGGTGAGTATTGATTTCGTGAAGCGCGTTGGAAATGTAGCGCGATTGGTCGCGTATGACTTCTAATTTCACGTCCGGCGGCAATAACGACTGCACTCGCCCCAGATTCTTTTTCACATCGTCAATCACCGCCATCGTGTTCGCTCCAGACTGGCGGCGAACTTCCACAATCACAGCCGGAGCACCGTTCAACCTGGATAACGATCGCTGTTCTTTGGTTCCGTCTTCGGCTTCGCCCAGATCACGAACACGAACTTGTGCGCCGCCAAGATTGGAAACGACCAGATCATTGAAATCCTGCGGAGACACGACGCGCCCCATCGTTCGCAAAGTGACTTCGCGGCGTCCGGCGTCAACGTTGCCGCCGGGAACGTCTGCGTTCTGGCGAACGATTGCCTGACGAACCTGGGTTATGGGAATTCGATATGCCGACAGACGATCGGCGTCTACCCAAATGTTGATGGATCGCGTCAGCCCGCCGACAATCTGAACTTCACCGACACCGCTGGAACGCTCGATCTGTTTTTTGACGACTTTGTCGGCAAGCTCTGTCAATTCGCGTATTGAACGGTTGGACGACAACGCGATGGACATCACAGGTGACATGTCGCTGTCGGATTTCTGCACAATCGGCGGATCAGTTCCCGGCGGCAACATTCGCAAAACGCCTTGAACGCGGTCTCGCACGTCCTGAGCCGCATCGTCAATGTTGCGGTTCAAATTGAACGTCGCCATACAAAACGAACGCCCTTGACTGGATACCGAGCGCAACGTTTCGACGCCTTCCACAGTGTTGACGGCTTCTTCCAGAATTTGCGCTACGGCGGCTTCGGCTTCTTCGGGCGAAGCGCCGGGCAAGTTGGCGCGAACCGTCACCGTCGGCACATCAATCGCAGGAAAGCGGTCAACCCCGAGTTTTGTGTAACTTGCTGCGCCGACCACGACCAGCGCCAAAATAATCATCGCCGCGAACACCGGGCGCTTAATACAAATTTCTGCCAGTTTTTGCATAACCCTTACGTTTCATTATGTAAGCCAGTATTGTTGCCGAAAGCATTGCCGGTATGATTTCCGGCTGGGGTGGCGGTTCCCATAAAGAACGAAGCCTTCCGACAAAAGAAGATAACTAATTCCGAAGACGATGTTTAGCCGCCGTCAGTTGCAAGATTGTTTTTCGCCTGAATTTTTCATCGTTGCAATCCCGGTCGAACCGATAAAAAATCCGCCCACAAATTTTTCAAGAAGGATCAAAGAAACAAACCATGAAAATTGTGCTCCGTATTTCGCTGGCGACCTTTTGCGCCATAGTGACGCTGCTTACCAACAACTTTACCGCCCAGACCGTTCAAATCGCCGACGCTGACCTGGTGCTGACCAATGGACGAATCTGGACAGGCGATAATGCCAACTACTTTGCCGAAGCCGTCGCCATTCGCGGCAATCAAATCGTTCGCACAGGCACGTCAATCGAACTGAAATCCTCTATCGGCGCTCAAACCCAGGTGATTGACCTGGGCGGGCGACTTGTTTCGCCGGGATTCAACGACGCGCACATCCATTTTCTCGGCGGTTCAATGGGATTGAATCAGGTTGATCTGACGAACGCCAAAACCGTTGCCGAGATGGTCGAACGCATCGCCGCTTACGCCAAAAAGAACCCTGACAAACCCTGGATCACCGGTCGTGGCTGGGAATACACGCCTTTTCCCGGCGGCCTGCCGACCAAAACCTACCTGGACGCGATCATCAAAGACCGCCCTGTGTTCTTGAGCGCCTACGACGGTCACAGCGGCTGGGCAAACTCCAAAGCTCTGGAACTGGCTGGAATCAACAAAGACACGAAATTCACCGGTTACGGCGAAGTCGTTCGCAACGCCGCTGGCGAACCGACCGGCGCGTTGAAAGAAGGCGCTCAAGGATTGGTTCGGCGGTTGATTCCCGAACCTACACGCGAAGAACAACTCGCCGCCTTGCGACAAGGGCTGAAGCTGGCAGCTTCGCTCGGCATCACCAGTTTGCAAAATGCCAGCGGTTCCCCAAATGAATTTTCCCTTTACGAAGAATTGCTCCAACGCGGAGAACTGACTTCGCGCTTTTCGATGGCTTTTTCCGTCGGCGAACGAACGACCGAAGAACAAATCAAAAAGTTCGTCGAACTGAAAACCAAATACGATTTGAATCCAATGCTGCGCGCGGCTTCGGTCAAATTTATGCTGGATGGCGTCATCGAATCGCACACGGCGGCGATGTTGGATCGGTACGCCGACTTGCCTGCGAATTCCGGCAACCCAATGGGCGAAACGACCATACCGCCGGACGTGTACCGCGAACTGGTGACGAAATTCGACAAGTTGGCGTTTCAGATTTACACCCACGCCATAGGCGACCGTGCCGTCCGCGAAGCCTTGAACGCTTACGAACACGCCCAGCGAGTAAACAATCACGGCTGGACTCGGCATCGCATCGAACACATCGAAACCATTTCTCCTGACGACATCCCACGCTTCGCCAAACTTCACGTGCTGGCTTCGATGGAACCTATTCACGCCGATCCGGGAACATCCGAAGTGTGGGCCAAAGCCGTCGGAGCCGAACGCCTGCCGCTGGCTTTCGCCTGGCAATCCATTCTGAAAACCGGAGCGCGATTGGTTTACAGCAGCGATTGGCCTGCCAGTATCGCGCTCGACCCGATTCGCGGACTGCACAGCGCCGTCAACCGTCGAACGATTGACGGCCAGCCGCCCAAAGGCTGGATTCCGCAACAACGCATCAGCGTCGGCGACGCTCTGCGCGCCTACACGCAAACCGGAGCTTTTGCTTCATTTGAAGAAGGAATCAAAGGCCGCGTCGCCGCAGGACAACTGGCCGACTTGATCGTGTTTTCGCAAGACTTGTTCAAAATTGAGCCGATTCGTATTCACGAGACAAAAGTCGTGCTGACGATCTTCAATGGCAAGGTGATTCATCGTACGATGTAGTATCATCCGGCTGTCGCTCAACTTGCTGCGCCGAACTTATTTTTCCGATGAGGTAAAAACCATGTCACATGCCATACATCCACAGATAATTTCTGCCGACACTTCGCCGTTTTTGAGCAGCGTCGGTGACACTGAAAAATTCCGAAATTACGACGAAGCTCCGCGTGACTGCGTCAAAGAGCTTTATCGGCTGAACCACCAAAACCAGACATTGGATTTCGTGCTGGCGAAAAAAGCCGACTATTCCCGGCTGAACAAATTGCAAATGGGCGTTTGGGAAGCTCTGGAAAAGATGGACAGCTTCGTGGACGACAGCGATCCTGATCTGGCCTTACCGCAAATCATCCACGCGCTGCAAACCGCCGAAGCCATTCGCCAGGACGGTCATCCGCGCTGGTTCATTCTGGCCGGGCTGATTCACGACTTAGGCAAGGTACTGTACCTGTTCGACGAACCACAGTGGGCTGTCGTTGGTGATACTTTCCCGGTTGGCTGCGCTTATTCAGACAAGATCGTCTATCACGAACTGTTCGCCGCCAACCCTGATTTCCACAACGCGACTTACCAAACCGCCAACGGGATTTACGAAGCCGGTTGCGGGTTGGACAACCTGTATATTTCGTGGGGACACGACGAATATCTGTATCTGGTGACGAAAGATTACCTGCCCAAAGAAGCTCAATGGATGATTCGTTACCATTCCTGCTATCCGATTCACCGCGAAGGAGCCTACACGCATTTGCTGAATGAAGGCGACGAAGAAGCGTTGAAATGGATTCGCGCGTTCAACCCATACGACCTTTATTCCAAGTGCGAAGTCGAACCGAATCTGGCTGAACTTCGGCCCTTCTACGAAGACCTCGTTTCGGAGTTCTTCCCGTCGAAAATCAATTGGTAGGAAACGATTCTTTTTCTCACCGCAGAGACGCCGAGAACACAGAGGAAGCGCAGAGAATTCGTAACTAAGCCTCTGCGGAACCTCTGCGCTTCTCTGCGCCTTTGCGGTGAAAATTCAACCTGGCAATTTCATCTCCAAGCCATCCTCACCCAATGAACAAAGTCGCCTTCGCGCGTAGTCGTCAACGTTGCCAACGCTGGTTCGATCAATGGCCTGAAGGCCGACGACGTGGTCGAAGTTCCTTGCCAGATCAACCGGCAAGGCGCTCGCCCGGAGTCAATTGGAGACTTGCCTGATTCAGTTCTCGGCTTGGTGCAATCGGTGAAGGAATACGAACGGCTGACGATTCGCGCAGCAACGGAAAAGTCCCGCGAACTGGCCAAACTGGCGTTGCTGGCGTATCCGCTGGTCGGCCAATGGCGTACGGCTTCGGAGTTGGTGGATTCGCTGATCGGCTCCGATCAGGAATTTCTCGGCTATTTGTAAGTCTTCAAACTGGCGGCTGGCCGCATTGCCCCTTTTCCATCGCCGGATGTATTCTGCGCCTGGAGGTAATTTATGAGTGCTCAAATGACTACTATTGAAGTTGACCAATCCACAGCGGCAATTCTGCAAACCTTGGAGACAGCGGCAATGGCTCAGGGGAAAACTCTCGCAGCGTTGTTGTCGCCGCTACTGCCCTCAAACAACAAACAGGAAGAGCGACCGTTTTACGAAACCGCCACAACGGAAGAATGGCTGAAAGAATTCAATGAATGGGTAGAAAGCCACGATCCCAACACTCCTGTCATTCTCGATGACAGCCGCGCAGCCATTTACGGAGATGACGGACGGTAATGCGCTACTTGATAGACACCAACATTCTTCTCCGGCTTGCTGAGCCAAATCACCCGATGCACTTGGCGGCGCAAAACGCCATCAACGTGTTGGTGAAAAATGGCGATGAGCTTTGCGTCCTGCCTCAGAACTTGATCGAACTTTGGAACGTTGCCACACGCCCGGTCAAATACAACGGGCTTGGCTTCACCCAATTGCAAGTTCAGACCGAAGTTGAGCGAGTCGAAAAATTTTTCCGACTCATCCTTGATAAGTCTGGGATTTATGCCGAGTGGAAACGGTTGGTCATCGCTCATGCGGTTGAAGGCAAAGAAGTCCACGACACCCGTATCGTTGCGGCGATGAACGTTCACCGAATCAGCCAGCTTTTGACCTTCAACAAAGACGACTTCAAACGCTTCACGAATATCATGGCCGTCAGCCCAACTAAACTATTGCCGCCAATCCGTGAGGATAATACGCCTACCGAAACCAAAGAAAATTAACAAATGTGGGAGAGGCACAATGAACAATGGCTGGTATGTTGTAATCGGAGCGGCTATAGGATTTTTCGGAGCAATTGTTGCAGCGTTGCTCAATAACCGTGAGAATGCAAAAAGGCTCGACAAGCAGATACAACATGATGCTCGCCGACATGAGTTGCAATTAGACCATGATGCCGAACAACAACGGCTGGATAGGGAAAGAACGCTTCAACGAGAAATATACATTGGAGTCGTTGAAGCCCTCGCCAAATGGCAAGAATACTTGATCAATTTTGCGGACCCGGATATTTCGAACCATGAGCATCGCCAAATACTTCAAGGCGCTAGTCAACAAATAAGCAAGGCCTATCTTATTGGAACTAGTGATACCCTCAAATCTCTTGATAGTACAAATCTTTTCTTCAATGAAAACGGCTTGGCATTAGCTCAAAAACGTCTTGAAGTGACTCTTGCATCGCAAATGATTGCCCAACTAGAAATCGAACTTCGAGAGACCAGGGAGAGAATTGACCAACTCATTTCGGCAGCCCAAATCGTAAAGGACGACAAAGCCAATCTCGATATTTTTCTCTCCTCTTTTCAAAGTGACCAACTTAAGGCTCAACAACTTCAAACTTCATTAAATCAATCGAGGATTGAACGTGACCTTCTAAATGCCGATATACTCAAAGAAGCATCAAGAATAGCCAATGAGTTTGCGATAGTTTCATTTGATGCACTACTTTCTGCTCGCCGTGAATTGGGTTTAGACCTGACTGCGAGCCTTGAAAAAGAACTTCGCGAAAGTGTCACAAACACCGCACTCAGAATAAGTAACAATGTTCGTGATTGGGTGGAGGTATTAAGCACAAAATATATGGCAGAGGATTCTTCGTCCAAACAAAATTCCGATTCGCATTAGTTTGCGTCCAGGCACTTCCGAATCATTACTCAGCAAAACTTTTTTCAGCAAGCCAGCGACAAGATTCCGCAAGATCGCGCAAGACGCTTTCAGCCACATCCACTACTCTCCCGAATGATTCAAACCCCGTTTCATCATCAACAAGGAGAGTGTAGCTATGATCGAAAAAGGAGCGCCGATTGCCGAACCCAAAGGCAAGCTGGGAGTGTTGCTGGTCGGGATGGGAGCCGTCACGACTACGTTTATCGCTGGTGTCGAAGCCATCAAAAAAGGCCTGGCCAAACCGATTGGCAGTTTGACGCAGATGGGAACCATCCGCTTGGGCAAACGCACCGATGGCCGTTCACCGCTTATCAAAGACTTTGTGCCGCTGGCCGATTTGAACGACTTGGTTTTCGGCACGTGGGACATCTTCGAAGAAAACGCCTACGACGCAGCGATGCACGCTGGAGTGCTGGAAAAAGAATTGCTGCTGCAACTGAAGCCACAACTGTCGAAGGTCAAGCCGATGCCGGCGGTCTTCGATCAGGAATACGTCAAACGGCTTCACGGCACGCACGTCAAAAAAGGCAAAACCAAAATGGATTTGGCCGAACAGTTGATGGCCGACATTGCCGAATTCAAAAAGAAGAACAAATGCTCGCGGATGGTCATGGTCTGGTGCGCTTCGACTGAAGTCTTCATCAAACAGCACGCCGTTCACAAAACACTGGCCAGCTTTGAAAAAGCGATGAAAGAAAATCACAAGGCCATCGCGCCTTCGATGATTTACGCTTACGCCGCGCTGAAATCCGGCGTCGGGTTCGCCAACGGAGCGCCCAACCTGACCGTGGACATTCCGGCAATCACCGAACTTGCCGAAAAACAAAACCTGCCTGTCTGCGGCAAAGACTTCAAAACCGGCCAGACATTGATGAAGACCTTGATCGCGCCGGGATTGAAATCACGAATGCTGGGATTGCACGGCTGGTATTCGACTAACATTTTGGGCAACCGCGATGGCGAAGTGTTGGACGATCCCGGTTCGTTCAAAACCAAAGAAGAATCGAAGTTATCGGTGCTTGAACACATTTTGCAGCCGGAAGTTTATCCAGACCTTTACCAGGATTTTTCGCACATCGTTCGGATCAACTATTACCCGCCGCGCGGCGACAACAAAGAAGGCTGGGACAACATAGACATCTTCGGCTGGTTGGGCTACCCGATGCAGATCAAGATTGACTTCCTCTGCCGCGACTCGATTCTGGCCGCGCCGATTGTGTTGGACCTGGCGCTGTTTATGGATTTGGCTCAGCGCACGGGAATGCGCGGCATTCAGGAATGGCTGTCGTTTTATTTCAAATCGCCGATGTGCGCTCCGCAGCTTTATCCCGAACACGACCTGTTCATTCAATTGATGAAGCTGAAAAACACGCTGCGGCATTTGCGCGGCGAAGAGTTAATCACTCACTTGGGGTTGGAGTATTACGATTAGAGAATTGGTGCAGTGCCGTTTGCTTAGGCAAGCGGTACTTCACCGGACAAGAAATCGCCGTAGGCTTGGCAGGCACCGCAACGGCAAACATAACCAGCTTGCCTGACCGTGATCTCCTGCAAAATGTTGCGGTGCCTGCGAAACCTGCGGCGAAGGAAGCTTCGCGCGTCTTTTTTACAGCAGCCGGGGCGGCTGCGTACCCATTTACTCACACTTGGCGCGTTTGAAAGGGAAATCAATTCCGCGCTTCTGGCCGTTCATCACGCCTTCGATACGAGCCAGCAAAGAACCGTCGGACTGTTTGCTGTAAATCACCCGCGTAGGAAAATCGTGCTGCGGATTTTCAAACGTGGCTTTGCCGTCGGCGTAAGAAACCAGTTTGAAAGTCGTTTCGGCTTGGCCTGACGGTTTGGCGGTGAAGTAAATCTCGCCTTTGTCTTCGTGAATTCGCATGAATTCGTACTCAGTAGTTTTGCCATCCCGAACCTGCCGACCAACGCCGAGCATCGTGCCGCCTTTCGGCTTCGTCCAGCTTTCTTCACGGAACCGTGTGCCGCGTTCGTCTTGCCAGCAACCGGCCAGCCAAGCCAAATCATCAAGCGTGGTTTTCTGCTGCGCGCTGCCGGGAGTTGGCGTCAGCAGCGCGACGGCAATCAAAACTAAAACAAACTTTGACAGTTCTTGCATTTTCACAGTAATGGCCTTCCTTGATCGGCAAATCGTTTCAACTTCATGTTCAGCGTCTGCACACGCAACCCCAGCAACCTGGAAGCTTTGGTCTGACTGTTGCCGCATTGCCGCAGAGCCGTCGCAATCAAGTTGCGTTCGAAGTCGTCCACAATTTCCGGCAGGTCAACGCCTTCGGGCGGCAAAGACTTCAGCCGAGCGTAACGTATGCGTGAAGGCAAAACAGCTTCATCAACTTGCGGTGGTGGCAAACAATTGACGGCGCTTTCCAACACCGCTTCCAGTTCGTCAATGTTCCCTTCCCAGTTGTACTCCTGCAGAGCGTGCAGAGCTTCAGGGGTGATCTCGTGGTCGCCTTTTCGCAGCTTTTGCGTCAGGCGCGCCAACAAATGCTTGGCCAGATACAAAACGTCTTCGCTGCGTTCGCGCAAGGATTTGATCGTGAAGCTGTATGGCCGCAACATCTCGACGAGGCCAAACGCGATGCGGTTTTCCGCTGTTCGATCCGCAGGATTCCATTCCGAAGCGAAAATCAATCGCTGGCGTCCGCCGTTGCCGCCGCGTTCTCGCCAGCGATGCTCTTCCAGATAAACGGCGAAACGTTGTTGCAACAACAGCGGCAGACTGGTCAGTTCGTTGATGTAAATCGTGCCTTGTTTGACGGTTTCGATCATTCCGCCGTGCCCGTGCGCTCCGAACAACAAACTGTGCAGCGCGTCGCTGCTCAATCCGTGAGCGTTGACGGCGAAAAACGGCTGTCCCCATTGCGCGCTGGCTTGATGCAACACTCTTGCAATCTGTTCCTGGCGAAGCCCGCGCTCACCAATCAACAACACCGGATGAGTTTGAACTACCTGCGCCCCGATGAAGGCTTTCAGGTCGCCTACATTTTGACTGACCCCGGAGAAGCATTCGTAATCGCCGTAACTGATGGCGCGCTGGTTGACCAGTGTTAATGCCGGGCGTGGTTGCGGAACCGTTTCCAGTTCTACGGATTTCAACACAGCTTCATTTGGCATTTGAAAACCCTTTCTCCCACCTGCAATTTGTTATCAACGTCGTTCGTGTCGTTGGTGACAGATGCGATCTGCCCTGCCTGACTCTGCTCGCAGTTTCGTCCAAGCTGGAGTAAATGTCTTCAAAAGAGAGTAAAAACCGGTAAAAGCTGTAACTGAGTTGTAAAACGACAACGACGCTTCGTAAACAGTCGCGTTTGACGATGTATACTTTCGGCGAGGTGAAGACAATGTCGAAGCTTAGAGAGTTTTTGCGACAAAACATTTTGTGGGTCGGT
Organism: Acidobacteriota bacterium; assembly: GCA_033763255.1. Classification (GTDB taxonomy): domain Bacteria; phylum Acidobacteriota; class Blastocatellia; order RBC074; family RBC074; genus RBC074. The sequence continues at coordinate 66,324 of JANRKX010000091.1, read as the reverse complement.
TTGATTGCGGTGGCAATTCCGCTGTTGGCTCATTTGTGGCTGCAATACAAATCGCTTTCGCAACTGGAAGCCACATTGCCATATCAACGCAAAGCTTATCTGCGCCGGTATCTGTTTGAAGTCGTCAAGAAAGTCATCACAACTTATGAAGAACAAGCCGAAATGACATTGAACATTCCCCACACGGCTTTTAATCACAATTACCCCAACCCGGATTACACCCCAAGCACCGCGATTGATTTCAAGATGGTGCAAGAGCATTTTTCCAAAAACCAATTCAATGGAGCACGACTTCAGTTTGTGGGAATCATCAGTGGCCGCGACGAACCATCTTACGTGACCATTAGTTTTTACGACCCGATTTCGTGTTCGTTTATTTTCCACAAAGAAGATGCTGAATCGCCGGATTCGGAAATGCAGGAACGCAGCGCCGCCCACGCCGCCGCTGCCAATTGGATGGCGATGATTATGACCGGAACTTCGCCAAAATCGGCGCGCCCGACGGTGGACGAACGCGACCCCCAAAACCGTATCATCGTCAAACCGATCGTGAACGAAAAATCTCACGTGGTGGGCGTGGCAGGAATGTTTCTGAACGACCAGGTCTTTTTGAAAAATTACCTGACTCCGGCAATTGCGGAACTGGCTCCGGGATGGTTTCCCGACGAATACGGCGATGTCATCGTCACTGTGCTAAACCACGAAGACAAACTGGTTTTCGCCAATCAGAAGTACGAAGGCAAAGCGTTTGAAGTCGGATGGCAATTCCAGTTCGTCTTTACTGACTGGTTTCTCGGTATTCGCATGCGGAACATGACCGAAGAGGAATGGAGTCGTCGTTACTTCCTGACCAACCTGGCGTTTTCGGTCATGACAGCAATGGTTTTGATCGGAGGCATTGTGCTGGCGCTCAGAACAGCGTCGCGCGCTATGAAATTATCACAAATGAAAGCTGACTTTGTTTCCAACGTCTCGCACGAATTGCGAACTCCGCTGGCTTCGATTCGCGTGTTCGGCGAATTCCTCAAACTCGGTCGCGTCAAAGGCGAAATCAAAGTGCGGGAATACGGCGAATACATCGAAACCGAAAGCCGCAGGCTGACCCAACTTATCAACAACATTCTGGATTTTTCCAAGATCGAATCCGGCCAGAAAACTTATCAGTTTGAACAGGCGGACGTGGAACAGGTCGTCACTGAAACGTTGAAAACGTTTGAAATCGTGCTGGAACAACACGGTTTCACGGTCAAGCTCGACAAAGCTCAACAAAGTTTGCCGACGGTCGTCATTGACTCGGAAGCCATCGCGCAAGCGTTTATCAACCTGCTGGACAACGCGGTGAAATACTCCGGCGAATCAACCGAAATCAAAGTCACGCTCGGCCAGCAAAACGGTTTTGTGACCATTGCCGTGCGCGATTTTGGCATTGGCATCGCCAGCGAAGAGCGCGAAAAAGTGTTCGAGAAATTCTACCGCGTCGGCAACGTGCTGGTTCACGATGTCAAAGGCAGCGGGTTGGGGCTGTCCATCGTCAAACACGTCATCGAAGCTCATCAGGGCAAAGTCACTGTCGAAAGCGAGTTGGGCAAAGGCAGCACCTTTGTCATTCATTTGCCGACGGACAATAGTTCGATGCCCAAACCGGTGAAACCATCCGCGTCGGAAGACAATTCGGCTTTCGGACATAATCTTCAGGTCAGCAGCGAAGCTGGTCGTTGACTTGAAATCATCAACAGGGAGCAAGCGAAGAATGAGCGGAAAGGTTTTGATTGTTGAAGACGATCAGGCGATGGCAGTCGCATTGCGTGACGGGTTTGAATACGAAGGTTACACGGTTCAGGTGGCGCGCGACGGCGTAGTCGGTTTGAAGCTGGCGTCCGAACGTGAACTGGATTTGATAGTGCTGGATGTGATGTTGCCCAAAATGAGCGGTTTCGATGTGTGCAAACAATTACGCAGCACCGGCAATGAAACGCCAATCATCATGCTGACGGCTCGTGGCCAGGAAATTGACAAGGTTGTTGGTTTGAAAATCGGCGCAGACGATTACGTCACCAAACCGTTCAGCTTCATGGAATTGATGGCGCGCGTCGAAGCCTTGATCCGCCGCTCCAATCGCAAGCCGGAACAGTCAGTGGATGAATTCAAATTCGGCGATGTCTTCGTCAACTTCAAACGCTTTGAAGTCAGCAAAGCCGGCCAGCCGCTGGAAATGTCTCCGCGCGAATTCAACATCCTGAAATACTTCATCGAACACCGCGGCGAAGTCATCACGCGCGATCAATTGCTGGATTCGGTTTGGGGTTATGGAAGCTTTCCGCTGACACGAACAGTAGACATGCACATCGCCAAACTGAGGCAAAAAATCGAAGACACTCCACACGACCCGAAGTTCGTTATCACAGTGCATAGAGTGGGTTACAAATTCGTGATCTAAGATTGGGTGACAATTTACGCTTCTTCCTACCTGCAATCACACTCGCAAATGCGCTTTTAGAAACCGCCCGGTATGCGACCGTTTGCACGCCGCCACTTCTTCCGGTGTGCCAGTGACGACGACTTCGCCGCCCGCGTGGCCGCCTTCGGGTCCGAGGTCAATGACGTGGTCAGCCGTCTTGATGACATCGAGGTGATGTTCGATCAGCAGCACCGAATGCCCGGCGTTGACCAAACGATTCAGGGATTCCAACAGCTTTTCAATATCCGCCAAGTGCAGTCCGGTCGTCGGTTCATCCAAAATGTAAACCGTATGTTTCGCGCGTTGCAGCTTGCTCAGTTCCGTAGCGATCTTGATGCGTTGCGCCTCGCCGCCCGATAGCGTCGTCGCCGATTGGCCGAGCGTTAAATACCCAAGACCGAGATCATTCAACACTTCTATTTTCTTCCCAATAGCCGGTTCGCTTTTGAAAAACGCGGAACCTTCTTCGACGGACATATTCAAAATGTCGTCAATGGTTTTGCCGCGCAGCGTGACTTCGAGTGTCTCGGCGTTGAAGCGCGCGCCTTTGCACGCGCCGCAGAGCACTTCCACGTCGGGCATGAAATACAACTGCGTCGTGATGACGCCTTCGCCCTGACACTCTTCGCAACGCCCGCCTTTGACGTTGAAGCTAAACCGTCCGGGTTTGTAATCGCGTTCGACACTGAGCGGTGCGCGCGTGAACAGGTCGCGGATCGTGTCGTAAAAGCCAATGTATGTCGCCGGGTTCGAGCGGCTGTTGCGACCAATCGGCGATTGGTCAATGTTGACGACTTTGTGAACGTGCTCCAAGCCGTCTACGCCATCGTGTTCGCCGGGCAGCGTGCGTGTGTCTTCCAGCTTTTTCCACAAAGCCTTGAACAGGATTTCGTTGACCAACGTGCTTTTGCCGGAGCCGGACGCGCCAGTAATCGCAACCATTTGACCCAACGGAATCGTCACGTTGACGGATTTCAAATTGTTTTCGCGCGCTCCGCGAATGATGAGTTGTTTGCCGTTGCCTTTGCGCCGCTGTTTCGGCGTTGCGATTGACCGTTTGCCGGAAAGGAACTGTCCGGTCGGTGAAGCTTTGCAGGCCAGCAAGTCTTTCAACGTGCCTTGTGCGACGACTTCGCCGCCGTGGATACCAGCGCCAATGCCCATTTCAATAACGTGGTCAGCGGCGCGAATGGTGTCTTCGTCGTGTTCGACGACAATCACCGTATTGCCGATGTCGCGCAGCCGTTCCAGCGTGGCAATCATCTTGACGTTGTCTTTTGGATGCAGCCCGATGCTCGGCTCGTCCAGCACGTAAAGCATTCCCATCAACCCCGAACCGATTTGCGTAGACAGCCGGATGCGCTGCGATTCGCCGCCAGAAAGCGTTCCCGAACGGCGATTGAAGTTCAGATAATCTAGCCCTATGCCGAGCAGCAATTCCAACCGCCCGCGAATTTCGTTGAGAACTTGTCGGCCTGCATCGGCTCCGCGCCCGGTTGGTTTGATTGTTCCCAAGAACGCATGCAACTCATCAAAATTCATCTGGCCGAATTCAAAAATGTTCTTGCCCGCAATCGTGAACAACAGCCGCGTCGCCCGCAGCCGCGCGCCGTTACAATCGGGGCAGACGTGCTCAACCATCACTTTGTCGAGCCAGGCTTCCATCCCCGAACTCGCTTCGCCGCGTTGGCGATAGCGGCGGTAATGGCGTTCGATGCGCCGCGCGATGCCGTGAAAGCCGATCTCGCGGCCTTCCCATTCGGCGCGGCGGGCGAGGTCTTTGGCATCGGGCGGCGTGACGACTTTGAACTTTTTCTCGATGCCATAAAGGACCGCGTTGCGCGCTTTCTCAGGCAGCTTTTCCCACGGCGTATCGAGCGAGAATTTCAACGCTTCGCCCAGGCTGAACATAATGCGCCCGTCCCAATTGTCCGGCTTGTAATTGAACGCCTCGCGCACAAAGCAGCCGCCGCGAATGCTACGTTCGGGGTCGGGTACGAGCAATTCGGGATGCGTGAGCTTGTTGACGCCGAGTCCGCCGCAGGTGATGCAGGCGCTTTCAGGAAAGTTGAAGACAAAGAAATCGGGCTGCACATCGCCGTAAACGAAGTGATGCGTCGCGCTACACGTCGCGCGATAAAACGTTTCAGCCGCCGCTTTGCCCACGCCTTTCAAGAGGTGAACTTGTATCAGCCTATCGCCTACCAGCAACGCAGCCGCGATGCCGGCCTTGATGGCTTTTTCGTGTTTGCGATTGACGACGAAGCGATCAACGATGGCATCCATTGTCTTGATTGCCGTTTCATCAAGTTCGACTTCTTTTGAAATGTCCACAGCCTTACCGTCTACGATCAATTGGCGGCAGCCTTTCTTGCGCAGTTCGGTAAACACGTAATCCAACTCTTCGCCATAAACCTTGAACACTGGTGCGCGCAATTCGATCTCCGTGCCTTCGGGCAATGACAAAATGGATTCGAGAATTTGATTAGCCGAACGGCTCGGCACAGGTTCATTCGTGCGCGGGCAATGCGCTTCGGCAATCGTAGCGAACAGCAAATTCAAATAGCTGGCGATGTCGGTCATCGTGCCTACGGTGGAGCGCGGATTGTTGGCGATTGTTTTCTGCTCAATCGAAATGACGGGCGAGAGGCCGAAGACGAAATCTACGTCGGGCTTGGCGACCTGGGCTACGAAACGTTTGGCGTAACTCGACAGCGATTCCATATAGCGCCGCTGCCCTTCGGCATAAATCGTATCGAACGCCAACGAAGACTTGCCGGAGCCGCTCAAGCCTGTGACGACGATCAAACGGTCACGCGGGATTTCCAGCGAGATGTTTTTCAGGTTGTGTACGCGCGCGCCTTGGACGGCAATGGTGGTGCGGGCTTTCGTTTTTGACTTTTCAGCCATTTCGCTAGATCGGACTTTTATAGGTAAAGATTGGTGGAACAGGTTCGCAACCTGTTCCACTCGGTGTGATGCGTTATTTGCTGCCAACATGCTCAAAAGGCATGTCGCGCATTCGCCCTGCGCCGACATGTAATTTTGTAATTCGTCCGTTGGCATCGCGCGTTACCCAAATCACCTGGCCAAGTCCGAGGCTGAGATGATCTTTGAATTGCGGGCGCAGTTGTAGCCGCGTGGTGGGGCGCTGAACAAAAAATGCTTTGCCGTCTTCAACAGCAATCGTAAACGACGCACCCGCTTCTTCGCTGTGCCAAACACCAGCCAAGGATTTCAATTCATCCGGCGTGGGCGTCCATTGCGTTTCGGCAAAATATCGGTTGATGGCTTCGCCTGTGCCTACTTCGACGGAAACCGGTTTGCCATTCGTTCCCATCTGAAAGCGGATCCACGCCGATCCACCGAGAAATGAGCCGTCGCGCAACGGACGCAACACAGCCTGGCCTGCCAATCGCAACACTCCGTTTTCGATCACAGTCCGTTCTGGCATGTGCGTTTTTTCGTTGCGCCACAAAGCCACGTACTTTTGTAGTTCTTCAGGTTTCAAGGCGGTTGTTTCTGGCGGCGTCGGAGCCGGAAAAGGGCCAGCGATTTCGTTGAAAATGTCTCGATCCAAAACCGCAGGGTTTCTGGACGCGCTATTGCACATCACGGCGACTGAAAGTTTGAGGTCTGGGTAACGGGAAAGGAAAGTTTGATAACCCGCTGTCGAACCGCCGTGAGAGACTTTGCGAATGCCATTTTCATTGGTGACGATTACGCCCAGCGCGTAGCTGATTTTTCGGCCATCGTTCAACACGCCGGTGGTTTCCAGAGCTTCAACCAGCGGAGCGCCCATCGAGCGCGAATCGAGCATGGCGTTCCACTTCAGCCAATCGCCGACGGTCGTCAGCATTCCACCGTTGCCGTAAACATTCATAAACGGCATGGACAATCGCCACGGCCCGGCAAGCGATCCGGTGTAAGCCTGAGCGCGACCGGGAATCAGCCGCTGGTAATCATCGCGCCAACTGGTTTTCGTCATTCCCAGCGGTTTGAAAAATCGCTCTTCGGTGAAAGCAGGCAGGCTTTGCTTCGCTACACGCTCGACGACGGTCGCGGCCAACTGATAACCGCTGTTGGAATAGGAATACTCAGCGCCGGGCGTGAAATCCAATCCTTTTTGGCGCGTGATGACATCCATCGCCAGCGCCTGTGAAATAACGCGGTCGCCTCTGCCAAACCCTGTCAGTGCCAGCACCGAACCCCAATCGCGCACGCCGCCTGTGTGATTGAGCAAATGGCGTATGGTGAGCGGCGCGCCGTAATCAGGCAATTCCGGGATGTACTTTTTGACTGGATCATCCAGCCCAAGTTTCCCCTCCAGCGAAAGCAGGATGACCGCGGCAGCAGTGAACTGTTTGGCCACTGAGCCGGATTCAAAAATAGTTTGCGGAGTATTTGGAATGCTGTGTTCCATCTCCGCCATGCCGAAGGCTTTTTCGTAAACTGGACGGCCAGCCAACGAAATGCCAACGGCGCATCCGGGCGCAGACGCCGGAGAGAGCTTGGCGGCCTTTTCGACTGCTCTATCCGCTCCAGCAACGACCTTGGCTTGATCCAGCGTTTGAGCAAACAAGGCAGGCGAAGCCAGCGCGATCATCAGGAAAACAGAGCTACCGATTTTGATTCGTGTGTTCATAACAGAAGTCACCTCAATTAGGGGTTGGAGTTGGTTACAGCGTTGCTTCGACTTTCACTGCGCCAACCAGATTGGCCAGTCGTGCCAGAGCCTCATCCAATTGTGTCTTGCGAGCTTTGGTCACTTTGATCGTTGGTTCCCAAAAGACCTTACGAACTTCCAACACGCCGCGTTCGCGCTGAAATTTCGGATCAACGCGCCCGACCAATTGCTCGCCTTCCAGAATCGGCAGCACGTAATAACCGTATTGCCGTTTCGGTTCGGGCACGAAAGCTTCAAAGCGATAATCGAAGTTGAACAATCTTGCCGCGCGAGCACGATCTCGAATGACAGGATCAAATGGCGAAAGCAAACGCATGCGGTCAGGCACATCTGGCAGCTTACGCAATCGTTGTTGCCAATCGCCCAGCGCAAAACTGGCGCGTGGCGATTCGCCGTTCGCGGATTCAATTATCACAGGAACAATCTCGCCGGATTTTGCCGCTTGTTCGCACCACTGCCGAGCTTGAGCGAGCGTGATGGCGTGCCAAAAATCGGCAATCTCTTTTGATGTAGCGATGACCAACCGCTCGAACGCCGTGCGGCAAACCCATTCAATGTGTTCGCTTTCTGCTGGAGCCGCGAGTTTGACCGCTGACGGCAACACGCGCTCTGTCAGGTCATAAACTTTCTGAAAACCGTCGCGCCGCGTCACCATCAATTCGCCGGTGAACCACAGATATTCCAGCGCGGCTTTTTGCGGCTTCCAATCCCACCAACCGGCGGCTTTGCCTTTGCGGTCGTGTTCAAAATCCTGCGAACGCAATGGTCCTTCGCGTGCGATGCGTTCACGCACATCGGCCAAAACCTTCTCCGGTTTGTCGCCCATCCGCGTCCCCAGCCAGCGATAACGCAGCTTGATTTCGTAATGAGCGAAGCGCGGTTTCCAATGCGCGAACCAAGCTGTTGGAATCGCCGAAGCATCGTGCGTCCAGTGCTCAAACAAGTGTCGTTGGGTTTCCAGCAGGTGTGTGAAATGTTCGTGGCGGTAAGCGTCTAAACGGCTCGCGAGAGTCAGATGATGAGCGCGTTCGACGTAATTGATCGAATCAATTTGGACGAAACCCATTTGCTCAATCAGTTTGGCCAATGTCGCGCGCGTGGCTTTGCGCGCCGGGTCTGCAAGCAGGCCTTGTGCACCCAGAAAAAGGCGGCGGGCGTCTTTGGCTGAAATAACCGGCTGAGGCTTGTCAGCAACTTTAGACTTCATTGAATCCGCCCTCCCAAAGAAAAGAAGGCGAGTTCCTGCACGCTGACGTTGCTCTTTTTCGTCAGGCGAACAGTCGTCGAAGCTTTGCCAAGCAGTCCGAGATCAGCCAGGTATTCACAAGCCGTTGTCACATGTTCGACGCCGAAGTTCCGTTTGAAATGGTCTTCAATTTCGGTGCAGGAGCGCGCTTCGCCGACTTCACGCAGATGGTCAAGAATTGGAGCGAACAGTTCCGGCGCACGTTCAGCAAGGTAAGCGTCAATCTTTGCCAGAGCCGCTTGCACGTTTTTCTTTGTCTTTTTGGAGTTCAGCAGATCAGAGTAAATCGTTTTGAACAAAGCCGGGTTCAACTTCATCGCTTGCGGAATGACTTCGCGGTCGGCCAGCAAACGCTCGCTGACGACTTCGATTTTCGCCAGCGGAGTCGCTGCATAAAGAATCCACAACGCGGTGTAATCCAGATCGCCGCGAGTCAGCAGAAATTTGTGCGCTTTGTAAATGGCGGGCAAAGCGCCGGTCGCCGCTTGCAACAACTGCACCTGCGTGTCGCGTTCGCCTATGTTTTGAAGCCGCCCAAACAAATCGGCAATCGTTTGATCGTGCGTGTACAGCAATCGCCCTTTGGCCAGAAACGAGTGCATAAACGAATTGCCCAGCGAACCTTCCACCGTCCGCCGCAATTCCGTCCGCGACAGCAACAGCGCGTGAACGTTCACTCCGTCGGCATAAAGCGAAATGCCTTCGGTGTCGAATTTGCGATCGTCTATTGTCACCAACACCAGATCAACGTCCGATTTCGCCCAGACTTTATCGTAAGACAAACTGCCGCACAGGATGGACGCCAAAATCGAACGATCTTCCCTGACTTGTTCGATCAAAGCATTAATCGCTTCGGTAAATTTTTGCTGGATGGGAGTCGTGGCCATAAGCAGCATTAGGAAAGCTGGGATATTTGCCAGATAGCGATGGCTTGTTTGGCCATCCAGGCTTGTCTGGCAGCAAGCCGTTCGGGATTCCATTCGGCATTTTCTTGGGCGAGTTTGCGCGTCACGGCAAAGCCGCTTTGTGCGTAAACAGGGCGTTTTGTTGCGTAATCCTCATTGCCATGGTCTCGGTTGGCCGACGATTGCAGCAAAGTCATGTTGCCCAATCGAAAGACCATTGCTTCGATTTCTTCTTCGGAAAATTGATCCCAGCCTGCGCCGGGGTTTTGAGGCAGCACATGTTCAAGATTGAAAGTATCGCTGTTGAAATCGTAGTCCTGGCCGGTTAGCCGTCTTTCTAATTCACACAAAATGTAACGAACGATACGGCCATTGCGAGATTGTTTTGTGCGTAAGACCTTATCCGTGAAAGCAGCGCGGAATGTTTCGTCAGAAAGATAAACCGGACTTAAAGCATTCAATACATGGTTGGTTGTAGTTGATTCCAAGTTGAAAATTTTTCCTGCCACTCGATTGTAGACATGCTCCTGTTCGTTGCCATGCAAACCACTGATGACGTTGTAACGGAACGAAATCATAACAACGGCTCGTAAAATTGGCTCGAATTGCTGATCGTTGAACATCCTTCGAGCTGCCAGCAACAGGGGAAATGGCTGGCGAACCCCAAAGAGCTTCAGTTCCTGAGCATAAGATTTCAGTTTAGGCGGCCAGGATGAAGTTTCCGGCGATGTCAGGCCAAGATATGCGTCAACATCATCTTCCATTGCGCGAATCAATTTGAAGACTTCCTGATCGGTTTTGACTTGTCCGCGAATTGCTTTGAAGAGTTCCGCTTGTCGCACAAAAGAGTGGCGACTATTCCAGTGAATTCGTAAAAAATCTGGGAAGCTTTCGCTTCCCAGGCGGCTTACCATTGCCTCCCATCGGTCTTCCAGCTTCATCAGTTCATGTTCGTGCTGGCCTTTGCGATCAAGCACCGAGAAAAGATAATTTTTCAAAAGGTCTGTCGCCGAAAGTCGCACGCCGCGCGCGTTGAGCGTTTCAAAGACTTTGTAAGCGTTCAGTTCGTCCGTCACCGTGATAACAGTAAAGAACAACCGGTCGCTTACCATTTCAACCAGAGTCGCAAGTGCCACGCCTTCAACCAGGCTACTTTTACGAGCGTATTCGCTAACCTTTTTATCGAACCATTCAAAGGCTTTTCGCAAGCTATGCTCGGATGCGCGGAACCCACGTTGTGGCAAGCGGCCAAGTGGGACAAGGTAGGTTTGGTAATAGTTATCGTTGTTGCGGTTAAGTGTGAGCTTGGAACGCGGGATAAGCGTTATAGGATCGAGATAGCCAATATAGTTTTTGCGGAGTGTTTCGAGCCGCTGTTGGTTATCGTTGGCATCTCTCCCCTCGTCAATCAATCGCTGCAGGTTCTTTAGCACTGCCAATACAATAAGGCTGAGTGTTGTCAGTCGTTGTTGTCCGTCAATTACATCAAAGACTTTTTCATCATCCGATTGCAAAACCAGATAGCCCATGTAATGTGCTGGTTCCCCACCTTCTTTGATTGTGCCTTGAATGTCCAGCCAAAGGTCTTCCCATTCATCTTCTGTCCAACTGTAATCGCGTTGAAAACGTGGGATGCGATAAGTTAGGCCATTGCCCATCAATTTGCGATAAGTGTCGTTCTTTGTAGCGAAGTTGGATGCAGGCATAAGTGTCCCTCTGGTTCGGATGATTTCCGTAACCAGACTAAGTCGAACAGCGGTCTGATTTCAATCTATCTTTCTGTCGCTTTGGCTTGAATCGGAATCTTTTCCGCTCGCACAGCGGCGTGATAAGCGAACGAAGCCAGCACCATCGCGCATTGTTTCAGGTCTTCTGCTTTCACTCGTTCAAAAGTATCCATGTTCGTGTGGTGAGTGCGAACGTCGTAATCCACGTAATCCTGCACCGGATTAAAGCCAGCCATTCCGGCGCGCGTGTAGCTGAGATGATCGGTGTTGCCTATGCCTTGCAGGATGTTTTTGCGCGTGCCCAAATCCTTGAATGGCTCCAGCCAGGCGTCAAAGATCGGTTTCACAGCCGGATTGTTTTCCAGATACCAGCCGTAAATCGGCCCGCTGCCCGGATCGAGGTTGAAATACACATTGAACTTTTCGCGCGCGGCTTTGTTGGCGTCGCCCGCCAGATATTTTTCCACGTAACGGCGCGAACCGTGCAAGCCTTGCTCTTCGCCGCCCCACAGAGCCATGCGGATCGTGCGCTTCGGTTTCGCACCGATGGATTTCAAAATTCGCATGGCTTCCATCACTGCGGCGGCTCCATCTGCGTTGTCTGTGGCTCCGGGCGAAGAGTGCCACGAATCCAGATGCCCGCCGATCATGACAACTTCGTCGCGCAAGGCGGGATCAGTGCCGGGCAATTCGGCCAGCACGTTGTATCCGTTTTTGTCTTCGGTCAGAAAACGAGTTTGAAGATTGACGCGCAGCTTGACGTTGATGCCGCGCTGAATCATCCGAGCGATCATGTTGTAGTGTTCCGCGCTGAGCACGACGCTTGGCAGAGCGGCTTCGCCGTTGTCGCGCCCTAGCACGAACAAAGTTCCGTGCTCGCCTCGGTTCGGACGAAGCACAACGCCTGCGCCGGTTTCGCGCAAGAGCTTGGCCATGTTTTGCGGAGTGATAAAAGAACCGGCTGGCCCTGCTGGCGGGCGCGGTTGCCCGATGGCTACGGGAGTGTCGAACAGCGTCGGTTGCGGACGGTCGGCGCGCTCAAACGAAGTCTGAATCGGCTGGCTCATGACAATCGCGCCTTTCAGCTTGTCGCGCATCTGTGTGATGTCTTCCTGTTTTTTGTCACCCAGAAAAATCGGAGCGGCAGTGATTTCGCCGCTCATCGAAGCCGACCATGCTTCGGGATAACCGATCAGCGGCATATAACGCGGCTCGACCATTTCGATGGAAAACTTGTCGAGCGCCCATCCACGCCCGAACTCCCACGATTCCAGACGCGGATTTTCCAGTCCGTATTCTTTCAGCTTCGTTTGCGCCCAATCGGCTGCGGCCTTGTACGCAGGCGAGCCGGTCAAGCGCGGGCCGATGTCTTCGGTAAAGTGTGTGAAGGTTTCGTAAACCTGAGAACGGTTCAAACCTTCGTCGCGGATTTTGGCGATGATGTCTCGGTCAACCGGTTCCTGCACCGCTGCGGCAGGCGATGCAAGCAAGCAAAAACAAACGACGAATGCAGTCAGCAAGTAACGTTTCATGACGGGTTTTCCTCTATTCATCTCGGTGAACTATGTGTTGAGTGGTTTCGGGTAAAGCCTGTAATTCGGTTTGTAAAAACGCCGGAAGCGCAGGCAACTTTGCCAACACTTCCGGCGTGGTTGGGAACCAGCGAAAGATCAAATTGCTGCCGGGTTCGGCGCATTTGTAAGGCCCAGGCTCCGTCAGGTATGGCGACGAATCAGGCAATCGCATCAAAAAATAAGGCGACAGTTCGTGATAGTTTTTGCCGTCGTAAACGAAGAAGTTTTCGACCAGCCAAAGCAGCCGCACGACTTCGACATCCACATCCAGTTCTTCACGCATTTCACGGAGCAGAGTTTGTTCGGCGGCTTCGCCAAATTCGACTCTGCCGCCGGGCAATGACCAGAAACTGTCGCCTTCAGCTTGATGAAGCAGAACCTTGTCGTTGTGAATGGCCACGCCAACTGCGCGAAAGTTGAAGCGTTGATTGCCTTGATCGAATCGGATCATTGCTCAATTTCCAAAAACCGGTTGAGGCGGGGGCTTCAGCTCAAATCCGCTCGGCGGTTCGGCTCCCAGCAAATGTTTGACGAAATAATCCCAGCGGCGGCGAATCATGTACGGTTCGTTGCCGAACCCGTGCCCGCGATTGGGGAACATAATCAGGTCGAAGTCTTTGTTGGCTTTGATCAGGGCGTCTACGACCAGCAACGTGCTGTAAGGCGGAACGTTGTTATCCATTGTGCCGTGCGCCAGCAACAGTTTGCCTTTCAGGTTTTTGGCCATCAGTTGATTGGCCTGGTTGTCGTAGTTGGTTGTGCCGTCCTGATTTTTCACCAGCAAACCCTGCCATTTCTCGCCCCAATCGTCTTCGTACAAACGGTTATCGTGGTTGCCTGCCTGGCCAACGCCGACTTTGAAGAAGTCGGGGTAATTGAACATTGCCGTTGCCGTCGCATTGCCGCCGCCTGAATGGCCGTAAATCCCCGCGCGCTCAATGTCTATCCACGGATATTTCTGCGCCAGTTGCTTCATCGCTGTCACCTGATCGGGCAGCGTGTTGTCACCCATGTTGCCGTACCACTTGGTATGAAATGACTTCGAGCGCCACGGTGTGCCCATCCCGTCAAGCTGAACGACTACGAAGCCGAGTTCGGCCAGCGCCTGTTGATCGCCGCCAGTGGAAAAGCTGCGCGAACGCACGCTGCCGGTTTGCGGGCCGGGGTAGATGTTGTTGACGATGGGATACTTTTTGCTCTGGTCGAGCTTCGTCGGTTTGTAAAGCAACCCGTAAATATCCGTCACTCCATCGCGCGCCTTGACCGTGATCGGTTGCGGCGGTTGCCAACCCATCGCCAGCAGCCGCGAGATGTCGGCCTTTTCAAGCGTCAGAATCAATTTGCCTTCGGCATCGCGCAGCACAGCAATCGGAGGCACGTCGGGTTTGGAATAATTGTCGGTGAAAAATCCGCCCGACGGCGAAAGCGAAATGTCGTGGTCGGCGTCTTCGGGAGTCAGCAGCTTCATCCCCTTGCCGTCGAAGCCAATGCGGTAAAAGTGGCGGAAGTACGGGTCGCGGCCTTGCTCTTTGCCCACGCCGACGAAGTAAAGCTGGCGGTTCTTTTCATCCACGCGCATCAATTGCGTGACGTTGCCCGCGCCCGTCGTGATCTGGTTTTTCAGCTTGCCGGTGTTGACGTCGTAAAGGTAAAGCTGACCCCAATCGTCGCGTTGCGAATACCAAAGTATCTCGTTCGACGACGAAAGGTAGCGCCAATTCACGCGCCCTGCGCTGGAAGCCGCGCTGGATTCAAAAAACGTGTCCACCTTTTCTTCCATCACGTCGCGCACATCGCCGGTCAGCGGATCGGCGATACGCAACTTGACCTGCTTGCGGTCGCGCGAAGTCGAGGCGAAGGCGAGTTGTGCGCTGTCGGCTCCCCATTGCACGTCAGCCCAAGTTCCTCCGCAAACGATGTGATCGCAGAGCGTTGAACGATGCGCGTCGGCAGGCATTTTCAGGCGAGTGACTTTGGCGGCGTCTACATCAATCACAACGCGCTCAATCATGAAAATCTTGGCGTCGCCGGGCAGCGGATATTTCCAGGCTTCGAGTTTTGGTGGCCCGGCCACGGTGGTTACGAGATACATTTCGCTAGCGCCGCGTGCGTCGTGCTGGAAAGTGGCGATCTTTTTGGAATCCGGCGACCACGCCAGCACTGGGTTGTCGCTTTTCGTCCAGCCTGCGTTGTTCGTCGCGTAGCCAAAGTCCTTGACGCCATCAGTCGTCAATTGCGTTTCCTTGCCCGTCGCAAGGTCACGAACCCACAAGTTGTAATCACGAATGAACGCCGTGCGCTTGCCGTCAGGCGAAGTGGACATTGCGTCAGCGCCGAATCTGCCGCCGCGCAGGGCGTTGCCGCGATTGCCGCCGTTTCCAGCCGCAGCCTGACATTGATAACTTTGCAAATCGCAGGTGAACCGCTGCCGCTCGACGCTGAAAGTTATAGATTTGCCGTCAGCCGAAAATTCAATCTGTTGGAAAGGAAGTTTCGTGGCTTCGTATTTCGCACCAGCGGCAGTTGAAAGCGCCGCAGCCAGCTTCGCGTGATCGAAGGCCGGGCCGCGAGTTCCGCGCGCCGGATCAACCAACACAAACTCCGCGCCGTTTTCCGTCGTCACTCGATACCAGAATCGTCCGTCGGGCAACCACGTCGGGCGAACTCCCGCACGCAGAACCAGCGGCGCAGTGTTGTAACTCATGAACTTTTCGGCGCGCGCGTAATCGTCAGCCGTTAAGGCTTTTTGCTGGGCGAAACAAGGCAGCGCAATAAAAAATCCAACGGCAAAGATTGCGAACAGAAAACGCAGACGTTGCAACATAGCTTTTGTCCTCAGAATTGTTTTGGGTTGGCGATTCGCGGAAAACCGAATCGCCGGTATTGTTGTCCATCGAGTCGGATTTGTGAATCGCGTTGCCGCTGTCCGCATCGCCAAGTTATTCTCAGGCTTATTGAAACAGGTCAACACGTATAAGGAACCAATGTCTTCATCAAATACCGGGGAGTTACGAACCGACCATCGAACGGCGTACTTTCACATGCTGTGGGCTTCGCTGGCGTTTGCGGTGATGGCTTCGGTCAGCCATCTGGCCGGAGAACGTTGCGACTGGCAATTAGTCGTCGTCGCTCGCGCCGCCGGAGCCTTTTTCTTCGCGTTCATCATCGCCAGGCTTGCCAGAGTCAAATTGATCTTGTTCGGTTCGCGGACGTTGTGGGTGCGTTCGCTGGCGGGCAGCACGGGAATGATTTGCAACTTTTATGCGCTGGCGCATCTGCCGGTTTCTGACACGCTGACTTTGATGAACACGTCTCCGATCTGGGTGACGTTGATCTTGTGGCTGGTCTTCAAACAAAAACCGACGACCGGCATCGGCGTTGCTGTGCTGGTCAGTGTCGTAGGCATTGCACTGATTCAGCAGCCGCATTTTCAAAGCGGCAAGTTCGCCATCCTGATGGCGCTGTGCGGAGCCTTTTGTACTTCGATTGCGATGCTGGGATTAAATCGGCTGCAACACATTGATCCGCGCGCCATCGTCGTTCACTTTTCCGGCGTAGCCAGTTTGGCGACGACACTGTTTTTGCTGGCGACCAATCGCAAAGACTATTCGGCGCAATTGACGGACAAAACCATGCTGGCGTTGCTGGTGCTGGTGGGCTTGGCTGGAGTCGCCGGGCAGATAGGCATGACTATGGCTTTTGCCAAAGGACAAGCGACACAGATTTCAGTCGTCGCTTTGTCGCAGATTCTGTTTGGACTGGTGTTCGATGTTCTGCTCTGGAATCACGCCGTGAATGCGCTTTCGCTGTTGGGCATGGTCATGGTGGTTGTGCCGACGGCGTGGCTGATTTTGAGCCGGACTCCGAAACAGAGCCGCGAATTGACTGAAGTCGAGATGGAAGACTGACGCTAGCAAATGATTGGCTAAATGTCGTCCATTTCAAACGGTTGGCGTTTTTGATGGCGGATGTGGAGCACCGTTACGGTTTCATCTTCGATTTCAAACAGAATGCGGTGTTGGTCATAAAGCAAATGTCGGATTTCGCGTTCATCGTCTCTGCTTTCAGGAGCGATTTGGCAACGGCTGGGGGAGTTCGCCAGGCTTTCGGTGGCTTCCTGGCAACCGATCATCCAGAGCAATGCCTTATCCCGCGAATGCTGTGCGTACCAGCCAGCAGCATCTTCAAGGTCTTCTTTAGCTCTGGCGGTGAGTTCGACATAGAAAGCCATTTCTTCGCCCTAAACCTTTTCCGGCAAGCCGAGCTTTGCCCGGACTTCGGCAAAAGCATCCTGAACGGGTTGTGTTCGTCCGGCGGCTTTGTCGCTCCGTCCTTCTTCTATGCCCTTGCGAGCCTCCGCGAGATCAAGATCAGTCAACAGTTGCTGATAGCTATTGTCTGTTTGAATGACAAAAGTCGCGCCATTTGCGGCAGCCACGCGGACGGGGGCAGCCTCAGCCTGTTCGATTAACAAAGCCCACAGTTCAGGTGTGATTTGGTCAACGCGGATTGCCATGCTTGTTAGCGTCATTGTCTTTTCCTTCCTTCCTGTTGAATTTCTTTGGCTTTACCTCGCTGACAAATATAACCGATGTTCTCCAATTTCGCGGTCAGGAATTTTTGCGACAATTTATGACCTTGCCGCTTGAGCGGCTGACAGACAACGGGTTTCTAATTTGGCGCTGATGGAGAATCGGTTGCGTCAATTTGGGCGCATGCTTATAATCCGCGCCAACTTAAAGCGGGATTACCACTTGTTCACATTTATCGGTTCATCAAATGGCCGATTACAAAAGCAAAAGTTCTGAGTAAGAGAATTTCAAAAGGTTCTTTTTGAGTTTGAGTTCAGGAGTTTTTTTGCGCGAAAGAGGAGCTGCCTATGCAGAGCGAAGTGTCCTCGCTCGAAGCAGTGTATCTGATCTGGCTGTCGGGAGCGGGATGTAATGGCGGGTGTACGATGGCCATGCTTGGCGCGTCGGAACCCGGCATTGAAGATTTGATTCTGGGCAATGTGCCGGACGCGCCACGTGTGATGTTGGTGCATCCGGAATTGGCGATGGAAAACGGCGACGCCTTCCGCGCCAGCTTGGAACGCGCCGCCGCCGGGCAGTTGTCGCCGTATGTGTTGGTGCTGGAAGGTGCGATTGCCAACGAACGATTGGCTGGGTCGGGCAGTTTTTCGCGGTTGGGAACTTCGCAGGATGGCAGACCGATTACGACTGCCGATTGGGTGGATCGGCTGGCTCCGCAGGCCGAAGCAGTGATTGCCATGGGAAGCTGTGCTTCGTGGGGCGGTATGATGGCGGCGGATGGCAGTCCGATTGGAGCGCGCGGTTTGGAAGATTACCTAGGACGCGATTATCGCAGCCGAGGCGGTTTGCCGATTATCAATGTGCCGGGTTGCGCCCCCACCGGCGAAGGTTTTATTGAAACTCTGACTTACGTCTTCCTTCATCTGGCTCAACTGGTGCCCCTGGACCTGGATGAAGAACGCCGTCCTCGTTGGTTGTACGGCCACGAGACATACCCGTTGCCTCCGCGAGTCGAATATCCCCCCGCAGTCGGTTTTGATCTGTCGAATCGTCCGGCGATCAAATGCCCGGTTCCCGTGACCGGTTGGCTGCGTGGATTTGGGGGGTGCGCTCGCGTCGGCGGAAGCTGCATCGGATGCACCGAGCGCGATTTTGTAGATCAATACATGCCGCTCGCCAGACCCGATCCGGCATTTTAAGCAGCCTGTTAAACAGTTTGGGCAACATCGTGAATCCCTTGAATTAAGCCCCAAAAAAATAAAGCCCCAAATGATATTCACGATGATCGCTAACAACGGCGTTCTTAACAGTAGTCGCAGTAACGGCACTTTCATTTGAGCGCAGCCTACCCTCACACAGGTTTTCAGGCGTTCAACACGTGATTCTTTCTCTTTGCCTGTGACATTCAGAAGTCTGCCAATCGAATTCGACGCTTATGGTCGCGCACATCTGCGCGATGAAGACGCCGTTGCGCCTTTCAGCGTAGACAGCGATCCGCGTATTCAACGAGCGTTGAACCGCGAAAAGGCGCTGGAAAAACTGGCCGACAATCAGCACGTCTGGGATTTCAATGTGTCGCCGGTGACGCGAGTGGCCGGAAATCTGGCAGTTCACGCGGTGATTGATTTTGAGCAGCGACGTGTGCTGGATGCCCGAATTGAAAACGCGCAGTTCTGCGGCTACGAATTGCTGACAGCAGGCCGTGAACCATCAGACGCGGTTCATCTGGCCAGTCGAGCGCGAGGAACCTCCAGCGTCGCGCACACGATTTCGGCGGCGATGGCGCTGGAAATGTCTTGCGGCGTGACGCCTCCGCCGCTGGCGATTCTGGCAAGGAATTTAGGAACTTGTGGCGAAGTCATCGGAGAAAGCGCACATCATTTGTTCGTGCTGGCCGGGCCGGATTATTCCGAAGCCGCAATCAGCCGAACCAGTTTGTCGTTGTGGGGAAAGGCGCAAAAAACTCCCGCTCCCGGCGTCAACGTACACGGTTTGGACACGATTGCCGAAGTGATGCGTGGCTTAAATCCTCTCAGTGGACATTTGTATCTGGAATCGTTGCAGATGATGCGGCTGTCACGCGAAATCGTTACCGTGTTGTTGGGCAAGTATCCTCATCCGTCGGGAGTTGTGCCGGGCGGCATTGGCATTGAAGCGAACAAGGAATCCTTCAATCAGGTTTTGGGGCGAGTCAACACTTTGCTGGATTACGCCAAAAAAGTTACGGCGATCTGGGACGATCTGGTGGATTTCTTTTACGACGCCGAGCCTCGTTATCGCCGCGTAGGCGAATTGCCGGGCAACTTGTTTTCGGTTGGGATGTGGGACGACCCGGAAAGTTATGACGCCAGTTACACCAACTGCAACGGCTGGGGACAACAACGCATGGCGATGCCGGGCGTGATGATAAACGGCGAGCTACGAACTTCGCGCTTGAGCGACATCAACATAGGAATCGAAGAGTTCATTGACCATTCGTTTTACAAAAGCTGGGAAGGCGAGTTGTTCGAGACCGATCCGATGAGCGGCCCGTTATCGCCATGGCATCCGTGGAACAAACAGACGGTTCCGGCTCCGCAGGAACGAAGCTGGCGCGGAAAGTATTCGTGGGCGGCGGCTCCACGCTGGGATCGTGAGCCGATGGAAACCGGCGCGCTGGCGCGTATGTGGATCAACACCCTGAACGCGAATCAGAATTGCGAATTCATCACCACCGGGCGTCGTTCGATGGAAATCGCTCTGCCGAAAGGACAGCAACCGGCGATGAGTGTTCGTTGGTTGATTCCCGAACGTCCAAACACGCTGGAACGAATCCGCGCGCGAGCGTATCAAGTCGCTTACGCCGGAATTGTCGCGTATGCCAATTTGCTGCGAGCTTTCGATTATGTCCGGCGCGGCGAAGTTCACATGTCTCGCCGGTTTCGCGTGCCGGACAAAACCACAATCGGCGTTGGATTTTGGGAATGCGGGCGCGGAGCGGTGACGCATCATCTGAGCATCAACGAGCGCAAATTGATGAATTACCAGATCATCACGCCTTCGGAATGGATGGGATCGCCGCGCGACGCCGTCGGCATGCCCGGAATTTACGAAGCCGCGATTATGAACACTCCGCTGTTGGAAGAATGTGCGCGCTCGGAAGACCTGACCGGCGTGGATATTCTGCGAACGGTGCGGAGTTTTGACCCCTAACGAATGAGGAAACCGGAATGCTGAATGATGAATCTGGTAAACACTCCACTCATCATTCCTCCTTCATACATTCACAATTTCACTTGATGGTTTTCAAAAACCTGCCAATCGAATTCGACAAAGGAGGACAGGCGCGAATGCGTGCTGTCGGCGTGGCCGATCCGTTCGGGCTGGAAAAAATGGTGCGTCCGCAGCTTACAAATGAACGCGAACGGATTTTGAAAGAAGCAGAAGCCAATCCGCACGTTTACCGGTTGGAAGTGGATCCGCTGACGCGCGCCACTGAGCGTTTGTCGCTGGGCGCGTTGATTGATTTCGCTGCGCGCAAAGTCATTGACGTTCGCGTGGAAAACACCAGCTTTCGCGGCAGTGAACTGTTGTTGAAAAACCGCGCGCCTTCTGATGCCGTTGCGCTGGCCAGTCGAGTCAGCGGACAAGGCAGCGGAGCCAATTCGATTGCGGCGGCTCAGGCTCTGGAAATGGCTTATGGCATTGCGCCGCCTCCGTTGGCCACGATTGTTCGTTCGTTGGGAGCGGCGGCGGAATTGCTGGCTTCGCACGTGCGCCATTTGTTTTTGGTGGCCGGGCCGGATTATTCCGAAGAAGTTGTCGCCAAAACCAATCCTTCGTTGTGGATTGTCGCGCAACAAACGGCTGCCGCCGGAACTGCGTTTCATGGGCTTCGCACCATCGGCGAAATCATGACCGAGTTGAATGTTTTCAACGGCCAGCTTTACCGCGAAGCGATTCAACTGACGCGCACCGCCTGCGAAGTCGCCTCGTTGGTTTTTGGCAAATATCCTCATCCGTCTTCGATATTTCCCGGCGGAGTCGGAATCGAAGCCAATCGCGCGACATTTCAAAGCGTGTTGGGGCGCATCAATCAATTGGTGGATTACGCCAAAAAGGTCGTCGCCGTTTGGGACGATCTGGTCGAATTCTTTTACGCCGCCGATCCGCGATACCGCCACGTAGGTGAAACGCAATCGAACTTTATCAGCACCGGATTGTGGGACGATCCGACTGGTTATAACGCGCGTTTTGACAAGTGCAACGATTGGGGAGAACGCCGAATGGCTACGCCGGGCGTGATCGTCAAAGGCAAATTGAGAACCACCAAACTGGCCGAAATCAGCGCCGGGATAGAAGAATTCGCCGATCATTCGTTTTATTCCGCCTGGAACGGTCATCCGTTGAAAGTTGATCCGCTTGGAGTGCCGCTGTCTCCGCTGCATCCCTGGAACAAGCTGACGATTCCAGTGCCTGAAGCCAGCGATTGGCAAAACGCTTACACCTGGAACACGGCTCCGCGTTGGGATCGTGAGCCTATGGAATCAGGCGCGCTGGCCAGACAATGGATCACGGCCATCAGCGGCAAATTGAAAAACGAGTTTATTCATACGACCGGCTCTGCCGGAAAAGACGCCGGACTGGAAATTGACCTGCCGAAATTTCAGCTTCCGGCGACGAAAGTCATCTGGCAGGTTCCCGAACGAGCCAACGCCTTTGAACGCAATCGGGCGCGGGCGTATCACATTTCGTATTGCAGCGTCGTTGCGCTGACTTATTTGCTGAAAGCTTTTGACGCTTTGCAGCGCGGCGAAACCGCCATGTCCACGCGGTTTCGCGTGCCGCAGGAAGCCATCGGCGCGGGATTCTGGGAAGACGCGCAAGGTGCGTTGATGCATTACGTGATGATCGCCAACGGCCAGATTGCGAATTACCAGATCATCACCGCGTCCGGCTGGATGAGTTCTCCGCAGGATTCGTTCGGCGTGCCGGGACCGTATGAAAAAGCGATTCTTTCGACGCCGTTGTTGGAAGATTTTGGACAACCTGAAGAATGCACTGGCATTGATTTACTCAGAGCCGTACGAAGTTTTGACCCTTAAAAGGAATGCGGAAGGATGAAGGCGGAATGATGAAATTTGTCGCCCCATTGTTTAGCGACAATTCAATTCATCATTCAGCATTCAAAATTCAGCATTCTACCGATCCCCCTTTGGAGGTTTTGAATGCGACTGCCAACTTGGAAATTCAGAAACGTTGAAGAAGATCGTGACGAAAACCGTCGCCAACTGCACGAAGCAGCCTGGCCGGATATGTTCGCCAATTTGCAAAGCGCCTACGCCGAATTGACCAACGCGCAATTCGAACTGGAACGCCGCACGGCGGAAATTTCCGAAACGCGCGATCTGTTTCAACAGGTGATCTCTTCGATGTCGGAGGCGCTGTTTTTGACTGACCGTTCCGGTCGCGTGATTCGCGCCAATCCTGCGGCAGCCGCTTTGTTGGAATGCCCGGAAACTTCAATTCTCGGTCGCCCGCTAACGGCTGTGTGCGGTTCCGACGACATTCCGGCGACGCCCTGGAAGTTGATGGAAATCGCTCCAACCGGACGCATCACCAACCTCGACGCCGATTTGCGAACTCTGGGCGGAGCCAACATTCCCGTCAGCTTCTCGCTCGGCTTGATGCACGACAAACAGAACAAGATCACAGGCGTGCTGGCCGTCGCCCGCGACATGCGCGAACAGCGCAGTCTGATTAACAGCCTGGTTGCCGCGCGAACCCGTTTTCAGGAATTGTTGGAATTCGCGCCGGACGCCATTGTGCTGGCCAACCAGGATGGCGAAATCGTGCTGGTCAACACTCAGACCGAAAAGCTGTCCGGTTACAAACGCGAAGAGTTGCTGGGCAAAAGTGTTGAAGTGCTGGTTCCCGAACGGTTGCGCGGACAAGTTCCCGAACCGACCGTAGCCAAAGACGATGCACTGCTCGATTTGGACGAAGCCCTGTTGACCGGCAATCTTTCCGGCAACGCCGAACAAGTGGAGTTTTATCTGCTCGACCGCGATGGCCGCGAATTCCCTGCTGAAATCACTCGTCGCCAGATCGAAACCGAAGACGGTTTGCTTGTTATGAGCCTGATCCGCGACGTGACCGAACGCAAACGCGCCGAAGTCGCTCGCCGCGCCGCTGAAAATCGCTATCAGGACTTGTTTGATAACGCCAACGACATCGTTTACATCCACGACCTGGAAGGTAATTTCAAGGCGCTGAACAAAACGGCTGAAAAGCTGGCCGGATATTCGCTGGACGAAATTCTGCACATGAACATGGCGCAGGTGGTTGTTGAGAAGTATTTGCCGGAAGCTCAGCAACGAATCATGGAACATCTGTCCGGGCGCGAAAATCTGCCGCCGTTTTCGGTGGAGATCATTCGCAAAGACGGCAGCATTTTGCCGGTCGAAGTCAGCACCCGGTTATTGGTAGAAAACGGCCAGCCTGTTGGTGTGCAGGGAATCGCCCGCGACATCACCGAACGCCAACGCGCCGAATCGGCCCAGGGAGCAGCCGAAGCGCGGTATCGCGCTTTGTTCGACAACGCCAACGACCTGATTTACACACACGACCTGCAAGGAAATTTCCAGACGGTCAACGAAATGTCAGAACGCATCACCGGTTACAGCCACGAAGAGGCGATGCGTATGAACATCGGCCAGATCATTGCGCCGGAATTTCTGCCCGGAGTTTTACAGCGAGTCACAGAACAAGTTCACGGCAAGGTTTTCAAAACACCGCTGGAACTGGAAATCGTCTGCAAAGACGGCAGTCGCATGGCGTTGGAAATCAACACAATGGTGTTGGTCGAAAACGGAATGCCCATCGGTATGCAGGGCATCGCGCGTGACATTACCGAGCGCAAAAAGGCTGATTTGATTCAGGCGCGATTGAATCGTCAGGCCGCTCTGCGAGCAGAAATCAGCGCCGCTCTGACTGACGAAACCCACACCTTGCCGCAGATGCTGCAGGAATGCGCCGAATCCATTGTGGAGCACCTGGACGCCGCGTTTGCTCGCATCTGGTTGCTGAACGAGACCGAACAGGTGTTGCAGCTTCAATCCAGCGCAGGACTTTACACGCAACTTGATGGAACTGACGCGCGAGTGCCGGTTGGCAAATCCAAGATCGGGTTGATTGCCGAAGAAAAATCTCCGCACCTGACCAACGACGTGTTGAACGATCCGCGCGTCAGCGACAAAGAATGGGCGGAGCGCGAAGGTTTGGTTTCATTTGCCGGTTATCCGTTGATGGACGGCGACAATTTGATTGGCGTGATGGCGATGTTCGCCCGTCACAAACTGGAAGCCGACACGGTGAACGCACTCGCGGCAGTTGCGGATTCAATGGTTCACGGCATTCAGCGCAAACGCATTGAAGATGAACGAACCGTGCTGCTGTCCCGCGAACAAGAAGCGCGTCTGGCTGCCGAAAATGCCAGCCGTTTGAAAGACGACTTTTTGGCGATGATCTCCCACGAATTGCGCGCTCCGCTGACGGCGATTTTGGGTTGGGCGCAGATGCTTCGTTCAGGCACGCTCGACCGTGCCAGCGCCGAACGCGCCTTGACCACCATCGAACGCAACGCCAAATCCCAAGCGCATTTGGTCGGCGATTTGCTCGACGCTTCGCGCATTTCCACAGGCAAACTCAGCCTGGAATCCAAGCCCGTCGAATTGATGAGCGTCGTTGATGCTGCTGTTGACGCGGTTCGGCCTTCGGTCGAAGCCAAGAGTCTGCGGATGCAAATCGTGATGGAACCATGGGTTGGCCCGTTCAATGGCGACCCAGAACGATTGAAACAGGTTGTTTGGAATCTGTTGTCGAACGCCATCAAATTCACTCCGGCGGGCGGATTGATCGAAGTCCGTTTGGAGCGGCTGGAAAACAAAGCCTTGTTGATCGTCAGCGACACCGGGCAAGGGATTGATCCAGAATTCCTGCCGCACATCTTCGACCGATTCCGTCAGGCGGACAGTTCCAGCAAACGTCAGCAAGGCGGTTTGGGACTGGGTCTGGCCATCGTCAAACACATCGTCGAACTGCACGGCGGAGCGATTTACGCTTACAGCCGCGGCGAAGGACAAGGTTCGGATTTCATGATTACCCTGCCGTTGGCAGTGCAGACGGTCGAATCGCACGAAGGCGAATTGTGGCCGGAAACCTTGCCGGAAAGTCAGACTCGTTCGGGCAATTTGCGCGGCGTCAAAGTGCTGGTGGTGGACGATGAACGCGACACGCGCGAAGTGTTGAGCGTGATGCTGAATCGTTACGGCACGGAAGTTCGTTCCGCCGGTTCTGTCCGCGAGGCCTTGGACGTTTTGTCGGTTTGGATGCCCGATCTGTTGGTTTCAGACATCGGCATGCCTGACGAAGACGGTTACGTGATGATTCAAAAGCTGCGCGCTTTGCCAGCAGACAAAGGCGGTGAATTGCCCGCCGTCGCACTGACTGCGTTCGCCAGCCCAGCCGACAGAGAAAAAGCTCTGGCTTCGGGATTCCAGCGCCATCTGGCCAAACCGGTCGAACCGGTCGAACTGGCCAAGATCGTCGCTCGCGTACTTGGCCGCAGCGAAGAAGGCATCACGCTGTAACCCTCAAGACCAAAGCCGGGATGATTTTACGATCATCCCGGCTTTGAAAAATTACCCATTATCATTCGCCATTACCCATTAGCCGACTGGGTAAACATTCCGAATCCCCGCCATTTTTGAAAACCTTCCCCGAACAGAACAAGGAATCTATGCCTCGAAGTTTGCCAGTCAAACTGAGTTTGCTTGCCGTGTTGCCGTCGTTATTGGTTTGGACATTGATTCAACGAAATAACGCCAAAGCCCAAACCACTTCGCCGAAAATCGTCATCTCCGGTTGGACTCTGACTGCCGAAGATTGCCGCATGCCTGATGGTTTGGTTGATCCGAATGAAACCGTCACGCTGAACATCGCGCTGCAAAACACTGGAGGTACGAATACCAGCCAACAGGTTTTGGCTACGCTGCAAGCCAGCGGCGGCGTCAATGCTCCCAGCGGCCAACAGGATTACGGACGATTGACCGCTGGCGGCCCTTCGATTTCGCGCAGCTTCAGTTTCACGGCGGCCAATCAACAACTCGGCACGCCTATCACCTTGACGCTGCAAATTTCCGATGGCGGAGTAAATCGCGGAACGGCGACGACAACCATTATGTTGGGTTTGCTGGTGTCCGACACCGATCCGGGCTTGTGCCAGACAGGATTTTTTCAGCCACGTTCGCCCAGTTCGTGCATCC
This sequence comes from Acidobacteriota bacterium, assembly GCA_033763255.1. Taxonomy (GTDB): domain Bacteria; phylum Acidobacteriota; class Blastocatellia; order RBC074; family RBC074; genus RBC074. Next base: position 39,890 of record JANRKX010000091.1, on the reverse strand, counting down.
TGACGCATTGCGCGTCTTCACGGCGACCGCCGTTTCCTGTTGGAACCTACGCGATCATTTGCGACACCGACGCTCCTTCGCGGTTTACGTTTTTGCTCACAGTCAGAGACACGCAACCGCCCACCATCGTTTGCCCAACTGCCGTGACAACGGTTGCAACCAACGGAGCGTCAGCAATCGTGACGTTTCCCGGGCCTACCACCACCGACAATTGCCAGGTGACAACAACCTGTTCGCCTTCGTCGGGCGCGACATTTCCAGTCGGAGTCACCACAGTCAGTTGCACGGCAACGGATGGTTCTGACAATTCGACAAATTGTTCGTTTACGGTGACGGTCAATCAAGACATAGGCCAGCCGATTCCGCCCGGCGTAGTTCCCAGCGATCAACGAACGGGTTCAGTCCTGGCCTTTCCGATTTACACCTCCAGCGCCAGTTCGCCACAATCGCAAAATACGCGCGTCGCCATCACGAACACCGAACCAACGCGAGCCGCTTTTGTGCATTTGTTTTTCATCAACCAGGCTTGCAATGTTGCCGACAGTTTCTTATGCCTGACGGCTCAACAGACGACGCATTTTCTGGTTTCGGATTTAGACCCCGGCTCGACTGGCTATTTGATTGCCGTTGCCACAGACAACTTTGGCTGCCCGATGAATTTCAATTTTCTGCTCGGCGGTGAATTCGTGAAGTTCCAATCCGGCCACGCTGCTAATTTGCCTGCTCTGGCTTTTTCAGCATTACCTGGTTGGCAGCCGTGCGCGAGCGGAGCGACTTCGGCGACGATCAGCTTCGACGGAATTCGTTACAGCCAAGCTCCGCGCGTCATCGCTGCCAGCAACATTCCCAGCCGAGCCGATGGCAACGAATCCGTGATTTTCCTGAATCGTTTGGGCGGAGATTTCCGAACCGGAGCCAGTATGGTTGGAACAGTTTCCGGGCTGCTGTATGACGATGCGGAAAATGTCCTCAGCGTGTCACGTTCTGGTGGATGCCAGCTTCGATTGGAATTGAATAGCTGTTTTCCCTGCCCCGGCCCCCGCCTGGAACAATTTATTCCCGCTGGCAGAACTGGCTGGCTGAGGCTTTACAGTCAATCCGACGTAGCCCTCTTCGGCGCAAGCCTCGTCACGAACCCCAACGTCCGAGCCACTGCCAATGCTTTCAACCAAGGCCACAATCTGCACGTGCTGACGCTAACGAATGCCGCCAGCATAACGATTCCTGTGTTGCCGCCGAATTGTTGAACAACGCTCAGCCGTTCTTGCCGCAAGGCATTGCTTCGGCCAAAATGCCGCCGATGAAGTTTTTGGTTCAATCCTGGTTCGCCTTCGCGCAGAACAATTCAATTCAATCCAACGACGCGCAATTCATTCGTCAGTTGATTGCCGAAATACGTTCGATGAAATCCGTCCTCGGACGCATGAAGCACGTGTCCGGCAAACTGGTTGGCGCGGTGTACCTGCGCCAACCATTGATTGGTTCGCCAACCGAGGGCGAAGTCTTTACTGCTCGCATGGATGGGTTTGATTGCATCACTTTTCTGGAAACCGTGCTGGTTCTGGCGCGAGCGAAAAGCGTTGATGACTTTGCCGCGTTGTTGCGAAAGGTTCGTTACCGCAACGGCGAAGTCGCTTACCAGCAGCGATTGCATTACACGACGGATTGGGCGCGCAATCTGGTTCAGCTTGGGTTGATGACCGATATGACTCTTGGCGAAACCACTGTGCATCGGGAAAAGCTGCTCAACGTTGTGAAAGGCATTCCGCAGCAAATGGCGCGTTTTCGTTTTTACCCGCGAGGTGAAATTCAAACCGTCAGTCGCTGGTTGAAAGACGGTGATTTGATTTTGTTTGTGTCGGGGCGTGCCGGGTTGGATGTGTCGCACGCCGGATTGATCGTTCGCAATGGCGAACAAGTCTTGATGCGTCACGCCCGGCGCAGTTACAAGAAAGTCATCGAACAAGATTTGATGGAATTTTTTGGGGCGTTGCCGATGTCCGGCTTTATGATTTTCAGACCAAAAGAGAGTTAGGAACTGGGATTTAGGATTTAGTTTATGAAGAGATTGATGATTGCTGTGTGTGCAGGGAGCGAAGTGCAAGGCCTTCCCGTTGGAATCGAAGCGGTTACCGTGGATTCGGTATTGTCAGGCGCAGGCGTTCAGGCATTGTTGGAGTCTTGGAAGACGGATTACCTGCTGTTGATATTGCCTGGCGGCAAAGTTGAGCTTGGCGCGCGCGCCGTTGAACGTTTTGTTCAGGTCGCCGACGACACCAGCGCTGGGTTGCTGTATTCCGACTTACGCCAGCGCGATGGCGACGAAGTCACTGACCATCCGCTGATTGATTACCAGCTTGGCAGCATCCGCGACACGTTTGATTTCGGCTCGGTGATGTTGCTTTCGCGCAGAGCGGTTGACGTTGCGCTGCATCTTCACGGTCAGGTCGCCGAAAGTGTTCAGTGGGGCGGGCTGTACGATTTGCGGCTGAAGCTTTCGATTGAATCCCAACTGTTGAGAATTTCCGAGCCGCTATACACACGCGGCGTGATTGACGCGCGAGCCAGCGGCGAAAAGATTTTTGATTACGTTGATCCGCGCAAACGCGATTACCAGATTGAAATGGAGCAGTTGGCGACGGCTCATTTGCAACGCATCGGAGCCTGGCTGGAACCTGAATTCGCCGAAGCTCCAGCCGTCAACGAAGCCTTTCCTGTCACAGCCAGCGTCATCATTCCCGTTCGCAATCGGGTCAAAACCATCACCGACGCAGTTCGCAGCGCGTTGGCTCAGCAAACAGATTTCGCCTTCAACGTAATCGTCGTGGATAACCATTCCAGCGATGGCACGACTGAAGCTTTGCGGCAACTGGCTGCGGAAGATTCGCGGCTGATTCATTTGCGACCGCAACGCACTGACCTGGGAATCGGCGGTTGCTGGAACGAAGCCGTCTATTCAGAACATTGTGGGCGATACGCGGTGCAGCTTGATTCCGACGACATTTACAGCGGGGAGCAAACTCTGGCGCGGATAGTTCAAGAGTTTGAGAGCGGTGGTTATGCGATGGTCGTTGGTTCGTACACGATTGTTGATTTCGATTTGAACGAGTTGCCGCCTGGTTTGATAGACCACCGCGAATGGACTCGTGACAACGGACGTAACAACGCTTTGCGAATCAATGGGCTTGGAGCGCCACGAGCTTTTGACACTTCCGTCTTGCGGCAAATCGGTTTGCCGAACACCAGTTATGGCGAAGATTACGCCGTGGCGTTGCGAATCAGCCGCCTATTTGAAATCGGCAGGATTTACGATTGTCTTTATTTCGCTCGGCGCTGGTCAGGGAACTCCGACAGCGCGTTGCCGCTTCAGACGGCCAACCGCTACGACGCTTACAAAGACAGGCTGCGGACAATTGAGATTCTGGCTCGCCAGAAATTTAACGCGGAGAAACACAGCCGATGAATTGGGAAAGCCGTTTATTGAGCGAAGAAGAATTGAGCCATTGGTACGGAACCGAGAGCGGTAGCGACCGAGTGCCTGGAATGTCGCCCAATCAAGCCAACCCAGTCGCTACCGCTCCCGGTTCCGCACCGCCGCCTGAAGGCGGAACTACGAACGCGATGGCGCGAGCCTTGCTCGCGCAGCAAATCGCCACTTGGCCCATGCTGCGCGAAGCCGTCGCCGGATTGGAAGAAGTTGCATTCAAGCATTTCACGATCAAAGGCTTTGACATTTTCGCGCAGTTCAACCCGGCTCGAATAGTCAGCACGACGGCGAAAGTGGATGCGGCAACCATCAGTCAGCGACCTTGTTTTTTGTGCGCTGAAAACTTGCCACCCGAAGAAAAAGGAATTGCCTTCGGAGACCGTTTTGTCATTTTGTGCAATCCGTTTCCGGTGTTGTTGGATCATCTGGTGATTGCCACACGCGAACATACGCCGCAGGCAATTGCGGGCAACTTCGACGCGATGCTTGATCTGGCCGAGGGGCTGGGCGAAGACTGGTTTGTGCTTTACAACGGCCCGCGTTGTGGAGCCTCTGCGCCGGATCATTTCCACTTTCAGGCTTGTTCGCGCGAAGGAGTTCCGCTGTTTAACGACTTTGATTTTTGGCTTGAACGTGACTCAAAGGAAACTGGCTACGTCGTTAATCACGATTACCGATTCAATTTGATGGCTTGCGGCGGCAGCGAAAGGCAGCAGTTGGTTGATTGGTTGGAACGAGCGATTGCCAATCTGGCTGCCGTCACGAATTCCGAAACCGAGCCGATGCTGAACTTGATTGCCACGTTTCAGCAAGGTCAATGGGCTGTGTTCATTTTGCCACGAGGCAAACATCGCCCGGCTTGTTACGACGCAGAAAGCGACGCAAAGTTGACGATCAGCCCAGCGGCGATTGATCTGGCCGGAGTCGTAGTCGTTCCTCAACCGGAGCATTTCACGCGCGTGACGGCTGAAGACCTCGAAGGAATTTTTGCCGAAGTCGGCTTGAGCCAAGACCAGATGAACGACTGGTTGAAGCGAATTCAGGAATCAGAACAATGAAGCCAATCGAACGCGAACCAATAATTGCCGTCGGATTGATGATAGGTGTTGAAACCGCCAGCTTTGAATTGAACGGCGAGTTTGCCTCTGCTGGCGGCGCGCGGTTTGCCGCCGGAAGTTATCAAGCCGTGATGGCTTGCAGTCGAGTCGAAATTGTTGCCGCTGACGGTCGTCGCTTTAGCGCAGGCGATGAAATCAAGCTTGTGCCGGTTGATGAGTCTTCATCGTTTGTTGTCCGCGATGTGATCATCGGCATTGATTTTCACTGGGAGCAAAAGCAAGACCAGCAGTTTCAAGGCGCGTTGCGATTGAAGCTCGGACCTGACAAACGGCTGACGGTCATCAACGAAGTTCCGGTCGAAGCTTATTTAACCAGCGTCATTTCTTCCGAGATGAGCGCAATGGCCGACGCTGAATTGTTGAAGGCTCACGCGGTGATTTCGCGCAGTTGGCTGCTTGCTCAAATGACGCCGTGGAAACGCCCGCGCGTCAAAAGCGAAGCGAAGATCGAAGAAGTGAACGGCGAGCGGCAATTGATTCGCTGGTACGATCAAGAGGCTCACAAGGATTTTGACGTTTGCGCCGACGATCATTGCCAGCGTTATCAGGGAATCATAAAAGCTACTTCAGCGATGGTTTTCGATGCGATTCAGGCGACGTTTGGGCAAGTGTTGGAATTCGACGACGAACTTTGCGACGCGCGGTTTTCCAAATCCTGCGGTGGAATGACCGAAAGCTTTGACGCGGCGTGGGCAAACGAACGGCGAGCTTATCTGGCGGTGGCTTATGACGGCGAAAACTTTCCGGCTGAGTTCGCCTTGCCGTTGACCGACGAAGCCAACGCCGAAAATTGGATTCGTTCATCGCCGCCAGCTTTCTGCAACACGACTGATCCGAATGTGTTGGGCAGAATCCTGCCGGATTTCGATCAAGCGACACAGGATTTTTATCGCTGGCGAGTGACGATTACTCAGGAAGAGTTGCAGGAACTTTTGCGGCGAAAGCTTGGAATTGAGTTTGGCGTGATTCACAAACTCGAACCGGTGGAACGCGCCGAGTCAGGCCGTTTGGTCAAATTGCGAATCGTAGGGGAACGCGAAACTCTGGTTGTCGGCAAAGAGTTGGAAATACGCCGCGCGCTGTCGCCGTCACATCTTTACAGTTCAGCTTTTGTGATTGAAACTGCCATCAATAGTTCAGACCTGCCAAACAGTTTTACTTTGATCGGCGCTGGTTGGGGACACGGTGTTGGGCTTTGCCAAATTGGAGCGGCGCTGATGGCTGAGCGTGGGTACAGCTTCGAACAAATTTTGGCGCATTACTATCGCGGCGCGCGTGTCCAGGCGCTTTACACAAAATGACAAACGAATTTTACCAACTGGCTTTGACGGACAGGCGGCGGGCGCTGGCCGATGCGGGATTCGTGCGGAACGATCTGCGTATCTGGGCGCATTCCGACGGACGTTCTGTCGGCGAAGGCGTGGCGGCAGCATTGACCGACGAAGCCTTCCTTCGTTTTTTGGGCATTCAACTTCCGGTTGAAATCATCCCCGAAGCGAACCGACCTGAAATTGCGCTGACGACGGGCGCGTTGTGACACTGATTTAAGTCTGTGTTCAAGGGAGCGAGTGCGATGAAAGTTGTTGTTGGATTGCTGCTGTTCGCTTTGTTGGTGGCGCTGGCTCCGACCGCGCAAAGTCAGCGCAGGCCGCGTCGCCCGGATTTCGATGGTGAACTTCGCGTAAACCGTAACTCGCGCCGCACAGCGACTCCGCGCGGCGAATACACCTTCGCCCGATTGATTTACGACGGCAACGGCTGGCGCAGCAGTTGGACGACGGATTACCCGAAAGCCGACGAACAGTTCATCGTCGGTTTGCGCGATTGGGTGCGCAGCAGCCTGGACGTATCCGACGATCCGGTTGCCGTTTCGATGCAAGACCCAAACATTTTCAAATACCCGTTCATTTACGCTGTCGAACCTGGCGGCATGGAATTATCCGAAGACGACGCGGCAAAATTGCGCGAATATCTGCTGCGCGGAGGCTTTCTGATCCTGGACGATTTCTGGGGAGAATACGAATGGCAGAACGTGCAGGAACAGATGCGAAAAATCTTTCCCGAATATCCGATCAAGGAATTGCCGCTCGATCATCCGCTGTTTCATTGCTATTTCGACATTGACGAAGTTGTGCAAGTGCCGAATGTCAGCAACGCAATTTATTACGGCAGGACAGATGAAAAAGGCGGCATCGTTCCTCATTACGACGCCATTGTGAACGAAGAAGGCCGCGTGATGGTTTTCATCGCTCGCAACTCCGACAATGGCGATGCCTGTGAATGGATTGACGAACCTCGTTATCCGCTGAAATACGGGCTGGCGGCTTATCGGTTGGGGATGAACGTCATCGTTTACGCCATGACTCACTAACTCAAAGCTAAAAACGCTGCTTGACGCCCTCTCGTTCGGTGCAGTAAAAACGCGGGCGGCGGCGCTGCTCCCGCCTGACCTTCTGAACGGATGCCCGCGCGTTCCGTCCTGCAGCGGAGGTAAAGGGGATGAATGTCTTCGAGCTTGGCAGAAACTTGTTGATTGGCGACTCAATGATTTGGCAGGAGAAGCCTACAGCGCGCGGGGCCGTGGTTTGTCCTGTCAGCAAGAGGAGCATCAACAATGACTGCACAAAAGCATTTGAAACAACTCGTTCGCGCCCGCATGCAAAAAACCGGTGAGCGTTACGCCACAGCCCGCCGCCACTTGATCGGCAATTTCCAAAACCAAAATTCAACCCCGACAACACGATGGCATTTTCCCGGCAATGTTCCGGCAACGACCGCCTTGAGAATTTTGCTGTCGCATCACGGAGTGCGCGCTCCGCACACGGGCGAACCGTTTACCGAAGCGATGCTGTTCGGATTGGCGGGCGGTATAGGCATTGGCGTCTTCGCGTTTTATTACCAGAAAGAAGACCACGCTTCGTTTTTCCTGGCCGGGCGGCATCAATGGCACGATGACGCCGCTTATCTGGATGAAGCCTTGCAGCGATTCGGCTTCAAGTCGGTGATTCAGGAATCCGGCGGAGCCAAAGCCGCTGAGCAGCAATTGCGTTCAGCGTTAGAGCGCGGGCCGTGCGTGGTTTGGGTGGATATGGCCGAACTTCCTCACCGCGCAATGCCAAAAGAATTCAGTGGCGGCGGTTATCACGTCGTCGTCACCTATCGTATCAACGATGATGAAACAGCATTGATCGGCGATTTGACGGACGCTCCGATCAGCATTCCGTTGGCGGATTTGGCGCGCAGCCGCGCTCGCATCAAGAAGCAAAAGCATCGTTTGTTGTCACTAAATGTCGTTCCAGCCAACGCGAACCTGGATTTGAAAGCATTGGTGCAAGCTGGATTGCGGCGTTGTAACGAAGTTTTGCAGCATCCGACGCTGCCCGGCATGAAAAGCAACGGCAAGCTGGAAGCCCTGAAGACGTGGGCAAACCGGCTGCACGGTTCCAAAGACAAAGAATCGTGGGAAGCAGTTTTCAAACCCGGCGCGAATTTATGGCGCGGGCTGACCTGGATTTACGACTGCATTGAAAATTACGGCACTGGCGGCGGTTTGTGCCGTCCGATGTTTGCAGAGTTTCTGCAGGAAGCTGGCACGGCGTTGAAAGATCCCCGTCTGATTGCGCTCAGCGAACAGTATGCGGCGCTCGGTCGGCAGTGGAGTGAACTTGCCGAAGCGGCTTTGCCGGACGATGTGCCGTTGATGCGTTCGGCGAAAGAGTTGCTGACGAAACGGCGCGAGTTGTTGCACGACGGTGCTCCGACGGAAGATGTGCGCGCCGCTTGGCAGGAACTCGGCGAACTGGCGAAACAGGCCAGTCAACAGTTTCCGCTTTCGCCAGCGGATTGCGATGCGTTGCGCGCGCAATTGCAGCAGCGCGTGTTGGCGCTTTACGAAGGCGAAGTCGCCGCGCAAGCCGCTTTGCTGAAGACATTGCCATAGCTGGCAAAGTCGCTTCGTCAATCAGCGACGCGCTTTCACGCAGCCAACATCTGCGACTTACGAAAAAGGAAATCGCTCAAATCCTGGTCGAAGCTCTACGCGCAGGTTCCTTCCGCGCTCGAATCAATCCAAAAGTATTTCGAAATGAACCTGGATGAGCCTATCGTCAATCTGGCCGCGGGCGCGTTGCTCGGATTCATCCTGGAAGAAATCGGGTCGAGTATTTACAATCAGGGCGTCGCCGATGTGCAGGCACACATGCAGGAACGCATCAGCCAACTGGATTCCGAAGTTTACGCGGACGAATTCCAATACTGGCGTAACCGCGACCGGCAACTGAAAGGTCGAAAGTAAACGATATGCACATCCAAAGACGCGAATTCATTTTGGGAAAATGACGACCGCTGCCCAGCGTGAAACAGGCGATTACGCGCGGCAAACCGTTGATTGCGGGCTTCAGCAACGGTACTGTGACCGAACCGGTCGGCGGAATCGGGATTGCTCCTGCGAAAGCCCGCTAAGCCGCCGAACTTGATCAACCCCGGAACCGATTCACCATCGCGCCGGCTGAAGTGTCCATTGGCCGAGCTTTCTTTGAATATAGGAGAAACTATGAATACGAGCATCTCTAACTTCACAAAACGTCTGGGTCTTTTGGCTTGTTTGCTGGTTTTCGTTTCATCGGCTGCAAGCGCGCAGGATGTCAAAGGCAGTTCGGATCATCCTCTGTTTCCCAACCGGATGCCGGGCTACTCCATTTCCAACTACCAACAACAAGCCTTTGCCTCCTATGGTTTTCACACGCGCCCGGTCACTGCTATCGAAGGCAAGTACACGCGCATCAATTACTACTTGAAGAACACCAATGAGCATCCGGGCGGGTTGGCAATTCGCCGTAATTACGAGAACGCCATCAAAGCGGTGGGCGGCCAGGTCGTTTTCACGGATAAAGACTACAGCGTCATGAAAGTCACGCGGAACGGAGTCGAAGTCTGGGCCGAGATCCAATGCTCCACCAATGCGAATTTTGTGGGCCGTTACTATTTTCTGCATATCATCGAGCGCGAGCCGATGCAGCAGGCCATCACGGCGGACGCGATGGCCGCCGCCATTGATAAAGACGGGTTTATCGCGCTGGACATTCACTTTGCCACAGGCAAAGCGGAGATTCTGCCGGAATCGCAACCGGTCGTGGCGGAGATCGTCTCTCTGCTGAAAAAACGTCCCACATTGCGCGTCGGCGTGGAAGGCCACACGGACAACACCGGAACGGCAGCGGCAAACAAAACTTTGTCCGAAGCGCGTGCGAAATCCGTGGTCGCTGCCGTGGCGGCTGCCGGAATTGATGCCAATCGCCTGGTTCCGGCGGGGTTCGGACAGGAACGCCCCATTGCCGACAATCGCACCGAAGAAGGCCGCGCGAAAAACCGCCGCGTGGAAATCGTGAAGAAATAAATGAAACAGTCCATTCTTCATCTTGCCTTGGTGGTTCGTGATTACGACGAAGCGATTGAGTTTTACACGCGCAAGCTTCACTTCACGCTGGTCGAAGACACCTATCAGCCGGAACAAGACACAGGAAAAGTTCATCGGCCATCAATCCGGAGGGCGCGTGTTTCTGTTTCTGCAAACCAATGATTTCTGGCGCGATTACCGGGAAATGGTTTCGCTGGGAATCAAATTCATCCGCGAACCAAAAGAGGAAAGTTATGGCACGGTGGCCGTCTTTGAAGATTTGTACGGGAACCTGTGGGATTTGATTCAGCGCGGTGATTCTTAAAGCCTGGCTGAATTATTGAAACGCCATCTGCTTTTCAACAGTCATTACATCCAGACACGCATCTTCATTCAACTCCCTCAAACCCTTCGGAGGTTCAACCTATGTCGAAACGGATTTTGTCGGTCGCGGCGCTCTTGCTAGCGATTTTATCAGTTGGCTTGTTATTCGGCGGAATGAAACCATCAGTCGTCAGCGCCAATGGCACAGGAACTCGCTTGCTGCGAACTCCAACCGTCAGCGCGACGCAGATAGCGTTCGCTTACGCCAACAACATTTGGACAGTCGAACGCGCTGGCGGAACGGCCAGGCGGTTGACCAGCTTTCAAGGCCAAACAACGAACCCGCACTTTTCGCCCGACGGCAAATGGATCGCCTTCAGCGCGGAATACGCTGGCAACACAGATGTGTACGTCGTTGCGGCTGCGGGCGGCGAGCCGAAACGATTGACGTGGCATTCGGGCGCGGATTCCGTGCAAGGCTGGACGCACGACGGCAAGTCGGTGATGTTCGCTTCGGCGCGCGCAACGTGGGCGCCCAGCGGCGCTCCTCGTTTTTGGACAGTTCCTGCCGAAGGCGGCGTCGAAGAACCGATGGCCTTGCCGCGCGGGTATCAGGGCAAAATTTCTCCGACCGGCACCCACATCGCTTACCGCATGAACAATTCGTGGGACGATGAACGCCGCAATTATCGCGGAGGCCAGAACCGCCCGATCTGGATCGTGGATTTGAAAACTTATGATCTGGTTTCGCCGCCGTGGACGGATTCCAAAGACATTGATCCGGTGTGGGTGGGCGACACGGTTTACTTCATCTCCGACCGCGACGGCGTAGCCAACGTCTGGTCTTATGAAACCAAAACCAAAAAGCTGGCTCAGGTCACGCGCTTCACGGATTTTGATGTCAAAACGATGGATTCCGGCGCGAGCGTCGTAGTGTTTGAACAGGCCGGTTACATTCACGAACTCGATCCGAAAACCGGCAAGACGAAACAAGTGAACATCACGGCCACAGGAGACTTCCCTTGGATGATGGCTCGGTGGGAAGACGTTTCCAGCCGCATGACCAACATCGCCATTTCGCCAACCGGCAAACGCGCCGTTGTCGAAGCGCGCGGCGAAATCTTCACTATCCCGGCGGAAAAAGGCGACATCCGCAACCTGACAAATTCCAGCGGTTCAGCCGAACGCGATCCGGCGTGGTCGCCCGACGGCAAATTCATTTCGTACTTCAGCGACAAATCCGGCGAATACAAATTGATTCTGGAATCACAAGACGGCTTGTCGGCTCCGCGTGAAATCGCGCTGCCAAACCCGAAGCATTACTACACGCCGTCCTGGTCGCCCGATTCAAAAAAGCTGGTTTACACCGACACAGACCTGAAAGTTTGGGTGATGGACGTTGCCAGCGGACAGGCCAAAATCGTCGGCAGCGATCCGTGGATGGTTCCGACGCGCACAGTCAATCCTGTGTGGAGTCCCGATTCCAAATGGATTGCTTACGCCAGTCATTTGAAATCCATGTACCACGCGATTTTCGTCAGCAACGTCGAAACAGGCGAATCGAAACAGGTGACGGACAATCTGGCCGACGCGGTTTGGCCGGCGTGGGACGCCAGCGGAAAGTATCTGTGGTTCATGGCTTCGACGGATTTCGGGCTGCGGTCGCAATGGTTGGATATGACTTCTTACGACCACGAAACGAATTACGGCTTGTACTTTGCGATTTTGAAAAAGGGCGAAGCGACTCCGCTGTTGCCCGAAAGCGATGAAGACACAGGCGTCGGCAGCGCGCCTGCAACCGGCGGCGCTCCGGCTGGTCGAGGCGGCGGGCGTCCAGCAGCGGACAGTGTTCAGACAGATCAAGCGCCACCTGCTCCGCGTGCTGCTCGCCAAGCCATCACTGTGCAAATTGATTTTGACGGCATTCAACAACGCATCATTTCCGTTCCCGGAATTCCCGAACGGTCTTACACGCAATTGAAAGCTGGCGCAGCCGGAACTGTCTTTTACATCGAACCTCCGGCTGGAGGCGGAGGCGGTCGCGGTGGATTTGGCGGCAGCGGAACTTTGCAACGTTATCGGTTGAGCGACCGTCGCAGCGCGCCATTCGTCGCAGGCGTGGCGACTTACGATGTCAGCGCCGATGGCCGCAAGCTGGTTTATCGCAGCGGCGGAGGTTTCGGCGGTGGCGGACGCGGTGGCGGCGGATTTGGCGCTCCGGCGGCTCCTTCGTTGTTTATCGTTGACGCCGACCGGCAACCGCCTCAACCCGGTCAAGGCCGAGTCAACGTCAGTTTGCGTATGTACCTGGAACCGAAAGAAGAGTTCAAACAAATCTTCAACGAAGGCTGGCGCAATCAGCGCGATTACCTTTACGTCAAAAACGCGCACGGCAGCGACTGGCCGAAGATGAAAGAGATGTATGGCGCGCTGCTGCCTTACGTCAACCATCGCGCCGATTTGAATTACCTGCTGGACAACATGGGAGCCGAAATCGCCGTTGGCCATTCGTATGTTCGCGGCGGAGACATGCCCGACGTGCCGAATTCGCCCGGCGGATTGCTCGGCGCGGATTTCATAATTGATGGCGGGCGTTACAAGATCACGCGAATTTACGACAACGAAAGCTGGAACCCGGATTTGCGCGCTCCGTTGGCATCGCCCGGCGTAGACGTTTCAGTCGGCGATTACATTCTGGCCATCAACGGCATTGAGTTGAAAGCGCCGGATAACATCTTCCGTTTGCTGGACGGCACGGCGAATCGCCAAACTGTTTTGACCGTCAACAATCGTCCAACGATTGAAGGCGCGCGGCAAATCACAGTCATTCCAACCGCCAACGAACAAGGCCTCCGCGCACGCGCCTGGGTCGAAGCCAATCGCCGATTGGTGGACAAACTTTCCGACGGCAAACTGGCTTACGTGCATCTGCCGAACACTGGCCAGCCGGGTTACACCAGCTTCAACCGGTATTACTTCGCGCAACAGGACAAACTCGGCGCGGTGATTGACGAACGTTACAACGGCGGCGGCTCAGCGGCGGATTACATCATTGACGTGTTGCAGCGCGACTTTGATGGGTACTTCAACAACGTCGCTGGAGACCGTTATCCATTTACCAGTCCGGCGGCTGGAATCTGGGGGCCGAAAGTCATGATCGTCAACGAAATGGCTGGTTCCGGCGGGGACTTGATGCCGTGGATGTTCCGTTATCGCAAAATTGGCCCGTTGGTTGGCAAACGCACCTGGGGAGGCTTGGTGCATACGGCTGACACGCCGGGCTTCATTGATGGCGGTTCGATGATCGCTCCGCGCGGAGGCTTCTTCACCCGCGAAGGCAAATGGGCTGTCGAAAACGAAGGCACAGCGCCGGACATTGACGTTGAAAACTGGCCGAAAGAGGTCATCGCCGGACGCGACCCGCAAATCGAGCGCGCCGTGCAAGAGGCGCTGCGAATGCTGAAAGAAAAACCGGTCAATCGCATGACGACCGAACCGCCACCGCCAACTTGGGGCCAGCGGAAGACGGATGCGCCCGCTGTGCCTGCGACGACGGGAGGCAGGCAGACGCGCAAGCAATAATCCAATCAGTTCCGCGAGGAGCCGCCTGTTTATAGCGCAGCGTGACGCGCGTTTCCTTAGCTCCGCAAGGAGCGGTTTGTGCAGATGCCGCTCCTTGCGGAGCTTGGGTATTTTTGCGGATCGTTGCTATAAACAGGCCGCTCCTCACGGAGCTATAGGAGGCCAAATCATGACGGCCGGAACATTGGAAAACATCAGGCAGTGGTGAAGCTTTCTCTACAGGACAAAAACGGAGTCAAGGATTCAGGCGACGCGCCGGATTGTTGCCACTCGTCGTAAGCCGAAAAGTCCCGAATGTTTTTGTAGCCGTTGAGCGATGGCGGCGCGTCCACTTTGTGGCAAGTGGCGCAGAACTCTGGTGACAACCCAGATTTGATTTTTGCAAACGCGGCACTTATGATGCCCGCGTTTTCGGCAAGCCTACACAGGCTAAATCCCGCTGAAAGCGACTTCCGAAAGATAGTTCAACACCGATGACCGCAGATCGTTACTACAAACGAAATCATACCGCCGAGCCGCCAGCTTCCCCGCTCAAAATCGGCGCGTCTTCATCATCAAATCCATCATCTTGCGATCATTCATCCTGCTCGTGGCGCTGCTCATCATCATATTCACATTCGTGGTAATTGTGGTTTTTGAGCACGCACTTTCCGAACATCATCAATCGCCACAACCCAATTCAAGAAAGGCTGGATTCATAAATTCATGAAAATCCTGATTAGCGACAATCTTTCCAAACTCGGCGTAGAGATTCTGCGCCGCAACGAAAATTTCCAGGTGGACGTCAACACAGGACTGAAGCCTGAAGAACTGAAAGCAATCATTGGCCAATATCACGGCTTGATCGTTCGCAGCGAAACCAAAGTCACCGCAGACATCATCGCCGCCGCCGACAATCTGAAAGTCATTGGTCGCGCCGGTTCAGGCGTGGACAACATTGATGTCAAAGCCGCCACAACGCGCGGAATCATCGTCATGAACGCCGCCGGAGGCAACAGCGTCACTACTGCCGAGCACACCATCTCGTTGATGATGTCGCTGGCGCGCAAAATCCCGCAGGCTCACGCCAAGCTGAAAGCCGGAAACTGGGACAAAAAGAGTTTCATGGGCACGGAATTGCGCGGCAAAACGCTGGGAGTCATCGGGCTTGGCAACATAGGCAAAATCGTCGCGCAATGTGCTGTCGGTTTGAGTATGAAAGTCGTCGCTTACGATCCGTTCACCTCGAACGAAGTCGCGGCCAAAGCCGGAATCGAACTCGGCACGTTGGACGATGTGTTCACTCGCGCGGATTTCGTGACGGTTCACACGCCAATGAACGACGAAACTCGCGGCATCGTCGGCGAATCTGCTTTCGCCAAAATGAAAGACGGCGTACGCGTCATCAATTGCGCGCGCGGAGGTTTGGTGGACGAAACCGCTCTGTTCAATGCGATCAAATCCGGCAAAGTCGCCGGAGCCGCGCTGGACGTTTTTGTCAAAGAACCGATTCCGCAAGATCATCCGTTGCTGACTCTGGATGAAGTCGTCGTCACTCCGCACTTGGGAGCTTCGACGAACGAAGCTCAGGATTCCGTAGCCATCACCACTGCCGAACAAGTCGCCGATTATCTGGCAAACGGCACAATTGCCGGAGCCGTCAACGTTCCAGCAGTCAGCGCCGAAGCCCTGGTGACTATGCAACCGTACCTGACGCTGGGCGAAAAACTTGGCAGTTTCCAGTCGCAATTCTTCACTCAACCCGTCAGCGATGTGCAGATCAGTTACAGCGGCGAAGTCGCCGGATTGGACGTTCGCCCGATCACACAGGCGATTCTGGCCGGTTTGCTGAAAGGCGTCAGCGCGCGCGTCAATCAGGTCAACGCTTCGGTCATTGCCGAAGAGCGCGGTTTGCGCGTGACCGAAACCAAAGAACTGACGGCTCAGGATTTCACCACCTTGATCGAAGTCGTCGTCAAAAACGACAAAGAAGAAAGCCGCGTCGCCGGAACCATCGTCGGCAAAGGCGAACAACGGCTGGTGGCGATCAATTCGTATCGCATGGACGCTCTGCCGGAAGGCCAGATGCTGGTGCTGCACAATTCCGACAAACCCGGAGTTGTTGGCAGGGTCGGCACTTTCCTGGGCGATCATCGCGTCAACATCGCCCAGCTTTACCTGAGCCGCAACAAAGCTGGCGGCACAGCAATGGCGGTTTATCAGGTGGACAGCGCATTGGAATCGGCGACTCTGACAGAATTGGCGAAGTCCGATCATGTGATTTCGGTTAAACAAATCAGTCTCTAAACCATTGCGGATTGCGGTATTCGGCGTTCGGCGTTGTTGCGTTGGAATAATTCTGCGTTCTACAATTCGCGGTTTTGATGCTTGATGCGGAAAAGGAATCCGCAATCCGCAATCCGCAATCCGCAATCGAAAATGCTGGCAAAACGAATCATTCCCTGTCTCGACGTTGATAATGGCCGAGTGGTCAAAGGCATCAGCTTTGTGAATCTGATTGATGCAGGCGATCCGGTGGAGCAAGGCGCTCGGTATGACCGCGAAGGTGCTGACGAATTGGTCTTTCTGGACATCACCGCTTCGTCGGATCGGCGCGAGATCGTCGCCGACATGGTTCGCCGAGTAGCAGACCGCGTCTTTATTCCGTTCACAGTCGGCGGAGGCATCCGCACGGTTGACGACATTCGCGCCATTCTAATGGCCGGAGCCGACAAGATTTCGGTCAACACGGCTGCGGTTCAAAATCCGAACCTGATCCGCGAAGGCGCGGAAAAGTTCGGCGCGCAGTGCATTGTTGTAGCAATTGACGCCAAGCGGCGAAAAAATTCAGACAGGCTTTCGTGGGAAGTTTATTTGCACGGCGGGCGGACTCCGACGGGAATTGACGCCGTTGAATGGGCGCAGCAAGCTGCTAATCTTGGTGCGGGCGAAATCCTGCTGACCAGCATGGATTGCGACGGCCACAAAGATGGTTATGATCTGGAACTGACCGCCGCTGTCGCTGAAGCGGTCAACATTCCAGTCATCGCTTCGGGCGGAGCGGGCAAACTGGAACACTTGTACGATGCGCTGACTGTTGGCAAAGCAAGCGCCGTGCTGGCGGCTTCGATTTTTCATTTTGGCGAATTCACCATCGGCGACGCGAAACAGTATTTGCGCGAGCGTGGGATACTTATGCGGTAGTGGTGCAATTTTCCCAAACTGCACCGACGCTTGCGCCCCCTCATTTTTGCCGCCAGTGAGACAATTTGGGAAATTGTCTCACTGGTTTGTTGCACTTATGCGGTAGTGGTGCAATTTTCCAAATTGCACCGACGCTTGCGATGCCTCATTTTTGCCGGTAGTGAGACAATTTGGAAAATTGTCTCACTGGTTTGTTGCCCCCACTTTAGCAAGGAGCATTTTTCAGATGAATCGGATCACCAGAATTGCAGGGTTGTTGGCTGTCCTGGCCTGTCTTGTTGGGTCGGTCAGCTCTCAGAACAAACCGTCATTTCAATCTCAGGAAGTCAAATTCGACGGCCACGAAATAAAGCTGGCGGGAACGCTGCTGATTCCGAAACTCGATGGCGGCAAGCGAGCGCCAGCGGTTTTGATCGTACCGGATTCAGGCGTCACCTCGCGCGACGGCATCACAATTGGCGAAGCGAAACACTCTGTTTACCGCGATCTGGCGGAGCATCTGGCGAGCAAAGGAATCGCCGTATTGCGGTACGACAAACGCTGCGCCGGAACCAGCGAGTGCAAACCCGCCACGAGTTTCGACGATTACATTGACGACGCACGCAAAGCCGCTGATTTTTTGAAAGCTCAGTCGCAGATTGATCCCGCCAAATTGTTTTTGTTCGGGCACGGCGAAGGCGGTTACATCAGTTCCAGTCTGGGGGCTGCCGAAGATTCCAAGTTTGCCGGAGTAATTCTGGCTGCGGCTCCGGGGCGACATTTGCACAAAATCCTTCGCAAGATGACCGAGCGGCGACTGACTGAAGAAGCCAAAAAAGCTGAAGATAGAGAAGCCATTCTGGCCAAGCTCGATCGCGTAGTCCGTATGATTCAAAACGGGCAGCAGGATTTTTCCAGCATCGCGCTCAACGACAAAGATCATTACGACGCTCTGCTGGCTGACCTGATTAAGCGGCGGCAAGTGATCGTCAGCCTGTTCATCAACGACCCGCTGCAAATCGTCAACAACATCCAATCGGCGACGCTAATCGTGCAAGGCAAAAAAGACGTTCAAGTGACAGTGCAAGATGCCGAGTTTCTGGAAGAAGCGATGAAACGCGCCGCGCACAATGATTCCACTTTGCTGCTCTTGGACGACGTTGACCACTTGTTGAAAACCAACAAAGGCGCCGCTTCGTCTGCATCGCTGGCGGATGTTTCTCGCCCGACTGACGCTGCGCTTCTGGCGGCAGTGACGGACTGGATTTTGAAAAAGGCAAAGTAGTCGGTAATCAGTATTCGGTAGTCGGTAGGGGAATTGATCGCTCTCCGACTTCCGACTCCCGACTCCTCGCTCCGACTACCAACAAATGACTGAAATCCAAAACTTGAAATTTGATGAACAGGGATTGATTCCCTCCATCGTGCAGGATGACGCAACCGGCGAAGTTTTGATGGTGGCATACATGAACGCCGAAAGTCTGGCTCGGACGATGCAAACCGGCCAGACCTGGTTTTGGAGCCGTTCGCGTCAGCAGTTGTGGCACAAAGGCGCGACTTCCGGCCACACACAGCAAGTCACGGATATTCGTTTGGATTGCGACGGCGACGCGCTGCTGGTCAGAGTTAATCCAAACGGCCCGGCTTGTCATACCGGCGAACGAACCTGTTTTTATCGTGGTGTGAACGAAACCGATCCGCCGCGCGAACCGGCGGGGAAATCTTCGGTAATTCATCAGGCCGATTCGCCGTTGTCGCTGGTCAATGTGGCCGCGCTGGATTTGGGTATCCTGCTTCAGGACTTGTACCGCCTGATTCAGGAGCGCAAAGATCAACTTCCCGAAGGATCGTACACGACTTATTTGTTTAACGCCGGTCTGGACAAGATTCTGAAAAAAGTCGGCGAAGAATCTGCGGAAACCATCATCGCCGCCAAAAACGCCAGCGATGCAGGCACACGCAAACTGCTTTCCGGTGAAATCAGCGATTTGCTGTATCACCTGCTGGTGCTGATGGTCGAACGCGAAGTCAGTTTGCAGGATATTTCCAACGAATTGAGTCATAGAGCTGGAAAACCTGCACATCCGAAATACAACCAATAGCCAAACGTTTTTTTGCAAGCAGTTGAAAGTCTGAAGTTGTCGAACACGTCTCACCTCTGTTGGGTGAAAGACGTTTATCGCCGGGCAAGCCAGCAGCTTGTCCTACTACTCAAATCAGCCAAACCATTAGGAGGACAACATGACCGAAACTCACGAATCTGCATCGTTCTTTGCCAATTTGAGAATCAAGCTCATCTGGTTTTTCAACTGGCTGTATTTTTTGCGCTTCCCGATCTTTACGGCGGCGGCGTTGGTTGGATTGCCTTATCTGGGATTGTTTTCTTCGTTGAAATCTCTGCTGGCCAGTTTGTTCGTCACAAACAAATGGGGAATCTTTTTGGTGTCGTCGGTGGCGTTCACCACCTGCTGGGCAATTTTGACTACGTGGCGATTGATCCGCTTGTACGGAACCGCGCGCTTCAAACTCGGCGAAGAAGCCGCCGAAACGACCGAACCCAGATTCAGCATCAATCTTCGACAAATGCTGTTTGCAGGATTGCTGGCCGTGCCGGTGACTGCGTCAGTGATTTACAAAACGATGACCGAATCCGCCAACACATCGGCAACAACTGCAATTTTGTTCGCCGTGTTGGGCTTGGCCGGGTCGTTGTTGCTGTTTTTCCTGGCCGTACTGTTACAGCTTTTCGTCAACTCCGAAACCAGAGCCAGACAGTTGTACAAAGAATTGTTCATCGTCAGTTGGCTGCCGGTTTCGCTGATTGATTGGATAGCGCGAAAAGACCCGGTTGAAATGCCTCGCCGAACTTTGCGGAAGTTTCTGAAGAACATTCTCGGCGAAGGTTTTTTCAACGAACGCGAAGGTCGCTTTCTGGCCGGGCACGGCATGGCGGCGGCGTTGCTTGTCGTCACTCTTGTGGTGTTCATACTGGCCGGACAGTTCACTACCGTTGAAATGCCAGCGATTTTTTTCGTCGTGTTGTTGTTGATGTTGCTGTGTTGGGGATTGAGCGGTTTGTCTTTCTTGCTGGATCGGTTTCGAGTTCCGGTGATGCTGATCCTGTTGGCCATTACGTACATTTCCGACCCGAATTATTTTTACGATACGGAAAACGATAAGCCGTTGAAAATGCTGACGCCGCAAGCAGTCCTGGCTTCGGGCGGAGCGGGGCCTAAAAAAGTCATTGTCGTCGCCACCGAAGGCGGCGGCATTCAGGCGGCAGCCTGGACGGCTCAAGTGTTGTCCGGCATTCAAAAAGAACGCCCGGATTTTGCCAACGCCGTTCGCGTCATCAGTTCGGTTTCAGGCGGTTCGGTCGGTTCGCTGTTTTTCGTCAACAGCTACGATGCTCAGGCAGGCGCGCCAAATCCCGAAGCATTGGAATTGGTAGTGAAAATGTCCGAAGGCAACAGCCTTGACGAAGTCGCTCGCGGGCTGGTCTATCACGATTTTTTCAATACTGTGCTGTTCGGATTTTGGCCTTTCGGAGTAGATCGCGGTGTCGCGCTGGAAGATTCCTGGGGGCGCAATTGCCAAAAAATTTGCGACGAATACCTGCTGGGCAAACCATCCGGCACGCCTTGCCCGGTAAATTGCCAGATGAAAGGAACCTTGGCGGCTTGGGCTGAAGATGTCGTAACCGGAAAACGCCCGGCCAATGTGTTCAATTCCACTGTCGTCGAAAACGGCGACCGTTTGCTGATTGCCAACACTGACGTTGAGAAACCTATTGATCGGCGTGGCAGAGCGAACATCGCCGAATTGTTAGGCGGCAAAGACGTTCAAGCCGACACTGCGGCGCGATTGTCTGCGACTTTTCCGTATGTGTCACCAGCGGCGCGTTCGCGCTCAGACGACCCGCCGACTGCAACGCTGCACGCGGTGGATGGCGGGTATTACGACAACTACGGCATGACCAGTCTGGTCGAATGGCTGAACAACGCTTTGCTGGAAAATCTGATTTCCGAAGTTTTGGTGATTCAGATTCACAGCTTCCCGGAAATCACTTCCAGCGAACCTCCGCCCGGCTACATTTCGCAGTTGTTGGCTCCGGTCGAAACTCTGTTGAACATCCGAACTTCGGCGCAGGCTTCGCACAAGGAAATCGAATTCCGGTTGTTGCAGGAAAAATGGCGAACCCAAAATGGCGACCAGGTGCAAGACAAGGTGCATAGCGCCACGTTCCGGTTTTGCTGTCTGACTTCAGACGACCCGAAAAAGAGTTGCTACGATCCGCCGCTGACCTGGAAGTTGACCGACAAGGAAAAAGCGAACGTTACCGCTTGCTGGACGAACGGCAGCCAGAAAGGCGAACTGCAGAAAGTCGTGAACTTTCTGGCCGCGACGAACTAAATCAGAGCAAGCAACATTGAGACATTCCCTTTTGACAGGATGAACAAGATTTCCGGCAGGATTTACAGAATCATCAATAGCAATCAAGTTTCAACTTGGCTTGAATCCTGTTCATCCTGAAAAAATCATGTCCATCCTGTCTCAAAGTTTCTTGCTTCGATTTAGCAAAACAGCTTCGAATTTTATGTCTTCCATAACTCCATCAACTTACGAAGAATTTCTGGCCCTGGCTGCCGAAGGAACGGTGGTTCCGCTGGTCAAAACCGTAATGGCGGATTTGCTGACGCCGGTTTCGGCGTTTTTGCGAATCGAACGGCAATCGCCGCGCGCTTTCTTGCTGGAATCAGTCGAAGGCGGCGAAAAGATCGCTCGGTATTCGTTTCTGGGCTGCGCTCCGCACACGATTGTTCGCGCTCGCGGCAGTCAGGTCAGCGTTGAACGCGCCAGTGGCGGAAGTGAAACGCTTGAACGCCCGATGCTGGACGTGCTGCGCGATTTGATGCGCGAACACAAACCTGTCAAACTTCCCGGACTGCCGCCGTTTTCCTGCGGAGCGGTCGGCTATTTTGGCTACGACGCCGTGCGCTGGTTCGAGAAGTTGCCAAATCAAGCGACGGACGATCTGAACATTGACACCGCCGTGGTCATGTTCTTTTCCAGCATTCTGGCTTTCGATCACGTCAAACATCAGATTCACATCATCGCCAACGTCTTTACTGACGGGGAGCGCGACGGAGAAAAGCTGCGCGACAAATATATCGCCGCGTGCAGTGAAATCGCACGGCTCGAAGCTTCGCTGGCTGCACCGATTGAGCCGCCACCTCCAGCCAGAAGAGTCGAATCGCCGCAGATTCGCTCCAACATGACTAAGGAGTATTACGTTTCGGCGATTGAGCGGATCAAGGAATTCATCAAGGCTGGCGACGCTTTTCAGGTGGTTTTTGCTCAGCGGTTCGAGACAGACATCACCGTTCATCCTTTCCAGATTTACCGCGCGCTGCGAGTCGTCAATCCTTCGCCGTACATGTTTTTCCTCAAACTCGGCGGCGAAGAAACAGTGCTCGGAGCTTCGCCGGAAATGCTGGTGCGATGTACTGATCGCCAGTTGGAATATCGTCCGATTGCGGGGACGTATCCGCGCGGCAAATCCGAAGCCGAAGATCGAGAGTTTGCCGACAGTTTGCTGCACGACGAAAAAGAACGCGCCGAACACGTCATGCTGGTTGATCTTGGTCGCAACGATCTTGGCCGCGTAGCTGAATACGGCTCGGTCAAAGTCGCCGAGTTGATGTTTGTCGAACGTTTTTCGCACGTTATGCATTTGGTTTCGTCGTTGAAAGCTACACTGCGCGAAGGGCTGGATTGCTTCGACGCGCTGGCTGCGACTTTTCCGGCTGGCACAGTTTCGGGTGCGCCAAAAGTCCGCGCGATGGAAATCATTGACGAACTGGAACCGACTCGGCGTGGAGCTTATGCCGGGTCGGTTTTGTATTTTGATTATTCAGGAAACCTGGATTCGTGCATCGCTCTGCGAACGATGTATGCTCGCGGCAATCGGGCTTATGTTCAGGCTGGTGGCGGCATCGTCGCCGATTCCGTGCCGGAAACCGAGTTTCAGGAAACCATCAACAAATCTCGCGCATTGGTTCGCGCGATTGAAATGGCGGAGAAAGAGCTATGAGATTTCAGATTTCAGATTTCAGATTTCAGATTCTGGCTGCCACCATAACTGCCTGTTTGTTTGCTGTGAATGCGTTGGCGCAAAGCGTTCCGCCTGCGCGAAAGAAAAACGCTCCCCAACCCGGAGCCGAACCGCCGCCGATTTCGTTGGAAGAAGCCGTCAAAGTCGAAGCCGTCATCACCACAGAACTCGGCGTCATTCGATTTGAGTTCTTTCCATCCAAAGCGCCGAAACACGTTCAGGCTTTTGTCAAAAACGCCAAAGCCGGGTTTTACGATGGTTCGGCGTTTCATCGCGTCGTCAAGCTGGGCATCATTCAAGGCGGCGATCCGCTGTTGAAGGACCCGAAAACTCCGCGAGCCAAGTGGGGAAGCGGCGCTCTGAATCAACTGCCCGACGAATTCAGCGACGTGAAGCACGTCACCGGAACTGTTTCGGCGGTTCGAATACCCGGCAAAGCCAACAGCGGCGGCGCACAGTTTTTCATCTGCGCCTCGACGCAAATGGCGCTTGATGGTCAATTTTCGGCTTTCGGTCAAGTCACCGAAGGTATTGAAATCGTTGACGCCATTTCCCAAGCCGAAGCGGGCGACGATCAAATTCTCAAAACGCCGATCAAGATCGTCAGCGTCAAAATCGAACCCAAACGCGAAGAACCGTTCAAGGACGCAACGGTTGATGAAATGCGAAAGGAAGTCATTTTGCGAACCAGCCTCGGTGACATCACCGTCGCGCTGGAATCGGATTTAGCGCCGGAACACGTCCGTAACTTCCTGAAACTGGTGCAAACCGGTTGGTACGACAAAACCATTTTCCATCGCGTCGTTCCCGGCTTCGTCATTCAAGGTGGAATGGGCGCAGGTCGTCCCGCCGGACAAGTGCATTACGCCGACAAATGGGTTCGCAACGTCAAAGGCGAATTCAGTCAGGTGCGTAAACACATTCGCGGAACTCTTTCGATGGCACGAGCCAACGATCCTGATTCAGCTTTGACATCATTCTTTCTCGTGCTGGCTCCGGCGACCAATTTGGACGGCAAGTATTCCATCTTCGGCAAAGTCGTTGACGGGTTTGAAGTGTTGGACAAAATCGAAAAAGTCCCGCGCAACGGCGAAGCTCCGACTGAGCGCGTCGAACTGATTGAAGCCGTCATCAAACCGTAAAGGCAGGCAAAAATGATTCTGGTGATAGACAACTACGATTCCTTCACCTACAACCTGGTGCAATATCTGGGCGAGCTTGGCGCGGAAGTCAAAGTCGTTCGCAACGATCAGGTCGGCGTCGAAGATATTCAAGCAATGAAGCCCGAACGCATCTTGTTGTCGCCCGGCCCTTGCACGCCGAACGAGGCTGGAATCACATTGGACGTGATTCGCCACTTTGCCGGAAAGCTGCCGCTGCTTGGAGTTTGTCTGGGCCATCAAGCGATGGGACAAGCGTTTGGCGGCGAAGTCATTCGCGCGCCATATCTGATGCACGGCAAAACCAGCCAGATTCTTCACGACGGCAAAACGATTTTTGCAGGCATCGGCAATCCGTTTACGGCGACGCGGTATCATTCGCTGATTGTCGAACGCAGCAGCATCCCGGCAAACGTCGAAGTGACTGCAACGACTTCGGATGGTTTGGTGATGGGATTGCGCCACAAAGAATTTCCGGCTTGCGAAGGCGTGCAGTTCCACCCCGAATCCATCATGACTACCGAAGGCAAACGGTTGCTGGCCAACTTTTTGAAACTGAATTGATTTCTGAAATCCTGAACAAACTGATTTCTCGCCAAAGCCTTTCCCAGGCCGAAGCCGCTGCGTTGCTCGACGCAATGCTGAGCGAAAACACGACTGATGCTCAAATTGCCGCTGCGTTAATTGCTTTGGCCAGCAAAGGCGAAACCGAAGAAGAATTGGCAGGCTTTGCCGAAACGATGCGCGCCAGGAGCGCAAGAATCTCATCGCGGCACGCGGTCTTTGTGGACACTTGCGGAACCGGGGGCAGCACGGCGAAGACTTTCAACGTTTCAACTGCAGCGGCTTTTGTGGTCGCTGCCGCCGGTTTGCCGGTTGCCAAACACGGCAATGTCGGTGTGACTTCAAAATCGGGCAGCGCCGATGTTTTGCGCGCGCTGGGTGTCAAAGTGGATTTGTCGCCCGAACGAGTGGCTGAGATTTTCGATGAGATCGGCGTCTGCTTTATGTTCGCTCCGTTGCACCACGCGGCGACCAAACGAGTGGCGATGATCCGCCGCGAACTTGGTGTGCGAACGATTTTCAACTTGCTGGGGCCGCTGACCAATCCTGCTGGAGCGCCATTTCAAGTCATAGGCGTTTCGTCCGAACCAGGCTGCGAAAAAGTGGCAAAGGCGTTGGCTCGGCTGGGAACTAAACGGGCTTGGGTGGTGCGTGGAACAGATGGTTTGGATGAAATTACGCTGGCAGGCAAAACCGTTATTCACGAAGCAACCGCCGAGGGAGTTCGCCATTTTGAAATTTTGCCTGAAGAGTTTGGCTTGCGTGAAACCTCACTCGACAGTTTGCGAGGTGGTTCAGCGCAAGAAAACGCTGCGACGATTCGCGCGGTGCTCTCTGGAGAACAAACAGACTCAGCGCGCGATTTGGTACTGATCAACGCGGCAGCTTCACTCTTTGTCGCTGGAAAAGCAGAAAGCCTGCCAGCGGCGGCTGAACGCGCCGGTCAGGTTTTGGCCAGTGGTGCAGCCTTGGCGAAATTGGAAGCGTTCACGCGGTTGAGCAATTCCTGAATGGGGTAGATTGTGGATCGAGTTTGGGGCTGCATTATTGGTGGAGCGATTGGTGACGCGCTCGGCGGTGCTTATGAAAACGCCCCGGTTCCGGTTGAGATTGACGATACTGAAGAGTGGGAACTTTCAGACGATACGCAACTGACGCTGGCTACTTGTGAAGCGATCATTGAGGCTGACGGTAAAGCCGAACCTGAATTGATTGCCGCGCGATTTGCTGAGTGGCACAAGCAAGGACGCATCACCGGAATCGGAGCCAGCACGCTCAAAGCGTTGACGGAGCTTGTCGCTGGTGGACATTGGGCTTTGGTAGGCAGAAAGGGCGACCGTGCGGCTGGCAATGGAGCAGCGATGCGAATTGCGCCGCTGGCTTTTTGCCTGAATCTGGCTGACCAATCAGCTAGGCGAACTATCCGCGACGTGGCGCGAATTACGCATCATCACGAAGAAGCTTATGCAGGTGCCCTGGCCGTCGCCTTAGCCATCAAAGCTATACTCAATGGGCAATGGAACGGCCACGAAAGCTTGTTGCGGTTGGTGGCGAAAAATCTACCAGACACGGCGATGAAAGATCGGCTGAACAGCTTGGACGAATTAGATGCAAGCGTGTTGCTACCGGAAATTGCCGAACGCTTCGGCAATTCAGGTTTTGTAGTTGAATCTGTCCCGCTGGCTTTGTGCGGCGCCAATCGCATTGGGCGATTGGGTTTTCAGGCAATGCTGGCAGAGTTGATCGCTTGCGGCGGAGACACTGACACAATCGCCTCCATAGCAGGACAGGTCGCCGGAACCTTGATCGGCAGCAGCCAACTTCCGGCGAGTATGGTTTTCCGATTGCCGGAACGTGAGTTAATAGAAACTGTTGCCAGCAAATTTGCAAAGGCAGTGAAATTCAATGACTGATATTCTGGAAAAAATCGTAGCCCGCAAACGCGAGCGACTGGAAGACGCGCGGCGGCGAGTTCCGTTGCGGCAGTTGAAAGCTTCGATGGCGACTGTTGGCGGTCAGGGGATTTTTGCTCCGGCGCTCAGGCGCAAAGGCGTCAACATCATCGCTGAAATCAAACGCCGCTCGCCTTCCAAAGGCGTTATTCGGGAAAATTTCGACCCGGTCAGTATCGCCCGCAATTACACAGCGGGCGGAGCGGCAGCGATTTCCTGCCTGACGGAAGAAGATTTCTTCGACGGTTCGCTGGAGTATTTGCGAGCGGTGCGTGACGTTTCGCCGCTGCCGATTTTGCGAAAAGACTTTATCTTCGACGAATACCAAATTTACGAAGCTGTCCACGCCAAAGCCGATGCTATTTTGCTGATTGCTGCAATGCTCGAAGCCGAACAGTTCAAGGATTTGCTGGAACTGGCGCACGGGCTAGGCATTGACGCACTGGTGGAAATCCACGACCGCGAAGAACTCGACAAGGTCATGCGCTACGACGTGCGATTGCTGGGCATCAACAATCGCAACCTGCGAACGTTTGAAACGCGATTGGAAACTTCGCTGGAACTGGCGAAAGACTTGCCACAGAGCATCACGCTGGTCAGCGAAAGCGGCATCCGCACCCGCGAAGACATTGACCGATTGCGCTCGGCTGGTTTCCACGCTTTTTTGATCGGCGAAGAGTTGATGCGAGCGGACGATGAAGGTCAGGCGCTCAAGAATTTGATCGCCAACAATTGAACAACAAACTTTCCCCAAAAGGAGCAAAGCAGTAATGACAAAGAGCAGGAATTATCGCTCTTCACTCCAGAAGGGGCTGTGGCTGGCGCTACTGGCCGCGGTCTTGGGTTCAAGCAGCGTAACGACTTTTGGCCAGCAGAGCGCGCCGGTTCCGTCGCCGCCCACTGATCGCCGCGACCGGTTCGGGATTTACAACTGGGGCGTGGATTACGCGGCTTATCCGGCTGGCGGCCCGGTGGATCGGTTGAATTGGGCGGCGGACAAGATCGCCGAAATCGGTTCGCGGACGATTCGCGTGGCGATGCCGGGCGACATTTACGCGGTTGGCGAAATGAACGACGACCTGGCGCAAGCTGCTGCGAGTCCTGCCTACGACAAACTGTTCAGCGATCCGCGCTTCAAAACCATCATGCTGACCGTCAAATCTTCAACTGAAGTTGAAAGCGGCTGGACAGACGGTTACACGCAGGAAGAATACAACTCTGTGCGCGACGAAATTGCGCGGCTGGGCGATTACCTGCTCGGCAATCCGAAATTCGCGGGCAAGACTTTCATCATCCTCAACTGGGAAGGCGACAATGCGATGTCGGGTTACGAGAACAAGCAAAGCATTTGGGACGCCTACACCGCCTGGATTCAATCGCGCGCTGACGGCGTCAAGCTGACGCGCGGGCGCAACGCTTCGAGTTCGGCGAAGCTTTTCAGCGGCCTGGAATTCACGCTGGTGCGCGACCCGAAAACCGGCAAGCCTTGCGGGACGCCTGTCGCCGATCCCCTGCGCCAGGACCCGCTGGAGAATCGTTGTGTGATTGATTACGTCGCGCCGCGCGTGGACGTGGATTATTACTCGCTTTCGGCGTGGTGGACGCTGGACGTGAAGAACCAGGGACTGGACGCAAGTTACAAGGATGCGCTCAAAAATGACTTGAATTTTGCGCTCTCGAAAGTGCGCGAACGGCGACCGGATGTTGTCGAAGCCAACTTCATCATCGGCGAATTCGGCATGCCTCGCATGCGGTGGAGCGAAACGACAGTCGCCAATTTCGTCAACGAAATCTTTGACGCGGTCGAAGCGCCCGACGCATTCCAGGTTTCGTACGCGGTTTTCTGGCAGGTCATTGATAACGGCCCGTTGTTTTACGTCATCGAAAATGGCTTCGGGTTGATTCGCTCGCGGCATGGAATTTTCACCCTGACGCGGGCCGGCGAAGTGTTCAAAAGCAGGTTGGCCGGACGGGAAGCGCCGAAATGGACTGCTGGTCCGTTTATTCGCCGCGATCCTGTGGGCGTGGTGAATAAAAGCACTGGCGAGCCGGAGCTTCATTTGGACAGCGTCTTGCAGATTGACGCGGCAGGCATGACGACGCCGTTTTCGGAGATTGGCAACAAGGTCAACATCGAGCAAGGAATTTACCAGTACCTACTACCGCGCGACGAAGCCGCGAACTTCAGCGAATCGCCGTCGCGCATTACTACATCTTTCCCAAAAGGATTAAGGCCGGGCTTTGTGGCGATTTACGTCAGCGACAAGGACGGCGTTGAATCGCAGGCTCACTTCACGTTCATCACCTGCGCCGCCTGTCCCTTTCTTTATGCCGCCGAAGACGAACGCGCCTTGAATGAGTTTTATCCGGGCGGCATGGTCAGGCTGTTCGGTTTCAGGTTCGCGCCGACCGGCAACACAGTCATAGTCGAGCAGCAAACCGAACAGCAGGTAAAGTCCAGGTTCATCATCCCGCGCGCCGATGTGATTGAAGAATCTCCTGAAAGGATTACCTTCAAGATGCCAGCGCAACTGATTTCCAGCCGCTTCACGG
Source organism: Acidobacteriota bacterium (assembly GCA_033763255.1). Classification (GTDB taxonomy): domain Bacteria; phylum Acidobacteriota; class Blastocatellia; order RBC074; family RBC074; genus RBC074. The sequence continues at coordinate 10,478 of JANRKX010000091.1, read as the reverse complement.
CGATCATCGTCAGGGATGCCGAAGGCGACGAATCGAATACCTGGCCGATTCAGGCTTACGCCGAGAAAACTGCCGGGCCGCCGAAAATTGCCGAGTTCCGCCCGATTACAAACCGCGACACCGGCGGTCAAAACATTCCGGTAGACAGCGTGATTGCCATTCCCGGCGGCAGGTTTTCGACTGGCGGCAATACGGTTGTCTTCGAGCAGGGCGCGCAACGCTTCACCGCAGCGCACGACGCCAACTGGAGCGAATCTCCAACGGAAATTACGGTCAAATTGCCCGGCAGCCTGCAACCGGGACGCGCGCAGGTTTACGTCGTCAACGCACAAGGCCGCGAAAGCCGCGCCGTTGAATTCGCCGTTGCTCGGCAGGTTGGCGGTAAGCGCGAACCGATCAGACGCGGGCGTTAGCCTATGGCAAAGCTGTAACGACTATGACACCCAAACTGAAAGTCTGCGGCATCACTTCGCTCGAAGACGCGCTCGCTTCGATTGAATGCGGCGCGGAGTTTTTGGGCTTCAACTTTTACTGCAAAAGCCCACGCTATGTTGCGCCTGAAGTTGCGCGAGCGATCATCGAAAAACTTCCACGCGAAATTACGACCGTCGGTATTTTTGTCAACGAAGCTCAGCCGCAAGACGTGCTGAAAATTCTGAATGCCAGCGGCGCGCAGTTGGCGCAGCTTCACGGTGACGAAGACGCTGCTTATTGCGCGGCGGTCGGAGCCGAGCGAGTCATCAAGGCTTTGAGAGTTGGCGAAGGTTTCGACGCTCAGCAGGTTTTGAATTATCCGGCTTGGGCGATTCTGTTGGATGCGTTCGATAAGAATCTTTACGGCGGCACGGGCAAGACTGCGAATTGGGAAGTGGCGAGTGAAGCGGCGAAGCTGACCCGGTTGTTTTTGGCAGGCGGCTTGTCGCCGGAAAACATCGCCGAAGCCATTCGCTCTGTTGAACCATTTGCTGTGGATGTGAACAGCGGCGTTGAAAGCTCGCCGGGTGTCAAAGACGCCAACCGATTGAATCAATTGAAACAGGAGATGGAGACGATCAAATGAATTTTTCCGCCTTGCCGGATTCCAGCGGACACTTTGGGCCTTACGGCGGCAGCTTTGTGCCGGAGACATTGATGTACGCGCTGGATGAATTGAAAACCGCTTACGCCGTGGCCAAAGACGATCCGATTTTTCAGGAAGAGTTTCATCGTTTGCTGCGCGAATTTGTTGGGCGGCCTACGCCAATTACCTTTGCTGAACGGATGACTCAGCATTTGGGCGGCGCGCAAATTTACCTGAAGCGCGAAGACCTGAACCACACCGGCGCTCATAAGATCAACAACGCGCTGGGGCAAATTCTGTTGGCCAAGCGAATGGGCAAACGCCGCATAATCGCCGAAACCGGAGCCGGTCAGCACGGAGTGGCTACGGCGACGGTCTGCGCTTGGGCGGGCTTGGAATGCGTCGTGTACATGGGAACCGAAGACATGCGGCGGCAGGCGTTGAATGTCTTTCGCATGCGGTTGCTGGGCGCGAAAGTCGTTGGTGTTGAATCCGGCAGCCGGACTTTGAAAGATGCGATCAACGAAGCTCTGCGCGATTGGGTGACGAACGTTGGCGACACGCATTATCTGCTTGGGTCGGTTCTCGGTCCGCATCCTTACCCGATGATGGTGCGCGATTTTCAGAGCGTGATTGGCCGCGAAGCTCGCGCGCAAATGCTGGAACGAACCGGGCGGCTGCCGGATTATTTGGTCGCTTGCGTCGGCGGCGGTAGCAACGCGATGGGGTTGTTTTACGATTTCCTGAACGACGAATCGGTCAGGATGATTGGCGTCGAAGCTGGCGGGCGCGGGCTTTCGCTGGGCGAACACGCGGCCAGGTTTTTGGAAGAAGGCGGCGGACGAATCGGCGTGTTGCAGGGAACCCGGAGCTACGTTTTGCAGGATGATCGAGGCCAGGTTTCGCTGACTCATTCGATTTCAGCCGGATTGGATTACGCGAGCGTGGGGCCGGAACATTCTCATTTGCACGACACTGGCCGAGCCGAATACGTCTTCGCCAACGACGACGAAGCTTTGGCGGCGTTTCAGTTGTTGTCGAAGCTGGAAGGAATCATTCCGGCGCTTGAGTCTTCGCACGCGATTGCCGAAGTCGTGAAGCTGGCTCCGCGTTTGTCGCCGGAGCAAATCGTGTTGGTCAATTTGTCCGGGCGTGGCGACAAAGATGTTCACACCGTCGCCGATGCTTTGAACGAGAAACTCTGATGGCCGAACGCGCAATCAAAGCAGACGATCTGGCCGCAGAGGTCAAACAGTTGATGGGCGACCAACTCATTTCAGCGATTTACCGCGACCGCATTCGCACAACCCGCACGCGCAGTTACAAATTGGAAGCTACGGCAAAAAAAACATCCGTCGAAGTGATGCACACGTTGCTCGGCGTGGAATTGAAAATCGGGAAACGGCGACTTCTCTGCCCTGATCTTGCGACGGCTCGTTATCTGAGCGTCTTTGCCCGGCTGGGAATTGCTGAAGTTGCCGTGCCGTATGACATCACGCAAATTTCGCGGCTGGCCGACGATTTGGAATCATCATGGTTTCGCATGATGATGCTGGTGGAACATGTGGCCGCCGAACGTAGCGAACGATTGCGCCGCAAAGTCAGCGAAGGTTTGGCCGCCGATCAACGAGCCGAAGTTGCGGCACTAGGAGCTGGCCCGGCAATTCCCGAATTCAATCAAAACACTCGGCAGCGCAGGCCGAAATACTGGACGAAGCCCCCGCTAAAGAAGGAGCATAAAGAATGAAGTTATCGAAGAGTTTTTTCTGGCTGGCTGTAACAGTGTCGCTGGTCGTTTTCAGTTTACCTGTCTCTGCCCAACTTCCCGCCGAACCCTCGCTCGATCAAATCAAAGCGGAAAAATTCATCGTCCGAACTCTGGATGGCAAGAAGCTGGAATTGAACAAGCTGCTAACGTCTGGCAAACCCATTGTGCTGGATATTTGGGCGACCTGGTGCGGGCCGTGTCGGCAGGAAATCCCTCACTTGATCGAACTCGCCGACCAATATCGCAAAGATGGATTGATCGTCATCGGATTGACGACCGAAGATTATGAAACTCAACGTAATCGCGTGAAGTCGTTCGTTAAAGAGTACGGCATGACTTACAACGTGGGCTTTGCATCGGAACAACTCTATCTGGCATTCAACAGCGGTTCAGCGGCGATGCGAATACCGCAAACCTTCGTGTTCGGCACGGACGGCAAACTGGTTAAACGCCTGATCGGATACAACACGCGAATTGGCAGAGAAATGTTGAACTCTGCCGTAGCCGAAGCCGTAACTCCGCGCAAAGAAGTTGGGCAGTGAAAAAAACTTCTTCCTTCACTGGGAATTTCGCCGGTTGTCAATGTTGGAAACAGCAGGCTATCATACAGCCCGTTTCCGATACCCGCGTTCGCAATCAGGATTCGCTGAAGCCTAAAGTCCCAACCGCGAACGACATTTTAACTTCACCGAACCAGAAAGCAGAAAGTTCGAATGTTTCAAATCCCGATAAATTCTTCGTTGACTATTCGCCGGTTTGGCTTGCTCACGTTGCTGTTGGCGATGCTGATTCTGGCTGGCTGTTCGGAAAGCAGCGTGATGAATAAAGCTCAATCGCCCGGCAGCAGCAGTTACCGCCCACCGGCAAATCCTCGCGGCAAACTGGACGAAAGCGTCAACGCTGTCAATCTGGCCATGTTGAAAGGCAGCAACGTCAAGTTTGGCGACCTGGTCGGCAACAACAAAGTCGTGCTGGTCAATTTTTGGGCGACCTGGTGCGGCCCGTGTCGCCGGGAAATTCCCGATTTGATCGCCTTGCACAATCAGTTCAAAGACAAAGGCGTCGAAATCATCGGTTTGACTGTGGAAGACCCGCAGATGGAACGCAACCGCGTAGAAATGTTCATCCAACAGTTTTCAATGAACTACCGCGTAGGCTTTTCTCCGCAAGACATGTTCATGAAATTCAACGCGGCCAATGGCGGAAGCCCGCGCGTACCGATCCCGCAGACGTTCATCTTTGGAAAAGATGGAAAGATCGTGGACAGTCTGGCCGGGCTTCGTGGAGATTTCCGGCAATGGGCGGAAGGCGCGATCAATCACGCGCTGAGTAAGACTTAGTAATGCCCTCAAATGTAAACAACTTGAACGAAGTTCCAAACCGCGCCCTCACTCCTCAACTTAATTTTTGTGATACGTGATTCGGAGGTAGACATTCATTATGCGTAATCGTCAATTTCAGTTTTTTTCTCTTCTAGTGCTTGGTTTTTTTTGTGCAGCTTTGATTGGGTTCAACACCAGCGCTCAGCAACAATCCGTCAACAAACAACCATTGGCGGATCAAGACGGCCCGGTTGCCGTCACTGCCAGAACAATTACCGAAAAAGCCCCGGCGGAAATTGTCATCACGCCGGAAGATTTCGGCAATTTCCGGTTCCCGCTCATCAACAACAAAGGCGAAATCGTTTTTCTAGGGTTGTTCAATAAAGGCGATGCCCAGAATAGTTCCGGCCAAGCCATCTTTGTTCGTCAGCCAAATGGAAGCTGGAAAATCACACGCGAAGGCGAAAAATCCAGCAATCTGGCTCAGCCGATTTATGGATTCGGCATGCCGACCTTTAACGACAACGGCGACCTGACTTTCTATTCCAGCTTTGGAACTGCTACGCTCAAACCGGTTGTCACGACAATTGATCCCAACGATCCTGCCGGTTACGCAGCCAAATCAAATAACGGTGGCCTGTACCTTAAAAACGCTCAAGGGCTGAAAACACTGGTCAAGCTTGGCGATGAAGTCCCCAAAATGCCATCGCACTTCAGCGGCTTCAGCAATGCCTCGACAAATTCCAAAGGCGTTTCGGCGTTTGTGGGAATGTACAGCGACCCGGACGGCAAAGGCATCTTTATGGTCGAAAACGGCGAATTGCGCTTGGTGGTGCGTAGCGGCCAGAAAGTCGGCGTCACAGGCGGCGAAGAAACCTTTTCCGAGCATTACTACCCGACTGCGGTTAATGACCTGAATGAAATCGCCTTCATGGCGCGAATCGGCGAAAAAAGCGGAATCTTCGTTTCACGTCCGAAGGGTTTGGAATTGATCGCTTATGTCGGTCGCCCTTCGCCGGTCAAAGGCACTAACTATCTGGGTTTCGGCAATCGAACTCCGGCGATAAACAACAAGGGCGATGTGGCCTTTTCCGGGTTTTACGATGGCCCGATTGCGGGACGTGCGCTGTTTTTCAAACCAGTTAATGGCCCTGTTCAGATCATTGCCAAAAAAGGCGATCCGGCTCCGGGCGGCGGCAAATTTGAAGACTTTCTGTCTCCGGCGGTCAATGCGCGCGGTGAAATCGCCTTTATCGGCTTGATGGGCGGACGCAGTCGAGGAATGTTCATCAAAACCGCAAAAGGCATTGAGCCGATCGCCATGGTTGACCAGAAAATTCCGGGAGCCAAAGACGAGAACGAAATGTTCAATCAATTCACCCAACCCGGAATTAACGACCGAGGCGAAGTCGTTTTTTACGGACAAATCAGAGCCAACGTCGCCATCTTCCACCGCGACGAAAAAGGCGTTCTTCATACGCTGATTCGACGCGGCGACAAGATGCCGAAGTAAGACTCTACTGCAAAATTTCTGGCTCAAAGCGTGGTTCGGTCTCGACCAAAACACGCTTTGAGCCTTTTGCTTATTACCGTCTTTATTGCTCAAAAACTTCCACAGCCATAATCCTTTGCCTTTGAGCCAGAAGTTGCTAAAAAAGTTTCAAACCAGCATTGACTTGGTTCTGCCTCACACCTAGAATCACCCCGCCTTATCAAACTGACAGAGTAAAGTCTGTCACCCAACTTAGTACCACATAGTTAGCATGTTCGCCCCGTCCAGAAGGCAAAACGGTCTGCCTGACGGACTCTGTATCACTCATTACGTTTCCAAAAATTGATTACAGCCGGTTTGCCTGGTTGGTCAAATGACGTTTCTTCGCGTTTTTTGGCCGATTAGTCAGTCTTGGCTTCCAAATGAATTTCCATCATGAAGCAGTGATTCATTGGCAGGTGACTCTCTTGCCTGTCAGTACAATCACCAATCACAGGAGACAAAATAATGGCAGAACCTTTCCTGTCTGAAATCAGAATCATGTCGTTTGGCTTTGCGCCCAGAGGTTGGGCGCTTTGCAACGGCCAGTTACTCCCTATCAACCAGAACCAAGGTCTCTTTAGTTTGCTTGGAACGACTTTCGGCGGCGATGGCCGTGTGAATTTCGCTCTGCCAAACCTGCAAGGCAACACGCCGATTCACGTCGGCAGCGGGCATACGCTTGGCGAACGCGGCGGCGAACAGGCTCACACACTTTCCATTGGTGAGTTGCCTACTCATACGCACGTCGCCAATGGCAACAATACGCTTGCTACGACAACTGACCCAACTAATGGATTGCTGGCGCAGACTTCAACCGCCTTGGGGCAGGTTTATTCCACAGCTCCGACTTCGTTGGTAGCGTTGGCTGCCGGGTCTGTGACGAATACCGGCGGATCGCAAGCCCACTTGAACATGCAACCCTTCCTGACGCTGAATTTCTGTATCGCGCTTCAGGGGATCTTCCCAAGCCCGAGCTAAAAAGGAGAAACAAATATGGCACAACCTTATGTAGGCGAAATCAGAATGTTCGGCGGCAATTTCGCGCCAGCAGGATGGAATTTCTGTGATGGATCATTGTTGCCCATCTCAGAGTACGAAACGCTCTTCAACCTGATTGGCACGACTTATGGCGGAGACGGACAAAGCACGTTCGCTGTGCCCGACCTGCGCGGTCGTATTCCAATCCACCAAGGTAATGGATTCATTCTGGCAGAAACCGGTGGCGCTGAAGAGATCACGCTGACGGTCAGCCAAATTCCCGCGCATAGCCACCCAATGCTGGCATCGGCAGCGGCTCCGAACAATAACAATCCGGGCGGAGCGCTCACCGCGCAACCTACGGCCAGCATTTACAACAGCAGCGCTGTTGCGGTGAATCTGGCGCCACAGGCTATTAGCTCAGTAGGAGGGTCGCAACCGCATTCAAACATGCAACCCTATCTTTGCGTGAGCTTCATCATTTCGCTCTACGGAATTTTCCCAAGTCCGACTTAAAAAGCCGATTGAGCAAAAGTTGCAGACAGCAAAATTTCGATCTTCGGATCTTCACAGGCAAACAATCAGGAGAACTTTTATGGCAGACCCTTTTGTGGCTGAAATACGTATTTTCCCCTTCAACTTTGCGCCCAAAGGCTGGGCTTGGTGCGACGGGCAATTGCTGCCTCTTTCGCAAAACACAGCGCTTTTCTCGTTGCTTGGCACGACTTATGGCGGCAACGGCAAATCCAATTTCGCGCTACCGGATTTACAAGGCCGTGCTCCGATGTTCTGGGGGCAAGGACCAGGCTTGTCTTTGCACGATATTGGCGAAACCGGTGGTTCGGAAACGGTTTCGTTGCTTGAATCGGAAATTCCTTCGCATTCACACGCGATGAGAGTTTCGACTGATCCGGCGGACAACAACGTGCCGAACGGAAGAATGATCGCTAAATCAGGCGGGCGCGGTAACAATATGTTCATCACAACAGCAAGCCCACTTGCTCAAATGAACGACAACACGCTCGCTCCGGCAGGCGGCGATCAACCGCATAACAATATGCAACCTTACCTGACGTTTTACTTCTGTATCGCGCTTCAGGGTGTTTTTCCGCCACGAACCTAATTTACCATGGAAACTTCACCGGAATACTTTCATTCTGAGGTTCCCTTGGGGAAATCGGGCGAGTGGTCGGTCGAAAGGATTGTCATTCCCGAACGGGAATATGACCCAGATCAGGATTCCAGGCCGAACTGTTTCAAGTTCCGGCCTGGAACTTACACTGGCCTAAGTCGCGGTCATGAACAATTCATGACGGATTTTTACGATGAATGGTGGACGCAACGACAAGGGATCGAACAGGCGCTAACGCGAGGCGGCGAGATATTGATTACCGGCTTGGGGCTTGGCCTGATTGCTGAAGCAATGCTGCGCCCGGCAAACAGTCCGGTCAGTCGAATTACCATCATCGAATTTTCGCCTGATGTCATACGGCTCGTCGCGCCGTACATTCAATCGCGTTATCCCAATAAAGTCGAAATTATCGAAGCCGACGCTTTTACATGGCAACCACTCACAGGAAAACGATTCACCGTCGGATGGCACGACATTTGGCCTAATCCAACTGCTTCGAGTAACGACGAAGAGATGGAACGCCTTGAAACTCACTATCGCAATTATTGCGACTGGCAAGGGTTCTGGCCGAAAACATATATCGAAGCCGTAAACGGCAAAGCTTAATTTTGCAGCCAGACTTATTGACAGTTTTTTCACTGCAAAATAAACTCTGGCTTCCTTTTTCAGCTTCCTGTTTTTCACTCACATCGGCTCACAAGTATGCAGGAAGCTTTCTTGCTCGCTGGGATGTTAGGGTCGAACACATAAATTGAAGATAGCGATTGCAAGCCTCACTGCTTTAACAATCCGCCATCTTCAAACAACCACTTTCCCAAAATTCGATTTGTAAAAATGACGCGGCGCTCGTGTGCTGCTTGGCTAGCGGCGAACTATTCTCAGAAGTTCAAATTACTGCCTGAAGACCGGCGCTAAAAAACGTGTCGTCAGCGCAAAAATCAAGGGTCTGCACACACCGGACTCTTCGGGGATTTAAGTTATGAAACGCATCTATATCTCAATGTTGGTGATAGTGTCGGGAATGCTGTTATTCCCTATCATGTGGTTTTCGATGAGCGCTCTTGCAACATCCGGAGCTTGGTTAGCACAGACACCTCGCCAGCAAGCCCCCGCAACGAAAGAAACCAAAGAGCCAAAGCGCGAATTGGGCAACTACTCTGGTTCGCCCAGAGTGATACAACCTTCGCTATCCGACGCTCTTAATTTCCGTGCTGGTGAAGCGTTCAACTTTACTCCGATGTTTGCGCCAATGATTACGGCGACGAAATCAGCCACGTTGGGGACTGATGTAAACGGCAATGGGTTCGTCAATCCTGGCGACACGCTGATGTATTCGGTTGTGGTTAGCAACTCGGCGGCTCCTGGCGCAGGCAATGATGCCTTGAATGTGATTTTTACAGATCAACTCAATGGCGACCTAACGCTCGTCGGCACGGCTACGGCTTCGCCGATTGCCACCAATGATGCTTACGACGTACTCGGCAACGTGCGCATTCAAGTGCCGGTCGGAAGCGGCTTGTTGGCCAACGATGTCAACCCACAAGGCACGGGAACGATCAGCGTGACCGGCGCGCCCACCACTTCGGCGCAAGGCGGCAACGTCGCAGTCAATGCCGACGGCAGTTTTAGCTACAACCCACCGCCAGGTTATACAGGCCCAGACAGCTTTACTTACACAATCACGCACAACCCCAACGGCAAGATGGACACCGGCACGGTGACATTCACCGTCAGCGGAATGATCTGGTTTATTGACAACAACGCGGCGGCTTGCACGACGCTGGCAGCAGGCTGCGGACGATTGACCAATCCATTTTCTTCAGTTGCTGCATTCCAAGCCCTCAACAACGGCACGGGCAACAATCCGGCGGTGGGCGACAACATCTTCGTCTATCGGTTGGCAGGCGCCAATTACACGGGACCGTTGACGCTCCTCAATAACCAAAAGCTCGGCGGTCAGGGAATGACCGTCACGCTGGCGAGCTTCACCGGGCTGACGCCGCCGTTACACAGCGATGCGCTGCCGGCGACCAGCGGCACGCGCCCTGTGATTCGCGTCAGCAACAATGCGGGCGGAAACAATCTGACGCTGGGTCAAGGCAATACTCTTCGCGGCTTTAATCTGGAAGCAAATTCTTCAGGAGCCAATACAACTGGCGCGGCGCTGATCGGCAATGGTTTCGGCAGCCTGACAGCCAGTGAAATCAGCATCACCAGTGACGCGGGAATGGCCGGGAATTGTGGGGCAGCCGTGAATCTGAACAACGGCAACCCGACCGCCACCTTCACCAGCGTTTCGGCCAATCGCTGTACCAACGGAATGGTTCTGACCAATTTGACCGGCCCCGTCACCGTCGCTGGAACCGGCAGCGCAGGCAGTGGCGGAACCATTCAAAACATATTGAATAACGACGGAGTCGTGCTCAACACCACCAGCGGATTGATCTCGCTGAATTACATGATTATTCAGGACATCACGGCGACCAACGACGCCACCGACGCGCTGCAAACCCACAGCGGAGCCGACGCCATTCACGGTCGAACGGTCAGCGGAGGTTTAGTGCTGACCAACAGCACGATTCAGCGCATCAGCGACAACGCCATCAACGGCACTGTGGATGCTTCTCCGGTCACCGGCAATCCGACCAACACGACCTGGAGCGGTCTGACTCTGACCAACAACA